>NZ_JAYMVP010000009.1:0-225639 GCF_048056915.1 Phaeobacter sp. JH20_02 | reverse complement strand
ATTTTTCTCGATGCTTGATCACGCCTTTGGCGTGTTATTGCGCCTGCGCGATGACGTACCGTCAGAGTAGACAGCCCCCGTAAAAACAGCGCTCATCCTCTGGCAGCTGGGGAGAGCTGTTCGTGCTGGACATGGGGGAGAGCGTGATGGAGGCGGATTATGTGATCGTCGGCGGAGGCTCTGCGGGATCGACGCTGGCTGCCCGACTAAGCGAAGATCCAACCGTCACGGTCTGCCTGCTGGAAGCCGGCGGGCGCGGTGACGGGCTTCTGGTTCGCGCTCCTGCCGCTGTGGTCGCGATGCTACCGGGACGCCCCAAAATCAACAATTGGGCCTATGAAACCGTGCCGCAACCGGGGTTGAACGGGCGACGCGGATATCAGCCGCGCGGTAAAGGCCTGGGCGGCTCCAGTGCGATCAATGCTATGCTTTATATTCGCGGCCACTCCAGCGATTACGATGAGTGGGCCGCATTGGGATGTCCCGGTTGGGATTGGAACTCGGTGCTGCCCTATTTCCGAAAAGCCGAAAACAACGAACGCGGCGGCGATGATCTGCATGGTGCAGCCGGCCCCTTGCAGGTCAGCAACCAGAAATCGCCCCGCCCGATCACCGATGCTTTTATCAAGGCTGGCCAATCCCTGCAGATCCGACACCGCGAGGATTTCAACACAGGCGACAACGAGGGCATCGGCCTTTATCAGGTGACGCAATTCCACAGAGCTGACCGCAATGGGGAGCGCTGCTCGGCGGCGGCGGCCTATCTACACCCGGTGATGGACCGCGCGAATCTAAAGGTGATCACGCGGGCGCAGGCATCCCGGATCATATTCGACGGCAAACGTGCGGTTGGCGTCAGCTACCTCCTGAGCGGCACTGAGCATAGTGTCCGCGCCCGCCGCGAGGTGGTGCTCTGCGGTGGAGCGTTCAACTCGCCGCAGCTGCTGCAACTCTCCGGCGTTGGTCGACCCGAGGATATCCGCCCGCACGGGATCGACATGGTCCATGAGCTGCCCGGGGTGGGGCAGAATCTGCAGGATCATCTGGACTTTACACTGGCTTATAAATCCAAGGATCGCGACAATTTCGGCATTTCCCTGCCCGGCAGTATCTCACTGTTGCGCCACATATGGAACTGGCGGAAAACCGGGCGTGGTATGATTGCGACTCCCTTTGCGGAAGGGGCCGCATTCCTGAAAACGGACCCATCCCAAGAGCGTGCCGATGTGCAGCTGCATTTTGTGATTTCCATCGTGGATGATCACGCCCGGAAGCTGCACATGGGGCATGGGTTCAGCTGCCATATCTGCGTGCTGAGGCCAAAATCGCGCGGCACGGTCGGCCTGACCAGTGCCGACCCCACATCACCGCCACGGATTGATCCGCAATTTCTCGCTGATCCCGATGATCTGGCCGTGCTTATCAGGGGGGTGCGCAAAACCCGGCAAATCATGGCGGCAGAACCGCTGGCGGGCTATATTCACAAGGAGCTGTTTATCGACGGCGAAGTCGATGACGCCGCATTGGAACAGCACATACGCGCGCGGGCAGATACGATTTATCATCCGGTTGGCACCTGCAAAATGGGAACCGACCCGCTTGCGGTGGTGGATCCCGCGCTCCGGGTCCATGGTTTGGAGGGGCTGCGGGTGGTTGATGCGTCGATCATGCCGCGCCTGATTGGCGGCAACACCAATGCGCCAACCATCATGATCGCGGAGAAAGCGGCAGATATTATACGCGGTGCCCTGGCCCGCGCCTGACATTTCAATTCGGAGAAGACGAAGATGCTTGGCAAGATGATGCACAAACAGCTGACCATAGGCTCACTGATAGAACATGCAGGGCGGTTCCATAGCGGGACCACGGTCACATCTGTCGAGACTTCGGGCGAAACCGTGCATGTCACCTGGGGAGACATCGACGCCAACGCTCGCAAGCTGGCGGCCGCCCTGGGGCGGCTGGGCATCGCGCAGGGCGCCCGTTGCGGCACCATCGCCTGGAACAATCGTCGCCACCTCGAAATCTATTTCGGCGTCTCCGGGGGTGGGTTTGTCTGCCACACGATCAACCCGCGACTGACACCGGAGCAGCTGATCTACATCATAAACCACGCAGAGGATCAGGTCCTGTTCATCGACACCACCTTTGTTCCGGCTGTGGCACAGCTGCGCGCGCATCTGACCACCGTGCAGAATATCGTGGTGATGGGGCCGCCGGACGCCGAGATCGCAGCCCAGATCGAAGACGTGCTGTTCTACGATGCGCTCCTGGACATGGAAACAACCCCGTATTCCTGGCCTGATCTGGATGAAAACCTGCCATCGAGCCTGTGTTACACCTCCGGCACGACCGGCAATCCCAAGGGGGTTGAATACACCCATCGCACCAGCGTTCTGCATACGCTTGGCGGCAACCAGCCCGACGGTATCGCCCTGCGGGCGCGGGACACCGTTCTGGCAGTTGTTCCGATGTTCCACGTGAATGCCTGGGGGACGCCCTACATGACCGCGGCGGTTGGGGCAAAGCTGGTACTGCCCGGGCCGCATCTGGATGGGGCGAGCCTGGCCAAGCTGATTGATGCGGAAAAGGTCACCGTGGCGCTGGGTGTTCCCACAATCTGGATGGGTTTGCTGAAAGGGCTGGAGGAGACCGGATGCACCGCCGAGAGCCTGGAACGCACCATTGTCGGCGGCTCTGCCCTGCCAACGGTCATGATCCCCACATTTCGTGACAAATACGGCGTTGATCTGGTGCATGCCTGGGGCATGACGGAAACAAGCCCAATCGGGACGCTGAACCAGCTGCTTCAGAAACACAATGAGCTGGACGCCGAGCAGCAGGCGAAGCTGCGCGAAGGACAGGGCCGCCCCATGTATGGTGTCGATCTGCGCATCGTAGACGACAGCGGCGCTGTTCTGCCTCATGACGGACAGACACAGGGCAATTTGCAGATCTGCGGTCATTGGGTGATCGACAGCTATTTCCGCGCCGAGGATACAGCGCTGACGGCAGATGGATGGTTCGATACCGGTGACGTCGCCACAATTGATGCCGATGGCTATATGATCATTCGTGATCGCTCCAAGGACATCATCAAGTCTGGCGGTGAGTGGATCTCGACCGTCGAGCTGGAGGATATCGCGATGTCCCACCCCGGTATCGCTCAGGCAGCGGCAATCGCAGCCAGACACCCCAAATGGGACGAACGTCCGGTGGTGATCGCTGTAAAACGCTCCCCCGACGTGACCGAGGACGATCTGCGCGAGTATTACCAGGGCAAGGTAGCAAGCTGGCAGATCCCTGACCGTGTCATCTTTGTCGATACGCTGCCGCTAGGTGGCACCGGAAAGGTGCTGAAAAACAAGCTCCGCGACTCTTACGACGCGATTCTGCTAGAGGCCTGATGCACTGCACCGCCGCCAATATGGCATCTGGTGGCGGTGCCCATTTCACGAAATGGGCACAGAATCCGTCCGAATTACGGGTAAAACAGGGACTTTGGCGGCCATAACTGCCGGCAAATTTATCTGTTAAGCCTCACTTAAGACACCGCCTGATATCCCGGTAGTGGGTGAAAATAGGTGGTGGATTATGAGCGCACAAGGAAATGTGGCGCCCATTATCATCAAGAAGAAAAAGTCAGGTGGTGCCCATGGTCACCACGGTGGAGCCTGGAAGGTCGCCTATGCGGACTTCGTGACGGCTATGATGGCGTTCTTCATGTTGATGTGGCTGCTCAATGCAACGACTGAGAAACAACGCAAAGGGTTGGCGGATTATTTCTCGCCATCCATTCCGCTGAGTCGGGTCTCCGGCGGCGGCAACGGGGCGTTCAGCGGGGACAGCATGTTCACCGAGGAAATCCAGCCCCAGAACGGTACCGGTGCGACCGATGTGAACCCCGCAGACGCCCAGCAGGCCAAGGGTGACTCCGGCGTCGAACAGGACAAGGACCGCGAGGCTGCCGATGAGCAGTTCCGAGCCCTGGAAGAGCAGCTGAAGGGGCGTGGCGGCGAAAGCATGGTCTCGATCGAGATGGCGCAGCACATCATTACCCGCGTCACCGACGAAGGCCTTGTAGTCGAACTCTTCGACACCGAGGATTCGCCGCTGTTCAAAGATGGTACAGCCGAACCGACCCTCCTGTTCCGCGACATCGTGAAGATGGTTTCACGCGTCACCGGCGTTGTTGAAAACAACATCGCAATCGGCGGCCACATCAGATCACATGCGGTCGTTGTCGCCAATAATCCGGTCTGGGAACTGTCCCATGCACGGGCTGACGCGACCCGGGTGATGCTCGAATCAGGTGGAACGAAGTCCAAGCGGATGCACCGGGTGACGGGACATGCCGATCGCAAACTGGCGGATAGCAATCCGATGGCAGCGCGAAACAATCGGGTCGAAATCATCCTTCTGCGCAAATAACCCATGGATCCCCAAAAACGGGCGGCGAACAGATCAGACAATTTTATCTGTTAGCCGCCCGTTAATGGGCAATCGGCTAGCTGTTGCATCAAGAAAGATTCGATGCAGCAGAAAGGCGTATCCATGACGATTTCTTCCTCGCTTAATGCCGGTGTTGCCGGGCTTACCGCGAATGCCAGCCGACTGGCCTCCATTTCCGACAACATCGCAAACTCCTCAACCGCCGGCTACAAGCGGGTCCAGACCGATTTCCACTCGATGGTCATGAGCTCGTCTGGCGGCACCTATTCTGCCGGGGGCGTGCGGACAACCAACGTCCGCCTGATTGATGAGCGGGGCCCGCTGGTGTCGACCAGCAATGCGACTGACCTCGCGGTCCGAGGCCGCGGTATGCTGCCGGTGACATCCATGAACGAGGTCGAGACAGGCGCTGCGAATCCGCAGATGATGCTGACCACCACTGCATCGTTCCGGACCAACGCCGATGGCCTGCTGGCCACTGAATCCGGCCTCGTCCTGATGGGCTGGCCCGCACAGTCCGATGGTACAATCCCACCCTACCCGCGCGATACCTCCGATGCGCTGGAGCCGGTTCGTTTCAATGTAAACAAACTGTCTGGTGAGCCGACAACCGAGATGTCTCTGGGTGTCAACCTGCCTGCGACCGCAACCGAATCCACGTCGGCCGGTACCAGCGAAAACCTGTCGATCGAGTATTATGACAACCTCGGCAAGTCGGAGAGTCTGCAGATCGAATTTGTTCCCACCGTTCCCGCAACAGGCGAGTCGAACGAGTGGACGATGATCATTACCGATACGGCCACCGGCGCCACTGCGATTGGTGAATATACGCTGACCTTTGATGACAACCGGACCTCCGGCGGCGCTCTCAATGCTGTCACGGCAACGACAGGTGGGGCCTATGACCCGGCAACCGGCTCGATCATCGTGTCTGTTGCAGGCGGCCCGATGGAGATCAATATCGGCACCTTGGGGGATGACAACGGGCTTACCCAATTGTCGGATACCTTCGCACCCGCCTCCATTTCAAAGGACGGCGCCCCGGTCGGTAACTTCACCGGCGTGGAAATCGACGAAGCCGGATATGTGCATGCCAATTATGACACCGGCGTCAGCCGAGTGGTCTATCAGGTGCCTCTTGTCGATCTGCCCAATCCCAACGGTATGATCGCAATGGATCGCCAGACCTATATGCCATCCAGCGAAAGCGGCTCCTATTTCCTGTGGAATGCAGGTGAGGGTCCGACAGGCGATATCCTGGGCTATGCGCGTGAAGAGTCCGCAACCGATGTTGCGGGGGAACTGACCAACATGATCCAGACCCAGCGCGCCTATTCGTCGAACGCAAAGGTCATTCAGACCGTGGATGAGATGTTGCAGGAAACCACCAACATCAAGCGCTGATAAGCGCCTTCTCCTTTGATCCACATTCGCGCAAAGGCTGGATGATCCATGTCCATTACAAGTGCTCTCAATTCCGCAATGACCGGGCTGACGGCGGCTGGCCGCTCAACCTCGGTTGTTTCCGAAAACCTGTCGAATGTCCTGACACCAGGATATTCGCGCCGGAGTCTGGCGCTCACCAGCGCCGGCGACGGTTTCAGCGGGGTGAAGGTCGGCAACGTCCAGCGGATCAACGATCCGGCGTTGCAGTCCAGCGTGCGATCCGCCAATTCAGAGGTCGGCGTTGCCGAGGTGAAATCCGCCTTCTTTGGTCGTATGACCGAGCTGGTGGGCAGCGCCGACGACCCCTATTCCATCACACAGCGGCTGACCGACTTTGACTCTGGTCTGATCGAGGTGATTTCCCGTCCGGATTCAGGGCCGCGCTTGAACGATCTTGCGATCCAGGCTGAAGAATTGGTGCGGTCGATTTCCGATGCGGCCGAAGGGCTGCGCAATCGGCGCACAGCCGCCGACAGGGCCATCGACGTGCAAGTTGATACCGTCAATCAATCGCTGGAAAAGCTGCAAAGACTGAACGCAAAAATTGCAGTCAGTCAGTCCACCGGATCCGATTCCGCATCGCTTCTCGATCAGCGTGATCTGTTGATCGACGAGGTGAACCAGATTATCCCGGTCAAGGTTGTGAACCGTGACCGTGGGCAGGTCGCCCTGTTCTCAGAAGGCGGCGCCGTGCTTCTGGATGGTCAGGCCGCTGAGCTGAGTTTCGATGGCAAGGCCGATACCCTGCCTTACATGACCCTCGGCAACGGGTTGCTCTCCGGTCTGCAAATCAACGGTATCGACGTTGCAACCGGCCCCGGCGGGCCAATTCGCGGCGGGACTCTGGCGGCCCATTTCGAGGTGCGCGACGTTCTGACCGTGGAAGCTCAGGAAGATCTCGATGCGATGGCAAAAGATCTCGTCGAACGCTTCCAGGATCCAACCTTGGATCCGACTTTGGGCGCCACCGATCCCGGGATTTTCACCGATCAAGGTGCGTTCTTTGACCCTGCCAATACTGTTGGCATCGCCAACCGTATTGAATTGAACGACAAGATCGCGATGCAGGAACAGGCTGAAACCTGGCGGTTGCGGGATGGTCTCAATGCAGCGGCGCCCGGGAATGCCGGCGATGCAACGCTTCTGCGCGGATATGCCGATGCGCTCGACGCCAAGCGCTTGGTATCGTCCGTCGGCCTCGGCACCGCAAATCTGGATGCCAGCACGCTGAGCGCGAATCTGCTGTCGCGTTTTGCACAGAGTGAAAATTCCGCAGAACAGAATGTCGCCTTCGCGGCGGCAACCTATACCGAAATGTATCAGCGCGAATTGGCGCAGGGCGTCGACAGTGATGCTGAACTGCAAAACCTTATCGTGATTGAAAAAGTCTATCAGGCCAACGCCAGAATGATCTCCGTCGTTGATGAGCTGATGGAAACGCTTCTGAGGATTTAACGAATGATTATGAACTCATATGGGGACATGGCTCAGCATCTGTTCCTGCGCAATCGGTCGGTGGGTCTGAAGAACGACATCTCGACCCTGACGCAGGAATTGAGTTCGGGTAAAACCTCGCAGCTGACACAGAAACTAGGTGGCGATCTCACCTATCTGTCCGACGTCGAACGAAGCCTTGACCGGCTCAAGTCCTTTCAGGTGGCAAATACCGAGGCCGCGCTGTTCGCATCCTCGATGCAGAACAATATTGAGCTGATCTCCGATAACGTCATCACGCTGACCGGTGACATCTTCTCCGTCACCACCTCGCCGAATGACGAAACGTCGAAGCAATTGTCCAACCAGGCAGAGGTGTTCCTGACGGAAGCCATCCGGTCGCTGAACGGAGAAGCGGCCGGCCGCAGCCTGTTCGCCGGCAATGATACCGAAGCCAAGCCTCTCGCCGATCTCAACACCTTGATGTCCGCACTAGTGACCGAGGTATCCCTGCTGAGCACCGCCCCGGATATTGTCCAGGCCGTCAAGGACTGGTTTGCCGATCCGCTGGGGTTTGATGCAGTGATGTACCAGGGCTCTTCGGATTTGATGGACCCGGTGAGAATCGGGCCCAACGAAGAGGTCACGGTCTCTCTGAAGGCCAATGATGCTGCGTTCAAACAGACATTGCAGAGCCTCGCGATTGCGACACTGGTAAATGAACCCGGCCTGAGCCTCAGCTCGGACGTGAAATTCGAACTGTTGCGTAGCACCGGGGTAGAGCTGCGTGAAAGCCAGGTTCAACTGACGCAGATGCAATCGGATCTTGGTTTTGTTGAAGGGCGCATCGAGCAGACGGCAACACGCAATGGCGCGGCGCAGACCAGCCTGAGCCTGGTGTTCAATGAACTCGTCCAAGCCGACCCATATGAGACAGCAACCCGTCTCGACGAGGCGCAGTTCCAACTGGAAAGCCTGTTTACTGTCACCGCGCGAACATCACAGCTGTCTCTGATGAGGTTCCTGTCATGATGCAGCTCATTCGACTTCTGCTGACGGTGCTGATGTTGCCTGCGATGGCACAGGCCAATGCCATCCGGCTGAAGGACCTGGTCGAGTTTGACGGCGTTCGTGGCAATGATCTGGTCGGCTACGGTCTTGTGGTTGGTCTGAACGGGACCGGCGACGGTCTGCGCAACTCACCGTTTACCGAAGAGATCATGTCGAACATTCTCGAAAGGCTGGGCGTCAATGTCACCGGTGAGCAGTTTCGGCCGAAGAATGTTGCGGCGGTGTTTGTCACCGCGACTTTGCCGCCTTTTGCCCGTGTTGGCGGCACCGTCGATGTGACGGTGTCCGCAATTGGCGATTCGAAAAGCCTACTGGGCGGGACGCTGGTCATGACGCCGCTGAATGCCGCCGATGGTCAGATCTATGCCGTTGCCCAAGGGACCATTCTGGCTGGTGGCGCGGTCGCGGAGGGTGAAGGTGCCTCTGTCACCCAGGGGGTGCCGACCGCCGGTGTTATTCCATCGGGGGCCAGGGTCGAGCGCGAGATCGACTTTGATCTCTCGTCACTGACGTCCATGCGCCTTGCCCTGCGGGAGCCAGATTTCACCACCGCTGGCCGTATCGAGCGGGCGATCAATGCGGAATTTGGTCGAAACGTCGCTCTGATGCGGGATTCCGGGACCGTGGAAATTGACGTGCAGCGCACCAATAGCCGGTCAACGGCCCATGCAGTTGGTCGGATCGAGAATATCCTGGTCGAACCGCAGCGCAAGGCGCGTGTGGTTGTGGATCAACGCTCCGGCACCATTGTAATGGGCAGCGATGTCCGTATTTCACGTGTCGCGGTTGCGCAAGGCAATCTGACCCTGCGGATCGAGGAAACACCCCTCGTGGTTCAGCCCAATCCATTTGCAGATGGCGAAACGGTTGTCGTCCCACGCACCGGTGCCGCCATTGAAGAGGAGGAGGGCATACAGCTGGCGGAAGTTCCGGAAACAACCTCCTTGTCCGAAGTGGTCGCCGGGCTAAACGCCCTGGGCGTATCGCCGCGGGACATGATCGATATCCTCAAGAGCCTGAAGGCGGCCGGTGCCCTGCATGCCGAATTTGTAGTTCGGTAGCAGCGAGGCCCCAAGATAGACAAGACCAGCACCCCCTGAAGCCACGTGGCTTCGGGGGGTGCTTCGTAGTAAGGGAGCTGTTGCGGATCCGCGATTTGCAGATGCGCTGTCACTGAACTCTACCTTCGTGATTGTCACAACCTGGAGGTCTGGGAGATGCGGTCCTGGACATTTCAGCACATTGCCCGAGATGACAGCACGGCTCGCTCTCCGCGCGTTACATCAGCGGGGCCCGAGGTCCAGATCACTAAATCTGAGGGAGAGGGAGAGGAAAGCCCGGTCATCAACCCTCAAGGATGTGCTGAAGGATGAGGGCGACCGCAGTATATGGCAGCGCTCAGGGTGATGGCACAGAAAAACCCCGGCCGCAATGGCGACCGGAGGATTAGGAAGGCGATATCCAACTACGGGAAGTAGCTGCGCACCAAAGCACTCGCGATAAGGCTCCAGCCGTCGGCAACGACAAAGAACGCGAGTTTGAACGGCATGGACACAACGGCCGGTGGGACCATCATCATACCCATCGACATCAGAACCGCCGCGACCACCAGGTCGATCACGAGAAATGGCAGAAAGACAAGAAAGCCGACCTGAAACGCGCGGGCGATTTCTGACAGCATGAAGCTGGACACCAAGGTTGACAGCGGCGCATCGGCGGTTGGGTCAATACCCGCAGTGGCCGGGCGTAGATCCGCTATCGCGTAGAATGTATCGGGATCAAGGCGCGCCGCCATGAAGACACGGAACGGCTGCAAAGCACGTTCAAGCGCGGTTTCAACATCCAGCCGTTCCTCGATCAGCGGATTGATCCCGGTGGTCCAGGCCTCGGTAAAGACAGGCTCCATGACGAAATAGGTGAGAAACAGCGCGAGGCTGATCATCAACATATTCGGCGGCGCCTGCTGCAAACCGATGGCCTGCCGCAGGATCGACAAGACCGTCACAAGAAACGGAAAGCATGTGATCATGATCAGCAGCCCCGGCGCGAGGCTGAGGACGGTGATCAGCAGGATCAGCTGGATCGAACGGGCGGAGATTGATTGACCATCGCCCAATGACAGGCTGAGATCCTGCGCGCTTGCAGGGTCCGGCAGACCGAGGGCCAGCATAGCCGCCAGCGCGACGGCAAAAAGGGCAGTGCGTGTCATCCCAGGCCGCTTTGCAAATCCGCGATTTCCGTCAGGCGCACAGCCAGTTGACCTGCTTGCTCGCCTTCCAGCTCTTCCAATTGGCCTCTGGCGACCAGGCGGTCGCCGACATAGAGATCCACGGGATCCTCCACCCGTTTGTCGAGCGTCAGAATCGCGTTCTCGCCCAGGTTGACAAGATCACGGATCAACGGCCTGGCCTTGCCGACCGATACGACGACCTCAACGGGTACCGACACAAACGGATTGCCTGCATCGCCAGATTTCCGGTTCATTTCAGCAGACTTATCCATATTTGCTGTCCTCTGTTATGTGAAAGGAGAAGGCCTCGATCGAATCCTGGATAGAGTCGATCAGGGCCGAGCTGTTGATTTCCCGCTCAATGCCGCCGACCTTAAGATAGGCTTGACCCGGGCTCAGGATGACATCCTCGCGCACCTGAACCGGTACAGCGAAACTCTTGGTCAGAAGCGCACGCACCGTCGCCCCCTCGCCGGGGGAGACGACAATATTGATCGCTTGATCCGCCTGGCTCTTGGCCATGTCGGTGAGCTGATCAACTATGTGATGTCCAAAGCTCGCAGCCATTGCGTCGGGCAGGACAGCGCTCGTCAGAACCTTGAACATCGGATCCAGCGATTCGAGCAGTTGCGTCTGCGCCTCGTGGAAGGTGAAGCTGAGATCTTCGAGCGAACTGGCCAATTCCGAGGAGACATGCTTGCTCTCCTTGTCCTTCGCTGTCACCGCATCATCCCAACCGGCGCTGTAGCCCTTTTCGTAGGATTCCAGACGCTGTTCTTCCAACAATTCCTCGTTGACTTCGACAACCGGCACCGCCGGTGTATCCATGGCAAAATCTTCAAGAAGATGGGCAATGGTCATCAGGCTCTCTCCTCATTTTCTTCCAGCCAGCCGCGCAGAATCTGAACAGTTTCCTCCTGGCGTTCGCCAATCATCGAGCGCAGGCGATCAACGGGGTTGTCGCTGCCACCGCCAAGGGCAGGCAGGCCACCCATATCGCCCAATCCGCTCATGTCACCCATGCCCATGCCGCTGCCCATGCCCATGCCACCCATGGGTTCGAACTGGCCGGTTTCGTTGTTCTCGATCTCACCATCCAGCGCGAGATCGGCGCCGAGGTTCGGATTGGACATGAAACCGCCTCCGCCGAGTGCCGGCAATTCGTCCATGGCGTCGCCTGTCGGTGCCCCAAGGGCCGGAACGCTGGCCTGGTTCGACAGGATCGGACGAATGACAAAGAGACCAAGGATCAGCGTCACCAGTGCCAAGGCAGCCATCTGGATAAGCGACATTGCATCCAGATAGATGTTGTCAAAGATGGAGGCGCTGACAACGGTGCCTTGCGGCTCTACCGTAGGCATTTCCATCGATTTCAGCGTGATGACATCCCCGCGCTCCTCGCTGAAGCCAACCGCGGCAGAGATCAGCTCGCGCAGCGCGCCAAGCTCTTCTTCCGGGCGGGGTTCCATCACTGTTTCGCCGGTTGCCGTGGTTGTCTGGACGCCATTCAGCAATACAGCAACGGTCAGTCGTTTAATCGCACCCGGTCCACGCAGAATCTCTTTTTCTGTCTCAGAGATTTCATAGTTGACCCGTTCACGCGTGGCACTGGTGCTGGCTTTCGACCCGTCGCCAGAGGCCCCGTCTCCGTCCGGGATATTTGACGCAACCGTCACTTCGCCCGATTGGTTCTGAGACGAATCCGCGCGTTCTTCCACGTCGGTGCTGATTGCGACACGGCTTTCGGGATCAATGCGCTTTTCCCGGATGGATTCGGTATCTGTTACCGTTTCGACGCTGACTTCGACCACAGCATTACCATGACCAACGCGCGCTTCGACCAGGCGCATGACCCGTTCGCGAATCGACTGCGAGCGATCATCCGTACCCGCGCCAACAGCTGCGGCGGCCTCGGGCGAGCCGATCAGGGCGCCATTGGCATCGATCACCGCAACATTCTCCACCGCGAGACCTGTCACGGCAGAGGAAATCAGGAACCGAATCGCATTGGCCTGGGCCGGCGTGATGGGCGAGCCCATCGGGACAACCGACACAGAGGCAGTCGGTTCGGCCGTGCGCTGGAACGGGTTCGAGCCCGTATTGGCAATATGCACCCTTGCCTGGGTCACATGCGGGCTGGCCACAATCGTACGGGCCAATTCCCCTTCTTTTGCGCGCCAATAGGCGGCGTCAAACATCTGTGATGTTGTTCCGAAGCCGCTGAGCGAATCGAGCAGCTCATATCCGCGTCCGCCGTTTGCCGGCAGGCCTTCGCTTGCCAGTGTCATGCGAAGTTCGTCGCGCGCAGAGGCCGCAACGTAAATTGACCCCCCGCGGACTTCATATTCTGTGCCGCGCTGTTCAAGCGCGCGCACCACATCCCCAGCCGAGCCGCTTTCCAGCCCGGCGTACAATAATTGCATCGTGGGTGTATTCGCCACACGGGACATCGCCAGGACGCTGAGAATCACGATCACCGTGGCCCCCACGGCAATCAGGCGCTTTCGCGTGTCCAAACCTGCCCAGACATTCTTGATCTGCTGCACATTAACCTCCGTAGCACCGGCATTCTGTCCGATGTGCAACCCTTTTGCCGGATTGCCCTTAACATTCGGTTAGTGTCCGCAAGCTAAGAAGATGAGGCACGACGTATTAGGGATAGTCATGACAGACGCTGTAGTAGACACAGAACAGGACGCCCCGGCCAAGAAGAGCAAGCTGCCCCTTATCATTGGGGTTGTTCTTGCGCTTGCTGGTGCCGGTGGGGGATTCTTCGCTGTCCAGTCAGGCCTTCTTCCCTTTGGTCAGAGCGCAGCCCCAGAAGGGGTGGATGCGACCGAAGTGGCGCCAGAAGGCGTGGACAACGGTGAGACGGCGGAGGATATCGCCAATCTCGCCTTTATCGAAATGGAACCGATTGTGATCACCTTGCGCAAGGCAAGTGGGCTAAAACACCTTCGATTCCGCTCTCAGCTGGAGGTTGATCTCGCCCATCGGGCCGAGGTCGAAAAAATCCTCCCGCGTGTTGTCGATGTTCTCAACAGCTATCTCAGGGCACTGGAACTGGAGGATCTGACCGATCCGATGGCCTTGCCGAAACTGCGCGCACAGATGCTGCGGCGGATCAATATCGCAACCGGCCAGGGCCGGGTGCGTGATCTGCTGATTATGGACTTCGTATTGAACTAGGAGAACGGGATGGAACTGATTGCAGATATCCTGCTTGCGGCCGGGGCCATGGGGGCAGGCTTTTATTGCCTGGTGCTCTCGCGACGGCTGAAGCGTTTCAACGATCTGGAGAAAGGTGTGGGAGGAGCGGTTGCCGTGCTCTCCGCCCAGGTCGATGACCTGAATAAATCACTGCTGGCAGCACGCCATGTATCGGATGGATCTAGCAAGGCCCTGGACCAGCTGACCGGCCGGGCCGAATCGGTTGCACAACGCCTGGAGCTGATGATGGCATCCATGCACGACATGCCCGAAGTTGCGGCGCCTGAGCCTAAGGCACAGGCACCCGAACCCGCAGCTGCCGAAGAAAACGACGCGCTCGCCGCCGCTTATCAAGCCGACGCCGAGCCAGAAGCGGCACCGGAACCTGAGCCTGCAAAACCTGCAGGGCTGATGTTTGTCCGCCACAACCGTTCGCAGGGCCGGGTAGCGTAATGGCCAAGACAGCACAGACCAAAGCCCCGAAGGCAAAACCAAAAAAAGCAACGCGCATGAAGCGGACACGCAGCGGTGCGCTCATGATGCTGGCCTTCTTGCTGATGGGCTCCGCTATTGTGCGCCTCGGGCTGGAGGCAGGACCGGCGATCGCCCGGGAAGTTGCAAACCTGCAAGACGAATCGACTCTGAAGGATGAGCCGAAAGGCACCTTGAACGGTAAGTCGATGCCGTCATCGGCAGAGCTCCAGAACATGCTGGCGGCCTTTCAGGAGCGCGAAGCTGCACTGTCTGCGCGCGAGGCCGAGATTGAAGATCGCATGAAGGCGCTCGAGATCGCAGATGATGCAATCGAACAGAAGCTTGTTGCGCTGGAACAGGCGGAGGAAGAGCTGAAATCGACACTGGCTCTCGCCGATGGTGCAACAGAAGGGGATCTGACGCGTCTGACTGCGGTCTACGAGCAGATGAAACCCAAGGAATCAGCAGCACTGTTTGAGGAAATGGATCCGGCATTTGCAGCTGGTTTCCTCGCGCGCATGCGCCCTGAGGCAGCCGCAGGCATCATGGCCGGGCTCAGCCCGCAGGCAGCCTATACAATCAGCGTGGTCCTGGCGGGGCGCAACGGGTCTGTTCCAAAGGAGTAAGCAAGCGCTGCTCCTCAGGCTTTTTTAACGTGAATCGCCTAAACTTGTAGAAACAAACGAAATTCGGAGTGGACCTAATGCTCGGTATTGTAGGCATCGTGGTTATCTTTGTCATGGTGTTCGGGGGATATCTCCTGGCCGGTGGTAAGATGACAATCATCATCAAGGCCCTGCCGTTTGAATTCATGATGATCGGCGGCGCCGGTATCGGGGCCTTTCTGATCAGCAATGACATCGGCGGCGTGAAACACACGCTGAAGGACATGGGCAAAGTGTTCAAGGGTCCCAAGTGGAAGGCCGACGACTATCGCGATCTTCTGTGTCTCTTGTTCTCTCTGATCCGGATCGCGCGGGCCAATCCCGTTGAGGTCGAACAACATATCGAGGATCCCGAGAACTCATCGGTCTTCAACCGGTATCCCAAGATTCTCGCCGACAAAGAGGCGGTGAACCTGATCAGTGATACCATGCGGTCCGCCTCGATGAACTATGACGACCCCCATCAGGTGGAAGAGGTTCTGGAAAAGCGCATCGAGGCAAATCTTCATCACGCGCTGCATTCCAGCCATGCGCTTCAGACACTTGCAGACGGGCTGCCCGCGCTTGGGATTGTTGCGGCGGTTCTCGGGATCATCAAGACGATGGGCTCGATCGACCAGCCCCCGGAAGTCCTGGGTAAGCTGATTGGTGGCGCGCTTGTCGGGACATTCCTTGGCGTTTTCCTGGCCTACGGTCTGGTTGGCCCCTTCGCCGGTAAGGTGAAGTCGGTAACCGAGGAAGATGCGCATTTCTACTCCCTCATCCGAGAAGTTCTGGTGGCAAATCTGCACAATCATGCCGCAGCGATCTGCATCGAAGTCGGACGTCAGAACACCCCGTCGCATATTCGCCCCGGCTTCTCTGAGCTGGAAGACGCGTTGAAGTCGGTGAAACAGGACGCAGCATGATGTGGCGCGCGCTGACCCTTGCAGCATTTACCCTGGCTGCGGCATCTGTGGATGCCCAGACGGTGGTCGCCCGTTCGGGAGAGCATGACGGGTTTTCCCGGCTGGTCATGCGGCTTCCAAATGGCGCGCCATGGTCGCTGCGTCAGTCAGGCCAATCGGCGCAGGTGGTCATTGAAACGCCAACAGTGGTGTTTGATACATCCCGAATCTTCGACCTTATTCCGCGGACGCGCCTGCAATCTGTGTCGCAGGCCGGTCCCGGACAACCGCTGAACCTACAGCTTGGTTGCGCATGTGAGGTGACCTCCTTCGTGCAGAAGGACGGGTATCTGGTGATCGATATCGCCGATGGCCCCGCCGGGGCCGAGCGGCGTGTCATCGCAGGCTCGCCCTTGCCTCTGTTGCCCGGCACGTTCAACAGCGCAGGCTATCGCTTCAATCTAGCGGCGCGCGCCGCTGCTGATGCACGCGCCGCACTCGATCTGGCCGGCGTCACGTCCGGCAGCTCCGACCGGCCCAATCCGGTACAGCGCCTCCCCGTGGCTGTGGCGGACGCCCCATCAGCTGTGGTGCTGCCCCTTAATCTGAACCGGACACCCCGCACAAACACTGAAGCAAATCCTGCCGGGGGCACAAGTGTTGCCGCCGCGCCAGCCCCGGAACCAACACCGGTCCCGGTACAGGTTGATACCGATATGCTGCTCGACCTGTCAGAAACGGAGCGCGCAGCCACAGTCAACGAATCTGAACAGCGGCTGTTGCAACAGATCAGCCGGGCAACCAATCAGGGCCTGCTGGAGCTTGTTGGTGTAGAAGTTCACGATGGTCCCGCCGGACATATCCTTGACCCGCTGAGCAGCCGTGATCGCCCTCTTAATCCGCTGGACCAGATCTCTGTCACGTCCTCCGTGGATCGCGAAACCGGCCTGGTTGCGCGCCGCTCGGGCGATTCCAATCAGCCGACACACTGCTTGTCGAGCACACAGCTTGCCATCCATGAATGGGGCACTGATGAGCCATTCTCTGACCAGATATCACCGCTTCGGGCTGAACTGGTGCGTGAATTCGACGATGTCGATCCGGCTGCCGTCCTAACCCTGGCGCGGGCCTATCTCTTTTTCGGGTTCGGTGCTGAGGCACAGGCGATCTTGCGTATGATGCCGTCTGGCGCAGCGGAACATGATGATGCCGTCGCGCTAACCGCGATGGGGGCTGTGCTGGACGGTCAGGACCTTGGCGTAAACCACGCCTTCGCCGGGCAACAGGTCTGCGACAGCGAAGTGGCGCTCTGGGCAGCGCTGGCCGATGGCACGATCAAGAAAAACGCAAAGACGGATGCAATCCAGCAGGCCTTTGCCAAGCTGCCACCACATTTGCGGGTCCAGGTCGGCCCGCGGGTCAGCACGCTTTTTGCAAAGGCCGGTGACCCTCATCTGGCGGGCGCCACGCTGCGTTCGGTTGATCGTACCGGCGTCGACCACGTGCCCGAAATCAATCTGGCCGAAGCCGAAATCGCCAAATTGGAAGGTGACGTCGAAACCGTGGCTCAGGAGCTGACGGAGGAGGTCGCGGAGCGGACGGAAAACGCCCCCCGTGCCTTGATTGAGCTGATTGATCTCAGCTTTGCCGAGCGCTCTGCGCTGTCGCCGGATGTCCCGGATCTTGCCGCGTCCTATGAGGTCGAGAATCGCGATAGCCCACTGGGAATGGACTTGCGCCGCGCCGTGGTCTCGGCATTGGCCCTGACCGGCCAGTTCCATGACAGCTTCAATGAATTGGATGCCTTGAGCAGACGTGATGGTCCTGCGGCGCGCACTGCCGCGCTGGAACCGCTTCTGACATTGCTGACGGAACGCGCAGATGATGTGACATTCCTGCAGTATGCGCTGGTCATTGCGGCCAATGGTACCCCGGCCGAGGTAGCTCCGATTGCCGATATCGTGGCTCAGCGGCTGCTTGATCTCGGGTTTGCACAGCAGGCACAGTCGATCCTGAAGAAGCTCGCCATGGAACCCGGCAACGCCAAACGACGCCTGCTTCTGGCCAAGGCAGCACTCGCGATGGACAAACCGCACTCCGCGCTGGTGGAGCTGATGGGGCTGTCCGGGTCTGAAGCAAATAAGCTGCGCGCCGAAGCGCTGTGGCGAAACGGTGAATATGCAAGAGCTGGCGAATATCTTCTTGAAGAAGACGAAGAGGATGCGGCGGCGCGCGGTTTCTGGCACTCGGAAGATCGCGAGAATCTTGCAACCATTGATGCTGATGTTGCGCAGCAGTTTGGCGGAGTCGCGAGGGTGACGACACAGATCGAAGAAACTGCAAAAGAACCAAGTGGTTTGCCGCCCCTAGCTCATGCGAGGGCCCTGGTCGAAAGCAGCGAGGGAACACGCGGCGGTATTGCCGATCTGCTGCAGAAGGTGACGCGGCAGCCAGAGCTTTCCGAAGACGGATCATAGCTGACAACGATCTTTTCTGCCACGCTGACAGATACCAGGACCGCCTCACCGGCGGTCTTGGCGCATCTGATGATAACGGTTTGTCAATGCTCTGGTCTTAGGCTCGGACTTAGGGTGAATCCTCATTTGGACAGGCAGAATGCCGAAATTGAGCTTTCTTTTCAGACAACAGCGGCGATGTGCCCGCTGCACAGTCAGTTTGCCAGTATGGCCTGCGCTTTTTTGTGCGGCGCTGGGGCTATTGGTGTTTTTGAAACCGCAGACCGGACATGCGTCCTCACCGCAGGTTTCGGCGTTATGTGATCTCGCCGCACGGCGCGCGGCACGTGATCAGGGCGTGCCACTGGACGTTCTGCGCGCGATTACCAGAACGGAAACCGGTCGTGGCGGCAAACAAGGGCTTCAGCCATGGCCGTGGACGGTCAATATGGAAGGCGCCGGTAAGTGGTTTCAGACCGAAGATGAGGCGAGAGCCTATGTCTTCTCGCACTTCAAGCGCGGCGCGCGCAGCTTTGATGTCGGGTGTTTCCAGATCAACTTCAAATGGCATGGTCAGGCGTTCGACTCGATTGACCAAATGTTCGATCCACTTGCCAATGCGCAATATGCGGCGCGCTTCCTGCGCGAACTGCATGATGAATTCGGCGATTGGTCCCAGGCGGCCGGCGCCTATCACTCGCGCACGCCGACCTATGCAAATCGCTATACAGCACGTTTCGATCGCGTTCGGGCTGATCTGAAGCCAGTCGAGACCGTTGCCGCGCTGCCGGTGGAGCGCAAACGGGCCACCTTCTCTGCCCCGCAACCGCTCGCCATGCTTCACAATCCCTCACCGCTGATCACCCAAGGCGCAGCGCCCTCCGGCGCAGCTCGATTGGGCTCACTGGTCCCATTAACGGGCAGCGGCGCATCCGCGCAGGCTCTCATCGTACTGAAATAAGGGCTGAATTTCCGTGCCAAATATTGATATACAAAAACTGTTCAGCCCCACCGTGCTGCTCGCACTCGCGCTGATGGCGATTATCGTGATGATGATTCTGCCGATGCCAGCCTGGGTTCTGGATATCGGTCTCGCGGCTTCCTTCGGGCTTGCGATCCTGATTTTCACAATCACCTTGTTTATCGAGCGGCCTCTGGATTTCTCATCATTCCCGACGATCCTGCTGGCCTCTCTGATGCTGCGGTTGTCGCTGAATGTGTCTTCGACAAAACTGATTATCGGTCAGGGCCATACCGGCACCGATGCCGCAGGCGGGGTGATCGAGGGATTCGCCCAGTTCGTCATGGGGGGCAGTGTATTCCTTGGCCTCGTTGTCTTTGGGGTGCTGTTGATCGTGAACTTCATGGTCATTACCAAAGGTGCAGCGCGGATGGCCGAGGTCGGCGCCCGCTTTGCACTGGACGGGATGCCAGGCAAGCAGCTGGCAATCGACAGCGACATGTCGGCCGGCGCCATTGACCACGCCACAGCGCGCGAGCGTCGCGAGGTGGAACAACGCGAAACAACATTCTTCGGCTCTCTGGACGGTGCGTCCAAATTTGTAAAAGGCGACGCAATCGCCGGCCTGCTGATCACCCTGTTGAACCTGATCATGGGCCTGATCATGGGCGTGCTTGTTCACGACATGCCGGTTGTTTCCGCATTTGAAACCTATGCGATCCTGACGGTTGGCGATGGTCTGGTATCTCAGATCCCCTCGGTCATCATCTCGATTGCGGCAGCTCTCTTGCTGGCCCGCGGCGGTGCGACGGGCTCGACCGATATCGCGCTGGCCGATCAGCTGGGCAAACATCCGGCCGCTCTGGCAACCGTTGCCGTGCTCATGTCGCTGTTTGCGCTGGTTCCGGGTCTGCCGTTTATCCCCTTCATGGTGGGGGGCGCTGTACTGGGATACACCGCATATAAGATGAGCAAGAACATGAAGGACCGCGAAGAAGCGGATATGGACGAGCGGATCGAAGAAGTCATGGAGCCGAAGGAAAACCGGGCGCTGGGTGACATCCTCGATCTGGACGACCTGCACCTGGAATTCGCACCGGATCTGGTGAGCATGGTTCTGGATGCCGGGACCGGGCTGGATGCCCGCATTGCCAATATGCGGACGCATGTGGCAACCACCTTTGGGCTTATCCTGCCGGAGATCCGCCTGACGGATGAGCCTGAGCTGATGACCGGCACCTATGTGATCAAAGTGCAAGGGGTGGAACAAGTGCGCGGCATTCTGCATCCCGAAATGGTGCTCGCGTTGATGCCCGACAATCACGCAGCCCTGCCGCCCGGCACCGATGTGACAGAACCTGTCTATGGTGCACCTGCGCGTTGGATATCTTCGAAGAGCCAGGAAGATGCAGCGCTCTCAGGCGCCACAATCGTCACCGCACCGGAAATTCTGGCCACCCATTTGCTGGAAGTGATCAAGCAGAACTTCCCGCGTCTGCTGACGCTGAAATCCCTGCGCCGTCTGCTGAACGAAATGACCGAGCTGACAGATGATTTCCGCGCCGAGGCAAATCGCAAACTGCTGGACGAACTGGTGCCGGACAAGGTGCCGATGGACACGTTGCACAGCGTCTTGCGTCTGCTTCTGGAGGAGCGGGTGTCCATCCGCAACATGCCTCTCATTCTCGAATCGATTGCCGAGGCACGCCTCCATACCAACCAGCCCGAGATCATCTGTGAGCATGTGCGCCAACGTCTCGGTTTCCAGCTGGTTGGTGAGATGAAGCGCGAGGATGGGACCATTCCGCTGATCCAGCTGGCCCCGGAATGGGAAGAGACCTTCTCTACCTACCAGATCGACGCTCAGGGTGGCGCCGTCGATATCGCGCTGCCGCCGGATCAGTTCAACCGACTGGCCGAGGGGTTGAGCGACCGACTGAACAGCACGACAGAACAGGGCGTTTTTGCAGCGGTTGTCACCTCGACCCGGCGTCGTCGATACCTGCGGACAATCCTGAAATCACGCGGCATCCTCAATCCGGTTTTGTCTTTCGAGGAAATCGGACTTGAGGCCAGACCTGCCCTGGTAGGCATGGTTCCAGCATGAGCATTGGCTTTCTGCCGCCTGAGCTGGTCGCCCTTCTGGGCGCCGGCTTTTGGCATGGGGCCATCGTCTTTCTGCGGGTTGCGGCCATGGTGTCCGTACTACCCGCCTTTGGCGAAAAATATGTCCCGGTGCGGATCAAACTGGCCATTTCGCTGGCGTTCACATTTATCGTGGCGCCGGCCTTGCCGTTGCTGCCAGAACCGGCCAGCCCGCTGCATTACGCCAGTCTCGCGCTGAGTGAAGCCGTTGTTGGTCTGGCCCTCGGGGTCGCAATCCGCATGTTTGTTCATGCAATCCAGATCGCCGGAACAATTGCCGCGCAGTCGACGTCTCTCGCACAGGTTCTGGGCGGTATCGGTGCCGAGCCAATGCCCGCTATTGGCGCCGTCCTGTTGATCTCGGGATTGGCGCTGGCGGTCATGTTGGGTCTTCATATCCGTGTGGCTGAATTCATAATCTACAGCTACATGATGTTCCCGGTGGGTGAATTCCCGGCGGCATCCGGCCTGTCGGATTGGGGTGTACACCGTGTTTCGCGCGCCTTTGCGATGGGGTTCTCTCTCGCTGCACCGTTCCTGATCGGCTCGATGGTCTACAATCTGACACTGGGTGTCATCAACCGCGCCATGCCCGCGCTGATGGTGGCCTTTGTCGGTGCGCCGGTGGTTACCTTCGGAGGTCTCGCAATCCTGATGGTTGCCAGCCCGATGATCTTGGATATCTGGAGCACCGCGCTTATGAGCTTCTTTGCCAATCCGGGTGAGGGGATGCCATGAGCGACGACGACTCAGACAAGTCATATGAACCAACACCGCAGAAGCTTGAGAAAGCTCGGAAAAAAGGTGAAGTTCCAAAATCTACCGACCTGTCGGTGGCGGCGTCCTATCTCGGGCTGATCATCGCGATTTACGTGTCGGGGGCAGACGTTGTCGCCGAAATCGGCACAATATTGATGTCATTTCTCGATCAACCCGACCGGCTGGCAGAATTATTCTTCAACGGCGCCGGCACCGTGCCGGTTGGCGGGATCATGATGGCTGTCGGGACCTCAAGTCTGCCGATCTTTATCGTCCCTATGGCCGCTGTTTTCCTGTCCATTGTCGCCCAGCGGGCCCTGGTTTTTGCTCCCAGCAAGCTGGAGCCAAAACTCTCAAAGATCTCGATCATTTCCAACGCCAAGAATAAATTCGGGCGTTCGGGCCTTTTCGAGTTCTTCAAGAGCACCGTAAAGCTGATCCTCTACTCGGTCTGCATGGGTGTCTACCTGAACTATCGGCTGCCGGATATGATCGCGTCTTCTGCCACCGGTGCTTTTGTCGTCGTGATGATGATGGCGCAGCTGGCATTGGAGTTTCTCATCCTCGCGCTGATCATCGCGCTGGGTATTGGTGTCATCGATGCCGCGTTTCAGCAGGCAGAGCACAATCGGAAAAACATGATGTCCCGCCAGGAAATCATGGACGAAAGCAAAGAGTCCGAAGGCGACCCGCATCTAAAGGGCGCCCGCCGACAAAAGGCCCATCAGATTGCCATGGGCCAAGGCGTCGCAGATGTGGCAAAGGCAGATGTCGTTATCGTCAACCCGACTCATTACGCTGTCGCATTGAAATGGGACCGCGCACCAGGACAGGCGCCTGTCTGTGTGGCCAAGGGGGTGGATGAAGTCGCTGCTATCATTCGCGAAGTTGCCAATGAGAATGGTGTCCCGATCCATAGCGATCCGCCGACCGCGCGCGCCCTGCATGCCGCGGTTCAGATCGGCGAGGAAATTCACGAAGAGCATTATGCGCCGGTTGCCGCCGCGATCCGCTTTGCGGAGAACATGCGCCAACGGGCCAAGGGGATGGTGTGATGAAGCAGAAAATGCTCGATCAAATGGCCGATGTGACCGAAGCCCTGTATCTGCAGGAACATGCCAAGGTAAAGCCGGTTCTGGATGCGGAAGCCCGGGTGCGCGGCCAGCTGACTAAGCTGGACCAGCAGATCAAAGACAGCCGCGATCTGGCCAGCTCCGACCATGCAATGAAAGCGCTTGGTGCCGATCTTCTGTGGCAAGGCTGGCATACCCGCGCCCGTCGAGAGTTGAATATGGAACTGGCGCAGATCACGGCACAGAAACTGCGGGCAATGGACAATCTGCGCAAGGCATTCGGTCGCAAACACGCGGTGGAGACAATGGCAATCGAAGAGCGCCTGAGGGTCAAGAAAGACAAGGCGCAAAAACTGCACAATCGCCTGATGAATATGGACTGAGCCACCTGACACAGGATGGCATCCAAGAGAAAGGCCGGTTCAAATGAACCGGCCTTTCTCTTTTCGGCAGTGCATTGGTCAGACGTCTTGTCGCGACATCTCTACAATCAGGACGTCATAGATATCTTTGCCCAGTTGTTTCTGCGCGGCCTCACGCAGCGCGGTCCGCAGCGGTGTCAACATGTCGGATCGGGTGAAGGCCCCGCGAAAGCCACCCATATTGGCATGATCGAACAGAACCTGCAGAAAGATATCCCGCAACTTGGGTTCATAAGCGTGGATCTTCTCGTTCATGCCAGCCTTGGTTTCCAGGCTGAGCGACACCACCACCAGCGAGGACAGCTGTTCGCGCTCGACAACGGGAACCACGAACTGGTTCGCCATCTTGATGTATTCGCGCTGCTCTTCCTCATCACCCGGCAGCTCCGGAGTGATCTCCTCGGCATGTTCGCCGCTATCCTCAGCGTGGTCTTCTGGGGCCGGTGCCGGAGCCATCATGATCCCGGCGCCGATACCTCCGGCAGTTCCGACCAGCAGTAGAATGACAGGCAGTAGTTTTGACAGCATGTGCAGGCCTCAGAATGGCAGGATCACGTCCAGCACCTGCTGGCCGTAACGCGGTTGTTGGACATCAGTGATCTGGCCGCGGCCACCATATGAGACCCGCGCGGACGCGATCTTGTCGTAGGTGATCTCATTTTGACGGCTGATATCGTCGGGGCGGACATAACCGGTCACCAGCAATTCGCGCATCTCAAAGTTGACGCGCAGCTCCTGCGTACCGTTGATGGAGAGAACACCGTTCGGCAGGACATCGACCACAGTCGCGGCAACCCGCAGTTCCAGTTTCTCGCTCCGTTTCACGGACCCTTTGCCACCCGAGCTGCTGCTGCTGCCGATATCGACGGCATCAGCCATCGTGGCACCGTCCGGCAATTTCCGGTCAATCCGCTGCGGCAGGCCCAGCAGCTGCGGCAGCGCCAGGCTCTCGGACCCGGAGCGGGACCGTTTGGTGTCGTTTGAAATTTCGGCCTCTTCGTCAATCTCGATGACGACCGTCAGGATATCGCCCCGTTTGGTTGCCCGCCGATCCCCAAGCAGCGACTGACGCGAGCCGCTCCAGAGCGAGGCCTGGTCGACCGGACGCTGTGTCTGGGTATCGACCGGCAGCCCCTGAAACAGCATGGCGACATGCTCGGGCGATTCATTTGCCGGGCTGAACGTGGGAGGCTTGCCAACATGGTCGAGCCGTCCGCAGGCGCTGAGCATGATCACACCAGCAAGGGCGGATTTTGCCAAATAAATTCTATTTTTCATCAGTTTACCTCAACTGTTCCATCTGCGGCGATCCGCCCGCTGATAGTTGTGCGTGACGACAAATTCATGACACGTATGGCCTCTCCATCTGCGCCACGGCCAAGCGAGCGGCCCTCGGCGAGGATGGTAAGTCCACCACGTTTGAAACGAATGGTGACCAGATCATTGCGGTCGACGATGGCCGGAGGCCCGACATCACCGGGACGCATCGGCCGCCCCGCATAGAGTGCCACGCGCGCCTCCTGCCCGATCACGAGAGCAGGATCTGAGATCGCGCCCAGCACCTCGGCCTGTTTCAGAACCAGATCCTCGGCCGTCACGATTTCCTTGGCGCGGATGGTGCGCACGGGGACCAGTATATCGGCCCAGACAGGTTGGGCGCAGAGCAGCATCATAATGGCGAGGATCGGTTTCATCAGCGGACCTGTGTGGTTGCGCCCATCATCTGATCGACGGCAGAGATGACCTTGGCATTCATTTCATAGCCGCGCTGCGCTTCGATCAGCTCGGTGACCTCGCGCACGGCATCGACGGAACTGGCCTCCAGGTAGCCCTGGCGCAGAGTACCAAGACCATTCTCGCCGGGCGTCGCCACGCTGGCTGCGCCGGAGGCTTCGGTTTCGACAAAGAGGTTGCTGCCCAGCGCTTCGAGACCCTTGGGATTGGAGAAGCCGGCAAGTGTCAGCTGTCCCATCAACTGACCTTCGGCGGCCTCGTCGAAATAGGCATAGACCTCGCCCTCGGCATTGATCGACACATTGCGTGCATCGGTCGGGATGGTGATATCCGGCGACACGGTGAACCCGTCGGAGGTGACAATCAACCCTTCGGCCGACCGTTTGAGCGCGCCATCACGGGTGTAGGCGGATTGGCCGGACGGCAGGGTAACCTCCAGATAGCCCTTCCCGTCAATTGCGACGTCCAGATCGTTGCCGGTCTGGGTCAGGGCACCCTGGGCCAGGTGAATGGAAATCGCCGAGGCACGCACACCAAGACCGACCTGCACACCGGTTGGCAGCACGGTTCCATCAGAGGCATTTACCGTGCCGGCCCGCGTCACCTGCTGATAGTGCAGGTCCGCAAACTCCGCACGCCGTGCGTTGTAACCAGTAGTATTCATATTGGCGAGGTTGTTCGAAATCGTCTCTACACGCAGTTGCTGCGCGGTCATTCCGGTTGCGGCGATCTTGAGGGCGCGCATGGGGGTACTCCTACGACTTAGTCAGGTTTTTGATGGCGTTGCGGACACGTTCGTGTTCGGTCTCAAGAAAGCTCTGGCCCATTTCATAGGCACGCTGAATCTCGACCATGCGGGCCAGCTGAGAGATGGCATTGACGTTGGAGCCTTCGAGAAAGCCCTGAAGCACGCGCGATTCTCCGGCCACTTCGATTTCTCCATCAACACGGAACATAACCCCGTCTTCACGGACCATCTGGTAATTCTCTTCCGGCTTGAAAATGCCGATCTGTCCAAGGGCGCGACCGTCCGCGCTCAGCGTGCCATCGGCGCCGAATTTGATCGACTTGGCATCCCCCGGAATGAAGACCGGCGCCCGGCCCGCATCCAGAACCCGATGGCCATCCATAGTGACGAGATCGCCTTCGGCGTTGGTTGAAAACGCCCCCGACCGGGTCAGGCGCTCACCCATCGGAGTTTCGACCATGAAGTAACCGTCGCCTTCAATAGCGAGATCGAGGTCACCGCCGGATTGGGTCAGCGCCCCCTGTGCCATGGAGGTGTTACGGATGTTGGCCCGCCCCATCGACAGGGATTCCTGGCCGGGGGCAGACTGGATGAACTCCGAGAAGATCAAGCCTTCAGCCCGGTAGCCGGTGGTGGCGGAATTGGCGATATTGTTTGCCACAACACGCATTTCGCGCATCAGACCGGATTGGCGGGACAAGGTGGTGTAACCGGTGTCTCCCATTACAGACCTCCTGAAATCAGCGGCACAACGTGCCCATCAAAAAAGGCGACCAGGGTTTGCGTCATGAACCCCATGGTCATCCAGAAAACGACAAGAATGGCGGTAAGCTTCGGGACAAAGGTCAGGGTCATTTCCTGCACCGATGTCAGAGCCTGAAACAGGCCGATCGCGAGGCCGACGACCAGCGCGACCAGCAGAACCGGCGTCGACATCATGACCGCAGCCCAGAGAGCCTGGCGCAGAGTGTCGTAGAAAAGCCCTTCGCTCATCATCGGCTTACACCGGCATCCGCAGGATTTCCTGATAGGCTTCGACGACCTTGTTGCGCACGGTCACTGCGGTTTCCACGGCAAGCTCCGTCTGTGCCAGTGCCTGTACCAGGGCATGCGGATCGCCGTTGCCGGTCATGGCGGTGACCGAGACCTGCTCGCTTTGTTGGAGCGTGCCGGCAAATTCCTCAAAGCTGGCCTTGATCCGGGCTTCGGCGCTTGTTGGCGCGTGCTCGGGGTCAACTTTGGTTGCGGGACGCGCTGCGGCATAGCCGTTTGTGGCGGAAAGACTGCGAATATCCATTCTGGATCTCCAAGTATGTCAGTGTGTTTCAGAAAATTTCGATGTTATCTGCGCAGCAGTTCCATCAGCGAGGACGACATCTGCCGCCCCTGTTCGAACATCTTGAGGTTGGCCTCGTAGCTGCGCTGAGCTTCACGGGCGTCGGCAATCTCGATCATCAGATCGACGTTGGACCCTTCGTAATGACCGCTGTCGTCAGCCAGCGGATGCGAGGGATCGAAGATCTGCTCCAGGTCTGACCGGTCCAGACGCACCGGACCAACTTCGACCTTCTCGACATCCGTGCGCAGATCGCGCACCGCTTCGAACGGGACGGTCTTCCGGCGATAACCGGGCGTGTCCGCATTGGAAATATTCTCCGACACGTGGCGCAGACGGCTTGCCTGTGCCTTCAGTGCGCTTGCGGAAACGGAAAGGGACTTGGAAAATTCGCTCATGATCTAACCTCCTCAGTTCCGGCCAAGGCTGCTGCGCAAAACGTTCATCGACGATTTGTATATCGCCAAAGCACGATCATGCTGCCGCTTCACCTCGACCCCTTTCAGGATTTCGGTTTCGATCGAGACGGAATTATCGTTGGGGTCAGTGCTGTTGTTGGTCTGGGTCACAGCCCAGTCCATCCCATTGCCTGAGGCACCGTTCAGATGGTTGGAGCGGCTGGCGATCATGTCGCCGGGGCGCGAACCCTGAGCGTATACCTCTTTGAAAGGCTTGATATCCTTGGCATGGTAGCCTGGCGTGTCGGCATTGGCGATGTTCTGTGACACCAATGCCTGGCGCTTCCCTGCATGGGTCGCCATTGAGTAGGCAATCTTAAAGACGTTCAGTTCTTTAAACACCGGGGCTTCTCCCTCGATCAATTTCAATCAAGGCTTAACCCCAATTCCTTTAGAAATTGTTTTCAGGAACAGTTGGAGACACCAGAACATGATCTCAGCCATCAACGCATTGACTCAGGATTTGGCGAACAAAAGACTGTCTTCGGCGGTGGGTCGGGTGTCGGAAATATCAGGTGGTGCAATCACGGTATCGGGGTTGAACGGCCAGGCACGTATCGGTGACCGCCTGATTCTGCGGAGAGCCGGAAGCGACCCGTTGCAGGGCGAGGTCATGAGGATTTCTGGCAGTGAAGTCAGCATGTTACCTGATACAGCGCCAGATCGCGTGGCGATTGGCGATGCTGTACTTCTGCATCCGACGCCGGATTTTGCGCCCTCTGACAGCTGGATCGGCCGGGTGATTGATCCCTTTGGTGCAGCATTGGACGGACGTCCTCTCATGCGCGGCGAAGCCACGCGGGATCTGATGGCTTCTCCGCCCAAAGCCGCCTCACGTCGCCCGATGGGAGAACGACTCGCCACTGGGCTGGCGGTGTTCAATACGATTCTGCCGATTGTCAAAGGTCAGCGTGTCGGACTTTTTGCCGGATCCGGCGTGGGGAAATCCACGCTGCTGTCAACATTGGCGCAGAATATGGAAGCTGATGTGGTTGTTATTGCGCTCATTGGCGAGCGCGGACGTGAGGTCAACCACTTCGTCAAGGACGTGCTGGGTGCCGAGGGGATGAAGCGTGCGGTGGTCGTCGCGGCCACATCGGATCAGTCGGCGCTGGTTCGCCGTCGCTGCGCCTGGTCGGCTATGGCGGTTGCTGAACACTTTCGCGACCAGGGGAAAAATGTCTTGTTTCTGGCAGATTCGGTGACCCGGTTTGCCGAGGCACATAGAGAAATTGCCGTTTCATCCGGCGAGGCTCCGGCACTGCGTGGATACCCGCCTTCGGTCACTCCGCTGATCACCGGCCTCTGCGAACGAGCCGGTCCTGGGAACGAGAATCAGGGGGATATCACAGCTATTTTCAGTGTTCTGGTTGCAGGCTCCGATATGGATGAGCCGATTGCAGATATTTTGCGAGGCGTCCTTGATGGTCACATCGTGCTCAACCGCGAAATCGCGGAGCGGGGGCGGTTTCCGGCTGTCGACGTTTCGCGTTCCGTCTCCCGTAGCCTGCCGGCCGCTGCATCGCCTGACGAGAATGCAGCGATTCTGGATGTTCGCAAATACCTGGGCGCCTATGAGCAATCCGAAGTTATGATTCGCGCAGGCCTTTACTCCGAGGGCAACGACGTCACGCTTGATCAGGCCGTAAAGCTCTGGCCTGAGTTGGATTCCTTTTTCGGTAGAGCAGACCCGGAAGGGATACAGAGCAGTTTCAACCGCCTGATGCTGATGATGCGACGCGCCGTGGCGATCCGATAGGGCAATCTTGTACCCCGGTTTCTATCGACGGACGCCAGCAGTACGACCGCATAGTCAAGACGACGTCCTGCGAGCAGATGCAGATTGTGAGCAGACTGACGTATGGAGAGGTTTGTGATCCGCACAGGCCGCGCCGGGTTCTGACGGGACGGAGCAGCAGCTTCTCCAGCCAGTTGAAAACTGCGCCAATGCCCCTCATGTCAGGGATATCGAACCTGCTTCAGACGCCGCGCACGGTCCAGAACAGGGCGCATAGCTATCCTGTGTGCACGCGCTCCAACCAGAGATCTATCCAAGGCGAAGTGATCAGCATCACAGCAATCTGTCGCAGATGAAAGGCCGCCGACATCTGCCATATCGATCAAGCATTTGGTAAAATGCGCCCCGCCGCTACAGATAAGAATGGCGACATTGAGGTGGTCTGGGCGGGCCGCTGCACCACGCAAGTGATCTCATTGATGCTGATGCCGTTAGATGCTGCGTCTGCCAATCGATCCGAGGGACGAGCAATTCGCTCTGAGCCAGCGGATCTGATTGGGATGTCCACCGTTTGACTGGGGTGTCTGCCGTTATCACGATATGTACATGAGGCGAGGCAGAATATTCAAACTCAAGCTCTGTGTGAGACGCCTGCTTTCACGCCCACACCTGGATTGTGCTTCACAGGCCCAAGGCGGCCTGATCATTCTCTGTGATGACAATTCCAGCCGACGATGCCGTTTCCGGCATAATCGGCTGAGAACTCATGATGGGCGCACTGCCATCAACCGGTCTTCGCGTGGCAAGAGGGTGCGCAACGCTTTCAAGCACCGGTAATGGTTGTCGGAGAGAACCGCATCAGTGGCCTCTGCCAGCGAGGCGCGACTGTCCGGATCGGTGAAGACCTGGCTCAGCTCTTCAATCCGGCGCAACATCTGCAAACGATCTTCCTCGCCGTTAACATCGCCAGACAGGACCAGCTGCGCGGCGTAGCAGACGCGACGTACCGGCGTGTTGGCTTCTTCGGGATGGATGGCATCGCGCAGGCGCAGGATGTTTGCATCCGGAGTTACGATCGACAACCGGCTGCGCCGATCCCCGTTTTCAATTACTGCACCATTCACCAATACCCGCTCTTTCGGGGCAAGTTTCAGGACCAATCCGCTCATATTCAGGACGCTCCGCTGCGAAGGCCACGCATAATGGCCGTGTTGATTTCGACCAGCAGCCGCACGTCCGCTTTGCGGGCCAAGACTTTACTGGTGTGTTGATGGGTAAATTCACCAAGCGAGAGCAACTGAGCTTTCAGTTCATCCGGGAGTGGGTTCCCTGGACTTGCAACTTCGATTGAAAAGATCGACCAGAGTTTTCGGTTGTCGGTGAGCGCTGCGGCAAGTTCGGTAAACCCAGGCTTACCTTTCTGTGCGGCCGCAACCATGCGACGTGTTACTCGGGCAATGACTTCATATTCGAGGTTCTTTGCAGTTCGGGTCGGGGCCTTCGCCGCCGAATAGGCGCTCTTCGCCTTTAGAAGGGCATTCACGTGTTATCCTAACATGTAATCTACAGATTCTCTGCGATAGGGGATCTGGGGCGCGCAACAGCGCCCCAGATCAAGCTGTCATTAACGGAACAGCTGCATCAGGGTCTGTGGCGCCTGGTTTGCAATCGACAATGATTGCACCGCCAGCTGCTGCTGGGTTTGCAGCGCCTTCAGCCTTGCAGAGGATTCCTCCATATTTGTGTCGGTCATGGTGCTGACGCCCATTGTCAGGGAGTCGGACAGTTTCGACACAAACATGCCCTGGTCGGACAGACGGTTGGAGTCCGCACCCAGCTGAGCTGCCGCATCAATTGCGTTGCCCAGCATGGTTTCGATCTCGGTCAGAGCAGTAGACGCGGTGGCAACGTCGGTGATGCTGGTGATACCCGCTGTGCTGATGTTTGCTGCCGAGTCGATCGAGGTCACAGTGATTGTATCTGCGGCCGGATCCAGTCCACCCAGAACAGTCAGTGCAGTGGTGACCGTATCATCGAGCAGGTTCGCGCCGTTGAATTCAGCAGAGTCGATGATCGACTCGATCTGCGCCGCCTTCTTGGCAATGCTGTCCTGAATCTTAGCATGGTCAACGTTTTCCGAGTTCGCGGAAACCGCCAGCTGCCGCATCTCGGTCAGAGTTTCAACGATCTGCTCCGCGCCGGACAGAGCAACAGCAACAGTTGCCTCACCAACGCCCAGGGATTCCTGAACCGACTTATAGGCGGCGATGTCGGAGTCCATGGTTTTGGAGATCGCCCAAACGGCCGCGTTGTCTTTGGCCGAACCGATACGTTTACCGGTCGAAATCTGGCTCTGCGTTTCGTCAAGGCTGTTGTTCACGGACTGCAGGGTCTGCAGTGCAACCATTGCGCCGTTGTTAGTCAGAATGCTGGACATAGCATGTATTCCTTTGATTAGAGGCGTTTTGACCTCTGGTTTCCCTGCCCCGAAGGGCGCTCTCTGACGTCTTTCTGACTATGCGTTCCGCCGTCCGGCTTCCGCGCCACCCTCTTTGGAAGGTGCAAAGTGACATTGGCCTACTATGTGCTAAAGGAGTGCTAATGCCGGAAATTCCATTGCTAGAATTTTCCCTAAATTGGGCTGGTTATGCCCGTTTTTCCAAGCTGGGTGTGCCCCCGGTCGCAAAGCGGGTTTTCCGCCCCGACTGATCATAGACATCCAGCCCCTTGCGCACACGACGCAGTTCGGCCATCCGGGCAGCCACCGCCCGAATACCTTCCATCGCGCTATCGAGCAGTACCTGATTGCGCGAAACCTTGCCCTGGACATGCTCCAGAGCCTCGCGCTCCAGATCGGCTGTCATATTCAGCGTCGTGATGATTGCCTCTTTTTTTGCAAGCAGCGGCTCCAGCGCCTGCAGATTGCCACTGACCAATGCCGCGCGTTCGGCATCAAGCAGGGAATCGAGTTCCTCAATCAGTTGTTGCGGTGTCTGATCAGTCATTGGTCTGTGCCTCTTTCAATGCGTGATAAAGTGATTCTGCCAGGCCGATACCGCCTGCTTTGGAGATCTGCTCCGCCTGTGCGCGCACAAGAAAACTGGAAAACTGATCTTCGCCCGCGCCGCCGCCCATGGTTTCGCGGCTTTCGCCAAGGCCTGCGGATTTCAACATTTCTGTAAGAAAGGTCGCCTCAAGTTCCTGAGCTGCTTTGCGCAGCGGGTCTTGTGGCGGTTTGATCACTTGGGGACGCTGTAGCGCCGGTAGTTGAGCAATCTGTTCCATGATGTACCTCATTCTGAGACGTCGAAATTGCTTCGATTTTTTCTATTTTGGCGGATGATCGGTTAAAATTGCCGTAACCGATTGGCGTTAAGGTGCATGGATCGAGATAGAATGTCTGGAAGCCAATGTTTATCAACGCACTTACGACTCCCACCCCTGGTGGAGCGCAGGGATCGGAGAAGATCCAGCAAGGCGAATCGGCAAAATCGCGTAAAGGCGCAAGCTTTGACGCGGTTATGGCAGAGACTGCAAAATCTTCGGATAGCGCAGAAACCGCGGTGACCGAGGTTGAGGAACTCGCAGAACAGCAGACCTCAGCGTCCGGCGCTTCGGAAAAAGCGAATCAAACCGTACAGGATGGTGACGCAGAGGCGCCCATCGACGAAGCCCGGCAAGATACGTCGAGCGAAGAACAGATTTCTGACGACCCCAAAATCGTGATGGTTCAGCCGGAAACGACAGCTGAACAGCATGAGGTGCCCAGCGCGCATCCTGCGCCAATGGCGATCGGCCAGAGCGGCAGTCAGACCGATGGATCATCTGATCCCGATGCCGAAAGCGGCAAGCAGGCGATGCAATCCGAGAGAACGGTTGACGGCGCGTCGGATGATCAGGCTGCTAACCTTAAAGCAGCCTCGGATGCTGCAAAAACTGCCGGATCCGCTGCGATGATCCAACAATCTGAAGCTGGGGCACAGGCGGTGGGTGATCCCCGCAACGGTGGGCTTCAAGGGGCGCAGTCTGAGACAGCCAGCATGCCGGAACGCGCCGCGGCAGAGGCGAATCAAAAGCTTGCGCTGAAAGGCGATCCGACGAGCGCCGAAGCCAAGGCGGATCGACAATTGACCGGTGATCACCGCACAGCGACGCCCGAGGTACCTGGCACCGGTGCAGGATTGAACCGCCAGCCTGCAGGCACTGATGCCCTTGCGCAGTCCACAGCACGTACTCAGGCGGAGCAAAAAACCGCGCAGTCGCTGGCTGCAACTGCACCGCAGTCTGAAGCGGCAAATGAGGCGGTTAAACCCCCTTCGGCGCAGCAGACCCAGCCCGTCGAGCAACAGCGGACGGCAACACCGATCCCGGTAGAGGCAGCACCGCCGCCCGTACGAGAGAAATTTGAAGCCCGGCGCGCCGCGTCTGAGCAGGTACAGCAGAACACAGCCGCTCAGACCGCTGCACATATCCCGCAGGGCACCTATTCGACGGCCCGCTTCGGCCTTGGTGCCGGGGCCCTGACTGCCGCGATGCCTAGCGCCAACGCCACTTCGGCGCTAGCGCTTGATTCGCTGACCTCAGCAGAGGCCGGAGGGGCCAAGGTCACAGGCGGCAGCACAGGAATGGAACTACCAGGCCTGGCGCAATTGCTGACCGAGGCAACCGTGAGCCCGGGAACCGTTCACAAGCCGGAAACCCCTCGTCTGATTGCGAATCAGATGGCCGAAGCCCTCGCGATGAAAGGGGATCGCAACGTTGACGTTGCTCTAAATCCCAAGGAGCTGGGGCATGTGAATATGCGTGTTTCAGTCACGGATACCGGCGTCAGCGTCATGATCCAGACCGAACGCGCCGAAACCGGCGATCTGATGCGCCGCCATATCAACGAACTGGCGGATGAATTCCGGCGCATGGGATTTGAGGATATCTCGTTCCAGTTCTCAGGCGGTGAGACCTCCAATCAGGGCGGTGGCCATGACGCCTCCCATACCCCAGCGGGTCGATCCGCAGGGCGTGGCGAGGAAGAGATGGCCGATCTCCCCGTAGAACCGATGACACAATCACTCAACCTCGGTGAGGTTGGGCTTGATATGAGGATGTAAGACGATGACAACTGTATCGGGTGCTGCGGCACCGCAACAGCAACAGGCAGCGACCGCCGCGCCGGAACCGAAAAAAGCCACCGGAATTGCCTCTGACTTTGAGACGTTTCTGAAGATGCTCACGGCGCAGGCGCGATATCAGGACCCTTTGGAACCCATTGATTCGACAGAGTACTCTGCGCAGCTGGCACAGTTTTCCATGGTCGAGCAGCAGGTTCAGGGCAATGAGGTTCTGGAAGGTATCCAGGCCCAATTGGGTCTCGCCAATATGGCAGCTATGTCGGGCTGGGTCGGTATGGAAACCCGGTCTGCGGCGCCTGCCTATTTTGACGGGACCAATCCTGTCACCGTGTCGCCCAATCCAGCCCAGATCGCGGACACTGTTCACCTGGTGGTCAAGGATGATAGCGGCAAGGAAGTTCAGCGGATCAGCCTACCGGTCACTGCTGAGCCGTATCAGTGGCAGGGTATTGACGATGACGGGTACGCGTTTGATGCTGGCAGCTATAGTTTCACTCTGGAAAGCCAGAAAAACGGTGAAATCGTTCTCTCCGATACTGCTGAGACCTATACAAGGGTGAAAGAAACTCAGATGCGGGGCAACGAAGTGGCCTTGATCCTTGAGGGCGGCTCGGCGATTTTGGCGTCATCGGTGACAGCATTGCGTGAACCTACGGCACCTGCAGTCTGACGCATAATGGCACCGAAGACCTGGACTGTGTGGTAACACAGACCATAGCGACGGAGCCTGACCTGCAACATCATCGGACACAGTTCGAAACACGTTTTCTTGCGCATCTCGCTGGCCTCGGCCTGAGCGACGCTACGCCATGTCCGCTGCTGGGCGGTCGCTCCAACCGGGTCTGGCGGTTGGGCGGTATTGTTGTGAAGCTCTATGGCAGAGGCAATGCCAACCCGCTGTTTGCCAATGATCCCTCACGCGAGCAGGCGGCACTCAGCGCGCTTTACCGCACTGGCATGGTGCCGTCTCCGCTGGCCGCGGGTCAGTTCGAAGGGCGCGACTGGCTGGCCTATCAACACTCGCCCGGGGTGACCTGGTCATCCGGTACCACCCGTGTGGCAGAACTACTGGGACGTCTGCACACACAGCCTGTCATTCCAGATCTACCAAACGGCATATCCGGCAGCGCAGAGATTGCCGCCCAGACCCGCACCATTCTGGGCCATTGTCGCATGGGCAATGACCTGTTGCGGATTGAACCCACGAGACCTGTCGCACCGCTTGGCGTCCATAGACTCATCCACGGGGATCCGGTTCCTGGCAACATAGTGACCTGCGATGGGCAGCTGACATTGATCGACTGGCAATGCCCACAGATCGGGGATCCGGCAGAGGACGTCGCGCTATTCCTGTCTCCGGCAATGCAGCAGGTCTATCGCGGTGCACCGTTATCTGCAGTTGAGGAGGCGGCATTCCTGGCGGCCTACCCTGATCCGCAGGTGGTGGCGCGCTACCTGGAGCTGAAACCCTGGTTCCACTGGCGAATGGTGGCCTATTGCTGGTGGCGCGACGAACGCGACGGTGAGGCGGACAGCCGCGCCTATCGGCTGGAACGGGCAGCTCTGGACGCGTGCCTCGCAGCCGCCTGAGGGGCTTTGCGGGAGCCATTTCGCAACAACACCGTCAATCCCAAATTCATTGTTTCCAAATAGCTTACATGGCATATTGTGCGGAATGTCGCTGGCGGTGATGCGGTCGGGTTGACGACAGTCCGACACGGCACCTTTGCAACCGGGGATGGAAGCAGTCTTGAGCCTTTGGGAGTCTTATCGCATGCGGCTGCGGCGGAAACGCCGGATCCTGCGTGCCATGCGCAAGTCCCGCGAATTGTCAGCGGTTCAGGATCAGACCGATCAGATCCGGCCCGGTGACATACTGCTGGTGACAACCCTGCGCAATGAACAGATCCGGCTGCCATATTTCCTCGATTACTATCGCAAACTGGGCGTCAATCATTTCCTCGTCGTAGACAATGGATCGGTCGACGGCACGCGCGAATATCTGCAAGGCCAGCCCGATGTCTCGGTCTGGCACACAGTGGCCAGTTACAAGCGTGCCGGTTTCGGCATTGATTGGATGAACCATCTGAAACGTCGCTACGCCCATGGTCACTGGGTGCTGGTCGTCGACCCGGATGAGCTGTTCATCTACCCGTTCTGCGACAGTCGTCCGCTACGGGCACTGACCGACTGGCTCGACAATTCTGCGATCCGTAGTTTCTCGGCCATGCTGATTGACGTCTATCCAAAAGGGAAACTGGATGCCGTTCCCTATCGCGCCGGACAGGATCCGCTCGAAATCGCCAATTGGTTCGACAGCGGCAACTACTCGATCAAGCGCAATCCGATCTATGGCAACCTGTGGATCCAGGGAGGGCCGCGGGCGCGTGTTTTTTTTGCCGATCAACCAAAGAAAGCACCGGCGCTGAACAAGATCCCGCTGGTGAAATGGGATCGCCGCTATACCTATGTCAGCTCGACCCATGCCTTGCTGCCACGCGGCCTCAATCAGGTCTATGAAACGGATGGTGGTGAAAAGGCCAGCGGCGCCTTGCTGCACACAAAATTCCTCCACACGTTTGTGACCAAGGCCGAGGAAGAGATGCTGCGTGAACAGCATTATGCGGGATCGGCCGAATACAAAGCCTACGCCAAGGCCATAGAGGATCAGCCAGAACTCTGGTGCAAGTGGAGCGAGAAATACATCAACTGGCGCCAGCTGGAGATCCTTGGCCTGATGTCCAAGGGCAACTGGGCATGAGCACGGTTGGCATCGTCTTGCTGGTCCATACGGCACTGGACCGGGCCGAACAGGTCGCGCGCCATTGGGTCGCAGGCGGGTGCCCCGTTGTTCTGCACGTTGATAAGAAGGTCCCTCAGGCAACATATTCTGCCTTCAAGGCCGCATTTGCAGGTGATCCAATGGTGCGGTTTTCGCGGCGGCATCGCTGCGAATGGGGGACCTGGGGCATCGTCGCAGCCTCTCAATCCGCATCCGAGCTGATGCTGGCAAAATATCCCTCGGTGCGGCATGTGTTTCTTGCTTCCGGGTCCTGCCTGCCGCTGCGCCCGGTGTCTGACCTGGTGGACTATCTTGCCGCCCGGCCCCGCACCGACTTCATCGAAAGCGCGACCACTGCCGATGTGCCATGGATTGTCGGCGGGCTAGATGTGGAACGGTTCACGCTGCGCTTTCCCTTCTCGTGGAAGAAACGCCGATACCTTTTTGACAAATATGTCTCGCTTCAGCGCAAGCTGGGCATCAAGCGCAGGATCCCCGACGGGCTAGTGCCTCATATGGGCAGTCAGTGGTGGTGCCTGACGCGGCAGACACTCTCGGCGATTCTGGAAGACCCAGACCGGCCGCGCTACGACCGGTATTTTCGCAAGGTCTGGATCCCGGATGAGAGCTATTACCAAACCCTCGTTCGGCTCTATTCCAGCAATATCGAAAGCCGGTCACTGACCCTGTCCAAGTTCGACTTTCAGGGCAAGCCGCATAATTTCTACGACGACCATCTGCAACTGCTGCGTCGGTCCGACTGCTTTGTCGCGCGGAAAATCTGGCCTCATGCGGATCGGCTCTATTCGACGTTTTTGGGTGATCAGCCGGATCTGATGAAAACCTCGGAACCCAATCCGGGCAAGATAGACCGGATTTTCTCCAAGGCGGTTGAGCGGCGCACCCGAGGTCGTCCCGGCCTTTATATGCAAAGCCGCCTTCCGGCCAATGGGCTGGAGAATGGCATCACCTGTAACCCCTACTCGATGTTTCAGGGTTTTGCAGAGCTGTTCGAAAATTTTGAGGAGTGGTTGACCCAGGTCACCGGCGCAAAGGTTCATGGGCATCTTTTTGCCCCCGAGCGGGTGGAATTTGCTGACCGCCAGACGCTGATGAACGGCGGTCTGAGCGACAGTGCCAAGCTACGGGATTATCATCCCAAGGGGTTTCTGACCAATCTGATCTGGAACACCCGTGGTGAACGGCAATGTTTCCAGTTTGGACCGCAGGACAATCAGAGTATCAATTGGCTGGTAGCGCGCGACCCCAATGCACAGGTTTCGGTGATTTCCGGTGCCTGGGCGGTGCCCCTGTTCCGGTCCAACAGGAATTTCTCCGACCTGCGACGTGAAGCGGCACGATTGCAGCAGATCGAGGCGAAACATATCGAAATTCTCCGCTCCAAATACGTAAAGGCGCGTGTGCGGATCTGGTCGATGGCCGAATTTGTCGAATCTCCGATGGAGCCCCTCCAGACCATTCTGGATGAATTCGGTGCACAGGCGCAGCGACATCTGACGACGGCGCCAAGGATGGTGGATCTGGCGGGATTTGGTCAGTTTCTGCAAAATCTAAAGAACCAGGGGATGCACCCTTATCTGATGGGCGATTTCCCGGCGGAACAGGGGCCGTTGAACATGCCGAAGACGCCGCGCAAACCCTATTTGGTGCAATAGCGAACCATGACCCAAGACTTCGACTACTTTGTTGTGTTTGCGGAGATGCGGACCGGGTCCAATTTTCTGGAAGCCAATCTGAACGCGCTTGAGGGCGTCACCTGTCACGGCGAGGCCTTTAACCCCTATTTTATCAGCTATCCCAACCGCGAGACGACGCTGGGCTGGACACAAGCACAGCGCGACAGTGACGTACTGGGATTTCTGTCGCAGATCCGCGACGCCGAGGGCGCGTTGAACGGTTTTCGCTACTTCCACGACCATGACCCGCGCATTCTGGACGCGCTGCTTGACGATCCACGTTGTGCCAAAATCATCCTGACTCGGAACCCGGCAGACAGCTATGTCTCGCATAAGATCGCGCGCAGCACCGGCCAGTGGAAATTGACAAACGTGAAACGCCGCAAGGACGGGCTGGCGACGGTCGATGCGGAGGAATTTGCCCATCACGTTACCGAGCTGCAGGGTTTTCAGCTTACATTGCTGAACCGGCTGCAAAGGTCTGGCCAGACAGCCTTTTATCTGGCCTATGAGGATCTTCAGGATCTGGAGGTGATCAACGGACTGGCAAAGTGGCTGGGTGTCGATGCCCGGCTGGCGCAGCTCGACGATAGCCTCAAACCGCAAAACCCCGCTGCGCTGGAAGAGAAGGTCGCCAATCCTTCGGAGCTTGACCGCGCGATGGCGCGGCTGGATCGTTTCAACCTCTCTCGGACCCCGAATTTCGAACCTCGGCGCGGCCCGGCAGTGCCTGATTACATCGCGGGGCAGCAGCTGCCGCTATTGTATCTGCCGATCAGCGGTGGTCCGACGGATGTCATACGCAGCTGGATGGCCGGGCAGGAACCAGACGGCGATGGCGCCTTGATTGAGGGGATGAACCAAAAACAGCTGCGGCAATGGAAGCGCGGCCATCCCGGGTTCCGCAGCCTCACCGTTCTGCGTCATCCGGCGGCCCGGCTGCATCATGTCTTTTGCACGCGTATTCTCGGGTCAGAGACAGGAACATTGCGCCAGATCCGTAATCTGCTGCGCAAACAGTTCAAGGTTCCGCTGCCCAAGGACCCTGCACATGGATCCTATACCCGCGAACAGCATCGAACGGCTTTTGCAGGTTTTGTCGAGGTGATTGGTGCGAATCTTTCAGGGCAGACCGGGTTTCGCACCGATGCCTGCTGGGCCACTCAGGCGCAGACAATTGCGGGGTTTTCAGCTGTTCAATCGCCAGATCTGATCCTACGAGAAGAGGATCTGGCCACGACTTTGCCTGATCTTGCCCGGTGGCTTGGCCAATCCAAAGCCAGCGCCCCGGACGCACCCGGGGTCGACCAGCCGTATAGTCTTCAGGATATTTATGACGACACGCTGGAGGCGCAGATCGCAACTGTCTACCAGCGCGATTACATATTGTTCGGGTTTGACGCCTGGGCGCGCTGACACGCCCGCCCGCGCGTGTGCGACGTCAGGCCGCCTGAACCGACTGATCCTCGGTCAGGATGGTATGAAGCGTCGCCGGGTCAGGGTTGGCCCGCAGCTTGGTGCAAAAGCTCTGTTCACGAAGCGTGCGCGATACCAGTGCCAGCGCTTTGAGATGTTCAACGCCGGCATCCTCCGGTGCAAAGAGCGCGAAGGCGATATCAATCGGCTGGCGATCCACCGCACCAAATTCCAGCGGTGTCTCCAGCAGCAGGAATACACTGACAACCTTGTCCAGACCATCAAGGCGCGCGTGTGGCAGGGCAACACCGTGCCCCACACCGGTGGGGCCAAGGCTTTCGCGATCCAGCAAAGCCTCGACCGTTGGTTGCGCGGGGAGCCCGTAGGCGAGTTGAGCAACATCTGCAATTTCTTGAAACAGACGCTTCTTGCTGGATGCAGCGCCAAAGACACGTACGGCCTCAGGCTTCAGGATGTTAGAGATCTGCATACTTCAATAGCTCCGCTCAACTCACGTAAAACTCCGTGACAGGTTACGGATCGATCCACCCGATATTCCCGTCTTCACGACGATAGACGACGTTCAGGCCGTCCTTGCCTTCTTTGCGAAACACCAGAACCGGGGCGCCCGCCAGTTCCATTTGCATCACGGCCTCACCAACCGAAAGGGATGGAATTTGCGTTTCCATCTCGGCGACGATGATAGGCTGCAATGATTCTGGTTCAGACTCGGTGCCGGTGTCTTCAGAGGCGAGGATATAAGAGCTTGCGCCGAAGAGTTCAACCGGCTCGCTCCGATCACGGTGATGGTCCTTCAGCCGACGCTTGTAGCGACGCAGCTGCTTCTCCATCTTTTCGCAGCAATCCTCAAATGCGGCATAGATTTCAGTGGCATGCGCTTTTGCTTGCGCGGTCAGACCAGTGGACAGGTGCACGGTCGTTTCACAAACATATTCATGCGCAGACCGCGAGAAGACGACATTGGCGTCCGTCGGGCGTTCAGCATATTTCGCGACCGCCACGCCAAGCTCCGATTGCACATGGGACTGCAACGCCTCGCCAATGTCGATCTGTTTTCCGCTGATTTGGTAACGCATGTGATCTCCTTCACAAATAGACCCTCAAAACCCAACTCGGGCCAAGCCCGGCTGCTCTCGCTTCAGTTCTGAAAGTGGGATTTAGGCAAGACAGTCGATTGCATTCGTCTGGGCCTTGTTAACAAGGCTGGAGCGAGGACAGCATCGGACTGCGGGTTTGCCATAAGTCAATTCGATGACAACCAGGCGAGAGAGTCAATGCAAATCGGCGTCAAACGGTTACCCATTTATGAGCAGGCGGCGGGTTTCCACCTGTTCTCAAATGGTTGATGACGCGCTGCTGTCAAAGGTGGGCGGCAAGGCGCAGACCCGGCATGTCACTGTGCAGCTGGACCGTGTCCGTAGGGATCAAGAGATCCGAAAATTGTCCCCGAGATAGACGCGGCGCACATTTTCGTTTTCGACCACTTCGGACGGCGTGCCGGACATCAGCACCTTGCCATCATGCAGGATATAGGCGCGGTCCACGATCTCCAGTGTTTCGCGGACATTGTGGTCGGTGATCAGCACGCCGATACCGCGTTTTTTCAGATCACCAACCAGATGGCGAATATCCCCGACCGAGATCGGGTCGACCCCGGCAAAAGGTTCATCAAGAAGCAGATATTTCGGATCCGCAGCCAGACAGCGGGCGATTTCGACGCGGCGACGCTCACCACCAGACAGCGCCAGCGCCGGCGCCCGGCGCAGATGCTCAATCGAGAAGTCAGACAGCAGTTCTTCCAGACGCTCGCGGCGTTTGTGGGCGTGTTTCACCGCAATATCGAGCACGGAGGAGATATTATCTTCCACCGACAGGCCGCGAAAGATCGACATTTCCTGCGGCAGGTAGCCAATGCCCATGCGCGCGCGACGGTACATCGGCAGCGTGGTTGCATTCTGCCCATCGATGGTAACCGAGCCAGCCTCAGGGAATACCAGACCAGCAATCGCGTAGAAGCTGGTGGTTTTACCTGAGCCGTTCGGCCCAAGCAGTGCAACGACCTCGCCCCGGTCCAATGACATGGAGACGTCGCGGATGACGACCTTCTTGCTGTAGGATTTACGCAGCTTTTCGATGCGCAGACCTGAGCTGCCGTCGGTGACTGTCAATGCGGGCGCGGCCATCAGTCGCCGCCGCCGTTCAGAATGGTTTTCACCCGGCCAGATAGGCTGGCGGTGCCGGTGGTCAGATTCACAACAAGGCGATTGGACGTCAGCGTCCCGGTGGACTGACTGAGCAATACATTGCCCGTCATCACCACGGTTCCGGAGTCGATGGTGTACTCGGCTCTCTCCGCCTCTGCCGCGTCGGGACCGTTTACAAGAATGACATTGCCGGTGGCTTCCAGCCGTTCGACGCCTGTTTTGCCAGTTTCGTCCTGCTTGTAGATCACCAGAACGTTGTCGGCCGACAACCGCATAACACCCTGAACGATCACAACGTCGCCGACAAACCGAGCTGACCCGTCAGCCTGATTCACGTCCAATGTCTCTGCGGTGACTTCCACCGGTTGCGACGGATCAGCCTTGATCGAGCCGAATGCGATGGACGCGGACTGCGCCGACACCCCCGTTGAGAACAGGGCGACCGGCAGGCAGAACATCAATACACGCAGATACAACACAGGTTATCTTTCTGATTGTTGCGGGTCATATAGCAGCTTGACCCCTTTGTTGAAAACCATATGTACCGGCCCGCCCTCGGTTTTTGTGTCGATCTGCATGGCGCCTGCGGTCAGATCGCCCATCGCACCACTGGCCTGAACGGGTCCTGGGCTGTCCGCCTGCACACCATTGAGAGCGGCGTTTAATTCCTGCGTGATGACCCGCAAACCGTCGCTCGACAGGATTTCAACATCGCCGCGAAAGTTTGCCATATTCTTATCCGGGCGCAAGGCGCCTGTGTCCGAACTCAGCAGGAAGCGGCCGCCACTGGTCATCCTGATCTCGGCTTCGAGGTTCACTGCGGTTGCTGGCGCGTCTGGGCCACCCGGGCGAGCCAAGGCGGCGGTTACCATGATTTCATCACCCTGCGCGGTGGTTCCCGAAAAGAACGGCGCGGTGATCTGCTGTCCGCGGGTGCGATCCTTAAGATCTTCTTGGGCGAAGGGGATCACCGCATCTGTTTCGACGCCGCGTGAAATCAGGAACATGGTCGACATCAGCGCCAGGGCCATCAGCGGCAGCAAGACCTTCAGATAGGCCACAAGGCGGGAATAGCCATCCATGGTTCGCCGCGTCCCCCCTCAGCCAAGCCCGACGCGCAGGCAATCGTGGATATGCAGCAGTCCGACGGCCTTTGCCGTCTCTGCATCGGGATCGACGACAAACAGGCAGGTAATCTTGCGGTCATTCATGATTGCGACGGCTTCTTCCGCAAGCGAGCCGGGAGCAATGGTGGTCGGGTTGTGAGTCATGACATCGGCGGCGGATTTTTCCAGCAGCCCGTCCATATGCCGCCGCAAATCGCCATCGGTTATGATGCCCTGCAGCACACCGCCCGCATCAGTGACACCAGCAACGCCAAATCCTTTCTGGCTGATTTCGATCAGCGCGTCGGGCATTGGGGTTTCGGTGCTGACCAGCGGCAAGGCCGCCCCGTCGTGCATCAGGTCGTCAACCTTCGACAGCTGTGCGCCCAGCTTGCCACCGGGGTGGAAGGCGCGGAAATTTTCAGGTCGGAAATCCCTGTGCTTCATCAGGGCGATGGCCAGCGCATCGCCCATCGCCAGAGTGAGCGTCGTCGAAATCGAGGGCACCATGCCAAAACCGCAGGCCTCGCCCATGGCGGGGATTTGCAGATGCACATCGGCCTCTTTCATCAGGGTGCTGTCCATCCGGCTGGACAGTCCGATCAGCGGGATGCCAAAGCGACGCGTGAACGAAAGCAGATTTGCCAGCTCAGGCGCTTCACCAGAGTTGGAAATCGCCAGCACCACATCACCTTTGGACAGCATGCCGAGGTCGCCGTGGCTGGCTTCGGCGGGGTGGACGAAATAAGCGGGCGTCCCGGTAGATGCCAGGGTCGCGGCGATCTTGTGCCCGATATGACCGGATTTACCGATACCGCTGACGATGATCCGCCCTTCGGCCTGAAGCACGAGGTCTACGGCCTCGGCAAAGCGTGCATCCAGATTGTCCGCCAGCGCATCCAGAGCACGGGCTTCGTCGGTGATCACCTGTCGCGCGGTGGCGAGGAATGTCTCTGCGCTGCTCATGAGTGTGCAAAGATATCGGTTTCGGGCCAGCCGGCGAGATCCAGCTTGGCACGCATCGGCAGAAAATCGAAACAGGCCTGCGCCATTTCGCTGCGACCTTCCCGATCCAGACGCTTGTCCAGCGCCGCGCGCAGCCGGTGCAGATACAGGACATCGGACGCGGCATAGTCGAGCTGCGCATCGGTCAGTTGCGGCGCCCCCCAGTCGCTCATCTGCTGTTGCTTGGAAATATCGACACCGATCAGGTCCTGAGTCAGGTTCTTCAACCCGTGGCGATCCGTGTAAGTGCGGACCAGGCGGCTGGCAATCTTGGTGCAATACACCGGTGCCGCCAGCGCTCCAAACGCGTGATACATGGCCGCAATATCAAAGCGGCCGAAATGGAACAGTTTCAGCACGTTGGGATCCTTGAGCATCCGGCAGAGATTGGGGGCTTCGGACTGCCCCTTGGAGACCTGCACGATATGCGCATTGCCGTCACCGCCTGACATCTGAATAACGCAAAGCCGGTCCCGATGCGGGTTGAGACCCATCGTCTCGCAGTCGATCGCAACGACTGGCCCGAGATCAAGCCCGTCGGGCAGGTCGTTCTGGTAAAGGTGATTGGCCAAGAGACGCGATCCTTTGTCTGGCAGGTACAACGGGTTTGGCCCCGAGATAGGGGTTTCGGCAGGCAAACTCAACTCTGGCACCGGCAATTGGCTCCGCTTTGGCGTGGAGCAGGTCCAATGCAACAGGGGGTCTGGCAGATATCTGCGGTCTTTTGATTGATCGCGGCTATAGATCGGCCACCGATATTAAGTCGGGCGATCCTGCCGCGATGATCTTTTGCCGGTGGTGGTATGGTGCCGCTGAAGGGACTCGAACCCCCGACCCCATCATTACGAATGACGTGCTCTACCATCTGAGCTACAGCGGCGACCAGCGCGGGTCAGGGCCCGCAGCGGTCTGTGCGGCGCGCGTTAGCATTGGCGCGCCGCTTGGAAAAGATCTATTTCGCGCCTTGGAATTTCCCCTTGGGTTCTTCGGAAGCGTCGGATGCTGGGCTGTCTGGATCCGGTACCGCCGCCGGATCGTCACTTTCCAGCAATTCGACCTCGGGGATGTCACTTGTATCCGGTCCGGCGGCCCCTTCCGGCGTGCCTGTGATCAAGGGCAGCACCTGCGCACCAGTGGCGCCGACAATCTCGGGGGCCTCGGGGCGGCGCCAGCTAAGTGTGTCGAAGCTAGAACAGTTTTCACAGACCGGCGCCCATTCCGCGTGGATATGATTGCAGGTATCACAGACCCACTGTGGTCCGCGTGGCGCATTCAACGCCCGTGCCAGCCAGCCCTGGATTACCGCGTCCGAGGCACCCTCGCCCTTCTCGATGGCCGCCATCAAGGTCAGCGCCCGTGCATCGGGATTTCGTTCGACCAAATCGCCCAGCGCACGACGGGCCTCTGGAAAATCCTCGGCGACGATATGCAGCTCGGCCATCACCAGCCGGGTTTCATCATGCTGCGGCGCCAGCCGCGACAGTTGAGCAAAGCGTTTCACCCGCTCCGCCGCGGTTTCATTCGGCTCGACCTCGGCAAAGGCATGTGCCAGATCCGGGTGCGGCTGCGCTTCCCAGGCTTTTTTGAGAACCCGGATGGCGTAGCGCTTCTTGTCGCGCGCCAGATAGGCACGGGCCGCCATGGCCGCCGCGGGGACCAGATCCGGCGAAAGCCGGTTGGCCTCGATCGCCTGTTCCTGCTGTTCGACGGTCGCCCCGTCTTCGACAATCGCGCGAGAGGCGGACAGGGCCAGCACCGCATCGCGGCGCTTGTAGACGTCACGCGGCAGGGTGCCGGTCTTCAACTTCGTCGTTAGCGTCTTGCGCGCACCAGCCCAATCCTGCGCCCGCGCCTGAAGTGTCAGCAGCGTATCCTGCACCTCTTCGTGTTTGGGCCGCAGAGCAAGCGCCTTCTCGGCCAGTTGACGCGCCGTATCGGTATCCCCTTCGGAGAGCTTCTGTTTCATGATGCCGCGCACCCCGACAAAGCGGGTGGACTGGTTGCTCACCAGCCGCTTATAGGCCTCCGCTGCCTTCTTCGTGTCGCCTGCCAGCTCCGCAGCCTGCGCTGTCAGCAGGTCCGTCAGCTCCGGCTTTTCAAGATATTTCTCCGCGCGCGCAGCCTTGGCCATTGCCAACCGCCCTTCGCCAGAAGCCAGCGCCATCAACCCGTCGGATAGCGCCTGATAGCCCTTGCGCTCGCGCCCCTTGTCGAAATAGCGCGAAATCGCGGTTTCATCGCCATTAAGGAACCGTAGCGTCGCCAGAAGAAGTGAGAGAAGTTTGAATGCAACCCAAACGGCAAAAACCAGAACTGCAAGCGCAATGACCGACTGCAATGCGCTCAGGGTGTATTCGGTGCCGGCGACCGTGATCTGAACGCCGCCAGCGGTTTCCGTCAGCAATGTGGCACCAAAGGCGAGCACCGCCACGATGGCGACGAAAACGAGAATCTTCAACAATGACCAGAGCATGGCAGCTTCCTTATTTGGCGTTCAGGCTTTGGGCCAGTTCATTCACGGCAGCAACCGCCGAGAGGCGCGCGCGTGCAGCAGCCTGCCAATCAGCGAGCGGCGCAAGCGCGGTTTCGGGCAGGGCCTCAAGTTCCATCAGTGCGTCCTGCAGATTGCCATTCTGGACGGCCGCCTCGGCACGGGACAGAACGGCATCAGGATCATCCCCTTCGCGCGGTGCGACCGAACGTGCCCCAAGCTGACGCCGCATATAGGCGGCGATACCGCCGGTTCCCTTGGCTTCCTGACGTGCCGCAGCCAGCGCCTCACGTGCAGCCGGGGCAAACCCATCGCGCAGGCTGGAGCGGGTACTGACGCCAGCCTCTGCAGAGCCTGCCAGCGCCTCTGGCGGCGTCACACCAACCGCCCGCAGCTCATCCAGCAGACCGCTGAAGCTTGTCCCCGCATCAAGCGCCGAGCGCAGCCGCGCGACAATTGTTTGCGCACTGGCGATTCGGGCGGCCTCGGCGCTGGCTGCATCCATTGCACGCGCCTCATCGACCATTTTTTCGACCTCGGCCCGCTGTGCAGCCAAGCTGTCCTGAAGCTTGTTCAGTTCCGCCTCAAAGGCAGCAACAGCCTCTGGGCTAGCCGCGTCCGTGATCGGACGGCTTTCCAGCGCATCAACGCGGATCGCCAGACTATCCAGCGCGTCCGCGAGACCGGTATCACCTGCGGCGGTCGCTCCGGATTGCAGCGCGGCCACCTCCTGCTTCAGCGTATCCAGCTGTTCCGCCAGCGGTGCAATATTCAGATCGGCAGCGGTGGCGGCAATCCGGTCTTCCAGCTCGGAAATCCTTGTGTTCAGGCTCTCCTGAAGCTCCTCCAGAGCCGTGGCATCAACCGAAGGGGCGGTGCGCCACGACGGGGGCAGGAAGCCGTCCAGCACATTCGACTGCCCGGCCACAAACCCAAGCCCAGCCGCCACGACCCCTCCCAGAACCGCTGCGCCAAAACCGCCGCGTCTCTCTACGATACGCTCAACCTCGGGCGCCGGTGGGGTGAAGGGGGGCAGATCATCTGCACTGCGCTCCGTAGCGGCGGTCTCCGCAGTCGAGGCTTCGACCAGTTCGACAGTTTCTGCCTGCTGCGGGTCAAGTTGATCGCGCTGATCATCAGAGACAGAGCCGGTTTCAGCATTTACCGGCTCGCTTGGCTGCACGTCTTCGGCCTCTGAATCCACCTCGGATTTGGTGTCCTCAGCTTGCGTCGCTTCGACCAGCTCGGACGGATCGTCGCCAGCTGCGGTTTCGTCGATGTCCAGCTTGGAGACAGACGACTGGCCCCTCTCGGCCCGCATCTCATCGGATGTTTTCTTGTCAGCCACGCCGACATCCCCCTCGATTCTAAAAATCTCATAACATCAACTCGGCAATAAACTTACTGTGCCGATGGTCCACCCTCAACCCGCGCCAGACCAGCTGCGGCATCACGCACCAATGCGCACATATCCTTCGCCGTTGGAGAGTTACATATCTGTAAGTCTTTGCATTTCAATACGTTCAAAGGCTCGGCCACTGCTTTGCTGAAGGCGATCAGATGGAGTTCTGCGCGATATGGTGCCAATTTGACGAATTGCAGCGCAGTGCGCGGTGAAAAAAGCGGCACGATCAGCGAGGCTTGCGCATCCAGCGCCGCACGGGCCTGATCGTCGTAGCGCAGCAGAACCTGATCGTAGATCACATGTTCCTGGCAGTTGATACCGGCCTGACAAAGCCGCTTTGCGATATCACCGCGACTGTGGACACCGCGAAGATGAACGAGTGGGGTTTCGGGTGATAACTCTGTCACCGTCCGGACCAGCTGATCGGCGTCCTGCCCGCAGTATTTCGCCTGCCACCCTTTTGCTCTGGCGACGTCGGTCGTGCGGTCTCCGATACAATAGGCCCGCTGACCTGACTGAGGCTTAGGGGCAAACCGGACTGCATTGGCGGAAGAAAAAACCACATCCCTAGTATAGAGATTGGTTGCGGGCGAAGTCAGTTGCACATCAACGGGCCGCGCATCAAGCAATGGTGCGTAGATCACCTGCATCGCCGAGCGGGTGGATGCCGGAAGATCCGCAACGAACCGTTCCGCCGCCGCGCGGGGGCGTGTCATCAATAGGCCGACCATCACACGCCCCTCGGGATTGTTCGCCACTGCCATAGGTGGTAGCCCCAGCGGGGATATGATGCAACGGTAACGCCATGACACGAGACCTCACCCTGCTGGGATTGGAAAGCAGCTGCGATGATACGGCGGCAGCGGTAGTGCGCCATCCGGGACACGGCCCGGCGGAGGTGCTGTCTTCCATCGTTTTCGGCCAGACCGAGCTTCACAGTGCCTTTGGAGGCGTCGTGCCGGAGATCGCGGCCCGCGCTCATGCTGAAAAACTTGATCATTGCGTTCGTGATGCGCTGGCTGCCGCCGACCTGAGATTGTCGGATATGGATGCTATCGCGGTCACCGCAGGTCCCGGGCTGATTGGCGGCGTCCTCTCGGGGGTCATGTGCGCAAAGGGGTTGGCCGCCGCGAGTGGGCTGCCCCTGATTGGCGTGAACCATCTTGCCGGTCATGCGCTGACTCCACGGCTGACCGATGCGGTCCCTTACCCCTATCTGATGCTTCTGGTGTCCGGCGGCCATTGTCAGTACCTGATCGTTCGTGGGCCTGCCGATTTCAGACGGCTTGGCGGCACCATTGACGACGCTCCGGGTGAGGCTTTCGATAAAACCGCCCGCCTTCTGGGTCTGCCGCAACCGGGTGGCCCATCCGTACAGGCTGAGGCGGAGACCGGTGATCCTCGTCGTTTCCGCTTCCCCCGCCCTTTGCTGGATCGTCCAGATTGTAACCTGTCCTTCTCCGGCCTCAAGACAGCGCTGATGCGGATGCGCGATCAGGTTATGGCCGAAAAAGGCGGTCTGACACGTCAGGACCGGGCCGATCTCTGCGCCGGATTTCAGGCAGCTGTCACCGATGTTCTGGCCGAGAAGACGCGCCGGGCGATCCGGCTCTACCTCGAGGAGAGCCCCAACACGCGCACGGTTGCCGTTGCCGGAGGTGTCGCGGCCAATGCCTCCATTCGAGCCGCGTTAGAGACAGTTTGTGCCGAGTTCGACGCCCGGTTCGTTGCCCCGCCGCTCGCACTTTGTACCGACAATGCCGCGATGATTGCCTATGCCGGACTGGAACGGTTTCGCAATGGCGAGCGCGACGGCATGGACCTTGCCGCGCGACCACGCTGGCCACTGGACCAAAGCAGCCCTGCCATGTTGGGCAGCGGCAAGAAAGGAGCAAAGGCATGAGTGTTTCCGTGCTCGGATCCGGTGCCTTTGGCACTGCTCTGGCGATATCGCTGGCAGCCAACGGGCCGGTCACTCTCTGGGCGCGCGACGCCGACCAGGCGCTGCAGATGCAGGAAACCCGCCGCAACAGTCGGCGCCTGCCAGATGCTGCGCTGCCGGACAAGCTGACGGTGACAGACGATCTGGAACGCGCCGCACAGGCCGAAACGGTGCTGCTTGCGGTGCCAATGCAGACGCTGCGCAGGTTCATAACCGCTCACGCCGCTTTGCTGCGCGACCGCAGGCTTGTGGCCTGCTGCAAAGGGATGGAACTCAAAACCGGGCTTGGTCCTTTGGCCGTGATCCGTGACTGCCTGCCCGGGGCCCGAACGGCGCTGCTGACCGGCCCCAGTTTCGCCGCTGACATCGCACGGGGCCTGCCAACGGCCCTTACGCTGGCCTGTGGCAACGCAGAGACCGGCAGGGAATTACAACAACAGCTGACCACCAAGACCCTACGGCTCTATCGCACCACAGATACGATTGGCGCAGAGATTGGCGGTGCGCTGAAAAATGTTATCGCAATTGCCTGCGGCGCCGTGATTGGTGCCGGTCTGGGCGATAGCGCCCGCGCCGCGCTGATGACCCGGGGATATGCCGAGATGCAGCGTATGGCGCTGGCCACAGGGGCCCGCCCCGAGACACTGGCCGGTCTCTCCGGTTTTGGCGATCTGACGCTCACATGCAGCTCTGATCTGTCGCGAAACTACCGCCTGGGGCTTGCCATCGGCCGCGGCGAGGCTTTCGATCCAAATATCACAGTCGAAGGCGCCGCCACGGCACGCGCGGTTCATGCCGCGGCCACGGCGCGGCAACTGGACATGCCTATCACCGCTATCGTCGTCGCCCTGCTCGATCAGCGCTTGACGATTGCCGATGCCACCGCTCAACTGCTTTCAAGACCACTAAAAGAGGAATGACATGCTGATTGCCCTGATCGCGCGCGATAAACCTGATCATTTGCAGACCCGGATGGACAACCGTGCCGCGCATCTGGCCTATATCGAGGAGACCGGCGTTGTTGCGCAGGCGGGACCGCTACTGGATCAAGACGGCGGCATGGTCGGCTCGCTGATCATCCTTGATGTCGAAGACATGGCTGCGGGCCAGGCTTGGGCGGATAGCGACCCCTATGCAAAGGCCGGACTGTTTGAAGCGGTTGAGCTGATCACCTGGAAAAAGGTCGTCGGCTGATGGCCTATTGGCTGTTCAAATCCGAACCCTCCACCTGGGGCTGGGCTGATCAGCTAGCCAAAGGTGGCGCGGGTGAGGAGTGGGACGGCGTCCGCAACTACCAGGCGCGCAACTTCATGCGCGACATGGAAATCGGCGACCTCGGGTTCTTTTATCACTCGATGAAGGAGAAATCTGTGGTCGGGATCGTCGAAATCTGTGCCGAGGCCCACCCAGACAGCACCACGGATGACCCGCGCTGGGAATGCGTCAATATCAAAGCGGTGCGCAGCTTTTCCAAACCGGTGACACTTGATAAGATAAAAGCCGATCCGCGGCTTGAAAACATGGTTCTGGTCAAGAACTCCCGCCTCTCGGTACAACCTGTCACCGCTGAAGAATGGGCCCATATCTGCGCGTTGGGGGAGACAGATCCCGGTTGATCTGACAGAATTCTCAGGCTGGCGCTGGTATCAGGGAGAGTGCAATGGAAATACTGAATGTTATCGCAGCCGCGATTGCCGGCTTTGTTCTGGGCGCGGTCTGGTATGGCGTGCTGGCTGAGCCTTGGATGCAGGCGGCAAAGGTGCCTCGCGATGAAAACGGCAAACCGACAGGTGGGCAAACACCGGCGGTTTTTGTTGCTACCTTTGTGCTTCAGCTCATTGTTGCGGGCATGATGCGCCATGTCTTTGCCCTGTCGGGGATTGATACCGTGGGCGGTGGCCTCGTAGGTGGGCTGGGCGTAGGGCTGTTTTTCATCACCCCATGGATCATGATCAATAACCTCTACGCTGTCAGACCGCTGCGCCTGTCAATGATTGATGGCGGCTACGCCACGCTGGCCTGCAGTGCGATTGGTGTCGTGCTGACGTTGTTCTGACGCCCTTCGCTGGCGAAACGCTATGCACAAAAAAGGGAAGATCCGATCATATGACAGGATCTTCCCTTTCACCCCACGTGCTCCAATTCCACCACACGTGTTCGTAAATCTGTGATCCTGGCCATCCTGACCGGTATCTAGAAGATAGGCCGACCAGCGGTGATTCCGCAAAGGCAATACAGGTAAAATGCAATACATGTACAACCGGGGCATGTTCCGTGTCGCCGTGATGTCGGTTAATCCCGGTGTCTCCACGAACCAATGACACAACGACTTAGAAGAAGCCGCCCCACCGTACATCATGATATACGAAAAGCGCCCGCCGGGGGTTTCCGACGGGCGATCCTCAGCGGTCTTCAGGCAATCTGATCAGCCGTAGACGGATTCTTTCCCGAAGTGCTTGGTCAGCATATAGTAGACGACTGCGCGGTATTTGTTCCGCTCAGACTTCCCGTAGGTCTCGATCACGCTATCGATTGCAGACATCAGCTCGGGCCCATCGGACAGGCCCAATTTCTTGATCAGGAAGTTATTTTTGACGGTCTCCAGCTCTGCCGGCTGGCTGGAGGCTACGGTGGATGCGTCGGCGTCATAGATGGCCGGACCACAGCCGATGGTGACCTTGGTGAGCAGGTCCATATCCGGATCCATGCCACATTTGGTTTTCAGATCACTTGCATATTGCTCGATCAGATCGTCGCGTTTTCCCAAAACTCTCTCTCCCATGTTACTCAGCGGAACTACTGGTATCGCCAGGCACTGCGCCTGATCAGTTCTTATTCCAGCAGCTTAGTCGCAGAACGGAACAGGGCAACCGGGAATTTCGGCGGTAAACTCTCATTTCTGTGCGAAACGACGAACAATCGCCGAACACGACAGAAATGGCGCCCCTCGGATGAGGGGCGCGAAAGCCATCTCACAACACCTCAATCAGGTGCCGATTCAATGTGGCAGAGTCGCGTTATACGCGGTCGCCGATGAGACGATCATCCTGCAGCGGCTTGATCATGTTTTCGTCGATCTCCGGCATCGAGCGCAGAGCCGCCTCGGTACGTGTGCTCAGCTTCAGCTGACCGTTGCGGGTGAAATCCATGTCGGACAACGGCACGGCAACGGTGTATTCATTCAAGCCAAGGAAACCGCCGACGCCGATCACACCTGCGATCTTACCGTCCTGTTCGATCACATAGTCGATCTCACCGACATTCTCGCCGGTCGCGGAGAAGACGTTTTTGCCGACCAGATCAGCGACGGTCATCTCATCCAGTGGCGGCAGAGGTTCACCAGCGGCATCCGAGGCATCATATTCGCCGCGCGGGATGGTGGTGGAAGCGTCAGAGCTTACATTGACGTTTTCATCGCCATCCGCCGGAGTTTGGCCGTTCACGGTCTCAACGCCGCTATCTACCTTGTATTCACCACGCGGAACGGTGGTGCCTTCGGTGGTGTCGAGCGACACGCTGCCGGTTGTTTCCTGGCCACCAACGGTTTCGATCTGGGTGTCAGCCTTGCTTTCGCCACGCGGCACCGAGGTGCCAGCCTGCGCAATACCAGCGCCAGCCATCAGGGCAGCAGCAGTCACACCAGCAAGAATACGGGTTTTGGTTTTCAGTTCGGTCATGTCGTTTTCTCCTTCGTTTGAAGTACGGAAATCAAACGTCATGCCGCTCGAATACGTTCCCGGATTTTTCCGGAATCTCGACATTAAATTATTGGAACTTTTGAGCGCGAAACAACGTTTTCGCGCGCAGTGCGTGCTAGGTCAGACCTATTAAAAGGCAAATAAAAATCAGTCACATAAAAGAAAACACCCCACCGATGGCGGGGTGTTCTGTACGTTTACTTCATTCCGAAAATCAGAAGGAAGATAGGATCAGTAGCGATAGTGCTCAGGCTTGAACGGGCCCTCGGGTTTGACGCCGATATAGGCCGCTTGTTCGGGGGCCAGTTTCGACAGTTTCACACCGATCCGGTCCAGGTGCAGACGAGCAACTTTTTCGTCCAGGTGCTTGGGCAGGATGTAGACATCGTTCTTGTAGGCCTCACCACGGGTCCACAGCTCGATCTGCGCCAGCACCTGGTTGGTGAAGGAGGCCGACATCACGAAAGACGGGTGACCCGTCGCGTTGCCAAGGTTCAAGAGGCGGCCTTCGGAGAGCAGGATCAGACGGTTGCCCGAGGGCATCTCGATCATGTCGACCTGTTCCTTGATGTTGGTCCACTTGTGGTTTTTGAGGTTGGCGACCTGGATCTCGTTGTCGAAGTGGCCAATATTGCCAACAATCGCCATATCCTTCATCTCGCGCATATGCTCGATGCGGATGACATCCTTGTTGCCGGTGGTGGTGATGAAGATGTCGGCGCTGTCCACTACATCTTCCAGCAGGACCACTTCGAAACCGTCCATCGCGGCCTGCAGGGCGCAGATCGGGTCCACTTCGGTGACCTTGACCCGGGCACCGGCGCCGCGCAGGGAGGCAGCTGAACCCTTGCCCACATCGCCGTAACCGCAAACTACGGCGACCTTGCCTGCCATCATCGTATCGGTGGCGCGACGGATACCATCGACCAGCGATTCCTTGCAGCCGTATTTGTTGTCGAACTTCGACTTGGTGACCGAATCGTTCACGTTGATCGCCGGGAAGGGCAGCTGCCCTTCTTTCACCAGCTCATAAAGACGATGAACGCCGGTGGTGGTTTCCTCGGAAACGCCTTTGATCGCCTCACGGGTTTTGGTGAACCAGCCCGGGCTTTCGGCCATACGCTTTTTGATCTGGTTGAAGATCGCTTCTTCTTCTTCGGAGGTCGGAACTTCGATCAGATTGGTTTCGCCAGCCTCTACGCGCGCGCCAAGCAGCACGTAAAGCGTTGCATCGCCACCATCATCCAGAATGAGGTTTGCGCCTTCAGGGAACTGGAACGAGCGATCCAGATAATCCCAATGTTCTACAAGGGTCTGGCCCTTGATCGCAAAGACAGGCGTGCCGCCTGCCGCGATTGCGGCCGCAGCGTGGTCCTGGGTCGAGAAGATGTTGCAGGAGGCCCAGCGCACATCCGCGCCCAGCGCCACCAGCGTTTCGATCAGAACCGCAGTCTGGATGGTCATGTGAAGCGACCCGACAATCCGGGCCCCTTTCAGCGGCTTGCTGTCGCCATATTCGTCACGCAGGGCCATCAGCCCCGGCATTTCGGTCTCAGCGATGTCGAGTTCCTTGCGGCCAAACTCGGCCAGCGCGATGTCCTTGACGATATAATCCCCGGCCATTGCGTGCTCCATTCCGGTTACATTTTGTCTACCGCAGCAGGTAACACCGCAATGGTTTATAAGCAACGAAGATGCCCGAAAGCGCCGGGGCGCAGCGACCGGAGGTCGTGCGCCCCGACCTTCCCAACGGTCCGGGGGGACAGGTCAGCTGGGGGTTCCTTGCGGCCTGGGGTCTTCCGTCAATTGAAAAAACCCGGTGCCGGAGGCCACCACACAGCTCAACCCGTTGGGATGGGAAACCAGCACGGTGAAAGTGCCGGTTGTTGCTGAAGCCCAGAATTCGATCACGGTGGAAACGGGCTGGCTGGCTTGCAGCCCGCCAGCAGTCAACCGCTCGGCGTATGAGGATTGCAAACGATCCACCAGGTGATCGCGGGGACTGCAGCCAGCGGCAAGCACCGGCGGCGCAGTCGCAAGCATCCCAAAGATAAGCGAGGTGCAGGCAAGACGTTTAAACATGACAATCTCCTTTCGCATGTGCCTAAGCGACGAAAGAGGCTTGCCAAGGGGGCAAGAGCCCCTGTCGTACCTATAAATATGGGGCCAGAACCGGCCGGTATCAAATCCCGGCCGGTCAACTGTTCGTGGTGTCCATGTGTGCTCAGCAGGTGATCCTGCCACCACATAGGCTCGAGAACACCGTTGGCGGCCTGCCTTAGGCGCCGTGCCGGCAATTGCGCTGCACGCACTCACCGGCTAGTCAGAACCCACCGCCAAAGGAAGAGACTGACCATGCCCCCCAAACCTCCGCGCGCTTGGCAAAGGATGCTCTCCGGTCGCCGCCTTGACCTGCTTGATCCGACTCCGGTCGATGTCGAAATCGAGGATATTGCCCATGGGCTGGCCTTTGTGGCGCGCTGGAATGGCCAGACCATCGGTGATTTTGCCTATTCCGTGGCAGAGCATTCGCTTCTGGTGGAGACGATCTACGGTCGCCTCAACACAAAGGCGCCGGTGCGATGGAAGCTGGCGGCCCTGCTGCACGACGCGCCGGAATATGTCATCGGAGACATGATTTCGCCGGTAAAGAATGCCGTTGGCCCAAGTTACGGCGAATTGGACCAGCGGTTGACGACGGCGATTCATATCCGCTTTGGTCTGCCTGCCGTATTACCTAAAACGGTCAAGGCCCAGATCAAGAAAGCAGATCGGATCAGCGCCTGGATGGAAGCAATCGAGATCGCCGGGTTTTCCCGCAGCGAAGCCGACCGCCTGTTTGGAAAGCCGGATCAAACGCTTATGGAAGGGCTTTCCATCCGCCTGCGACCACCGGTCGAGGTCCGCAAAGATTACATCACCCGGCACGCCGATCTCTTGGCACTGCTCTGATCCCAAGAAAAAAGCCTCTCCCGATCTGGAGAGGCTTTCGCTTCACTTGGGGCTGCGTTTGGCGAGAATGCGCTGCAGCGTGCGCCGGTGCATGTTCAGCCGTCGCGCGGTTTCCGATACATTCCGGTCGCATAGTTCATAGACCCGCTGAATATGCTCCCACCGCACACGATCCGCACTCATTGGATTTTCCGGCGGCGGCGGCAGCTCTTCTTCATTGGCGAGCAGCGCGTTCATGATGTCCGACGCATCAGCAGGTTTTGACAGGTAATCCGTCGCACCAATCTTCACCGCTGCAACGGCTGTCGCAATGGCACCATATCCAGTCAGAACAACCACTCGGCTGTCGGGGCGGCGCTCTCGCAGGATCTCCACCACATCAAGCCCGTTGCCGTCCTCTAGCCGCAGATCGACCACCGCAAAGGCTGGAGGGCGGGCTGTGGCTATGGCGCTGCCTGCTGCGACAGATCCTGCTGTCTCCACCTCAAAGCCACGTTTTTCCATGGCCTTGGCCAAGCGCCGCAGAAAGGGTTCGTCATCATCGACCAGCAAGAGCGTCTTGTCCGGTCCTATTTCCTGCATAGCAGCTTCGCCCATGCTGTCGGTCTCCCCCGCAATGTTATCAGGTCGTGAGGCTTGATATTACGTCTCGCCTCCGAAACGTCAAACCTTCATCAGGATTACAGGTTTTCCAGAAAGCAGCCGACCTTGTCAGCAACTTGTTCCGGTGTCTCGTCACGGCGAAAGAACTCCACAAATCCCTGCTCGGGCAAAACCAGATAGGAAAAGGTCGAGTGATCAACAAGATAGTAGTCTTCGTCGCCGTCATGTTTCTTGTAGTAGGTCTTGTAGGCGCGGCTGGCGGCCTTAACCTGTTCGTGTGATCCCGTCAGACCAATCATCCGTTCATGCAGATTGGCGGCAAAATCACCCACCACCTCAGGTGTGTCGCGATCCGGGTCGATGGAGATGAACACCGGTGTCACATCCTGTCCACGCTCATCCAGAAGATCGATGACCTCGGCATTGCGGGCAACATCCAGAGGGCAGACATCAGGGCAGAACGTATAGCCGAAATAGACCAGCGACGGCTTGGTGATCACATCCTTATCCGTCACCGTCTCACCCTTTGCGTTCAGCAGCTCAAACGGTCCGCCGATTGTATCGGACCCTCCTGCGATCTGACTGGCGCGGCATTCGGCGAAGTCATCACCCGCGCCTCCTCCGCGTGTGGCAAACCAGGCTCCCCCTACCAGGGCAGCGACAACAACGGCAGCAAGGATGGCATAGAGACGGGTCATGAGATCACACTTTGCGCAAGAATTAGATGGGTCATCAGGCTGCGCCAGACCTACCAAGAATCTCAGGCGATGCAACGGGCGGAGCGAAGCAGCCGCCGCGCATCGGCCAGAAGTGGTCCAGCGATCCTGCACGAGGGTCGACCTATCGCAGGCCTTACCCCAATGACCAGACGGACAAATCAGCGCAGCCGCGGGCGATCCCGGCGACAGTCACCGTATAAGGAGGCCATCGCCAAAGCAGATCAATTGTCTGTCTGCGCCAGGAATGCGAGGATACTGCGACAGTCTGGTTTCGTCTTGTTCCAGAGCAGGCCATATGTCAGCCAGATCCCGACCGGGGCCAAACAAAATGGCTCCATCCCCTCGGCACGGAGTGCGGTATGAGCGCGACAAATATTGACCTGCTGAGCGGGCAGGAACGGAGCCACTGGATTCGCCTGCGCACGTTGATCCTGCTGCGCTGGGTGGCGATAGCTGGTCAGGTCTCTGCCATCACCGTGGCACAGCAGCTCTATAATCTGCAGCTGGAGCTCGTGCTTTGCTATATCGCGATTGGTGTTTCGGTTCTGGGCAACCTCATTGCGATCATTCTGTTCCCGCAGAACAAACGCCTCTCGGAATTCGAGAACTTCCTGATGGTTCTCTTTGACCTCCTGCAGCTGAACTTCCTGCTCTATCTGACCGGTGGATTGAACAACCCCTTCGCGCTACTGGTGCTGGGGCCGGTGACGATTTCCGCCTCGATGATGCGGCTGCGCTCGACCCTGATTATCGGTGCCACCGCGATCATCCTGGTAACACTGCTTGCGGAATTTCATCTGCCGCTGCGCACGCCGCAGGGGTTTGTGCTGCGGGTGCCGGATATCTTTGTCTTTGGCAACTGGACTGCCATCGTGATCGCGGTCTTGTTCATTGGCGCCTATTCCTACCGGATTAGCGCAGAGATCCGCTCGATGTCGGATGCGCTGGCCGCGACCCAGATGGCCCTGTCGCGCGAACAGAAGCTTACCGATCTGGGCGGCGTTGTGGCCGCTGCGGCCCATGAGTTGGGCACACCGCTGGCCACGATCAAACTGGCCAGCGCAGAGTTGATCGACGAATTGGATGACCGGCCCGACCTGCGCGAAGATGCCGCCCTGATCCGTGAACAGGCGGACCGGTGTCGCGATATTCTCAGAGGCATGGGGCGCGCCGGCAAGGATGATCTGCATCTGCGCCAGGCCCCGCTTTCCACCGTGATAAACGAGGCGGCAGAACCGCATATGTACCGGGGCAAAACCGTGATCTTCGAGGAAGCCCCGGAAAGCGATGGTGATCCCCAGCATCCGACCATCCTGCGCCAGCCGGAAATCATTCACGGCCTGCGCAATCTCGTGCAGAACGCGGTGGATTTTGCCCGAACAACAGTCTGGATCGATGCCAGCTGGAACGATGAGACGATTACACTGCGCATCAGCGACGATGGTCGGGGCTACCCGTCACATCTGCTGGGCCGGATCGGCGACCCCTTCGTGCGGCGGCGTCGTAGCGACAGCGACCGGCGCCAGCGTCCCGAGTATGAGGGCATGGGTCTGGGACTGTTCATCGCCAAGACATTGCTGGAACGCAGCGGCGCTCAGCTGATTTTCGCAAATGGATCCGATCCCAATCAGACCTTGACCCGTGATCCGGAACGTTGTGGCGCATTGGTGCAGGTCAGCTGGCCCCGAAGCAAGATTGACGCTCTGACAGGCGAAAATGCCGTTCCCATCGGGGAAAATAAACGTATAGAAATTTAACTATTCACTTTTAGGCAACCAATTAAACTTCATTTAACCATTATCGGGAAACATCGGTCGGGAGAGTAAAACACTTGTGGGTAACGGACATCATGCAGCAGATCCTATCGACCGACTGGCTTGTATTGGCAACGCTTTGTGCGGCTACGGCCGCAGCAGCTGTCTGGTGGCTGTCTCCGAACCCCAAACCCAAGGGCTTTGAGCAGGATCTGCTGCAGGGCGATGGGCGCTCTGATGCGGTGTTTCTCTTTGATGACACGACGCTGATCGGCTGGTCCTCCGGCGCGCGCCGGTTCGTGGGCGAACAGGCGGAGAGCTTCAGCTGGGCCAACCTGCGAGAACAATTGGCCCGCAGCTATCCGGGCCTGCCGCAGTCTCCCGGCTTTCTGAAGGATGTCGGACCGCTGGTGCTCTCGGGTACGGCAAATGCCGAAAGCCGCGAGGCGCTCTGCGAATGGATTGATGGTGTCACCCGGGTACAGCTTCGCAGCACGACATCCGAGGAGCATAATCACAGCATCGACCAGGAGCTTACGACCCTGCGTTCAGCCGTGCATCAGGCGCCCTACCCTGTCTGGCTGCAATCCGATGACGGTGCGGTTACCTGGTCCAATCTTGCCTATGACGATCTCAGCCAGAAGCTCCGTGGCCGCAACGTCGATTTCTCGGAACCGCTGTTCACCAATCTTGATGACCCGATGGCCAGCGGCAAACCTGAACGGATTTCGATCCCCATGCCCGAGAGCAAGAAGAAGCTCTGGTACAATATCTCGACCACCGAAACCGAAGCCGGCTGGTTGTGCCACGCGGTGGATGTGAATGCGGTTGTTGACGCCGAAATCGCCCAGCGCAACTTCGTCCAGACATTGGCAAAGACATTTGCCCAGCTTTCTATCGGTCTTGCGATTTTTGACCGGAATCGTCAGCTGGTACTGTTTAATCCGGTGCTGATCGACCTGACCGCCCTGCCCGCCAATTTCCTCAGCTCGCGGCCGAACCTGCTGACCTTCTTTGACCGGCTGCGCGATCAACGCATGATGCCGGAACCCAAGAATTACTCCAGCTGGCGCCATCAGATGGCCGACCTTCTGGAAGCCGCAGCCGAGGGCCGCTATCAGGAAACATGGTCGCTGCCATCGGGGTCAGTCTACTCCGTCTCTGGCCGCCCGCATCCGGATGGGGCGATTGCCTTCTTGTTTGAGGATATCACCGCCGAGATCACCCTGACCCGCCAGTTCCGTTCCGAGCTTGAAATGGGTCAGTCGATCATGGACCAGATGGACGAAGCCATCGCCGTTTTTGCAAATGACGGTACCATGACCTTCTCCAACGCCGCCTATCACGATCTGTGGCAGATGGATCCCGACGGCAGCTTTGCCAAAATCACCATCATGGACTCCAGTCGGGTATGGCAGGACATGTGCGCCGCAACACCGGCCTGGGGAGAAGTTCGCGATTTCGTTGCAGGTAGCGACAGCCGCACCCCCTGGTGGGCAAACGTGCAGCTGCGCAACGGCACCCCGCTGATCTGCAAGGTGACCGCCATCCAGAACGGGGCAACCATGGTCAGCTTCCGCTCCCCCGACCCGGCGCCGGCGCCGGTGGACCAACAGCGGTTTGCGATTACCAAGCAGGAAAAATAGCGCTGTAGGCAGCCCTTCGATCAGCAGGAAAGCCCGGTTCGATACCGGGCTTTTTCGATCCGGCTTGCAGCCTTGCGCGCGTGGCGGCATTGTCGCCCCATGACAACCCAGACGCTCGTAATCCCTCTCCCCTCACCCGACCACACCGCCGTGCTTGCCGCCCGTATTGGTGCCCAGCTGCAGGGTGGCGATTGCCTGCTGCTGGAAGGCGTCATCGGCGCCGGTAAAACCCATTTTGCCCGCAGCCTGATCCAATCTCAGATGACCGTGCCCGAGGATGTCCCCTCGCCCACATTCACTCTGGTTCAGACCTATGAGCTGCCCGGCGGAGAGCTGTGGCATGCCGATCTCTACCGTCTGTCAGCCCTCGATGAAATCGAAGAGCTGGGTCTGATTGCGGCTTTTGAAACAGCTATTTGCCTGATTGAATGGCCGGACCGCCTAGAGGAACTCACGCCAAGCGACGCGCTGCATGTTTCGTTGGCGCTGGACCCAGACCATGACGATGCCCGCACCGCCACCCTGCGATGGAGCGATCCGCGCTGGGACACCCTGATGAAGCAGATTTCCACATGACCGACCGAAACCATCTCATCTCAACCTTTCTGAGTGATACCCCCTGGCAGGACTGGACGCGCGAGCCGCTGGCCGGCGATGCGTCCAACCGGCGCTATGAACGGCTGCGCCATCACGATGGCACCTCTGTTGTGCTGATGGATGCCCCGCCTGATCAGGGCGAGGATGTTGCTCCATTTGTGGAGATTGCGACCTACCTGCGCGACCAGGGACTGAGCGCACCGGAGATTCTGGCCGAAGACCGCACAAACGGGTTCCTGATCATCGAAGATCTGGGCGATGCTCTCTTTGCGCGTGTGATGCGCGATGATCCGGCACAGGAACGCGCGCTATATGAGGCCGCTACCGATGTTCTGATCGCCCTGCATGACGCCCCGATGCCAGAGCTGGAGCCGCTGGGACCCAGACTGATGGCAGAACTATCCGGCCTCGCGTTTGAAAAATACCGGGATGTGATCCGTGAGGAGACGTCGGCTGAGCATCTTGCCAGCTTCACCGACCAGTTCGAGGATATCCTGCGCCGCACGATCAAAGGTGATGTTGTTTTGGTTCAGCGGGACTATCACGCGGAAAACCTGATCTGGCTGCCCGAGCGCACCGGCGTCGCAAAAGTCGGATTGCTGGATTTCCAGGCCGCCCGTGCGGGTCATCGGGCCTACGATCTCGTGTCTCTGTTACAGGACGCCCGCAGGGATGTGCCTGCCGCCATCGAGATGCAGATGATGGATCGCTACGTCACCGCGACCGGTGTCGACGAAGGCAGCTTTCGCGCGGCGTATACCGTGCTGGGTGTGCAGCGAAATATGCGCATTCTGGGTATTTTTGCGCGTTTGGGCAGGGATTATGGCAAACCGCAATACGTCGATCTGATCCCGCGTGTGTGGGATCATTTTCATCGGGGCCTCGACCACCCGGCAATGGCACCGCTTGCGGAGTTCCTGCATCGTGAAATGCCGGTGCCCACCCCTGAGGTCCTCGACCGGTTGCGCGGCTGATGGCAGACCCCAGATATCCCGTCATGATCTTCGCCGCGGGCTTTGGCACCCGGATGCGCCATCTGACCGCAGATCAGCCAAAACCGATGATCCCGGTCGCTGGCCGTCCTTTGATCGATCGCGCTCTGGACATGGCACGAGAGGTTGCACCGACTGTGATAGTGGCCAACAGCCACTATAAGGGCGACATTCTGGCCCGCCACCTTGCCGACAGTGAAGTGGTGATCAGCCCCGAACAGCCACAAATCCTTGATACCGGGGGTGGACTGCGACAGGCCTTGCCGCTGCTCGGCGCACCAGACGGGCCGGTCTATACCGTGAATCCCGATGTGGTCTGGCGCGGGCCAAACCCGTTGCGCCTGCTAAGAGCTGCCTGGGATCCGGAACGCATGGACGCGCTGCTGGCCTGTATTCCCATTGCTCGCACCATAGGGCGCAGCGGTGGTGGCGACTTTCATACCGATGGCGACGGGCGCCTGCAGCGGGGCGGCGATCTGGTCTATGGCGGCGTACAACTTCTGCGCACCAACCGATTGGCAGAGATCGAAGAAACCGTCTTCTCACTGAACACACTTTGGGATCTGATGGCACAGGAGGACCGCCTGTTTGCGCTGGAATATCCCGGTCATTGGTGCGATGTCGGCACCCCCGAGGGGATCCCCCTGGCCGAGGAACTGATAGCCCAAGATGAGATTTGAGCCGCAAGACACGCCACGCCTCTTTGCCGTTCCCTGCGGCGTCGATTTCCCGCGCGCCCTTGTTGAGGGGCTAATCACACGCAGCCAAGCCGCACCACCGGAAGCGCTGGCGAAGGTGGAGCTGATCGTCAACACCTCCCGTATGGCGCGCCGGGTGCGGGATCTGTTTGACCAAGGGCCAGCGCTGTTGCTGCCCAAGATTTCTCTGCTCACGGATCTTGATATGCGCGCGACGCTGCGTGGTCTGCCGCCAGCATTGCCGCCGCTGCGGCGGCGACTTGAGCTGTCGCAGCTCATCGCCAAATTGCTGGATGCCCAGCCGGATCTGGCTGCGCGATCCTCGCTTTACGATCTCTCCGACAGTCTGGCAGCACTGTTCGACGAAATGCAGGGCGAAGGGGTCAGCCCTGACACCATTCGATCACTCGATGTCTCCGATATGTCGGGCCATTGGGCGCGTGCGCAGCAGTTCATCGCTATCGCAGATGAATTCGCAGAAACCCATGAAAACGCGATGGACGCGCAGGCCCGCCAGCGGCAGGTGGTGCTGGATCTGATCGAGGACTGGCAGAAGCAGCCGCCCGAACACCCTGTCATTCTCGCAGGTTCCACCGGATCGCGCGGAACTACACTGATGCTGATGGAGGCCATTGCGCGGCTGCCGCAGGGCGCCGTGATCCTGCCAGGATTTGATGACCTGCAGCCCCGGCATGTCTGGGATCATCTTGATGACCCGCTGATGTCCGAGGATCATCCGCAATATCGGTTCTTCAAGATCATGCGCGATCTGGACACGACTGCGGATGAGGTTCGCCCATGGGTCGCAACACCACCAGCCTCCGTTGCCCGTAACAGGTTGGTATCCTTGGCCTTGCGCCCAGCGCCGGTCACCGATGCCTGGATGCGCGAAGGACCGGAACTGCGTGATATCGACCGGGCCACCACCGAGATGACCCTGGTCGAAGCGCCCAATCCACGCGCCGAGGCACTGGCCATTGCGCTGCGCCTGCGCCAAGCCGCCGAGGATGGTCAGACCGCCGCTCTGATCACACCAGATCGTATGTTGACCAGACAGGTGGCAGCGGCGCTGGACCGCTGGGATATCCTGCCGGATGATTCCGCCGGTCAGCCCCTTCAACTGTCGCCGCCGGGCCGTTTTCTGCGCCATATTGCCGAGCTGTTCTGCAAGCCACTTACCTGCGATGCGCTGCTGACCCTGCTGAAGCATCCTCTTTGCCACGATGGGGCAGGGCGCGGCGATCACCTGCGCCACACCCGCGAGTTGGAACTGCGCTTGCGCCGCTACGGACCTCCCTTCCCAGATGCCGACAGCTTTGCCACATTTGAAGTCGGGCGCGACCTGATGCCGGGATGGACCGGTTGGCTGTCCCGGTGCTTTGCCGACAAACCCATCAGCGGAACGCAGCCACTGTCTCGGTGGGTCGATACCCTGCGGCAGCTGGCAGAGGCGATAAATCTGGGCAGTCAGGGCGCTGCAAGCGGTGGCCTGTGGGACAAGAAAGCCGGCCGCAAGGCGCTGGAAATCATGGACAACCTGCGCGCCGAGGCTGGATATGGCGGCGAAATGACAGCTCGGGACTTTGCCGATCTCCTGCGGGCGCTGCTATCGCAAGGTGAGGTCCGCGACCGGGATGCACCCTATGGCTCCATCCTGATCTGGGGTACGCTGGAGGCACGGGTGCAGGGCGCCGATCTGGTGATCCTCGGTGGTCTCAATGAAGGTAGCTGGCCAGAGGCAGCCACCCCCGACCCCTGGCTCAACCGCCAACTTCGCCATCAGGCGGGCCTGCTACTGCCTGAGCGACGTATCGGATTGTCAGCTCATGATTTTCAGCAGGCGGTCGCCGCCCCTCAGGTCTGGATGACTCGCTCCGAGCGGTCGGATGAGGCGGATACGGTGCCGTCGCGCTGGCTCAACCGTATGACCAATCTGTTGTCCGGGCTGCCGGGGCAGGGCGGCCCTGCGGCACTGGCGGAGATGCGGGCACGCGGGCAGGAATGGCTCGGCTGGGCCGACGCGCTTGAGGCACCGGTACCGATGGATCCCGCAAAACGTCCGGCACCGCGCCCTCCCGTTACAGCCCGCCCACGGCGCCTGACCATCACTGAAATCCCTCGGCTGATCCGCGATCCATACGCGATATATGCCAAGCATGTGCTGAAGCTGCGCCCACTCGATCCATTGGTACAGGAACCCGACGCCCTGCTGCGTGGCATCGTTCTGCACAAGATCCTGGAAGATTTCATCAAGGCCACTGTTGCCGACCCATGCCAGCTGACGGTGCCAAATTTTCTCGCAATCGCCGCCTCCCATCTGGAAGCCAAGGTGCCCTGGGCCATCGCGCGCAGCCTCTGGCTGGCCCGGCTGGAACGTATCGCTGACGATTTCATTAATGGTGAGCGCCAGCGGCAGGCCAACGCACGCCCCTCCGGGTTCGAGGTCTCTGGTGCGGTACGGGTGGCACCGTTTGATTTTGAAATTGCTGGCACGGCAGATCGGATTGATGTGGATGAACGTGGAGGCCTGCATCTTTTTGACTATAAGACCGGCGATCCACCATCCGAGAACCAACAGAAAGCGTTCGAGAAACAGCTGCTGATTGAAGCTGCGATGGCGGAACGCGGCGCCTTTGATCGCTATGGTGAGGGCAGGGTGGAGCGCGCGATATTCCTTGGTCTCAAAAGCCCTTTGAAAGAGGTCGCAGCCCCGCTTCTGGACGAACCTCCCGGCAAGGTTTGGGAGGAACTGAGCAAATTGATCGGTGCATATTTTGAGCCCGATCAAGGATATAGCAGCCGTCGCATGGTGTTTCAGGACACTCAGACCGGCGATTATGACCATCTGGCGCGCTATGGCGAATGGGACCGAAGCGCAACGCCGGAACCGGAGATTCTGACATGACCGCCCGCGATGCCGCCTCTGAAGCGCAGTTCCGGGCCGCCCGCCCGGATGCCTCAACCTGGCTGGCTGCAAACGCCGGATCAGGCAAGACCAAGGTGCTGACCGACCGGGTTGCACGGCTGTTGCTGCGCGGCGTGCAACCCCAGCATATCCTCTGTCTGACCTATACCAAAGCCGCCGCCAGCGAGATGCAGAACCGGCTGTTCAAGCGGCTGGGTGAATGGGCCATGCTCGGCGATGAGGCGTTGACCACGGCGCTTACGGAACTGGGCGCGCAGGATGTAATTTCTGCCGAGGGAATGGCGCAGGCCCGCACCCTGTTCGCGCGCGCAATCGAGACACCCGGTGGACTGAAGATCCAGACAATCCACTCCTTCTGCGCCTCACTACTGCGCCGTTTTCCGCTGGAGGCAGGCGTCAGTCCGCAGTTTTCAGAGATGGACGACCGCGCGGCAGTGCTGCTGCGAGCTGAGGTTGTGGAGGCGATTGCAGACAGCACCGATCCGTTTGGGGCTGATCTGATTGGAAAACTGGCCCGGCAAGTGACAGACAGCGATTTCGAGACTCTGACCGCTGCCATATGCCAACGCCGGTCTGATTTTGATGCGCCGCTCGATCGAGCGGGGCTTTTGACGCTGTTTGATCTGCCTGAAGGATTTGACGCTGGTGCGTTGGAAGACGGCGTGTTTCTCGGGGGTGAAGGGGATCTTCTGGCGCGAACCTGCACCATGCTGGAGCAAGGCAGCAGCACGGATATCAAGGCAGCAGCCAAGCTGCGCAAGATAACGGAGCCAACCTGTGCAGACCTGCCGATTCTTGAGTCAGTTTTCCTGACGGGGGCGGCAGCCAAAGCGCCCTTCAGTGCCAAGATCGACGCCTTTCCCACCAAGAAGCTGCGCGAAAACAACGTTGCGCTGATGGATCAGCTGGAACCGCTGATGCGACGTGTCGAGGCCGCACGCGCCCAGCGTCTTGCCTTGGCTGCGGTCGATAAATCGCTGGTTTTGCACGATTTTGCTGCGGTATTCCTGCCTGAATATGATCGCCGCAAACAGCTGCGCGGCTGGCTGGATTTCGACGATCTGATCCTGAAGGCCCGGCAGCTGTTGAATGATCCGGCTGTTGCGGCCTGGGTTCTTTATCGATTGGACGGCGGGATTGACCACATCCTCGTCGATGAGGCTCAGGACACCAGCCCGGTGCAATGGGATGTCATCGAAAAACTGGCCCAAGAATTCACCGCCGGCGAGGGCGCACGATCCGACGTCGAGCGAACCATTTTTGTTGTCGGTGACAAGAAACAATCAATCTACTCATTCCAGGGGGCCGATCCTGACGCCTTTGACCGAATGCAGGCTGAGTTTGCCGACCGGCTAGCGGAAACCGGCAGCGCATTGCAGAATGCAGCGCTGGAGTTCTCCTTTCGCTCCTCCGCAGCGATCCTGAGGCTGGTCGATCTGGTGTTCAAGGACAGCCCTGGCGCAGGTTTTCACCGTGACGCGCTGCACCGCGCGTTCAAATCAGAACTGCCAGGACGGGTCGACCTCTGGCCCGTCGTCGACAAGATCGACACAGAGGAAGAGCGTGACTGGACCGATCCGGTAGATCGCCCCGGCGCCCGCCACCACACGGTCATTCTGGCCGAGCAGATCGCCAATACCATCAAGGAGATGATCGACAACAAGGTCACGCTACCCGAGGATGGCCCTGAGCGCGGCAGCTTTCAGCGCCGCCCTGTACAAGCAGGTGACTTTCTCATTCTGGTGCAGCGCCGGTCCGAATTATTTTCGGAGATCATCCGTGCCTGCAAAAAGGCTGAACTGCCTATTGCCGGTGCGGACCGACTGAAAATCGGGGCCGAGCTGGCGGTAAAGGATCTGGCCGCTTTGCTGTCATTTCTCGCCACGCCAGAGGATTCGCTGTCACTGGCCGCCGCTCTCAAATCACCTTTGTTTGGTTGGAACGAACAGGCCCTGTTCGATCTGGCTCACCGTCGTGAGGGCGGCAGCTACCTCTGGACCGCTCTGCGCGACCGGGCGGCGGAATATCCAGACACGATGGCAATTTTGGACGACCTGCGCGGCCAGACCGATTTTCTGCGCCCTTATGACCTGATCGAACGTATCCTGACGCGCCACGGTGGTCGCCAGCGCCTGCTCGGCCGATTGGGGCCCGAGGCGGAGGATGGCATCAACGCCCTGCTCAGCCAGGCGCTCGCCTACGAGCGCACCGATATCCCGAGCCTCACCGGGTTTCTGGTTTGGATGCAGGCCGATGATCTGGAAATCAAACGCCAGATGGGGGCGGCGGGCAATATGATCCGGGTGATGTCAGTGCATGGATCCAAGGGGCTGGAAGCGCCGATCGTGATCCTGCCCGACACAGCCAAACGCAAGCCGCCACGCGACGATGAAATCATGCGCGCCGAGGCCGGGCCGATGTGGAAACTGCCCAGCGCCCTGATGCCGCAAGTGATGCACGGCGCCCGTGAAACGGCGCAGGACAAGGCTAGAAACGAACGGCTGCGACTGCTCTATGTGGCGCTGACAAGGGCCGAAAAATGGCTGATCGTCGCCGCTGCCGGCGAGCTGTCCAAAGACGGTGACAGCTGGTACCAGATGGTTGAGCGCGCGTTGAGAGAGGCAGGTGCCAGCCCTTATCAGACCAGCTATGGTGAGGGGCTGCGCCTGCAACACGGCGATTGGGACGGGCTGCCGTTTCATTCTGCAGCGCCGGTCGTCCCTCTCCAGCCGCAGCTGCCGGATGTGTTCCGACATGCACCCCCTCCCTACACGCCGCCCGTGCCAACGCTAAGCCCATCGGATCTCGGCGGAGCGAAGGCCTTACCGGGCGATCTGGGACAGGATGAAGAAGCGGCCAAGGCGCGCGGCAGCCGACTCCATAGATTGCTGGAACATCTGCCCGGCACCGGCAAGGAGATGTGGCCGCAACTGGCTGAGACGCTGCTTGCAGGTCACGAAGACACCGCTGAACTATTGGCGGAAGCGACGCGGGTCCTGACCACACCGGAATTGCAGGAGATCTTTGCCCCGGATACCCTGGCAGAGGTCGCCGTATCAGCGGATCTGGATGGTCGCAGGATCCACGGCGTGATTGATCGGCTGATTGTCACCCCAAAACGTGTGCTGGCAATTGATTTCAAATCGAATGCCACTGTGCCGAGCCGTCCTGAGACCTGCCCGGAGGGGCTGTTGCGGCAGATGGGGGCCTACGCCCATGCTCTGGCCACGCTCTATCCGGATCGGCAGATCGAGACGGCTTTGCTCTGGACCCGCACTGCGTCGCTGATGGCCTTGCCACACGATATTGTGTCATCCGCCCTTAAGCGCCGCGAGATACCTTGACGATCCGTTAAGCCGTTCATAGGTTCACAGCCGAACTGCCACACTCTTAGGGAGACATGCCCATGTCCACCGTCGCCGTAACCGATGCCACTTTTGACGCCGAAGTGAAAAATTCCGAAGTCCCCGTTGTGGTGGATTTCTGGGCCGAATGGTGCGGTCCCTGCAAACAAATCGGCCCCGCTCTGGAAGAGCTGGCCGCTGAGTATGGCGACAAGGTGAAGATCGCCAAGGTCGATGTAGACAGCAACCCGAACTCCGCAGCGGCCATGGGCGTGCGCGGTATTCCTGCGCTGTTCATCTTCAAGGACGGTCAGGTCGTGTCCAACCGCTCAGGTGCAGCGCCCAAGGCTGCTTTGCAGAGCTGGATCGACGAGTCGATCTAAGACCGCCGGTAGGCCGAAGAGATCAGAGGCGTCCCATCGGGGCGCCTTTTTTATGGTTAGGTTTCAACCCAATGGACAGGAGCCGCATCATGGCTGAAACACGGGTACTGGTCGAATTTGGCATGGGCACGTCGCTGCGGCGAAATGACTATACCGAGGCCGCCAAACGAGCAATCAGAGACGCGCTCTGGCATAACTCCGTCAATGTTGCGGAGCTATTCGATTTCCCTAAGGAAGCAATGCGAATCCGCGCTGAAATCGGCGTGCAGAACCCTGAGGCCGTAGATCGGGCGGCGCTTTGTGAGATCTTTCCTTATGGTACACCAGACATCCACGTGAGCGAGGGAGGGCTTGATATTGACAAGCCGGGCGGCGGCCAGACCGTCATCGCCAACGCCGCTATCATCGTTTCATTTGATATGGAGCCGATTGCATGACTGAGAAACGCAGTATTCTGGAGATGGGAACCGGCAACGATCTCTACGGGCAGGACTACACCAAAGCCGCCCGGCGCGCCGTGCAGGACGCGCTGCACCACTCATCAATCACGCTATTTGCCAAATTGGGCATTGATCATGCCGAAATGCGTGTCGAGGTTACCATCGGCGTTCAGGAACCGGATAAGGTAGATTGCGATCTGGTGGCAGGCGATCTGCCCCGCGGGCGTGCGACAGTGCGCGCCGTACACGGAGGGCTGGATGTGGTTGATGATGCCGATGGCGGCAAACATGTTATTGCAACCGCCGCTATTGAGGCTTGGCTCCCGGATCAGGCAGGGCGCTACCGGCTACGCTCCTGATGGCCTAGTGATCCTACGCAAAAGAAAAAGCCGCCCTGGAAGGAGCGGCCAAATCATCTTTGTGACTGAGGATGAGCGTCCTCAGATCTTTGCGATATCCGCGCGGGTCAGACCGATGTCTTCCAGCTGCGTATCGGTCAGCGCGGACAGAGCCTTGCGGGTGTCACGTGCTTCTTTCCAAGCCACGATCGAAGACTTGGCGTTGTAGACTGCGTCCACCAGGCGGAGTACGGTGACTGCTCCGAGCGGCGCATGGATGTTTGCGGTGGTAGCCATTTGCGCATTCCTTATGAGAACCAGCCGACACCATGTCGGTTGTGAGCCTCATGTAGGGTGGCCTGCCGAGTCACACAATTGCCGGTTCGACAGCTCCGATTTGCAGTTTTTGCATAGCATGAATTTCGGGCGCTTTGCCCAGATAAAGGCAACTCTCCCAGCGCGTTCCAGTCGTGACGAACACCTGTTCCATTTCACCTGAACAGAATACCCGCATCAGGGCGCAAATTGTCGGCTCTGCGATGATCATCAGATGACCACTTGTGAAAACCGTCCGGTCGGTCGTTGCAAGAAGATCATAGCCAGGGCGCGGGCAGGGCGCCTATTCGCTTGATCCCCGGCACCCGCAGCGGATAGCACCCGGTTGAGGTACAAAAGACCAGTGCCCATATAGGCCTGGAAACAAGGAGAACACGATGGCAGACGATCAATTCCCGGGCTGGCACGGTACGACAATCATCGGCGTGAAGAAGGATGGCGAGGTCGTCATTGCCGGCGACGGGCAAGTTTCCCTTGGGCAGACCGTGATCAAGGGAACGGCACGCAAGGTCCGCCGCCTGTCGCCCGGAGGTTTCGATGTCGTCGCGGGTTTTGCCGGCTCCACTGCCGATGCCTTCACCTTGCTTGAGCGGCTTGAAGCCAAGCTTGAGGCCACCCCCGGTCAACTCGCACGTGCCAGCGTGGAATTGGCCAAGGACTGGCGCACCGACAAATATCTCCAGAAATTGGAAGCGATGCTGATCGTGACCGACGGGGCAGATATGTTTGTGATCACCGGCGCCGGGGACGTGCTGGAGCCAGAACATGATGTTGCCGCCATCGGATCGGGTGGAAATTTCGCGCTGGCCGCTGCCCGCGGCATGATGGACAGTGACCGCAACGCCGAAGCCGTGGCCCGTGACGCAATGGCCATCGCGGCTGATATCTGCGTTTACACCAATGGACGTCTGACAGTCGAACGGATCAGCCAGAAGGACTGATATGAGCCATATCGATCAAAACGACATTCGGGCTGCGGTTGGTGCCGGCCTTCTGAGCGAGGCGCAGGCCGCCTCGCTTATGGCGCTGGCCCACAGCAGACGCGGTGCGCGTGAAAATCTGGCACCGGGCGATGAGCCGTTTGAGCTGTTCAAAGGGTTCAATGAGATCTTCATCGTGATCGGTTTGATCATTCTGTCGACGGGCTGGGCCGCTGTTACCGGTATTTCCATGGCCGAAGGGTTGGGCGGGCTGGTTGAGAAAGCCACCATGTCCTCCATCATCGGCGCGGTCGTGCTTTGGCTGCTGAGCGAATATTTCATCCGTCGTCGTCGCATGGTGGCGCCGGCGATTGCACTGTCGATCCTCTGGACGCTGAATGCAGGCGTCGGACTTACGGCTGAATTTTCGCAGGTGTTCATGGTCATGCAAGGTGACTATGGCAGCCTGCCCTTGCCCCTCGGGCTGACAACGGTTGCCATCGCGGTCTACTGGCTGCGCTTTCGGGTCCCTTTTGCCATGGCTCTGATCGCTCTTGGTGTCTTTGCGCTGGCCCTAATGCTGGCCGCAAATCAGTCGGGCAGCCTGACGGGCATTGGCGATCTCTTCCTGCTTTCTGCGTCAGGCCCGTTTGCCTGGGTGACATTGCTGGTTGGTCTCGCTGTGTTTGCCGTCGCGATGATGTTTGACCTGAGCGACCCGCATCGGGTCACACGACGCTCTGCGCAGGGCTTCTGGCTGCATGTTGTTGCGGCGCCGGCGCTGGTTAATACGATCGCGCTCAGCCTGCTTAACAGCGGCACCTCCGAGGCCAATCTGGCGCTGATGGCAGTGCTGTTTGCATTTGCCGTGGTCGCGATCATCATTGACCGGCGCTCATTTCTGATTGCGGCCATCGGCTATAGCGTCACCCTCGCGGCGACAGTGTTTGACGGCGATGGCGCTGCGACCACCATTCTCGTGCTGGGCCTGTTCCTGGTGATCCTCGGCGCGTTCTGGGCGCGGATCCGGGCCCTGCTGATTTCCCCCCTCTCACGGGTGCTGCCGCTTGACCGGCTGCCGCCCGCCCACTGAAACGGACCCCTCATGACTGATCTCACCCCTCGCGAAATCGTTTCCGAACTTGATCGCTTTATCATCGGCCAGACCGATGCAAAGCGTGCCGTAGCCGTCGCGCTGCGCAATCGCTGGCGTCGCAAGCAGCTGGGCGATGATCTTCGGGATGAAGTCTATCCCAAGAACATCCTGATGATCGGGCCCACCGGCGTCGGCAAAACGGAGATTTCCCGTCGTCTGGCCAAACTGGCCCGCGCGCCGTTTATCAAGGTCGAGGCGACAAAGTTCACCGAGGTCGGTTACGTCGGCCGCGACGTAGAGCAGATCATCCGTGATCTGGTGGATATCGCCATTGTTCAGACCCGCGAACACATGCGTGAGGACGTCAAGGCCAAGGCCCGCCAAGCGGCGGAGGAGCGAGTCATCCAGGCCATCGCCGGCGAGGATGCCCGCGACGCCACCCGCGAGATGTTCCGTAAAAAGCTTAAAGCCGGCGAGCTGGATGATACTGTCATCGAATTGGATGTCGCCGACAGCTCGAACCCGATGGGTTCCATGTTCGAAATCCCCGGTCAGCCCGGTGGCAACATGGGGATGATGAACCTTGGCGATCTGTTCGGCAAAGCCATGGGTGGTCGGACGACCCGCAAGAAAATGACCGTCGCAGACAGCTACGACATCCTGATTGGTGAGGAAGCGGACAAGCTGCTTGACGACGAAACCCTCACCAAGGCGGCGCTGGAGTCCGTTGAACAGAACGGGATCGTCTTCCTGGATGAGATCGACAAGGTCTGCGCACGTCAGGATGCGAGGGGCGGCGATGTCAGCCGAGAAGGTGTGCAACGTGACCTGCTGCCGCTGATCGAGGGAACGACCGTTTCGACCAAACACGGCCCGGTGAAGACCGACCATATCCTGTTCATTGCCTCCGGTGCGTTTCACATCGCGAAACCCTCCGACCTGCTGCCAGAATTGCAGGGGCGACTGCCAATCCGCGTGAACCTGCGTGCCCTGAGCGAGAAAGACTTCGTCCGCATTCTGACCGAAACCGACAATGCGCTCACTCTGCAATATACGGCGCTTCTGGGGACAGAGGATGTCAACGTGCGCTTCACCGACGATGGCATCGCATCACTCGCCAAGATCGCGGCCGAGGTGAATCAGACGGTCGAGAACATCGGGGCGCGGCGACTCTATACCGTGATCGAACGTGTCTTTGAGGAGCTGTCTTTCAGCGCGCCGGATCGGTCGGGTGAAACGGTCATTGTAGATGCTGCTTTTGTCCGCAAGAACCTTGGTGAATTGACCAAATCGGCTGATGTCAGCCGCTATGTGCTCTAACGGTCGTCAGGGCATCTGCCCGATCTGTGGACATAGCGGCAGGCCGCCAGTAGCCTGCCGCTATTGTTAATAGATGGCCCCGCGCATGAATTTTTCACGAGTCCTGTTCAGCATCAGCATGGTTCTGATCGTGGCAGCAGGCTGCACCGACAGATCCTTTACCCCAACTGTGCCGGAAGCCTTGGAAATCGGCAAAGCCAAGACCATTTTTGGCGCAACGACACGCCGGCCCCTTCCAAATGGAACCTATGGCGCGGAGCGATCCGATACGCTGCGCCTACTGGAACTGACGGTCTCAATCCCGCCGAACCATTCACCGGGACAGCTGGATTTTGCCTATGCTGAACCCGATCCCGAAACGCAATTCACCATGGCGGGCCGGGAAGAGGTTGCCGATATGGCGGAACTGAACAATCGCGTCGCGCGGGAACTGGATAACTACCCGGTTGGGGAGCGTGATATCACCGTATTTGTGCATGGGTTCAACTCCACCCAGGCTGAAACGGCGTTCCGGGCTGCTCAGCTGAGCAACGATATCAATATCCCCGGCGCCACGATCATCTATTCCTGGCCCAGCCAAGGAAACCCGCTGGGCTACGCCTATGATGGCGATAGCGTGTTGTTTGCACGTGATGGGTTGGAGCAGCTCCTGCGCAATCTGAAGCCTGGCGCGTCAAACCGCGTCGTTCTGGTCGCCCATTCCATGGGATCGCAGCTGGTGATGGAAACCATGCGCCAGATGGAAATCAAAACACCAGGCTGGAGCAGCAAGAACCTCGGCGCGGTGATCCTGATGTCCCCGGATCTCGACGTTGAGGTTTTCCGCAGTCAGATGCGCCGCATTGACCCGGTTCCACAGCCCTTCGTCGTCATGGTTTCGCGCAAGGATAACGTATTGAACCTGTCGCAGCGACTGCGCGGAACACATAACCGCGGTCGGCTTGGCAATCTGAAATCACTGGACGATGTCTCTGAGTTGCCGATCGAAGTGGTCGACACCACCGCCTATGCCGATACGGCGGAATCCGGGCATTTCGTAGCCGCGACCTCGCCGGCAGTGCTGTCGATCTTGAATTCAGCCCGCCAGACCGCAGCAGCCTTTGACCGTGACGCCGTGTCGATTCAGCGGCTGTTCCCCGGTCGTTTGGTTGTCGAAAAGGAAGACAACGCGGTCGAAATCACGCTTTCGGAAAACTATCAGGCCAATGTGTATCGCGGTGAAGATCGCTGAGGCAGTCCACCAATCAGCGATGTCGCCGAAGATAGATGTAATAGGCACCGCCACCACCATGGCTGACATGGGCCGGGGTCACCTGAAGTACGACCTGCGACAGTGGCGGCAGTGACAGCCACTGCGGTACCTGATGACGCAGGACGCCACGCGGAACAGGCATCGGTCCGGGTTCATCTCGATCTTTGCCTTTTCCGGTGATCACCAGAACCAGCCGCTTGCCCGCAGAATGGGCTGACAGGACAAACCGAACCAGCGCAGGGTGGGCTGCATCGACCCGCATTCCATGCAAGTCCAGCTTCCCCTCCGGTTTCAGCTTGCCACGTTTCATCTTGCGGTAGGCTTTGCCATCCATCTGCATCGGCGCAGAAATCAGCCCCCTTGTCACACTGGGCTTAAGATCATGTCTGGTCGGCTGGGATATGGCTTTGGAACCCAGTTCAAACAGCTCTGGCGTGAACCTCTCCTGCGGTGGCAGAGGCGATTTGCTCGGCCTGGGCTTGGGCAGGGGAGCGGTGGCTGGCGCAGTACGTGTTTTAGGGTGCAGCCGCTCGGCCTGACGCGCCACCCGGTGCCAGAGGTCTATTTCTTCGGAGGTCAGTTTGCGGCGGCTCATCAGAAATCCCCCGGCAATAGCGCATAGGCTCGCTGGATCGGAAGCAGCACCACCATGCGACCGGGATCGCGTAGCTTGCCAGCTTCGATCCCCGCCTCATCCCCGCTGCCAAAGAACACATCGGCCCGCTGCGCGCCCTTTATGGCGGAGCCGGTGTCCTGCGCAATCATCAAGCGCCGCATAGGTTTAGCACCATCCTTTTCCAGCCAGACCGGTGCCCCCAGTGGCGTATATTTCGGATCAACAGCCAGGCTGCGCAATGTGGTCACCGACCGGTTCATCGCGCCCAGCGGGCCGGCAGAGGCTGGAATACGGCTCACCTCACGGAAGAACACATAGGAGGGGTTGTGCATCAGCAAATCCTCGCCGGCGAGCGGATTGCGCCGCACCCAGCGTTTGATCACCGCAGCGCTGACCTGATGGATATTATAAATCCCACGGCGAACCAATTCGGTGCCAATGGATCGATATTCATGACCATTGGCGCCGCCATAGCCAACCCGGATCGAGGAGCCATCCGACAGGCGAATTCGGCCGGATCCTTGGATTTGAAGAAAAAACAGCTCGACCGGATCATCGACCCAGGCGATCTCCAGCCCGCGCCCTTCCATGATGCCGCTTGTCAGAAGTTCGCGCCGTGTCAGCCATTGGCTGGAGTTGCGCGCCTCCGGCGGCTGCCGGTAGACCGGATACCGATACCGGGAGCTGGGCCTGCGCGCGCCTGACAGCTCAGGTTCGAAGTAACCGGTAAACAACGCCGGCGTGCCATCCTCGATCAGGACAGGGCGAAAAAGCAGCTGGAAGAACCCACGCGCAGATTGCGGATCCTGTTCACGCGCAAGCGCACAAAGCGCGCGCCAATCCGGATCGTCCAGATCGCGGCAGGTCTGCAGGAAGGCGCCGAGCGCCTCCTCATGATCGTCCTCCGCCCAGCCTTCTAGCTGAGCAAAGGACAACATTGTATAGGTCGTTTCTGCCTGCCCGCCCTGCGGGAACAAATATGCGCCAGCCCCAAGGGCCAGCGCACAGAGTGCCCGCCGGAGCCCGTGCATCATGCGTCCGTGGCGACCAGATGCCAGTTCGGATCCGCACTGCCCATGGTGCGGCCAAAGACCCAGGTGTCCTTCTGGCGTTTCAGGGCCTTGGGATCGCCCTCGACGATATCACCGCCACGGTCCCGCACGACGGAGGTCAGTTCCGCGACAAACCTCATGGTGATTTCTGCATTGCCTGTAGCCGGATCAAAGCTGGTATCGGTCAAGGTCGTTTCACGCACGCCGACAAATTCCGCCTCGATGGTCAGCCCCTGATCTTCGCGGTGCGAAACAGCGGTGACAAAGCTCTCAAAGACATCGGGCGCGAGGAACGGTTCGATTTCGTCCAGATCCCCTCGTTCAAACGCCATCAGGATCATCTCGTAGGCACCGCGAGCGCCCTGCACAAAATCCCGTACCTCAAAGGAGGGTTCGGCTTTCTTCATTGCGGCAAGGTCTTTGGCCTGCGAACTATCCTCAGGGACATAGTCAATGATGTCATGGTCCGGCCCACCTTCGATTACCTCGAGCTCAGGACGGCGGCTCTGGCGATCTGATTGAGGCAGGGCCGGCTTTTCGAACCCTTCACGGGTGCCAAGAACGCTCTTCAGGCGCAGGATCAAAAACACGGCAATACCGGCCAAAACCAACAGCTGAATCACGGGCGACTCCATAACAACCTCTACGGTAGATGTTCATGCTTCGTTTGAAACTAAAGCGTTCCAACCTTATGTAGGTGACGGGTCGGCGCAAGTCCACCGTCCCGCGCAAGTTCTGAGGAAACCCCGCATGTATCTTTTTCTGGCCTTCCTGATGGTTCCGATCATCGAAATCGCACTTTTTATTCAGGTCGGTGGCGCGATTGGCCTGTGGCCCACGCTGGCCATTGTGGTCCTGACTGCGGTTTTGGGAACCTGGCTGGTGCGAACGCAGGGTAGGCTGGCATTGGGCCAATTGCGCACGTCTTTTGAACGGTTGAATGACCCCACGGAACCTCTCGCGCATGGTGCGATGATCCTCGTTGCCGGCGCGCTGTTGCTGACACCTGGATTTTTCACTGATGCAGTCGGCTTTGCATTGCTTGTCCCGCAGATCCGTATGGCCGTCTACCGGTACCTGCGTTCAAAAGTGACGGTTGCACGGTTCCAAATGGGTCCTGGGAGCATGCAGGGGCGCAATTACCCCGGCGGTCACTCCTCCGGTAGGCCCGGCGATATCATTGACGGCGACTACGAGGACGTCACTCGGGATAGACCGCGCAATGGCCCATCCGGTTGGGTCGATGACAAGAGGTAAGCGGCTCGCGTGACACCCCGTTGAGATACGTGCGCCAAGCTGCTAAGCACAGGCGAAACATAGTTTAGGAGTAGCTTCATGGCCGAAAACGGCGCAACAGAAGGCGTGCAGCAGCCGCAAGTCCAGATGAATATCCTGGGTCAATTCATCCGCGATATGTCGTTTGAAAACGTCATGGCGCAAAAAGGCGTCGGCGCCGACGCTAAGCCCGATGTGAGCGTACAGGTTGCGCTTGATGCAAAGAAGCGTCAGGCCGAAAATCAGTATGAAGTCATGACCAAGCTGAACATCGAATCCAAGGACAAGGAGGGCAATGCTGTCCTGTTCGTTCTGGAACTGGAATATGTCGGCATCTTCAACATTGTCGGCGTGCCGGAAGACCAGCTGCATCCGTTCCTGCTGATCGAATGCCCCCGCATGTTGTTCCCGTTTCTGCGCCGCATCGTCTCTGACGTGACCCGAGACGGTGGTTTCCCGCCGCTGAACCTCGACAATATCGACTTCGTCGCGATCTATCGCAACGAGTTGGCACGTCGTCAGGCCGACGCAGCTGCCGCCGACAAACCGCAGTAAGCATTATACAGCGGCGCCCTTGGCCCGCTGACAAAAAACGCCGCTGGGAAACCGCGGCGTTTTTTGGCTGGCAGTCGCGCGGGCGCGGGGGGTCAGCTGCCGGAGCTGTTCCACAGTGCTCCGTCACCCATCTTCGCAACAAACGCGTCATGCGCCTCCTGTTCTTCTGCGGTAAGTCGTGCGGGCAGGGGTGTCGGCCTTGCCGTAGGGCGCCAGTCCTCTGTTATCACAGTCCCGCTACGCGCCTTATCGCTTGATGCTGAAAGGCCGAAATCGGGCTGCCGACCACCAATCAGTTCAAGATAGACATCTGCCAGAATCTCGGAGTCGAGCAGCGCGCCATGCAACGTACGATTGCTGTTGTCGATATTGAACCGACGGCAGAGCGCATCCAGTGTCGCCGGCGACCCGGGAAAGCGCTTGCGCGCTATGGCAAGCGTGTCAATTGCCTGATCCATCGGCAGTTTTGGCAGGCCCATCCAGTCCAGCTCGGCATTCAGGAATTTCATGTCGAATGCGGCGTTGTGGATGACCATTTTGGAATCCCGCACGAAATCCAGAAATTTCTGCCCGACTTTCGAAAATACCGGTTTGTCGCGCAATGTCACCGCACCGGGTCCGGGTTGTTGTGGCGGTTCAAGAAGATCCGGCCCGATGCCGTGCACCTTGAACGCGTCCTGCGGCATGGAACGTTCGGGGTTGATATAGACATGAAAGGTTTCGCCCGTTGGCATGTGATTGAGCAACTCAACCGCACCGATCTCGACGATGCGGTCGCCAGAAAACGGATCAAATCCTGTTGTCTCGGTATCAAGGACGATTTCACGCATCTGCAACCTGCTTTCTGATCTGGGCAAGGATGGCGCGCACCTGATCGCGCGCATGGTCGGGCGTATCGGTCTGGATCAGAAAATCCGACCGCGCTTTCTTTTCCTCTATCGGCATTTGTTTCTGAAGGATCTGTTCAAATTGCTCAACCGACATTGTGCCGCGCTCCATGACCCGGCTGCGCTGCGTCTGAGCGTCGATCCACACGCAGGCCACCGCATCCATACCTGCGTCACCCCCGGTTTCAAACAGCAGGGGAATATCGAAGACCAGAACATCATGCGACGACGATGCTCTGAAAGCCTCGCGGTCAGCGGCGACAAGCGGATGCACGATTGCTTCGATGCGGGGCAGGGCGCTTGCATCGCCGGCGATGATCTCACGCAGACGTGCCCGGTCGACCCGCCCGCCGGCGATGGCCGTCGGGAACAGCGCGCCAATCGGCGCAACCGCAACTCCATCTGCATCGTATAGGCGATGAACGGCTGCGTCGGCATCCCAGACCGCACATCCTTCATCGGCAAAAATCTGCGCGGTTGCGCTCTTTCCCATTCCGATGGATCCGGTTAGCCCCAGTGCAAAGCTCATGCCAACGCGGCCTCACGTGTGGCTTCATCGACCTCCGGTCGTTTGCCAAACCACCGTTCGAACCCTGGTACAGCCTGATGCAACAGCATCCCCAAACCATCTACCGTGGTACAGCCGATATCCTCAGCCCATTTCAGCATTTCCGTCTTCAGCGGAGTATAGACCAGATCGGTCACAACCGTGCCGGGGCGCAGACCATCCAGCGGCACCCGCAGGCGCGGCTTTCCAATCATTCCCAGTGAGGTCGTATTCACGAGCAGCGCGGCCTGTTCGACGACGTTGCCAACCTGCACCCAATCCACCACCTGGATCCGCGATCCGAACTCACTGCGAAACTGGTCTGCCCGCTCCCGCGTTCGATTGCTGAGCAGGATCTCGGGGACGCCAGCTTCCAACAGGGAGGCAATCACGGCACGGCTGGCGCCGCCAGCGCCAAAGACGACCGCCGGACCTGATGCTGGATCCCAGTCAGGAGCGGATTGATGCAGATTGGTAATGAAGCCGTATCCGTCTGTATTATCTGCCAGGATTGACCCATCGGGTCGGAAGATCAACGTATTGGCCGCGCCGATCAATGTCGCACGATCCGTCACCTGATCGGCGATATCCATGATTTTCTCTTTATGAGGAATTGTGACGTTTGCCCCAACAAATCCCATCATCGGCAGGCTGCGCACAACAGTTTCCAGCTGATCGGCTTCAACATGCAGCGGAACATAGTGACCGGCAATGCCATGCGTTCTAAGCCAATGGCCATGGACCAGTGGCGACCGCGAATGCGCCACTGGATTGCCAATCACACCAGCCAGAGGGATGCGTGCGTCGCTCATTGTTCTATCACTCCCTGCAGGGCCAAATAGTTGAGCAGCTCGAGGAGGGGTAACCCAAGAACATTGAAGTAGTCCCCTTCGATCGTGCTGAACAACCGCACCCCTTCTTCCTCAAGTTTATATCCGCCAACAGCATGGCGGATACTGTCCCAGTTACGCGCCACATAACCGCGAAGATAGGCATCCGAGCTGGACCGCATCCGCAATCGCACCTGCCCAACATGCCGCCACATCGGTTGACCATCGCGGTAGATGACCGCAGCGGACAATAACATATGTCGCTGACCCCGCATTATTTTCAGCTGCGCAAAAGCTTCATCCGAATCTTTTGGTTTTGATAACAATTTTCCATCAAACTCGAGCACCTGATCACAGCCCAATACAAGGGCCCCGGGATACTTGGCACTGACTTTGCGCGCCTTCGCTTCTGCCAGCGTATCGGCGATGTCCCGCGGCTTGGCCTCCTCGGCCAGGAGCGCGGATTTGATGGCCTCCTCATCGATGCGGGCGGCGGCAACCTCGAAAGGAACGCCGGCCTGTCGCAGGAGCTGGGCGCGAATTTGTGACCCAGAGGCCAGAACGATGTGGGTAGACATGTGGAAAACCCCGTGGGCAAGAGTGTGATGGGCCTTGGACGGTTTGTATGAAATTTCGGCCATTTCGCAAGCCGTGGAGAACCTCAAAATCCCCATTTGCTTGCCGGCAGATTCGCCCTGAGAGGATAGGGATAACTTCCAAATCGTGGATATCTCAGTTGCTCCGGTTTCACCCCAAGCTTATCCCCAAATCAAACTTAGCTTACCGGCACAGTATTCCTGTTGTTTTTATGGCCTGCCGGCAAGAGTCATCATGTCGCTGGGGGTAAAGCTGGTAAGTTATCCAGAGCAGGGATAAGCCAGTGGATGAGTCAGTTATCCACCGTATTTCAGGTGCACTACTAAAACATCATCCTTTTAAAATACTTATATTTTAAGGGGAGAGAGGGAACCGAGAGGCCGACCATGGATCTGAGCGATCTACTGTTTGAAATTTACCCCTACGCCAAATCGCTGCACATCATGGCCGTGATCAGCTGGATGGCTGGTCTCTTCTATCTACCGCGTCTTTTTGTCTATCACGCGGAACAGGCAGAGAAGGTGCCAGAGAGCCTTCCGATCTTTGTCATGATGGAGGAGAAGCTGCTTCGTATCATCATGCGGCCCGCCATGTACGTCAGCTGGGCAGCAGGCCTCGTAATGGTGTTTACGCCGGGGTTGGTGGACTGGAGCGTTATCTGGCCCTGGAGCAAGGGCCTGAGCGTTCTGGGGATGACCTGGTTCCATCACTGGCTGTTGTTCCGTCACCGGGACTTCGCAAACGGGCAGAACACCCGAACCGGTCGCAGCTATAGAATGATGAATGAGGTCCCGACGCTGCTGATGGTGGTCATCGTCATATCAGTCATTTTCAAGTTCTGAGCGGGGGTTTGACTCAAACGGGAACACCCCTTATGTATGCGCCCTAACGGGCCCGTCCGGGCACTCGTGTCTTCCTTATACCTATGACACCGCTCCCCAGTTAACAGGGGGAGAATAAAGGCCGTATATATATGACCGTTCAATCCCTGAACCTTTCCGATCTGAAGGCAAAAAGCCCCAAGGATCTTCTGTCCATGGCTGAAGAGCTTGAGATCGAAAACGCCTCCACGATGCGCAAGGGCGAGATGATGTTCCAGATCCTGCGTGAACGCGCAGATGAAGGCTGGGAAATCGCCGGCGATGGCGTGCTTGAGGTACTGCAAGACGGCTTCGGTTTCCTGCGCTCTCCTGAAGCGAATTACCTGCCGGGTCCTGATGACATTTATGTCTCGCCTGACATGATCCGTCAGTATGCGTTGCGGACGGGCGATACCGTTGAGGGTCAGATTAAGTCGCCACTGGAAAACGAGCGCTATTTTGCGCTGACAAATGTTACCAAGATCAACTTTGAAGATCCCGAAAAAGCGCGCCACAAGATCGCCTTTGACAACCTGACGCCGCTCTATCCTGATGAACGGCTGAAGATGGAGATCGAAGACCCAACCATCAAGGACCGGTCTGCCCGTGTGATCGATCTGGTTTCGCCGATCGGTAAAGGTCAGCGTTCTCTTATCGTGGCACCGCCGCGGACCGGTAAAACGGTGATCCTGCAGAACATCGCGCATTCCATCGCGAAAAATCATCCTGAGTGTTACCTGATCGTTCTGCTGATCGACGAACGCCCGGAAGAAGTCACGGATATGCAGCGGTCGGTGAAAGGTGAGGTTGTCTCCTCAACCTTCGACGAACCAGCGACCCGGCATGTTGCCGTATCTGAGATGGTGATTGAGAAAGCGAAGCGTCTTGTTGAGCATAAACGAGATGTAGTTATTCTTCTGGACTCCATCACAAGACTTGGTAGGGCCTTTAACACTGTGGTACCATCGTCTGGTAAGGTTCTGACCGGTGGTGTCGATGCAAACGCCCTGCAGCGCCCGAAACGATTCTTTGGTGCGGCGCGGAATATCGAAGAAGGCGGTTCGCTTACCATCATCGCCACCGCATTGATTGACACCGGCAGCCGTATGGACGAGGTGATCTTTGAAGAATTCAAAGGTACCGGTAACTCGGAAATCGTCCTTGATCGTAAGATTGCGGACAAACGCGTCTTCCCGGCAATTGATATTCTCAAGTCGGGTACTCGGAAAGAAGACCTCCTCGTTGATAAGGGTGACCTGGCCAAGACATTTGTCCTTCGCCGTATCCTCAACCCGATGGGGACCACTGACGCAATCGAGTTTCTGTTGTCTAAGTTGAAGCAAACAAAGACAAATTCTGAATTCTTCGACTCAATGAACACCTAATACCCGGGCCGGCACGAAAGGAAGGTTCCGATGGACACGATCTTTGCGCTGGCCTCCGCTCAGGGGAAGGCCGGCGTTTCGGTTATTCGATTGTCAGGTCCTCAGGCGATCAACACCGCTTCTGTTATCAGTGGCGGTGCTTTGCCGTGTCCTGGGCGTAGTCTGCGGGTGATTTCCGATCAGGCTGGCGCTCGGATTGATGAGGCATTGATCCTGACATTTGCCGGCCCCAACAGCTTTACCGGTGAGGATACGGTTGAATTCCAGGTTCATGGAAGTACAGCTGTTGTAACCGCGATGCTTGAGCTTCTGGGTAGGTTCGATGATGTGCGCCTTGCGGATCCGGGCGAATTCACTCGGCGTGCGCTCGAAAATGGTAAGCTTGACCTTTCTCAAGTTGAAGCGCTGGCGGATCTTATCGAGGCTGAGACGGATGCTCAGCGTGTCCAGGCGCAAGCCGTTCTCGCCGGCGGCTTGGCAGACCTGGCCGAGCGGTGGCGCAAGGATCTCATTCGCGCAGCCTCACTTATTGAAGTGACTATTGATTTCGCTGATGAAGATGTCCCTGTCGATGTAACCGCCGAGGTTGCGGGGCTGCTCGCCGGCGTAGCTGCTGATTTGCAGCCGCAGATTTCAGGTGTTCAAATTGCTGAACGTATTCGGAATGGATTCGAAGTTGCTATTGTCGGCGCGCCGAATGTCGGAAAATCGACTTTGCTCAATGCGCTCGCCGGCCGTGAGGCGGCTATTACTTCTGAATACGCGGGTACGACGCGTGATGTGATCGAGGTCCGGATGGATCTGGCGGGTCTCCCTGTGACGCTACTCGACACCGCCGGCTTGCGGGAGACTGACGACCATGTTGAAGGGATCGGTATCAAACTTGCAAAGAAGCGCGCTCAAGAAGCAGACCTTCGCGTATTTCTGACCGACGATCCTGCTGCTATTGATATCGACATCGAGCCTGACGATATTGTGGTGGTTCCAAAAGCCGACCTGGCCGAAGAACATCAGGATGTGCTGGCGATATCTGGAAAAACCGGGCAGGGCGTCGAGGCTTTGATAGTGGCTATCACCGATATCCTACAGAACAGGGCCGGAAAAGCTGGTATTGCAACGCGTGCGCGTCACAAGGAAGCGATGCGAACCGCATCTGATCGTCTAAACTCGGCACAGATGATCTTAGCCGATGGACCTGAATACTATGATGTCGCAGCGGAGGATATCCGGTCTGCTATCCGTGCTTTGGAGATGCTTGTGGGACGGGTCGGTGTTGAGAACCTACTGGACGAAATATTCTCAAGTTTCTGCTTGGGGAAATGAGGAGTGTTTCACGTGAAACATCCAGATTATGATGTGATTGTTGTTGGCGGTGGTCATGCCGGCACGGAGGCTGCACATGCAGCAGCCCGCATGGGTGTGAGGACCGCACTCGTGACCCTGACGAAGGAGGGCATCGGTGTGATGTCCTGTAATCCCGCCATTGGCGGATTGGGGAAGGGGCATCTTGTCCGAGAGATAGACGCCCTTGATGGCGTCATGGGGCGTGTTGCAGATAAGGCCGGTATCCAGTTTCGACTGCTGAATAGACGTAAAGGCCCTGCGGTTCAGGGGCCGAGAGCGCAATCCGATCGTAAAATCTACCGCCTGCAAATGCTCGCCGAAACTCAGGATCAGTCCAATCTGGATATCGTCATCGGTGAAGTCATCGACTTTCTTATGACCGGTGACCGCATTCAGGGTGTGCGTCTCGCCGATGATAGTGAAATCTTCAGCCAGGCCGTGATCCTGACTTCAGGTACGTTTTTAAGAGGCGTCATTCATATCGGGGACGTCTCCAGGCCCGGTGGCCGTATGGGCGATAAGCCCTCAGTGCGGCTTGCAGAGCGGCTGGACAGTTTCGATCTTCGCTTGGGAAGATTGAAAACCGGCACTCCGCCGCGACTGGATGGTCGGACAATCGCTTGGGATAGACTTGAAGGCCAACCTGGAGATGAAGATCCCACTCTGTTCAGCTTCCTGAGTAAGTCAATTTCAGCGCCTCAAGTGGTGTGTGGGATCACGCACACCAATGAAAACACACATGATATCATCCGAGATAATCTTGCCAGATCTGCGATGTATGGTGGGCATATTGAAGGGGTAGGGCCCAGGTATTGCCCATCCATCGAAGATAAAATTGTGCGCTTTGCCGATAAGACAAGCCATCAGATCTTTCTTGAGCCGGAAGGTGCAGATGATCATACCGTTTATCCAAACGGCATCTCAACGAGCCTGCCGGTGGATGTCCAAGAGCGCTACGTGCGCTCGATAGTCGGATTGGAAGAAACCGAAATACTGCAGCCAGGATATGCAATTGAGTATGACTATGTCGATCCTCGCGCGCTTGGGTTGGATCTGGCGCTGAAATCGCATCAAGGCTTGTATCTAGCCGGCCAGATCAATGGCACGACGGGTTATGAGGAAGCTGCAGCTCAAGGGCTAGTGGCTGGTCTGAACGCGGCGCGCTATGCCAAAGGAAACAATCCGGTCACATTCAGTCGCTCTGAAAGCTATATTGGCGTGATGATCGATGATCTGACAACCAATGGCGTAACTGAGCCTTATCGCATGTTCACATCGCGAGCTGAGTTTCGCCTTTCACTTCGCGCCGATAATGCTGATCAACGGCTGACAGGTATTGGCATCGAGTTGGGTTGCGTGGGAGAACGCCGCCACGCTGCCTTCTCCAAAAAAATGGAGAAGCTTGAGGCTGCGCGGGACGTGATGGATAGCCGTCAATTCACGCCAAAGGAGATCAACGAGGCCGGCGTAATTGTGAACCAGGACGGGAAGCGGCGAACTGCCATGGATGTGCTGGCGTTCCCGAATGTCGTTTTTGAAGATATCCTGCGCTTGCTTCCCGAGTTGGAGCAGTGCGAGGAGCCTATTCGCCGACAGATCGAGCGGGACGCACTCTATGCGAATTATATCCTCCGTCAGAAGCGCGAGATCGAGGCGATGAAGCGCGACGAAGGATATCTTATTCCCGCTGATTTTACCTATGATTTCGAAGGGCTTTCGAACGAGTTGCGCGGAAAGTTGGAGCGATCAAGGCCTGAAACCCTCGCGCAGGCTGGTCGGGTGGATGGCATGACACCAGCTGCGCTTGCTTTGATCCTTGCCAGGCTCCGGCGTGGCAGTACTGTGACCCAGGGTAGGACCGCCTGAGATGATTGAAATGCAAATTGGAAAGTCATATGTTTCACGTGAAACATATGATCGCCTTAAGCATTATGAAAGTTTAGTAAAAAAGTGGTCTCCCAAGATCAATCTCGTAGCAAAATCCACTCTGGACAGTGTTTGGGACCGGCATATCGTCGACTCTATCCAGATTTGTGAGCTGACTGAGTTTCCGAAGACTTGGGTCGATATCGGCAGCGGCGGCGGCTTTCCTGGGGTGGTTGTGGCGATCATTGCAGCGGAGCGGGCGCCTGATTGTTCGATCACGCTGATTGAAAGCGATCAAAGGAAATGCGCCTTTCTGCGCACGGCTATTAGGGAATGCGGCGCGACGGCAAAAGTGGTTTCTGAGAGAATTGAAAAGGTTCCATCAATCGGCGCCGATGTCATGTCTGCCCGCGCTCTGGCTGATCTGACGACTCTTCTTGGTTTTGCCGAACATCATCTTCATCCCGGTGGAATTGCTTTGCTTTCCAAAGGAGTGCAATGGAAAAAAGAAGTGGATAACGCGAGGAGCCAATGGCAATTCGACCTGAAATCTACTAGTAGTTGGACTGAACCCGAGGCGGTTATACTAGAAATCAGGGGAGTGACGCGTGTCTGATTTGTCCCGGCCGGCTGGGCCTCGTATTATTGCAGTCGCCAACCAAAAGGGCGGAGTTGGCAAAACCACGACAGCAATCAATTTGGCGGCGGCCTTGGTAGAAACCGGCTACAGGGTTTTGGTGGTCGATCTTGATCCGCAAGGAAACGCGTCTACAGGTTTAGGTATCGAAGCAGCTGACCGAACCCATACGACATATGATCTTCTCGTTGATGATGTCGCATTGAGCGATGTCATTCGAGAGACTGAGATCGAAGATCTTTGCATTATTCCTGCTACCGTCGACCTGAGTTCGGCTGATATCGAGCTTTTCACCAATGAAAAGCGCAGCTTCCTTCTGCACGATGCACTTCGTCAGCCGGCAATGGATGAATACGACTGGGATTATATCCTGATCGACTGCCCACCATCGCTGAACCTATTGACGGTTAATGCTATGGTGGCTTCGGATTCGGTTCTCGTTCCTTTGCAGAGTGAGTTCTTTGCTCTGGAAGGGGTGTCTCAGCTGATGTTGACCATCCGTGAGGTGCGTCAAACCGCCAATCCCAATCTTCGTATTGAGGGGATTGTCCTTACCATGTTTGATCGCCGGAATAATCTGTCTCAGCAGGTTGAGCAAGACGCTCGCGGTCATTTGGGGGAGTTGGTATTCGAAACGAAGATCCCTCGTAACGTACGTGTCAGTGAGGCGCCGTCTTATGCGCTGCCGGTGCTGAACTACGACACAAACTCGCTTGGGGCGAATGCGTATCGCGCCCTTGCAGAAGAACTGATTGCGAGACATCAGAAACTCGCAGCCTGACCACAGCTGGAGGCGCAGTAATGTCAGAAAAGAAAAACAAACCCAGAGGATTGGGAAGAGGCTTGTCAGCTCTAATGGCGGATGTGAACCCGGAACCTGTTAGCACAGAAAAACAGGCAATCAGAAGCACCGAAGTCATGGTGCCGATCGAAAAAGTAATCGCGAACCCGGATCAGCCGCGTCGCCAGTTCCTACAGGAGGATTTGGACGATCTGACGGCGTCAATCAGGGAAAAGGGCGTACTGCAGCCGCTGATCGTGCGCCCGCGCCCAGGCGGTCAATACGAGATTGTTGCCGGCGAACGTCGTTGGCGTGCCGCGCAAGGCGCTCAGCTGCACGAGGTCCCAGTTATTATTCGGGATTACTCGGATGTCGAGATGATGGAAGTCGCCATTATCGAAAACATTCAGCGGTCCGACCTGAATGCGATGGAAGAGGCGCAGAGCTATAAACAGCTTATGGATAAATTTGGCCATACCCAGGAGAAAATGGCCGAGGCATTAGGGAAGAGCCGTAGTCACATTGCAAATCTCGTCCGGCTGTTGCATTTGCCGGATGATGTTCAGACCTTGGTTCAGGAGCGCCGCCTTTCGGCCGGTCATGCTCGTGCTCTGATCACCTCAGACAACGCGTCAGAGCTCGCCAAGAAAATCGTCAAGGGTGGTCTGTCGGTTCGCGCAACTGAGGCTCTGGTGAAGAAGGATGCAGCGGGTCTTCAGGCTGCGACCTCTCGCTCGGCGAAGAAGTCTGCAGAGAAGGATGCCGATACCCGTGCGTTGGAAGCTGATCTATCAGCTGCCTTGCGTATGAAGGTGTCGATTGACCATCGTGCTGGTGGCGAGAGCGGGGTTGTATCTATCAGCTACGCGTCTCTGGATGAGTTGGATGATCTTTGCGGACGTCTCAGCCGTTAGGGCGCGTCCAAATAAAGACCATCACTGCGCTTAGGACAATGGCCTGGATGATCAGGACATGTGAAGAGGCAGACAGTAGAATGGATAGGCTGAAAACGGCGGCAACCGATAGGGTTGCCGCTTTTTTTGCGGCCGGGCGAATCGCTCCTCTTTCGTGCCAGTTCTGAATCATGGGGCCGAATAAGCGGTGACTGATGATCCAGTCATGCAGGCGTTCGGAGGAGTTGGCAAAGAAGAAGCTTGCAAGAAGAAGGAAGGGGACTGTCGGCAGAAGTGGGAGGGCAACACCCAGTAGCGCCAGGCCAACACAGAGCATTCCGAGCGTGGCGTATAGAACCCTCATTCGATCACTCCACCAATAGTTCGCGGAGGACCGCATTCAAGACTGCACGACCGGAATCGGTTGCCCGCAGACGGTTGCCCGAAATCTCGATCATACCGATATCTGCCAAGTCGGAGATACGGTCAGCAGGAAGTGATCGGCCGGAGATTTCCTGAAAACGATCACTATCTAGCCCCTCGACAAGCCGCATGCCCATCATCATGTATTCGGCGCTACTCTCTTCTGATGTCAATTGCGTGCGGCTGGTCTCACCGGTTGTGCGTTCGGCGGCATTGAGCCAGGCACCGGGTTGAAGATAGGTTTCAGTAGCATATCGCTGACCTCCAATGGTGAGGCGTCCATGGGCGCCCGGACCGATACCAAGGTAATCACCATACCGCCAATAGATCAGATTGTGTCGGGACTCCGCACCGGGGCGTGCATGATTGGAGATTTCATAAGCGGGCAAGCCATGATTGTCGCAGATTTCTTGTGTCGCTAGATACATGTCTGCTGCGTTGTCATCACTGGGAAGATCCCGCAGCTTGCCCTTGGCATAGCGATCCCCAAAGGCGGTACCTTCCTCAATTGTCAGCTGGTAGAGAGAAAGATGATCAATGGCCATCGACAAGGCCTGATCAAGCTCCTGTCGCCAGTCGGTGAGTGTTTGGCCCTGTCGGGCATAGATCAGATCGAAACTGACTCGGTCAAAGCAGTTTCGAGCCACATCAAACGCCTTCTGCGCCTCGGCGACGTTGTGCAAACGCCCCAAGCGGCGTAGGTCATCGTCGTTAAGTGCCTGAATACCCATAGAAATCCGATTGACGCCGGCATCTCGGTAACCAGCAAAGCGACCGGCTTCGACCGAGGTCGGATTTGCTTCAAGCGATATCTCTATGTCATTGGAAAAAGGCCATATTTCACGCGCCGTTTCGATGATGGAGGCGACAGTATCCGGATGCATCAGCGACGGCGTACCGCCTCCGAAGAAGATAGTGTTCAAGACACGACCAGAAAGCTCTGGAGCAGCGCGCAGCATCTCTGCACGATAGGCGGCGGCCCATCTGGTTTGATCAATCTGCGCCGTGACATGGCTGTTGAAATCGCAGTAGGGGCATTTGGCCTGGCAGAACGGCCAGTGGATATAAAGCCCAAAACCCCCGTTGCGCCAATCATCCACCGAAACAAGCCTCGACGAATTTGGCAACGGCCTGGCCGCGGTGGCTGATCTTGTTCTTGGCCCAGCGATCCATTTCGGCGCAGGTCTGATCATGACCATCAGGTTGGAACATTGGATCGTAGCCAAAGCCGTCCTTGCCCCGTATGGGCCAGACGAGTTGTCCAGGCATCACACCTTCAAAGACCTCATCATGACCATCTGGCCAGGCCAGAACCAAAGTGCAGCGGAATTGGGCGAGCCGCGGGTGGGGGGCTTGTTTCGCTTCCAGTTCGTTATGGGCACGCGTCATTGCCATCATGAAATCGCGTCCGTCACCGGTTTCTGCCCAGTCGGCAGTATACACTCCGGGGGCGCCGTCGAGCGCATCAATGGTGATACCCGAGTCATCGGACAGGGCGGGTAGGCCGGTCGCCTTTGCGGCGGCATGGGCCTTGATCCGCGCATTTCCGACAAAGGTATCTTCTGTCTCGGCCGGCTCGGGCAGGTCCATTTCGCCGGCACCAATTACCGTGACGCCAAACGGCTGGAGGAGATGCTTCATCTCCTCCAGCTTGCCTTTGTTGTGTGTGGCGACAAGCAGGCGGTCGCCGGCAAACTTGCGTGTCATGCGCAGGCTGCCTTTTGCATCTCGGCCAGTTCAGCGGTGCCTTTGGTCGCCAAATCCATCAGGGTGTTCAATTGCTCACGGCTGAACATGGATCCTTCGGCGGACATCTGGACTTCGATCAACTGGCCCGATCCAGTAATGATGAAATTGCCATCCACACCGGCTTCGGAATCCTCCGGGTAGTCGAGATCCAGGACAGGCTGGCCTGCATAGATACCGCAGGAAACGGCCGCGACGGGATCAACAAGCGGGTCTATCTTGACCTCACCTGTCTTCATCAGTTTGTTCACTGCAAGCCGCAATGCCACCCAACCACCGGTGATCGACGCACAGCGCGTGCCGCCGTCGGCCTGGAGGACATCGCAGTCGATGCTGATCTGCCGTTCGCCAAGCGCGACGCGGTCAACACCTGCGCGCAGGGCACGACCGATGAGGCGCTGGATTTCGACAGTGCGGCCACCCTGTTTGCCCATTGCGGCTTCACGGCGCATACGGGTGTTCGTGGCGCGGGGCAGCATCCCATATTCGGCGGTTACCCAGCCCAACCCGGTGCCTTTGATAAAGGGCGGAACGCGGTCCTCGATGGTTGCGGTACACAGCACATGGGTGTCGCCCATCTTGATCAGGCAGGACCCTTCGGCGTGTTTGGTGAAGCCTGTTTCGATGGAAACGGCGCGCATTTGGTTCAAGTCTCGTCCAGAGGGTCGCATGGGTCATCCTTTGTTTGCTTACCAATCGGGATAGCGCCCGCAGGGTTGGCGATGCAAGCATGATTGACCTTTTGATGCTGCGCTCTTTAATGACAAGGGTAGGGGCGGGCGAAGCCTTGCGCAGAAACGGCAGCGACCACACATAGAGTGCGATGAACAGCAGTAGTGACATTCTGAAGGATATGAACGACCGGTCGCGGGACGTGTTCCGCGCTGTTGTGGAATCCTATCTTGAGACGGGAGATCCGGTTGGCAGCCGTACCCTGACGCGCTCCCTGAACGAGAAGGTAAGCGCCGCCACGGTGCGTAACGTAATGCAGGATCTGGAGCATCTGGGGTTGCTGAACAGTCCGCACACCAGTGCCGGGCGGGTGCCAACACAGGTCGGTTTGCGGATGTTTGTTGATGGTCTGTTGGAGGTCGGTGATCTCAATAATCAGGATCGTCAAAAAATTGATGAAACCATGGGTACGAATTCCGGGACCGGGTCCGCAGGTCTTGCAGGTATGTTGGATCGTGTCGGCTCCGCGCTGTCAGGCGTGACACGGGGAGCATCTCTAGTGCTGACGCCCAAGCACGAGGCAGAGATCCGGCACATCGAATTCGTCACCCTGGCCCATGATCGCGCTCTGGTCGTGCTGGTGTTCTCAGACGGCCACGTGGAAAATCGTCTGTTCACGCCACCGCCGGGGCAAACGCCAAGTTCGATGCGGGAGGCGGCAAATTTTCTGAACGCTTTGATCGAAGGGCGCACATTGGGCGATGTGCGCGGTGCGATACAGGAAGAGATCAAGGCCCGTCAGCAGCAGATCGACGTTCTGGCCCGTGAAATGATCGAAAGCGGTCTGGCGGCTTGGGAAGATGAGGGCAGCGATACGGCGCGACTGATTGTGCGCGGCCGGGCGAATCTGCTGTCGGAAGGGGGGGCGGCTGAGGAGCTGGACCGGATCCGAAACCTGTTTGATGACCTCGAACGGAAGCGCGATATCGAGGAGTTTCTCCAGCTGACCGAGGATGGCGAAGGTGTGCGCATTTTTATCGGTTCGGAGAACAAACTTTTTTCACTTTCGGGTTCCTCTTTGGTGGTGTCTCCCTATATGAACGCGGATCGAAAGATCATTGGTGCGGTGGGTGTCATTGGCCCGACCCGCCTGAATTACGGCCGGATCGTGCCGATTGTGGACTATACGGCGCAACTGGTCGGGAAGCTTCTTTCCGACCGGACTTAGAGGTGAAATATGGCAGAGCCCAAGAACGACGATTTTTTGGACGACATCACAGAAGCCGAAGCGGAAGAGCTCTCTGCGCAGACTGAAGAATATGATGATGCTGCACTGGAATTGGACAGCCTGCGTGCCGAACGGGATGAACTGAAAGACCGTTTCATGCGCGCGCTGGCGGATGCGGAAAACGCCCGCAAGCGCGGCGACAAGGCGCGTCGCGAAGCTGAGCAATACGGTGGGTCCAAACTGGCACGTGACATGCTGCCGGTATACGACAACATGAAACGCGCGATTGAAGCGGCGACCGATGAGCAGCGTGAAGTTTCTGCAGCGCTGATCGAAGGCGTCGAACTCACCATGCGGGCGCTGCTCGGCGTGTTTGAAAAACATGGTATGCAGGTGATCGCGCCGGAAGTGGGCGATAGATTTGACCCGCAGGTGCATGAAGCCATGTTCGAAGCTCCGGTTCCAGGAACCAAAGCCGGCGATATCATTCAGGTATCTGCCGAGGGGTTCATGCTGCACGACCGTCTTCTGCGCCCGGCGCAGGTTGGCGTGTCTTCGACACCGGCAGGTTGATACCGGCGGTCGTAGGCGGGCCTATGGCCCGTGCCTGCGGCGCGAGTATTTTTGGAAAGATGACAAGCGGCCCTTGGTGATCCAAGCTGGCCGCTTTTCGATGTCAGCTCGCGGCCTCCTTCAGGCGGTAGAGTGCCTCCAGCGCCTCTCTTGGTGAGAGATCGTCAGGGTGGATGTCACCCAAGAGCTGTTCCAATTGTGACGGGCCTGTCGGAGCTTTCGGTTGCGGAGGCGGGGCGGCTGCAAACAGCGGCAAATCGTCGATCTGAATTTTGCCGGCGCCACTGCGGCTGCCTTCCTCCAGCATGTAGAGCACATCGCGGGCCCGGGTGACAACGCTTGCCGGGAGCCCTGCGAGCTGGGCCACCTGTACCCCGTAGGAGCGATCTGCTGCGCCTTTCTTCACCTCGTGAAGGAAGATCACATCGCCTTCCCATTCCTTGACTGAAACCGTGGCATTCTCGACGCCAAGCAATTTGCCAGCGAGCTGGGTCAGCTCGTGATAATGGGTGGCAAACAGCGCCCGGGCTCGGTTGACCTCATGCAGGTGTTCCAGTGTTGCCCAGGCAATCGAGAGGCCGTCATAGGTAGCGGTGCCGCGTCCGATTTCATCGAGGATCACCAGCGCCCGGTCATCCGCCTGATTGAGGATTGCTGCGGTTTCGACCATTTCCACCATAAAGGTTGACCGGCCCCGTGCGAGATCGTCAGAGGCACCGACACGGCTGAACAATTGGCTGATCAGCCCGATATGAGCGCTGTCGGCGGGTACATAGCTGCCGATTTGCGCGAGTATGGCGATCAAGGCATTCTGGCGCAGAAAGGTTGATTTGCCGGCCATATTCGGGCCGGTCAGCAACCAGATCGCGGCACCACCGTTGGCCGTGAGTGCACAGTCATTTGCCACAAATGAAGTTCCACCCTGCTGGCGCAGGGCCTGCTCCACAACTGGGTGCCGTCCACCGATGATGTCAAAGGCTCGGGAGTTATCAACCGATGGTCGTTGCCAGTTCTCACCTAGGGTCAGATCGGCAAGCGCTGTAACAAGATCCAGTTCCGCCAACCCGCGCGCGGCAGCATTCAATCTCGCGGCATGGTCGAGAATAGCGCAGGAAAGCCTTGTATAGAGCCGTTTCTCTATTTCTAAGGCGAGGTTGCCCGCGTTCAGGATGCGTGTTTCGATCTCACTGAGTTCGACAGTGGTGAAACGCACCTGATTGGCGGTGGTCTGACGATGAATATATGTCTCTGACAATGGGGCAGAGAGCATTTTCTCGGCATGGGTTGCCGTGGTTTCAATGAAGTAGCCCAGCACATTATTGTGCTTGATCTTCAACGAAGTGATACCGGTGTGGTCCGAGTATTTCTTTTGCAGGGCCGCAATGACGGACCGCCCTTCGTCGCGCAGGGTGCGGGCTTCGTCCAGATCGCTGTCGTAGCCTTCGGCAATGAAACCGCCGTCGCGCGCCAAAAGTGGCGGTTCTGCGATCAGCGCTGCGTCAAGGAGGGGGAGGAGATCATCAAACCCGGTCAGGCCAGCGAGTGCCTGCTGCAACAGCTCAGGCATCTCCATCGTCGCGCAGAGATTGGAAATCGCCTCCGCCTGGATCAGCGTATTGCGTACGGCGGCGAGGTCTCGAGGGCCGCCACGCTCAAGCGCAAGGCGGGAGAGTGCCCGGTCAAGATCAGGTGTCTTGCGCAGGGTGGCCCTCAGAGATTGGGCCAGCTGCGTTTGCTCGACGATGAAGTCCAGAGACGCCAACCGCGCTCTGATCACATCGAGATTGCGGGAGGGGCTGGACAGCCGTTGTTCGAGCAGACGCCCACCGGCGGGCGTCACCGTGCGATCAACCACTGAAAGCAGCGAGCCGCTTCGCCCCCCGGTCATCGAGCGGGTGAGTTCCAGGCTGCGGCGGGTTGCGGCGTCAATCTGCACGACGCGGTCTTCGGCTTCCTGTACCGGTGGCTGGAGAAGGGGCAATTTGCCCTTCTGGGTGATATCAAGATAGTCGATAACCGCGCCCATCGCCGAAATCTCGGCGCGGCTGAAGGTGCCGTATGCCTCGAGCGTCGAGACCTTGAACAGATCGCAGATACGTTTCTCAGCAGCGCTGCTGTCGAAGCTGGACTTGGCCAATGGGGTCACGGGGATCTGGTGGTCGTCAGCTATGGGACGCAGATGATCCAGCGCTGGGCCATCAGCCACAATCAGTTCGGAAGGGGCCAGACGCGCCAGTTCGGGCGATAGTCGCACGGCCGCGACGGGCATCACGTGAAATGCACCCGTCGAGATATCGGCCCAGGCAAGCGCCGCCTGGTCGCGCAATTCGCAATAGGCGGTCAGAAAGTTATGACGACGCGCCTCCAGCAGGGAATCCTCGGTGATGGTGCCGGGTGTGACCAGTCGCACCACATCGCGTTTCACTACGGATTTGGACCCGCGTTTCTTGGCCTCTGCGGGGCTTTCGAGCTGTTCACCGACCGCCACACGAAAGCCTTTGCGGATCAGCGTCAACAGGTATCCCTCCGCCGCATGGACGGGCACGCCGCACATCGGGATATCGTCGCCGTCGTGTTTACCGCGTTTGGTCAGCGCAATGTCGAGCGCTTCGGCGGCGTTTACGGCATCGTCGAAGAACATCTCGTAGAAATCACCCATGCGGTAGAACAGGAGGGCATCCGGGTACTGCGCCTTGATGTCGAGGTATTGGGCCATCATCGGCGTGACTGTGGACAAAGTTCGGCTCCGTAAAATGGGGGATTTGGTTGGCGCGACCTTACAAATCAGGCGACTGCGACGAAAGGTGAAAACGCAACTTCGTTGAGATGATGCGCGTGCTGAGCTATGACGCTTGGGACAGTGAGAGGACACCCAAAGCCAATGCCCAAAGCCAAGATTACCAACGAAGAGGCGCTTGCCTTCCATCTGGAACCGACACCCGGAAAATGGGAGATCAACGCAACGGTCCCGATGACCACGCAGCGCGATTTGTCGCTGGCTTACTCGCCCGGTGTAGCTGTGCCCTGCGAGGCGATCGCGGCGAACCCGGAGACGGCTTATGATTATACGAACAAGGGCAACCTTGTGGCCGTGATCTCCAACGGGACCGCGGTGCTGGGTTTGGGGAATCTGGGTGCGCTTGGATCCAAACCGGTAATGGAGGGCAAGTCGGTCCTGTTCAAACGATTTGCAGATGTGAATTCCATCGACATCGAGTTGGACACCGAGGATCCGGATGAGTTCATCAAGGCGGTGCGCCTGATGGGGCCGACGTTTGGCGGGATCAATCTTGAGGATATCAAGGCGCCGGAGTGTTTCATTATCGAGCAGAAGCTCAAGGAAGAGATGGATATCCCGGTCTTCCATGATGATCAGCACGGTACCGCTGTGATCTGCGCGGCCGGCCTGATCAATGCACTGCATATCTCTGGCAAGAAAATCGAGGATGTGAAGATCGTCCTCAATGGTGCCGGAGCTGCCGGCATTGCCTGTATCGAGCTCCTGAAAGCTATGGGCGCGCGGCATGAGAACTGTATCGTCTGTGATACCAAGGGCGTGATTTATCAGGGGCGCACCGAAGGTATGAACCAGTGGAAGTCAGCCCACGCCGTCAAGACGGAACTGCGCTCCCTGGAAGAGGCCATGAAGGACGCGGATGTGTTCCTTGGCGTTTCTGTCAAAGGGGCGGTGACACAGGACATGGTAAAATCCATGGCCGACAATCCGGTGATTTTTGCGATGGCAAACCCGGATCCGGAGATTACACCGGAAGAAGCCCATGAAGTGCGCGTTGATGCTATCGTCGCCACAGGCCGATCAGACTACCCCAATCAGGTGAACAACGTGCTGGGGTTCCCATATCTGTTCCGCGGCGCACTGGATATTCATGCGCGCGCCATCAACGACGAGATGAAAATTGCCTGCGCCCATGCCCTGGCAGGTCTTGCGCGTGAGGATGTGCCGGATGAGGTGGCGCTGGCCTATGGGAAATCGCTGTCCTTTGGCCGTGACTACATCATCCCGACTCCCTTTGATCCGCGTTTGATCCATCGCATTCCGCCAGCAGTTGCCAAGGCTGGTATGGACACTGGTGTCGCGCGTCGGCCGATCATAGATATGGATGCCTATGAGCACGGCCTGCGTGGTCGGATGGATCCGACTCAGTCGATCCTTCGCGGATTGAACGCGCGTGCACGCGCAGCGCAATCGCGGATGATCTTTGCCGAAGGTGACGATCCCCGCGTCTTGCGTGCGGCGGTGATGTATCAACGCTCCGGCTTTGGTAAGGCGCTGGTTGTTGGACGCCCCGATGATGTGCGTAGCAAGCTGGAAACAGCCGGGCTGGGGGATGCGGTTCGTGAGTTGGAAATCGTGAACGCGGCCAATACTCAGCATTTCGAAACCTATAAGGACTTTCTTTATGAGCGGCTGAATCGCAAGGGATTTGACCGTAAGGATGTTCACCGGCTGGTTGGCCGTGATCGCCATGTGTTCTCGGCCCTGATGCTTGCGCACGGGCATGGTGACGGCTTGGTCACCGGGGCGACGCGGAAGTCGGCGCATGTGCTGGACCAGATCAATCATGTGTTTGATGCGGATGCGACAAATGGATCGGCTGGTGTGACCGCACTGCTGCACAAGGGTCGTATCGTTCTGATCGGTGATACATTGGTGCATGAATGGCCGGATGAGAATGATCTCGCCAATATCGCCGAACATGCGGCCGGGGTGGCCCGTCATATGGGCCTGGAGCCACGGGTTGCGTTTGTGAGCTTCTCGACCTTTGGCTATCCGGTCTCCGAACGGGCTGAGAAAATGCACATCGCGCCGGCAGTTCTGGACAAGCGCGGCGTTGATTTTGAGTACGAAGGCGAAATGACGGTCGACGTGGCGCTGAACGCCAAGGCACAGGAGGCATATCCGTTCCAGCGTCTCACTGGTCCGGCCAATATCCTGATCGTGCCTGCGCGGCACTCTGCGTCGATCTCGGTCAAGTTGATGCAGGAAATGGGGGGCGCGACAGTTGTTGGTCCAATCCTGTCCGGTGTTGATAAACCGATCCAGATCTGCTCCACCACGTCGACTGCAAACGACATTCTGAACATGGCGGTTCTGGCTGCCTGCAACATCGGGTGATTTCATGGCGATCTGGAATTTGGGCTCAATCAACGCCGACATGATCTATGCGCTGCCTCACATGCCAGCTGCGGGGGAAACTCTTGCGGCGGAGGGGCTGGAGCAGTTCCTGGGCGGAAAGGGAGCAAATATGTCTGTGGCCGCCGCGCGCGCAGGCAGTCATGTCTGCCATCTTGGCGCGGTCGGACCGGACGGGGCCTGGGCCGTCACGCGGTTGTTGGAATATGGCGTCGACGCGCGCCATATTGCGCAGCTGGAGGTGCCGACCGGCCATGCAATCATCGCGGTTGATCCGTCGGGCGAGAACCAGATTATCCTGTTTCCCGGGGCCAACCGTCAGATCGGCGAAGATCAGGTCGGCTCTGCGCTGTCAGAGGCGAGTGCGGGCGACATTTTGGTGATGCAGAACGAGACCAACATGCAGGCCGAGGCTGCACGAATGGGGCGCGATCTTGGCCTGAAGGTTGCCTATGCCGCCGCGCCTTTTGATGCAGAGGCAGTCCAGGCGGTCCTGCCGTATCTCGACTATCTGTTCCTGAACGAGGTCGAAGCTGAACAGTTGCGTGAAGCGACCGGCAAGACGCCCGAAGCGCTGGGCGTGTCAGATGTTATCGTGACTCTGGGGTCCAAGGGCGCGCGCCATTATGCGTGCAAGAGTGGTCAAACCCACGATGTTGCAGCGCATTCGGTTGTTCCGGTCGACACAACGGGTGCCGGGGATACCTTCACGGGGTATGTGCTCTCGGGATTGGACCGTGGCATGCCGATGGCGCAGGCCTTGGCGCAGGCCAGTCGCGCAGCTGCATTGATGGTCACCCGCAAAGGCACCGCCGATGTGATCCCCGACCTGAAAGAGGTGCAAGACGCAAGTTTCTGACGACATCAATCAGTCAATATGAAAAAGGCGCGTTTTCCACCGCGCCTTTTTCGTGCAGTTATCCATGGTGCCGCACCTAGTGCTGCTTGGCAAAAGGCGCTGCGGCCCCCCATAGCTGCAAGACCCTTGCATCGCGACCACAGGCCTGCCGATATCGCTTATACGCCTCTGATTGACGTTTGGGACCAAATCGCGTGAGCACCAGCCGGTTCCCTTTGTAATAATCCTGATGGTAGGCATCGGCGGGATAGAATGCCGTTGCAGGCAGGATCGGTGTGACGATGGCCTGACCGAGTTCTGCTTGCGCCTTGGCCTTGGCGGCCTCTGCGGCAGATTTCTGATCCGATCCAGAGACGAATATGGCTGTTCTGTAGCTGTCGCCGCGGTCGCAGAACTGACCAACGGCATCTGTCGGATCAACTGACCTCAGGAACATGGACAGCAGCTGTTGGCGCGTTACTTTTTGGGGGTTAAACCGGATTTGAACCGCTTCGTAGTGACCGGTGCCGCCGGCGGTGACCTGTTTGTACGTAGGTGATGGCACGCTGCCGCCCGTGAAGCCGGATACTGCCGAGAGAACACCTGGAACGCTTTCAAAATCGCTTTCCACGCACCAGAAGCAGCCACCCGCCACGGTCAGGGTTTCGACGTTCTGGGCATGGGCCTGATGACCTTTCAAGGCCACGGCCAGCACCATGAACAAGGTCAGTACGATTGGTCTAAGGGATTTGGTCGAACGCATCATGGCCTCCATCGTTGCTCTACTGTGGCTCGGGGCTCTTTCGGGCTCAATCACATGACATGGTTTGTCACGGCTTGGTGACGGGAAGTTACCGCTTGGAAATGGGATCCAATGCTTCTAGCGTGCGGCTCGCAGGAGGAGCAGATGACCAAGAAAATGAGTACGCACCAAGCGGAAGAAGATCAGCGCAACGAAGAGATCCTGATCTATCTGAACGGCGAGATTGTTCCGAAAGCTGACGCCAAGGTCAGCGTCTATGATAGCGGTTTCATGCTGGGTGACGGCGTTTGGGAGGGGCTGCGCCTCTATGATGGGACCTGGGCCTTCATAGATGAGCATCTGGACCGCCTGTTCGAGGCCGCAAAGGCGATTGATCTGGATATCGGCATGTCCCCTGATCAGGTCAAACAGGTCGTGCTGGACACGCAGAAAGCCAATGGTATGACCACAGATGCCCATGCGCGGCTGATGGTGACACGCGGCGTGAAAACTCGGCCTTTTCAACATCCCTCGCTGTCGCAGCAGGGACCGACCTTCACCATCATCATGGAGCATTCGCGCCCTCACCTGCCGCGCCCGATCCGGCTGGCAACCGTGCCACATCTGCGCGGACTGCCGATGACGCAGGATCCGAAGCTGAATTCGCATTCCAAGCTCAACTGCATCTTGGCCTGTATCGCAGCCGAGAAGGCGGGCGCCGACGAAGGGCTGATGCTGGACGTGAACGGCTTTGTGAACACGACGAACGCCTGCAATTTCTTTATCGTTCGCAAAGGTGAAGTTTGGACCTCGACCGGTGACTACTGCATGAACGGGATCACCCGACAGAAAGTGATCGACCTGTGCCGCGCCAACGACATCCCTGTCTTTGAGCGCAACTATTCATTGGTGGATACCTACGGCGCGGATGAGGCTTTCCTGACCGGAACCTTTGGTGCGCAGACGCCCGTGGGCGAGATTGATGGTCGCCAGATCGGTGAGGGTGCCATGGGGCCTGTGACCGAGCGGATCCGCTCGCTCTACAAGGATCTCGTCGCGCGGGAGTGCGCCTGATGCGGATCGCGATGTGGTCAGGGCCGCGCAATCTGTCGACGGCGATGATGTATGCCTTTGGCAATCGCGGCGATTGCGCTGTGGTGGATGAACCTTTTTATGCGGCGTATCTGGCGAAAACGGGACTGGAGCACCCAATGCGCGCTGAGATCCTGGAGAGCCAGCCACAGGAGCCGGCAGCGGTCGTGGATTTGTTGCTGGGGCCGGTCCCGGCTGCAAAACCGTTTTTCTATCAGAAGCACATGACGCAGCATATGATCGAGGGCATACCCCGTGACTGGATGCGTGAGGTAACAAATGTGTTTCTGATCCGCCATCCGGCGCGGGTCATTGCCTCCTACGCGGAGAAACGGGAAAATCCGACGTTGGATGACATAGGGTTTCGCCAGCAGGCGGAATTGCTCGATCTGGTCCAGAGTTGGGGTCAGAGTCCGGTGGTTCTGGACAGCAACGATATTCGCAGAGATCCCGCGCAGATGCTGGAACGGCTCTGTGACAGGATCGAGATGCCGTTTTCCCCGAAGATGCTGTCATGGCCCATGGGCGGACACAAGGATGACGGCATCTGGGCAGCACATTGGTATGGATCTGTCTGGCAGTCGACGAAATTCGCAGGACCAGAAGGACCGTTGCCCGAGGTTCCGGATGAACTGCAACCGGTTCTGCAAGCGGCATTGCCCTATTACGAGCAGCTGCAAACGACAAAGATCTGACGGAAGGGAACCAGGGGGGCGCTGCCCCCTCGCGCCTGCGGCGCTTCACCCCCGGAGTATTTTTTGGAAAGATGACAGGCCGCAGGGCTGCGCCGTGATCAGCCGATCAGCTTGCCCAGTTTCATTGCCACCCCCATATCACCTGAAATTTTCAGTTTGCCCATCATCACGCCGGTCATCGGGTTCAGTTTTCCGGTGAGCAGCTTCTTCAGGTTTTCGGTACTGATGCGGATGGTGCAGTCGGTGTCACGGTTTTCTGTCGTGGCATCGCCATCTGCGAGAACGATGACGCCATCGTCGCCGCAATCGAATTTCAACGAACCGTCAAAGTTTTTCCCGGTCAGCCCGGCGCGGATACCATCCGCCAGCGGTTGAAGTGCCATTGTCTCCCCCTCGGTATCTTTGCGCCAAGGGTTAGGCATCCGTCTGTCAGCAGGCAAGGGTGACCAAAGGGGAGGTTACGTCAGCTTTCAAGACAGGGTGCTACGGGTGACCGGGCAGGGGGTTCCGTCGAAAAACGTCTCTAATACTTGTGAAAACACATCTGATGCGCCAGGAACGGCAGCAAAGAGCGTCATTGATGAGCAGAGTTTCCTGGCGTCAGTTTCGCCGAGGATGGACGCGGCGCTGCGGTCTTTGTGGGTGAGCAGCAGCTCGCTCGCCTCGGTCAACCGTGCGTTCAGGACCGGATGGGCCAGATACGCGGTGGCCTCCGTCAGATCCTCGATCCCGTAGAGCTGCGCCATATGGGACTGGCCAAGGTCAGCAAGCTGGGGAAAGACGAACCACATCCAGTGGCTCGTCTTTTTACCGGCGGAGATTTCGGCGCGGACATCGTTCCAAACGGTGTCCTGCGCCTCGACGAACATCTCCATCTCTTCGGTCAGATCGTCGTCTATATCATCTTCGATATCGACGCGGTCGCTCATTTCTTCAACCGGCGCTCGCGAGCGGCGAGGAGCTTCAGTCGCAGCGCGTTGAGCTGGATGAAGCCTGCTGCGTCCTTCTGATCATAGGCACCTGCGTCTTCCTCGAAGGTGACATGTGCTTCGGAGTAGAGCGAGTGATCTGACCAGCGGCCTACGGTGGATACAGAACCTTTGTACAGTTTCACACGTACGGTGCCGGTGACATGTTCCTGGCTGCGGTCGATGGCGGCTTGCAGCATTTCGCGCTCGGGCGAGTACCAGAAACCATTGTAGATCAGCTCGGCATATTGCGGCATCAGCTGGTCTTTCAGGTGCATTGCGCCCCGGTCCATCGTGATGGACTCAATGCCGCGGTGGGCTTCGAGGAGGATGGTGCCGCCCGGTGTCTCATAGATGCCGCGGGATTTCATGCCAACAAACCGGCCTTCGACCAGATCGAGACGACCGATGCCGTGCTTGCCGCCGTATTCGTTCAGTTTGGTGAGAATGGTCGCGGGTGACATTGCCTCGCCGTTGATGCTGACGGCGTCACCTTTTTCAAAGCCGATCTCGATGAATTCAGCTTCATTCGGAGCATCCTCCGGGTGGACGGTGCGCTGATAGACATAGTCAGGCGCTGCAACGGCGGGGTCTTCCAGCACCTTGCCTTCGGAGGAGGTGTGCAGAAGGTTCGCATCCACGGAGAAGGGGGCTTCGCCACGTTTGTCCTTGGCCACAGGGATCTGGTGCGCCTCTGCGAATTCGAGCAGACGGGTGCGCGAGGTCAGATCCCATTCGCGCCAGGGGGCGATCACCTTGATATCAGGGTTCAGCGCATAGGCCGCCAGTTCGAACCGGACCTGATCGTTGCCCTTGCCGGTGGCGCCATGAGCAACCGCATCGGCGCCGGTTGCCTCGGCGATCTCGACCAGACGCTTGGAGATCAGCGGACGCGCGATGGAGGTACCCAGCAGGTAGAGGCCTTCGTAGACGGCATTGGCGCGGAACATCGGGAAGACGAAGTCCCGCACGAATTCTTCCCGTACGTCTTCGATGTAGATGTTCTCTGGTTTGATGCCCAGCAGCTCTGCCTTCTGGCGGGCAGGTTCCAGTTCCTCACCCTGGCCGAGATCGGCGGTGAAGGTCACAACCTCACAACCGTATTCGGTCTGCAGCCATTTCAGAATGATTGACGTATCAAGGCCGCCGGAGTAGGCGAGGACAACTTTCTTGGGCGCGGACATGGGATTTCCTCTTGATCAGAACGCCAGCGGCCTATCCGGTTTTTGACAGAAGAGCAAGGTTTTCCCCATATCGGAACCGGAGTGTCCGCATAGTGGTCGCGTGCAACGATTGAGCAGTATTGGAGTTTGAATAAATGATTGGCTGGACGCTATTTCTACACTCGGTAAGCATGGTGCAGCGGAATTTGCCGCAGCTTCTGAAGATCTTCCTTGTTCCCTCGCTGATTGCCATGGGGATTGCCTATTTGCTTCTTGGCGGTCTTTTTGGTGGCGGCTGGATGCAGGAGCAGAGGGGGGAGGGCCCGCAATTATTTGCAGTTCTGTGGCGCATTGTAGGGATGTCGATAGTGGTTGGTGTGATCGGGGCATGGACCGCGGTCGTCTGGCATCGCTATGTCTTGTTGGAGGAACACCCCAACGGCTGGCTGCCATCTTTCTACAAAGCTGAGGTCGGCAACTACATCATTGGTCTGATCAAGCTGATCGTTATCGGTATCGTTGTCATCGGCGTGGTGATGTTTATCGGGATTGCCCTGATTAGCGGAATGGGGATGGTTGGCCTCGCTTTCCTGCTCGTCATCGCCATATTGATTGCCGTCTTCATGTATCGGATTGTTCTGATCCTACCTGCGGCAGCGCTGGGCAAACCACTTGGGATAGGTGAGTCGTTTGAGTTGACGGCAGGAGCTTTTGGAACGCTGTTTGTCCTCGCGCTTTGCCTTTTTGGTCTGCAATTGCTGTCCGAACTGATCCTGTATCTGCTGGCCGATGCCGTGTTGATTGCTATTGTTCTGCAGCTGATATTCTCGGTTGGACTTGCAGTATTGAATATCAGTGCTCTCACTACACTATACGGCTACTACGTCGAGAAACGTGCGATCTGATCTGCGGTATTCTTCAGTATGCTTTGATCCTGCCCCCTTGTCATGGGGGCGGGGTTGGGTCACTCAAGTGGCATGAGTGATTTTCAGACCCAGGCCCGGGCCGCCGAACAGGCCATGCGCGCGATTTTCCCTGCCACGCCGCTGCAGCGCAGCACGCTGCTGTCGGAACGGTTCGATGCGGATATCTACCTGAAACGAGAAGATCTGAGCCCGGTGCGGTCCTACAAGATCCGCGGTGCGTTTAACGCAATGCGTAAGCAGCTGGACCAGTCGCTGTTTGTCTGTGCGTCAGCTGGAAATCATGCGCAGGGCGTTGCCTTTATGTGCCGCGAGCTGGACAAGCGCGGGGTGATCTTTATGCCGGTAACCACCCCTCAGCAGAAGATCCAGAAGACCCGCATGTTTGGCGGCGACAACGTCGAAATCCATCTGGTTGGCGACTATTTTGACGACACACTGTCGGCAGCTCAGACTTGGTGTGCAACGGAAGGCGGGCATTTTCTGTCACCATTTGATGATGATGATGTCATCGAAGGCCAGAGCTCCATCGCGGTTGAAATCGAGGCTCAGCTGGGCGCCGTTCCCGATCATGTGATCCTGCCGGTGGGCGGTGGTGGCATGTCGTCCGGCGTGGCCCGCTGGTTCGGCGACAAGGTGCATTGTCTTTTTGCAGAACCCTCTGGCGGCGCATGTCTGAGGGCGGCGCTAACTGCTGGACACCCCGTAGCACTGGACCATGTCGACACATTCGTCGATGGCGCCGCAGTTGGCCGCATCGGTGAGCGGCCGTTCGAGGTGCTGAAACATGTGCCCCTGCCGGACGTCCTGTCGATTGCCGAAGATCGGATCTGCACGACCATCCTTGAGATGTTGAACGTCGAAGGTGTGGTTCTGGAACCGGCTGGCGCGCTGGCGATCGAGGCCTTGCGCGATGTACGCTCCTGGATCCGTGGCAAGACGGTGGTCTGTCTCACGTCGGGCGGCAACTTTGACTTCGAGCGGTTGCCAGAAGTGAAGGAACGAGCACAGCGCTATATGGGATTGAAAAAGTATTTCCTTTTGCGCTTGCCGCAGCGACCCGGGGCACTGAAGGAGTTCCTGGGTATTCTGGGGCCAGAGGATGATATCGCCCGGTTCGAATATATGAAGAAATCAGCGCGCAACTTCGGTTCTGTTTTGATTGGTATAGAAACCAAGCGACCTGAGAATTTCGCTGATCTCTACGTCCGGTTGGATGCTGCCGGCTTTGCCTATACCGACATCACCAGCGATGAAACCCTGGCGCAATTCGTGATCTGAGCAGGTACTGGCTCAGAGCTTGCTGCTCATGTCGCGCAGGAACTCTTCTTTTGACGCCTCATAGCTGGCGATGATCGTGGCTGTGTCCACATCCTTTGCCTCGCCCTGTGCCGAACGGCGCTCGCCTTCCTGACAGAGGCGGGAGAATTGAGAGAAGCCCAAATTGAGGGCGCTGCCTTTCAGGAAGTGCAAGTCCTGTTCCAAGGTGGTCAGATCCGGAGATCTCAGCTTTTCGATGACGCCTTCGACCTCTTCGAGGAAGATCTCGACAACTTCAGAGAAGTCCTCAGCGCCGACTTCCTCGTGCAGCTCCTTAGCGCGTGACCAATCAATCATCTTTGCAATCCTTGTTTTGATATCGCATTTTACGATTGCTTTACTTATAAACTCGTAAATCACCGTTTAACGCGAGGCTAGATCCATATTTCGCAAACTTCACTTCCTGTTAAGCGAAGAGCGCGATAGTGACTTGCGTTTAAGGTATCTTGCGCCGTTTTTTGTGGGGTTCACTCGGTGTTGCCAGACAGTTCGATCGAAATAAACCAAGAGGTTACGACCAATTCGATCCGCCGTGTCCTGGTGGTCGATGACAGCCGTCTGCAGCGACGAATCCTGGTGGCATCACTGAAGAAATGGGGATTCGACGTCGTCGACGCTGAAAGCGGCGAGGTCGCGATGGAGATCTGCGAGAGTGATCCGCCAGATCTGATCCTCAGCGACTGGATGATGCCGGGAATGAATGGGCTGGAGTTCTGCCGGGCGTTCCGGGCCAAATCGCAGGATAACTACAGCTATTTCATCCTGCTGACCTCCAAGAGTGAAAAGAACGAGGTGGCGCAGGGGCTGGATGCCGGCGCGGATGATTTTCTGACCAAACCTGTCAGTTCGGACGAGCTGCGCGCCAGAATCTCTGCGGGTGAGCGTATCCTGCGGATGCAGCGAGAACTCTCAGAGAAGAACCGGATCGTCTCGGATACGCTGGATGAATTGCAGCGGGTCTATGATGCTATCGACAAGGATCTGATTCAGGCGCGCAAAATTCAGGAATCGCTGGTTCCAGAACTGTCGCGAAAATTCGGGTCATCCACTGTCAGCCTGCTCTTGAAACCCTGCGGTCATATCGGTGGTGATCTGGTTGGCATGTTTTCACCCGGGGTGAACCGGATTGGCTTTTACTCGGTCGATGTCTCCGGTCATGGCATTACGTCCGCAATGATGACGGCGCGACTTGGCGGCTATTTGTCGTCGACCTATTTCGATCAGAACGTCGGCATGGAGAAGCGATTCAACCGCTTTTACGCCCTTCGCCAACCTGAAGAAGTTGCAAGCCTGCTGAATGCCCGGCTGATCGCCGACACCGGGATCGAAGAGTATTTTACTATGGCCTATTGCATCGTCGATCTGCGCAGCGGCGTGTTGAAGATGGTGCAGGCTGGCCATCCGCACCCATTGCTGATCCGCAAGGATGGCAGCACAGAGTTCATCGGGAAGGGCGGCGTTCCTGTGGGGCTGGTGCCAGATATCACCTATTCCCAAGAAGATGTGGTGATGGAGAAGGGCGACAGGCTGCTGCTGTATTCGGACGGTTTTACTGAGGCGCGTTTGGAGAATGGCGAGATGCTTGAGGCCGAGGGATTGGTGGATCTGATCGGCAAGTGCAACTCGGATCAGACCGGCCAGGAATTCCTCGACGATCTCTACTGGAACCTGACACAGGTGATGTCGTCGCAATACGGTTTGGAGGATGATGTATCCGCCACCCTATTCGAATATGAAGGCCCGTAAGCTGAGCCTGCACCGGGTCGCTGGCCAATCTTCGGTCGATTTCTAGCTTTGTCCCATCCATCGCGCGATATATCCGGCAAAGTGGCGATCACCGGCATTGCCGAGCATCTCTTGCGCGACATCCGCTCGCATCCAGAGCGCTTCATGCAGTGGTTCGCTCGGGTCTGAGATCTGCCGGGCCGGGCGCGCAATATAGATATGGCAGAGTTTCTCAGCCCATAGATCATACTCCGGCATATAGGCAAACCGGCGGAATGCCCCCAGCTTGCGGGGGGAGGAAATGGTCCAGCCGGTCTCCTCCATCACCTCGCGGTGCAATGCAGGAATGGGTGATTCGCCCGGATCTATGCCGCCTCCGGGCAGCTGAATATCCGGGCCTGGATCCTGCTGACAGGTCACCAGAAGCTTGCCATTTCGCGGCAAGAGAGCGTAGACGCCGGGCCTGCGTCGGTATCTTTTCGAATTATCCGGCGTATCGCCAAAACGTCTGATCACGGCGCTGACCTCTTCACTCTGATGGTGTAAACCCTATATAGGCCCGATATGCCAATCCACGGCGCGTAAGGAAACCCCATGACACTTGTATCGAAAATCGCGTGGGACGATACCGTCCTGCCCTTCCAGCTTGACGTATCGGACATGCGCGGCCGCGTTGCGCGGCTGGACGGTGTGTTGGATGGTATTCTGAAGCAGCATAATTACCCACCTGTCGTCGAGGCGTTGGTGGCCGAGATGGCATTACTGACGGCTTTGATTGGTCAAACAGTCAAATTGCAATGGAAACTGTCCTTGCAGGTGCAGTCCAAAGGTGCGGTGAGGATGATCGCGACCGACTACTATGCCCCCCAGGCAGAAGGCGAGCCGGCCCGTATCCGCGCCTATGCCAGCTATGATGAAACACGGCTGACGGATGGCGCCCCCTTTGATCAGGTGGGTGAAGGGTATTTTGCGATTCTTGTCGATCAGGGTGAAGGGATGAAACCCTATCAGGGGATCACCCCTCTGGCGGGCGGATCGCTGGCCACCTGTGCCGAAGCCTATTTCGCCCAGTCCGAGCAGCTGCCAACGCGGTTCTCGCTCAGCTTTGGCCGTTCCGCCGAGCCTGGTGTGCCGGAGCACTGGCGGGCCGGGGGGATTATGCTGCAGCAGATGCCAAAGGCGTCTCCCTTTGTTGCTGACGGTACCGGCTCTGGCGATACGCTGGTGGCTGAAGATCTGGTGAACGGCGAAGAGGGCGAGAACTGGAACCGTGTGATGCACCTGCTTGCGACCGTCGAAGACATGGAGCTGATCGGCCCATCGGTAACGCCGACAGATCTGCTCCTGCGATTGTTTCACGAGGAACAACCGCGGGTTTTCGATGCCCAACAAGTCAAATTCGGATGTACCTGTTCCACCGAGCGGGTACGCGCAAGCCTGTCGATCTACTCCGCCAAGGACATCGCAACGATGACCACTGACGAAGGCCGCGTGACAGCCGATTGCCAGTTCTGTGGCGCCCATTATGATCTTGATCCGGCGACGCTGGGGTTTGAGGCCGATAAAACGGATGAGGCAGAGGGCGATAGTGCCTGATCTGCGAGAAAAGCTTACCGCTGCGCTGGGCGCTGAGGGGGGAGGGTCATCCGATTTTGATCTGAATCCGGACGTCGTTCTACCTGTTGATCGTAAATTGCGACCGGCAGGCGTTCTGGTGGCGATCAGCATCGCTGAGGGCGTGCCGCAGGTCATCCTGACAAAACGCTCATCGGCGTTGAAACATCATCCCGGTCAGATCGCTTTTGCCGGTGGGAAGCAGGACGCAGGTGATGCAAGCGTGACCGATGCCGCCCTGCGTGAAGCATGGGAAGAGATCGGGCTGCCGCGTGATCTTCCGCAAATTGTCGGTCAGCTACCTGCGCATGAAACTGTGACCGGGTTCATGGTGACGCCGGTGGTGGCCCTGATTGATCAGACCTTTGATATCAAGGCCGAAGCTGGCGAGGTTGCCGAGGTTTTCAGTGTCCCACTCTCACATCTCTGCGATCCGTCTCGCTATCAGATCCAGTCGCGTCGCTGGCGTGGGGTGCGGCGGAACTACTTCGCTGTTCCATACGGTCCCTATTACATCTGGGGCGCAACCGCGCGGATGTTGCGCGGCCTCGCCGACCGGATGCAGTCATGAGATATCTGACCGCGCCCTGGCTCGATGATCCGGCTGTCCAGCGCGTCTGCGAGGTGCTGACCGAGGGCGGTGCGGAGGTCTATTTCGTCGGCGGATGTGTGCGAAATGCGCTATTGGGCGCGCCGGTTTCAGATCTCGACCTGTCCACCAACGCGCTGCCGCAACAGGTTATCGAACTGGCCGACAAGGCCGGCATAAAAGCCATACCAACAGGCATCGATCACGGCACTGTAACACTGGTGCATCGCGGTACGCCCTATGAGATCACCACCTTTCGTCGTGACGTTGCTACCGATGGTCGTCGCGCTGTCGTCGCATTTGCGGATCGTATCGAGGAGGATGCGGCGCGACGCGACTTTACCATGAATGCGCTTTACGCTCGCCCGGATGGGGAACTGGTTGATCCCCTGAACGGTCTTCCGGATCTGCGCGCGGGGATTGTGCGGTTCATCGGCATTGCCGAACACCGCATTCGCGAGGACTATCTGCGCTCGCTTCGGTATTTCAGATTCCACGCCTGGTACGGAGATTTGGATGCTGGGTTTGATCCGGACGCCCTGTCGGCGATCGCGAGCAACCTGGATGGCATCGCAACCCTATCGCGTGAGCGTGTCGGGAGTGAGATCCTGAAGCTTCTTGCAGCCCCCGATCCGGCGCCGGCGATTGCGATTATGCGGCAAATCGGATTGCTCGCATTGATTCTGCCGGGCAGCGATGATCGCGCCCTGGCACCGTTGATCCATCTGGAAGAGGGGTCCGCCCCCGATCCCATTCGCCGTCTTGCAGCGCTCGGCGGTAGCGCTCCGGGCGAGGTTCTGAGGTTGAGCAAATCTCAGGCCGCCGAGATACGCTTGCTTCGCAAAGAGGTTGAAGGAACCCAAAGTCCAGCTGCCCTTGCCTATTATCATGGGGCGGCCATCGCCCGCAGCGTGATCCTGTTGCGATCTGCCCTGCTTGAGATGCCGATTTCGCCTGATTTAGAGACTGAAATCAATCTTGGCGCGTCCGCCGTATTCCCCGTGTCGGCGCAGGATCTGATGCCTGAACTCCAGGGGCCTGCTCTTGGCGCGGAGCTCAACTCCTTGCGTGATAAATGGATCAGATCCGGGTTTGCCCTGACGCGGAAAGAGCTGCTGGGACTGGCCTGAAGCGCACGTGCTGATTGTCGTGCGTCGCCCACCGCGTCAAAAGGGGTGACAGAGTGGAATTTTTTTCCTACCCATATGGGACCATCTTATGACGGGAGGAATACGCATGTATCACGGGATCTGGCGCAATTAACGCCTGACCTGTCCGACGTCTGTCGGAGGGGCCACGGCGATGGCCTTTGTTCGCATGACTATTCCATATGCTCAATTATTGGAGCACCCGCATGTTTCGTTTCTTCGAAAACCTTATCGACCCCTATTGTGATTACGCGGAAACCGACACTCCGCCACGGCGACTGTGGCCGTTCCTGAAAGATTATTCGCAGCCCTTCAAAAAGGTCTTTGCGGCCACCGCGTTTATGTCGGTCATCGTCGCAGCCGTTGAAATCGGTCTGATCCATTACATGGGACGGGTTGTGGACCTGTTGTCCGGTGAACCGGCCGATGTCTGGCAGGCTCACGGGACAGAGTTGATCCTGCTGGCTGTATTTATCCTGACCATTCGGCCGCTGCTGCAGCTACTGGATGTGCTGTTGCTGAATAACGCTATCCTTCCAAACTTCGGGACTTTGATCCGCTGGCGTTCACATAAGCATGTATTGCGGCAATCGGTTGGCTGGTTTGAGAACGATTTTGCCGGGCGGATCGCAAACCGGATAATGCAGACACCGCCTGCCGCTGGTGAGGTGGTGTTTCAGGTCTTTGATGCGATCACATTCGCATTGGCCTATCTGGCTGGCGCGGCTCTCTTGCTGTGGTTGGCGGACATGCGGCTGATGATGCCCCTGCTGGTATGGTTTGCGCTTTATGCGATGCTGATCCGCTGGACAGTGCGCCGCGTCGGGCCAGCCAGCCAGGCCGCCTCCGACGCCCGATCCACGGTGACCGGTCGGGTTGTTGACAGCTATTCCAACATTCATTCGGTCAAGATGTTCGCCCATCACGATACCGAACTGACCTATGCCAAAGAGGCGATTGAGCGTACGCGCAAGACGTTCCAGGCGGAGATGCGGCTCTATACAATCATGGATGCCGCATTGGTGACGCTGAATGGCCTGCTGATCGTTGGGGTGGTCGGTTGGGCGATCCTGCTGTGGATGCAGGGGCAGGCTTCGGTCGGGGTTGTTGCCTCTGCTACGGCGCTGACCCTGCGTCTCAATGCTTTGACCGGGTGGATCATGTGGGCGCTGACCACGTTTTTCCGGCAGCTTGGTGTCGTGGCCGAGGGGATGGAAACCATTGCCCAGCCGATTGATCTGGTGGATGCAGCTGATGCCAAGCCGCTTGATTTACGCGATGGGGAGATGGAGCTCCGGCAGCTGTCCCATCATTACGGGCGCGGCTCTGGCGGTCTGGATCAGGTCAGTCTGACCATTCGTCCAGGAGAGAAAATCGGCCTGATCGGGCGGTCTGGTGCCGGGAAATCGACCTTGGTGAAACTGCTGTTGCGGTTCTACGATCCCGAGGGCGGGCAGATCCTGATCGACGGGCAAGATATCCGTACCGTCACACAGGACAGTCTGCGCGCCCAGATTGGGATGGTGCAGCAGGACAGTGCCCTATTGCACCGATCGGTGCGAGACAACCTGCTCTATGGTCGGCCTGACGCCAGCGAGGCCGAGATGATCGAGGCCGCAAAGCAAGCGCGGGCGCATGAGTTCATCCTTGACCTAGAGGATCCCGAAGGCCGCAGGGGCTACGATGCGCATGTCGGTGAACGGGGCGTGAAGCTCTCAGGCGGGCAACGTCAGCGAGTGACACTGGCTCGGGTAATCCTGAAGGATGCACCTATCTTGATCCTGGATGAGGCGACATCGGCGCTGGACTCAGAGGTTGAGGCCGAAATCCAGCAAACGCTATACGGGATGATGCAAGGCAAGACGGTGATAGCGATTGCCCACCGTCTGTCCACCATCGCCCAGATGGACCGTATTCTGGTTATGGATGACGGTCGTATTGTCGAGGAGGGCACCCATGGCGTGCTTTTGCGGTCAGAGGGCCTATATGCCCAGTTCTGGGCGCGGCAATCCGGCGGCTTCCTGAACATTGAGGCAGCAGAATGAAACTGGGCAATCTGATCGACGCATTTCAACCGGCCGAAGGCGCCCCACCAGATCAGTTGGGGCGCTTTTTGCGATGGTGTCTGTCCGGCGCCTGGCCAATGCTCACGGTGGCTGCGGTCTTTTCGGCGCTCGCCGGGGGAATGGAGGCGGTCACGGCTTATATTCTGGGTCTGGTGATAGATACGGCGATAGCCAGCGGGCCGGACCGGTTCTTCTCGGCAGGTAATCTGGTGATACTTGCCGGTGCGTTGGGTTTCTTCCTGTTGTTGCGGCCGATCCTTTTTGGCCTCTCTGCGGCGTCCAACGCAATTATTGTGCAGCCGAACGTCAATCCGCTGGTGCTGTCCCGTCTCAATCGTTGGACAATGGGGCAATCGGTGCGTTTCTTCGATGATGATTTTGCAGGTCGCATCGCACAGAAGCAGATGCAGACTGCCAATGCGGTGACGTCGGTCGCGGTTGAGGTGATCAATGTCGTCGCCTTCGCGCTGGCATCACTGCTTGGCGCGCTGGCATTGCTAGGGGCGATTGACTGGCGGATCACTGGATTGTTCGTGGTTTGGCTGGTCGGGTATTTTGCCACAATCCGTTGGTTTCTGCCGCGCATCAGAAAGCGGTCTGCGGCGCGGGCTGGCGCGCGGGCTATGGTTACCGGGCAGGTGGTCGATACGATCACCAACATCAAAACTGTGAAGTTGTTCGCCCATGCCGATTTTGAAGAACGGACGGCACAGGATTCGATGGCCGATTTCCGTAACAAGGCGCTTCATTTCGGCTATCTGTCGGCGACCTTCCGGTTCTGTCTGATGACTCTGGCAGGAGTGCTGCCTGTCTTGCTGATTGGTGCTACGCTTGTGTTGTGGCGGGACGGGATGGCGACCGAAGGTGATATCGTTGCGGCGGGCGCGGTGTCGGTGAGGATCGCGCAGATGACGGGCTGGGTCAGCTTTACGCTGATGGCGATCTACTCCAACATTGGCGAAATCGAAAACGGCATGAAGACGCTAACGCGTCCTGATCGGGTTGAGGATCAAGACACCGCCAAGACGCTGCGGACCAAAGGTGGACGCATTGAATTCCGAAATGTCGGCTTTGCCTATGGGCGCGATGTCGGCGGTATTCAGGATGTTTCCCTGACAGTTGAACCGGGTGAAAAACTGGGGATTGTCGGGGCTTCCGGCGCGGGGAAATCCACGCTCGTGTCGCTTCTGTTGCGGCTCTATGACGGGGAAAAAGGCCAAATTCTGATCGATGGGACAGACGTTTCAGAGGTGACGCAGAACTCGCTGCGCAGCCAGATCGGCATGGTCACGCAGGAAACCGCAATGTTCAATCGCTCGGCGCGCGACAATATCCTTTACGGTCGGCCGGACGCCAGCGAACTGGAGCTTATTGCCGCCGCTAAAAAGGCGGAGGCTGATGAATTCATTCTTGACCTGGAGGATGCACAGGGCCGCAGCGGCTATGATGCCCATCTCGGCGAACGGGGTGTGAAACTGTCGGGCGGCCAACGTCAGCGGATCGCGCTGGCCCGAGCTATCCTGAAGGATGCACCCATTCTGGTACTGGATGAGGCGACCTCGGCGCTCGACTCCGAGGTGGAGGCGGCGATTCAGTCGGCGCTGGAGCGGGTCATGCAGGGCAAGACGGTTCTGGCCATCGCACACCGCCTGTCGACGCTGAGTGAAATGGATCGGATCATCGTCATGGATCAAGGTCGGATTGCGGAGGTGGGCACCCATGATGCACTGCTGAAGCAAGGCGGTCTTTACGCGAAGTTCTGGTCGCGGCAATCCGGCGGCTTCATTCGGACCGAAGGCGATGATGATGAGGTCGATCCGATCACTCGACGATCGTGGGATGCGGCGGAATAGGAAGTACTGAGCGCCCGCACAAAGGTCGTTCACACGCAGACTGCGCATTTTTCTTTTGCGCGGGCCAGTCGCAGGGTATGCAGCGGCCATGACACATGCAGCTAGAACCACAGCCACAATCATTCGTCTTGGCCATCAGGGGGACGGAGTCGCCGAGGGCCCGCTTTTTGCGCCGCGCACCCTGCCGGGAGAGACCGTCAGCGGTATTCGCGACGGGCACCAGCTCACGGATATCCGCATCGAGAACCCGTCAGAGGCACGCGTCCAGGCGCCTTGTCGGCATTATAAATCCTGTGGTGGCTGTCAGCTGCAACATGCGACAGATGATTTTGTCGCGGGCTGGAAGGTCGATATTGTGCGCAATGCGCTGGCTGCCCAGGGGATTGAGACGGCGTTTCGCCCGATCCACACCTCACCGCCACAATCGCGCCGTCGCGCCACGCTGTCAGTGCGCCGCACCAAGAAAGGGGCGATGGCTGGATTCCATGGCCGCGCGTCCGGGGTGATTACCGAGATACCCGATTGCCAGTTGCTGGCACCACAGCTTCTGGCTGCTGTGCCGATGGCGGAGGCACTGGCCATGGCTGGCGCCAGCCGCAAGGCACCGCTTTCGGTGACGGTGACCCTCTCGGAGGTTGGCGTTGATGTACTGGTGACCAACGGCAAGCCGCTGGATGGCGCGCTTCGGATCGCGTTGGCGCAGGTGGTCGACGCGCATCGTATTGCAAGGCTGACCTGGGAGGATGAGCTGATCGGTATGGAACAGCCGCCAACTCAACCCTTTGGTCCGGCACATGTCTGCCCGCCGCCGGGTGCCTTTCTACAGGCTACCCGTGATGGCGAGGCGGCCTTGCTCGCGGCGGTCGAGGAGGTTGTCGCTGGGGCAAAACGTCTCGTCGACCTATTTGCCGGCTGCGGGACTTTTTCGCTGCCACTGGCGAAAAACGCTGAGGTCCACGCTGTCGAGGGTGAAAGCGCCATGTTGCGCGCATTGGATGCCGGTTGGCGGCAGGCCAAAGGCTTGAAGAAAGTCACCACCGAGACCCGCGATCTGTTTCGCAACCCGTTGCTGCCGGAGGATCTGAATCCGTTTGGAACGGAGTTTGACGCTGCAGTGATTGACCCGCCGCGCGCTGGTGCTGAGGCCCAGGCCACTCAGCTGGTTGCAGCACGTACGAAACGGGTTGCCTATGTTTCCTGCAATCCTGTCACCTTTGCCCGTGATGCGAAGATTTTGACCGATGGCGGCTATCGGCTGGATTGGGTACAGGTGGTCGATCAATTCCGCTGGTCCTCGCATACGGAACTCGCGGCCAGCTTTTCCTACGTGGGGTAGAACCGGTGAGCATCAGTGCAAAACAAACCCTGAACAAGCGGCTTGGCGATCTTATCGCCAGTGATCGTTTTGGCAACTTCATCACTGTGGTGATTCTGATCAATGCCGTGACGCTGGGAATGGAGACATCTGATACGATCATGTCCCGGTTCGGGACGATCGTTCTGTTTGTCGATCAGCTGTGCCTGGGGATTTTTGTCGTTGAACTGCTGGCAAAACTCTGGGTACAGCGGCTGCGGTTTTTCCTGCGCGGCTGGAACATCTTTGACTTTGTGATCGTCAGCATCGCCTTTCTTCCTGGGGCGCAGGGGATGTCCGTCCTGCGGGCGCTGCGCATATTGCGGGTGTTGCGCGTCATCTCGGTTGCGCCGCGGCTGCGCCGGGTGGTTGAGGGTTTCATTACTGCGCTACCGGGCATGGGCTCAGTCTTCCTGCTGATGGCTATCATCTTTTACATCGGCTCCGTCATCGCGACGAAACTCTTCGCGGACAGTTTCCCGGAATGGTTCGGTAATCTCGCGCTGAGCGCATATTCCCTGTTCCAGATCATGACTTTGGAAAGCTGGTCCATGGGCATCGTACGCCCTGTCATGGAGATCTACCCCTATGCCTGGGCGTTCTTTGTGCCGTTTATCATGGTCACCACCTTTGCGGTCGTGAACCTCTTGGTCGGCCTGATCGTGAATTCGATGCAGGATGCCCATCACGAGGAAGAGGGCGAACGCACGGACGCTTATCGGGATCTGGTTCTGGCTCGGCTGGAGGCAATCGAGCAGCAAATCGCGACGCTGCAACCGCCGCACGAGAAGAAGTGATTTTGAATTTTCCACCGAAGATAGTAGTTGGAAAATGAGGCAAATCAGGCAGAGACCTAGAATAATGGATAGACGTACATTCGGATTGGGCGCCGCGGCGACCCTTGGGCTGGCGGGCTGTAGCTCCGGCCCTAGCAAATTCCGCAGTTATAATGGCCCCGAGGTAACCTCGGTTGTTGTCAATAAAGGCGCCCGCAAGGTCTATCTTCTGCACAATGAGGATATTCTGCGCGAATATGAAATGGAGCTGGGTTTCGCACCGCAGGGCCACAAGCAGATCGAGGGCGATGGCAAAACTCCCGAAGGCACCTATCTGATCGACCGGCGCAATCCCAACAGTCGTTATCACCTCTCCATCGGGATCTCTTACCCCAACGCACAGGACCGGGCAAAGGCAGCGGCGATGGGCAAGAAACCGGGTGGCGAGATTTTCATTCACGGTGAGCCAAACAACCCCAAGGAACGCAAACGCGCTGCGCGGGTGGATGACTGGACTGCGGGCTGCATTGCGGTCAGCAACGATGAGATCGAAGAGATCTATGCGATGGTGCGCGACGGTACGTTGATTACCCTGCGTCCCTGATCGTCTGCACTGTAACCGTGCCAGCGCTGATCGTCTCGTGATAGAAAAGGCCCGATTGCCATGCAGCGATCGGGCCTTCTTCGTTCAGGTAAAGATTAGATCGGCGCGCTTAGCTACCCATGACCAGGGTCCACCAAATCTTGCCATTGGATTCCTGGAACCAGGAGAAGCCCATGGTGCGCGCTTTGGCGTCCATGATGACCGAACGGGTGGCCGGTTGTTCCATCCAGGCTGTAAGCGTCTGCAACTCGGTCTCATATGTTTCCGAAATCGTCTCGCCGATCATTGTGCCGGTGAAACCAGTGCGGGCAACGCGGTCGAGCGGGGAAGAGCCGTCGGAGCCAAAATGCCACGGACGGTTCTGGACCGACATGTCGCGCGAATGGGTTGCGGCTGCAGCGGTCAGCTGGGGGTTCAGCTGGACAATCGGCTTGCCTGCCGCTTCGCGAAGGGCGTTGACCGAGTCGAGCATCCGCAGCTGTACTTTGTCGGCGTTACGGATCCGGTACACGCTGCCGCCTGTGCTGCCATCAGGTGCAGGGGCACAGGCTGCGACAAGGGTCATCAGCCCGGCGATAAGGATCAGAAATACACGTGTCATACTACACCTTGCTTCGTTGACTGGGGCTGCAATAGCCCGGCTGTGACATAGGCGCAAACATGTCAGCGGTGAATTGACCGTCGCGGGATTGTTTGATTTGCGACTGAGGCATTCGCGCCATAAGATACGGCATAACGAATGCATATCTCCGCAGTTTGGAAAAGTCATGACCCGCAGCCCCTTCGAATCCTTCTCTAGACGGCAATTTCTCGCCGGTTCCGTTTCTGTCGGCGCATCGCTGGTTGGCGGCGGTCTTGCCAGCGACGTCTGGGCACAGGATGCCACGGACACGACCGCGGAGGGTTTTGACCCGCTGCGCCCGCCGCCTGAGCCCGAGGCGCCGGTTCAGCGTAACATCTCGGCGTTCCGGTCCAAGGACTGGCGGCCCTATTTCGACAATCTGCGCAATGGAGCCGTGCTGGTGGATATCGACAGCCGCGCCCTGCATTTCTGGTCGGAAGACCAGAGCACCTACAAGCTATATCCCTCGTCCGTGCCGCTCTCCGATGATCTGACGCGCCGCGGCCGGACCCAGATTATCCGCAAGGTCGATGGGCCTGGCTGGGCGCCGACTCCGAACATGCGCAAGCGCAACCCGGAGTGGCCTGCCTATATCCCGCCGGGGCCGGACAATCCGCTTGGAACCCATGCTTTGTATCTCAGCTGGAAGTATTACCGAATCCACGGCACGCATGACACGCGCAAGATCGGGCGCAGGTCATCAAACGGCTGTATCGGCCTTTATAACGAGCATATTTCGCAGCTGTTTGCGCTCACGAAAGTGGGCACTCAAGTGTTGCTAATTTGACGACATCGGCCCATTCCAGAGGCCGAATCATGCAACAAGCAATTGCAATGTCGCGATTTTGCTGATTAGAAAAATATTACGAGGTAAGTCTTGGGCGCGTGGTTCGGGTGGACTGAACTGCGCATATTTTTGGAGGTTAACATGAAAAAACTCGTTATCGCTGCTGCTCTGACTGCTGCTGCTTCGACCGCTTCCGCGGGCAACCTGGCTGAGCCGATTGTTGAGGCGCCGGTTATTGTTGAGCAGACCGAAAGCTCCTCCAGCGGCATCCTTCTGCCGCTGCTGCTGCTGGTTCTGGTTGGCGCAGCTGTTGCAAGCAACTAATTGCTTGTCTCAGAACGGTAAGAAAGGCGGTGGATTTTCCACCGCCTTTTTTCATGTCTCCCGACCTGACATGGGCCGGGGACTGCAATTTTGGTTCAGGGTGGCTCAACCGTCGTGAACTTCGGACAGAATGCTGTTCATCGATGCGAGAATCATCTCGATTCCCTCTGCATCAATCGTCAGCGGGGGGCGAATTTTCAGAATGTTGTCCTTTGGCCCTTCGCTACCGATCAGGATGCGATGATCGCGCATGCGGTTCTTCACATAGGCGCAGATATCCGTCGCTTCTGATCCGTCGTTGCGGATCAGTTCGACACCGATAAATAATCCCATGCCGCGCACATCCCCGATCGACTGATAACGGGATTGCAGTTCGCGCAGGCCTTCGATCAGTTCGGCCCCACGCACCCGCGCATTCTCCTGTAACCCTTCCTCATCGACGATATTCAGCACTTCGGTACCGATGCGGCACGACAGGGTGGAACCGCCAAAGGTCGAGAAGAACTCAGGCCCCTGTGCAAAGCTGTCCGCGATGGCGCGGGTTGTTACCAGCACACCCAGGGGGTGGCCGTTGCCGATTGGTTTACCGAGTACCACGATATCGGGGCTGGCCTCTTGGTGTTCAAAGCCAAAGTAGTAGTCACCAAGGCGTCCTAGACCGGTTTGAACCTCATCGGCGATACAGATACCACCTGCGGCGCGGATCTTGTCATAGACGGCGGGCAGATAGCCCTTTGGCGGAATGATCTGACCGCCGACAGAAGGGAAGGTCTCGGCAATGAAGCCGGCCACCCCATGACCGCTTGCACGCAGTTTTTCGATGGCCGGATCCACTAGGTCCGCGTATTTCTGCGCGCGGTCTGCGTCATCACGCCGGTAAGATCCGCGATAGTCATCGGCAACTTCGACCAACTGCACCCAGTCAGACGGGCCCACACCACCCTTTGCGTTGAACTTATAGGCGGAAACGTCAATCACGCCAGTGGTGTTGCCGTGATAGCCATGATCGGGCGTTACCATCCCCTTGGCACCTGTGTGCGCCCGTGCGAGGCGCAGGGCCAGCTCATTCGCTTCGGTGCCGGAATTGACGAAGAAGCAGACCTCCAGATGGTCGGGCATCTTTGACAGCACCTTTTCTGCAAAGGCGGTTTGTGCCGGGTGCAGATACCGGGTGTTGGAGTTCATGCGTTTCAACTGATCGGCAGCAACCGCCTGAACGCGGGGATGTGCGTGGCCTACATGCGGCACGTTGTTATAGGCATCGAGATAGGGGCGGCCCATTTCGTCAAACAGATGATGTTTCCACCCACGCAGCAACATGACCGGATCGCTGTAGGTCAGGCTGAGATTGCTGCCGAAATGTGCCTTTCGATCCGCCAGAACCCGGCGCTTGTCAGTCGGTTCATATCCGGTTTTTTCCGCAGGCAGATTCAGTAACGGTGCAGGGTTTGGGCAAAGTGCGTTCCACAGCAAGAGGTCGTCAGGATCCGCCACTCCGGGCCAGTCTGCCTCAATTCCCTTGGTCGATAGCGCCAGCTGGAAATGCACATGTGGAGCCCAGCCGCCGTTTTCAGTTGCATCTCCGAGCTGGCAGAACGGCGCGCCCTTGGCGACCCGGTCGCCAACCGAAAGCTGAGTACAGCAGTCAGGGTCAAGATGACCGTAGAGCGTATAAAATTCTTCTCCGGTGTCGGTATGGTGTTTCAGGATGACAACACCGCCGTAGTCCAGATGAGCATCGCGGTTCTCCACCGCCACGACCTCACCCTCCAGGGGGGCGTAGAGCGTCTGACCGGCCGGGGCAAAAACATCCACTGCGAGATGGACGGTACGCCGGTCGCTGGCTTTATACGCGCCTTTGCGGAAGGCTGGGGCAGTATAGATCAGCCGTGGTTCGTTGTAATATCCAAGCCACCAGTCGGCACCGTTTTCGCCGGAAAACTCTCGCCCGACTTCGGCAGCCTCGGCCAGCGGCATATCAAAAGGGTTCTGCGGCCAGGTCGATGTCTCGACCGAGAGAGCCCCCATCGGCAGACCCGTCAAATCGCGTCCCATCAGCGGAGCGAACTCACCGGAATATTTCTCTAGATAGGCAATTACCCTGTCGGCACCATCGACCACCGAAAGGCCGCAGGTCGCTCTCAGCCGGGCCGAAATCAGGGCCGGATGCTCACTTGGTTGCTCCAGAAAACGCCATGCAGGACCCTGCGATATGGTCACATAGGGGTCATCGGGATTGTCTTTGGCCACCAGCGTGGAATTGACGACGCTGACGGCCAGACGCATCCGCAGCAGAGGCCAGAGAAGATCTAGTTCGGTTTCGGTCAACGGATTGACGGCGTGGTAGCCTTCTATCAGCGCGGACAGGGCAGCCTGCGGTCGGGGATTATCCAGCACGATATACGCAGCTGCAATGGCCAGATCACAGATTCGCGGCGCAGCACACATGTCGCCAAGGTCGATCAGACCGCCGACATGGCGTGGTTGGCAGAGCGTGCCAGTAACGAGAATGTTGTAGTCATTGGCGTCATTATGAATCGCCTGTTTCGGCAGGGAGCCAAGCACCGGCTTCAGCTCTATGAAATCGGCGCAGATCGCAGCAATCAGGCTACGGCGTTTGCTGTCTGCGATGCAGTCGAGATCGCTTGCCACCCAGTCGGCAGACATCAGATCCCATTTGAAATCACGTAGCAGCGCGGGATGGTCAAAGGTTTTGAGCGCGCGGGTGATGCTTCCAAGCGCGGCACCGATTTCCCTGATGAGAACGGATGATTTCGGCGCGCTTTTGGCATAGCAGCGGCCCGGCAGCTGAGTTTGCAGCCAGACCAGGCGCTCAACCCCGGTTTCGTCTGCAAGATCGAGGCAGAGCGCACCATCGGCGGCTGCCACGGCGCGTGGACATGGCAGATCCGGGTCAGTTTGATGGAGATGCGCCAGCGCAGCGATTTGCATCTCGACGAGATCAGGGGCGCAACCGGGGCGCATGACCTTTAAAATATAGCCCTGCCCATCCTCGGCGATTGCACGAAAGTTCAGGTCATATTCCCCGTCCAACCGTGACAGGTCAGCGGTGATGCCCCAGTGATTATTCAGGGCATCGGCCCAATGCAATTCGGCCAGGTTCAATGCGGTCATGAGAGGTCCCTGTTCAAATATCCTCAGCCCCGTTGGCCGGGGCGTTTTGGCTATTTGGACCGGGGAGTGGCGATTAGTCCAGCCACCCTTTCAGATTGCGTTGGATAACGCCGGACAGCGCGTCAATGTGCTCGGCGTCATCGTTCAGGCAAGGGATATAGAGAAATTCCTCTCCGCCCGCGTGCTCAAAGCTTTCGCGAATTTCCTCGTTGATTTCCTCAAGCGTCTCAATGCAGTCTGCCGAGAAGGCTGGGGCGATCACCGCGATGTTTTTCTTGCCTTCTTTGGCGAGGGTGGCGACGTGATCCACGGTATAGGGCTTCAGCCATTCTTCGGGGCCAAACACCGACTGAAACGTGGTGGTGATTTCGGTATCGGTCCACCCCAGACGTTCTTTCAGGAGGCGCGTCGTTTTCTGGCACTGACAATGGTAGGGATCGCCCTGCATCAGATAGCGCTTGGGCATCCCGTGATAGGATACAACCAGAATTTCGGGTTTTTTCTCGGCGGTGGCATAAGCTTTCTCCACCGAACGCGCAAGGGCGTCGATATATGCCGGATCGTCAAAATAGGGTGCGACGGTGCGTGCGGCGGGCTGCCAGGTTTCTTCCATCAGGGCGCGGAAAAATTGGTCGTTGGCGGTGGCCGAGGTGGCCCCGGCATATTGCGGATAAAGCGGGACGAAGAGGATTTTCTGACAGCCGGCCTCAACCATTGCCCGCACTTTGGATTTGGTTGAGGGATTGCCGTAGCGCATACAGAAATCCACCATGACCTCTTTGCCATACCGCTCCTGCAGCGCTTGCGACATCGCGGCGGTCTGCTCCTTGGTGATGGTCATCAGGGGGCTTTCGCCCTTGTCATGGTTCCAGATGGACTTATACGCCGCTCCCGATGAAAACGGCCGTTTGGCCAAAATGATCAGTTGCAACAGCGGCTGCCATTTCCAGGCAGGATAGTCGATGACACGCTTGTCCGAGAGAAACTCGCTCAGATACCGGCGCATCGGCCAGTAGCTATAGTCATCGGGGGTGCCCAGATTGGCCAACAGTACGCCGACCTTCGCCGGGGCGATCTTGGGGTGGTCTGCCGGCGCATGAGCGGGGCAGGTGGCGGGGGCAGTGGCGTCCAGCATCTATCAGGGTCCTGTGCGGTAAACGGTCAGCGGATCGTTGGTCCGCCCTAGCTATATGAAGATACGGCGTAAATGACCAATTGGATCATTCCACCAGAGCCATAGGATAGACCTATGGCTGGTTCTGTCTACTTTGGCAGCGGTGTTTCCGGCACCTTCAGCGCATCCGCCAGTCGCGCCTTTGCCGATCCGGGGCGCAGCGGTTTTTGCTGGGTGTCGGACGGGGACCAGCCGGTCAGGCAAATCAGTTCAAAGGTTGCAGGCAAAAAACCGTCCTCCGTTGCGTAGGTGGACCGGTAGATATCCGCAGTGTCAGCGAACAATTTGCGCGTGGTTGCGGTCTTTTGCCTCTGTGTCATGGCATTGGTTTCGCCCATGCCGCGCAGTTCGTGCATCAGGTGCCACAGGTCGCGGTACTTTGCAGTCAGAGGCACAACATCCGCCACCGGAAGCGCAAATCCGGCCCGTTGCAACAGCGCACCCAGATCGCGCACTTCGCCCATCGGGGCCACGCGGGGCGACAGCCCGCCGGAAAGGCGGGTTTCGGCGGTGGCCAGGGCGCTGCGCAATTCATGCAGGGTCTGGCCGCCCAGCATCACGACCAGCAGCAAGCCGTCTTCGGTCAGGGCCCGGTGACATTGGATCAATTGTCCGACCGGATCATTGGCCCAGTGCAGTGACATGGCATGGACCACAAGATCATGGGCACCAACCGCCAGATCCAATGTTTCGTCATCCGCGACATGTTTGGCATCGGGCAGACAACTGTCCCAGCCTTGCGCAAAAGGCGCCACCAGCGCTGGGCGCGTAAAGCTCCTGTTAACCATGGAGAGCCGATCCTCGATCTCATCGCGTGCGATGTCGTGCAGGAACAGGGCTTCGGTGGTCAGGCGGCTGCGATGGGCGGCGAGTGCGCTGCGGTCAAAGAGCTGCGGGCGGGGCGTCGTGGCTTTGGTCATGAGGGCTATTTAGGATGTTGAAGGCGCGGATACAAACGGCTGTTTCGCTGATCTACCCGCCGCGCTGTCTGGCCTGCGGTGAGTGGGTCGACAGCGATTTCGGACTTTGTGGCCCCTGCTGGCGCGAGACGCCGTTCATACATGGAACCTGTTGCCATGGATGTGGAGTCCCTTTGATTGGGGAGGAGGACGGGTTTCGCCTCGAATGTGATGAGTGTATGGATCACCCACGGCCCTGGCAGGAAGGACGCGCCGCGCTGACCTATGAGGGTACGGCCCGGCGGCTGGTACTGGCTCTGAAACACGGGGATCGAACTGAAATCGCCCGGCCTGCAGGGCGCTGGTTGGGGCGGGCGGCTGCCAGTTTGCTTGTGGATGATCCCTTGGTGGCGCCAGTGCCGCTACACTGGTCGCGGTTTCTGCGCCGCCGCTATAATCAATCTGATCTGCTGGCCCGACAAATGTCCCGAGACGCTGGCTTGGACTACTGCCCGGACCTGTTGCGGCGCGTTCGCCGTACACCTTCGCTTGAAGGGCAGGGCCGCTGCGAGCGCTACGCAACGTTGGCGCGGTCGATTTCGGCGCATCCGAAACATGCCGCACAGATTGACGGGCGTATCGTCCTGCTGGTCGATGATGTGATGACCAGTGGTGCCACGCTTGCGGCCTGTAGCGAGGCTTGCCTTGATGCAGGCGCAAGCGCGGTCCGTATCGCCGTGCTTGCAAGGGTCACGCAGTCGTGATCTGAACGCGCTGGGGCTGGCAATTCTATCATGGACTGCCCAAGTTCAGGGCCAAGCCACTGAATATTTTCAAACGGAGACCCGAATGAAACCGGTCGAAATCTACACTTCCCCGCTCTGCGGGTTTTGCCATGCAGCAAAACGCCTGCTGACCCAGAAAGGCGTAAGCTTCGACGAAATCGACGTCTTGGCTAATCCTGATCGCAAGGCCGAAATGATCGAGCGTGCCAATGGTGGGCGTACCGTTCCGCAGATTTTTGTCGGCGAGACCCATGTCGGTGGATGCGATGATCTTTATGCACTGGATCGGTCCGGCAAGCTGGATCCGCTGCTGGCAACCTGAGGCGCGGTGATTAAGATCGGTGACCATCGGAGGATATAACAGATGCGTGCGGCCTTGCTTCAACTGACATCAAGCGACCAGCCAGCTGAGAATCTGGTGATGGTGCAGGAGATGATTGCCGAGGCCGCTGCCGCTGGCGCCGGTTTTGTACTGACACCAGAAGTGACAAACTGCCTTTCTGGAAGTCGCAGCCACCAGACGTCGGTCCTCCATCATGAAGCGGATGATCCGACGTTGGCGGCCCTGCGCAGAACTGCCGAGGAGCGCGGTCTCTGGCTGTCTCTCGGATCCCTCGCGTTGAAGACGACGGATGCCGATGGACGGTTTGCCAATCGCCAGTTTCTGATCGATCCAGCCGGTGAGATTGTTGCGCGCTATGACAAGATCCACATGTTCGATGTGGATGTCACGCCTGAAGAAACTTACCGCGAGTCGGATGGATACCGCCCGGGCCGTCAGGCTGTGGTTGCACAGACTCCATTTGCAGCCCTGGGAATGACCATCTGTTACGACTTACGCTTCCCCTATCTGCATCGGCGTCTGGCCAAAGCAGGGGCTCAGGTGCTGCTGGCGCCCGCAGCCTTTTCGCCTGTTACCGGTTCGGCCCATTGGCACGCATTGCTTCAGGCGCGTGCAATCGAGACGGGCTGCTATGTGCTTGCGGCTGCTCAGACGGGCACCCATCCGGCAACCAAGGGAAAGTCGCGACGCACCTATGGCCATTCTCTGGTGGTGTCACCCTGGGGGGAAATTCTGGCCGATGGCGGCGTTGAGCCAGGGGTCACCTACATTGATCTTGACCTTGAAAAAGTGGCACAAGCGCGTCGACAGGTTCCTTCCCTGTTTCATGACCGAGAATTCGACGGCCCCTGATGGACGATACCAATTCCCTTGCGGTTTCGCTGTTCAGCGAAATTCTGATGGCAGATCAGCTGGCGCGGACCCGGCTGGGACAAGTGCTGCCTAAGGGAATGGAACTGTCGCATTTCTCGGTATTGAACCATCTCGCACGTACCGGAGTTGAGCGGTCGCCCGCTCAGCTGGCCAAGGCGTTTCACGTGACCCGTGGGGCGATGACCAATACATTGAGCAAGCTGGAAGCGGCGGGCTACGTTCATATCCGCCCAGACTGGGATGATGCGCGACGCAAAATGGTCGCGATCAGCCCGGCGGGACGACAGGCGCGCGACGCCGCATTGGCCAGCATTGTTCCGATGATCCGCGAAGTGGTTGAGGAACTGGGGGGTGACCGGGTCAAATCCGCGCTGCCGATCCTGCGAGAGTTCCGCATTAAGCTGGGAAGTCGCGATTGACTGGCGACTAGGGGCGCAGGGCCCCAATCCTGCAAAACGGAAAAGGACGTCTGCGAACAGACGTCCTTGGTGCCCCCCGTCAGGCTGGTCCGTGAGTGGTAGGCTTAACGACAGGGCGGCCCGGAACAAGGGCCTCTGTGCATTCACTCGGTGACAGGTCAGCAACATCTGACCCTATCCATGGTTTACCACGTAGAAGGTAGCGGCCCAACGACGCAGAAGGATGATTGCCTATCCTAAAGTATAGGGGCAGGGCTTTTGCCTCCGCGCTTAGCGAGGCTTTGTGCTGGCTGTCACGTAGTTTACGCTCAAATCACGGTCCGAGAGCGACCAGCTCCAGAAGATCGGATTGAACACAAAACCCTTCCTATCGACAGGCGTCAGCCCCGCCTTTGAGAGCAGCTCGAACAGCTCGTCTGGTGTAATGAACTTCGACCATTCATGTGTCCCGCGCGGCAGCCATCGCATGACAACCTCGGCGCCTAAAATGGCCATCGCGTAGCTTTTGGGATTGCGGTTGATGGTTGAACAGATTTGCAGACCACCGGGCCTGAGCAGCTGCTGCGTGGCAGTTAGATAGCTGAGCGGATCGGCAACATGTTCGACCACCTCCATGTTGAGAACCACGTCGAACTGCTCGCCCGCCTCTGCCAGCGCCTCTGCCGTGGTGTGGCGATAGTCGATGTCCAGACCGGATTGCTGGGCGTGAACCTGAGCGACTGGAATATTGCCCGCTGCGGCGTCGGCGCCGACGACATCGGCACCCAGACGGGCCATTGGTTCGCTGAGAAGCCCGCCACCGCAGCCGATGTCCAGAATGCGCAGTCCGGAAAAGGGCGCCTGATCGGATAGGTTGCGATCAAATTCACCAGCAATTTGCCGGGTGATGTAGTCCAGCCGACAGGGGTTCAGCATGTGCAATGGTTTGAATTTTCCAGTGGGATCCCACCATTCGGCGGCCATGGCCTCAAATTTTGCGATCTCGGACGGGTCTACCGTGGATTGAGGCGCTTGCATTCCTGTCTCCGTGTGTTCTTTTATCATTCAGGACTAAGTTAGGTCAGTAATGGACAAATACCCGTATCAAAAGCGCGCAGTGCAGTATTTGTACCCGCCCATTGAACCCTTTGATCAGCGGATGGTCGATGTGGGGCAGGGCCACCATATCTATATGGAGCAGAGCGGTAATCCGGACGGTATCCCTGTGGTGGTCTGTCACGGAGGCCCGGGTGGCGGGAGCAGCCCGGCCATGCGGCGGTATTTCGACCCTGACCACTACCGGATTGTGTTATTCGATCAGCGCGGTTGCGGACGGTCGCGGCCGCATGCCTCCTGCGCTGACAATACAACCTGGCATCTGGTCGCGGATATGGAAATCATCCGCCGACTTCTGGGGCTGTCGCGGTGGATGGTGTTCGGCGGGAGCTGGGGGGCAACTTTGTCGCTGATCTATGCCCAGACCCATCCCGAGCGGGTGCGCCATCTGATCCTGCGCGGCGTCTTCCTGATGACCAAGTCAGAGCTGGACTGGTTCTACGGTGGTGGTGCTGGCCGTTTCTGGCCGGAGACCTGGTCGCGTTTTGTCTCGATGATCCCCGATGGTGAGCGGGGCGATCTGATCGCCGCCTATAACAGACGGCTGTTTTCCGGCGATATGGCTGAGGAGATCCTGTTCGGCCGGGCTTGGTCGGCATGGGAGAACGCGTTGGCCTCGATCCATTCCAACGGCACATCGGGCGAAAGCCCGGGCGACTACGCGCGCGCCTTTGCACGACTGGAGAATCACTATTTCATCAATGGCGGGTTTCTCGACTACGATGGTCAGATCTTTGCCAATATGGGGCGCATATCGCATATTCCCGGCATCATCGTGCAGGGGCGGTATGATATGATTTGTCCGCCGACCTCCGCCTGGAGATTGAAAGAGCTGTGGCCAAATGTCGAGTTGAAGATGGTGCGCAATGCGGGCCATGCTCTGTCCGAACCGGGAATCAGCGCCGAGCTGGTGCGCGCAATGGACCAGATTGCAGAGGAGCAGGAGCCATGACACGGATCGACAGGCGTGCGCTGTTCACATCTGGCGCCGCGGCTGCCCTGCTGGCTGCAACCGGGGCCGCGCTGGCTGATACGCCGCGGCAGGGCGGGATCCTTCGTCTCGCGGTACCGCGAGACGGTGGGCTGATGGATCAGGTCGCTCGTGGGGCCGTGTTTGACACCTTGATGGAAATTGGCCCTGACGGCTCCTTGCGGCCTGAGCTGGCCAGTCGCTGGAGCAGCAGCCCCGATGCGCGGGTCTGGCAGTTCGATATTCGGGCAGATGTGACGTTTCACGATGGAACACCGGTGCGGGCGGCGGATGTGGCGGCGAGCCTGCTGGGCAGCGATATCGGCGATGGCGCTGCTCAAATCGACATACTCTCGCCCGGTAGCATCCAGATTGTGCTGGGCGCGTCCAATCCGCATCTCCCTTATTTATTGGCCGATGGCCGGTTTGCGATTGCCGCCGGCGGGGAAACCTCAGGCGACCTCTCAGCGGCAAACGGGACCGGGTGCTACAGGGTGGAGCGCGCGCGCTCTGGGCGCGACTTCCGCGCGGCGAGGGTGCGGGGGCACTACAAATCCGGTCAGGCTGGTTGGGTCGATACGGTTGAGTTGATCGTGATTCCCGATGCCGCCGTGCGGGCTGAGGCGCTGCGGGATGGATATGTCGATGTCGCCGCCCTGCCAGCACCCGAAGGTCTCATCTCGCGCGGCAGTTTTCACTACCATCCATCCGTTGATGACATGGCGCTGGCAGCCCGGCGGGATGTTGGTATGCCTCGGACGATAGGCACTCGGTCGGCTTTGGACGATGGTCGTATTGCGGAACGCTGGTGGCGCCTCTGATCTGGAAGATTTGCAAGCCTGGGTCCGCACAGAACATGGGTCAGGGGAACTGCCTCTTGCAGTTTGGCCTGATCCGGCGTATATGCCTTTCGTAACAGCGGCGCGTCGGGTTTGACCCTCAGCTCCACCGGAAAGTTCAACGGGCCGCGCGCCCGTTTTTTTGTGCCCGAATCACAGATCTGGAATTCGTATGACCAATGACCTGATAGCCAAGGCAGCCATCGACCGTCGGCTTGCCGAGATCATCACCCCGGTGATTGAAGATCTCGGTTTTGAGCTGGTGCGTATTCGGCTGATGTCTGGCAAGACGACCACCCTGCAGATCATGGCCGACAAGCCTGAAGGCGGCATCGAGGTGGATGGCTGCGCTGAGATCTCCAACGCGGTCAGTGCGACGCTGGACGTGGAGGATCCGATCCTTGACAGCTACGCGCTTGAGGTCTCCAGCCCCGGTATCGACCGGCCGCTGACCCGTCTCAAAGACTTCGATATGTTCGAGGGCTATGAGGCCAAGATCGAGACCAGCGAGCTGATCGACGGCCGCCGCCGTTTCAAGGGCGAGCTGGCCGGTGTTGAGGATGACGAGGTTCTGATCAATATCGAAGAACATGGCGAGACTGTTACCATCGGCTTGAAATTCGACTGGTTGAGCGATGCCAAACTGGTTCTTACCGATGATCTGATCAAAGAAATGCTGCGCCAGCGCAAGGCTGCCGGCACCCTGAACGAAGACGCATTCGACGAAATCGAGGCCGATGGGTCCGAAGAGGAGAAAAAGTAATGGCTATCACATCAGCAAACCAGTTGGAGCTTCTGCAGACCGCAGAAGCCGTGGCGCGCGAAAAGATGATCGACCCCGGTTTGGTTGTCGATGCGATGGAAGAGAGCCTGGCGCGGGCCGCCAAAAGCCGCTACGGCAGCGAGATGGACATTCGTGTGTCCATTGACCGCAAGACTGGCCGTGCGACCTTTACCCGCGTGCGGACCGTGGTCGAAGATGACGCGCTGGAAAACTACCAGGCGGAAATGACTGTTGAGCAGGCCAAGCAGTATATGGCCGATCCTTCGGTTGGCGATGTCTTCGTCGAGGAAGTGCCTCCTGTCGAGATGGGCCGGATCGCTGCCCAGTCCGCCAAGCAGGTGATCCTGCAGAAGGTGCGCGAAGCTGAGCGTGATCGTCAGTACGAAGAGTTCAAGGATCGTGCCGGCACCATCATCAACGGCCTGGTCAAACGTGAAGAATACGGCAACGTCATCGTTGACGTGGGTGCGGGTGAGGCGATCCTGCGCCGGAACGAGAAAATCGGCCGCGAGAGCTACCGCCCGAATGACCGGATTCGCTGCTATATCAAGGATGTGCGCCGCGAGCCGCGTGGCCCTCAAATCTTCCTGTCGCGGACCGCGCCGGAGTTCATGGCTGAGCTGTTCAAGATGGAAGTGCCTGAAATCTATGATGGCGTCATTGAGATCAAGGCGGTTGCCCGTGATCCGGGTTCGCGCGCAAAGATTGCTGTGATCAGCTATGATGGCTCCATCGATCCGGTTGGCGCCTGTGTCGGTATGCGCGGTTCGCGCGTTCAGGCCGTGGTCAACGAACTGCAGGGTGAAAAGATCGACATCATCCCGTGGAACGAAGATCAGCCGACCTTCCTTGTGAACGCGCTGCAGCCTGCGGAAGTGTCCAAGGTTGTTCTGGACGAAGAAGCGGGCAAGATCGAGGTTGTGGTCCCCGAAGAGCAGCTGTCGCTGGCAATCGGCCGTCGTGGTCAGAACGTGCGTCTGGCATCGCAGCTGACCGCGCTTGATATCGACATCATGACCGAGGAAGAGGAATCGGCCCGCCGCCAGAAGGAATTCGAGGCGCGCACCAAGCTGTTCATGGAAACCCTGGATCTGGACGAATTCTTTGCCCAGCTGCTGGTCTCCGAAGGCTTTACCAACCTCGAAGAAGTTGCCTATGTCGAGCTGGATGAGCTGCTGGTTATTGACGGTGTCGACGAGGGCACCGCTCAGGAGCTTCAGGCGCGTGCGGCTGACTACCTGGAAGCGCAGGCGAAAGCGGCGATTGATGCAGCCCGCGCATTGGGTGCCGAGGACAGCCTGATTGACTTTGATGGTCTGACGCCCCAAATGATTGAGGCACTGGCCAAGGATGGCATCAAGACGCTTGAAGATTTTGCTACCTGCGCTGACTGGGAGCTGGCCGGCGGTTGGACCACCAACAAGGGTGAGCGCGTCAAGGATGACGGCATTCTGGAACCATATGATGTGTCGCTGGAAGATGCTCAGACTCTTGTCATGACCGCCCGCGTTCTGCTGGGTTGGGTGGATCCCACCGAACTGGAAGCGGATGCTGAAGACGATGCCGACATCGAAGACGGCGAAGCAGAAGAGGGCGAGGCCTGAACTCAGGCCTCGCAGCGAGGATAGCAATGACACGCGGTGGCAGTGACAAAGACCGGTCCGACGGACCGGAGCGAAAATGTCTGGCAACAGGCGAGATCCAGCCCAAAGAAGGGCTGATCCGCTTTGTTGTTGGCCCCGAAGGTCAGGTTGTTCCTGATGTGATGGGAAAGCTGCCGGGGCGCGGGGTCTATGTGACCTCGACCGAGGCAGCGCTCCAAACTGCGGTAAAGAAGAAACTCTTTGCCCGCGGTTTCAAGGCGCCGGTGACGGTGCCTGACGGGCTGGTGGATGAAATCAAAGGTCAGGTGCTGCGGCGCCTGATCGAGCTGATCAGCCTGGCGCGCAAGTCGGGTGATGCGGTCTCTGGCTATGAGAAGGTCAAAGACTGGCTGGCCAAGGAACACGCCCGCGTATTGATCCAGGCTTCGGATGGATCAGGACGGGGCAAATCAAAATTGAGCACGCCGCACCGTGGGAAATTCATCGGATGCCTCACTGCGGATGAGCTGGGCATGGCCTTTGGGCGCCAAACTGTGATACATGCGGCGCTGGCCTCTGGTGGACTCGGCAAACGTGTTGTAGAGGAAGCGCAACGACTACAAGGTTTGCGCGAAACGGTGGGCGGCAAGGGCCGCACGGAAGGATAAAGAGCTTTATGAGCGATAGTGACGGCAAAAAGACGTTGGGTCTTCGTGGTGGGTCCCGGCCCGGGAATGTGAAACAGAGCTTCAGCCACGGTCGGACCAAGAATGTCGTGGTGGAAACCAAGCGCAAACGCGTTGTGGTCCCCAAGCCGACCGCGGCCAAGGGGGGCTCAGGTGCGACGCCGTCCGGTGACGCATCGCGGCGTCCGGCTGGCATCAGCGATGCAGAGATGGCGCGCCGCCTGAAGGCGTTGCAGGCCGCCAAGGCCCGCGAAGTAGAAGAAGCGCAGCAGCGCGAAGCCGAGGAAAAGGCCCGTGCCGAAGAGCGTGAGCGCCGCCGGGCTGAACAGGAAGCCAAGGAACGTGAACAGCGCGAAGCTGAAGAGCGTGCCCGCCAGAAGGCCGAAGAAGAAGAGCGCAAGCGTGTCGAAGCTGAGGCTGCTGCGCAGCGTGCGGCTACTGATGCCGAAAAGAAAAAGTCGGAACCGGCTGCGGCCCGTCCCGAGCCGGGCCCGTCTTCGCAGCCTCGTAAGGGGGATCGCGAACGTGATGACCGGCAGAACCGCAATGCCAAAGGCCGCAACGAAGGCGGTGGCCGTCGCTCCGGTAAGCTGACACTTGGTCAGGCGACCGGTGGTGAAGGTGGTCGTCAGCGCTCCATGGCTTCGATGAAGCGTAAGCAAGAGCGCGCACGCCAGAAGGCCATGGGCTCGGTCGAGCGTGAAAAGGTTATTCGTGACGTCCAGCTGCCCGAGGCGATTGTCGTCTCCGAGCTGGCAAACCGGATGGCAGAGCGCGTCGGCGAGGTTGTCAAATCGCTGATGAACATGGGCATGATGGTCACGCAGAACCAGACCATCGACGCGGATACCGCCGAGCTGATCATCGAAGAGTTCGGCCACAACGTGGTGCGTGTTTCTGATTCGGATGTTGAAGACGTCATCAAAGAGGTCGAGGACAAGGAAGATGACCTTCAGCCGCGTCCTCCTGTTATCACCATCATGGGTCACGTTGACCACGGTAAGACGTCTCTGCTGGATGCGATCCGCGACGCGCGGGTTGTTGCAGGCGAGGCGGGTGGCATTACCCAGCACATCGGTGCCTATCAGGTGAAAACCGAAGGCGGGGCTGTGTTGAGCTTCCTCGACACGCCGGGCCACGCGGCCTTTACCTCTATGCGTTCGCGCGGTGCGCAGGTCACGGATATCGTGGTCCTTGTTGTGGCTGCAGATGATGCTGTGATGCCGCAGACCGTCGAAGCGATCAACCACGCTAAGGCGGCGGGTGTTCCCATGATCGTGGCCATCAACAAGATCGACAAGCCGGCCGCAGACCCGATGAAGGTCCGCACCGATCTGCTGCAGCATGAAGTTGTCGTGGAAGCGATGTCTGGTGAAGTACAGGATGTGGAAGTCTCTGCCGTAACTGGTCAGGGTCTGGACGAGCTGCTGGAAGCCATTGCGCTGCAGGCGGAAATCCTCGAACTGAAGGCCAATCCGGATCGCGCGGCTCAAGGTGCCGTGATCGAGGCACAGCTGGACGTGGGTCGCGGACCTGTGGCCACGGTGCTGGTTCAGAATGGCACCCTGCGTCAGGGTGATATCTTTGTTGTCGGTGAGCAGTACGGTAAGGTCCGTGCGCTGATCAATGACAAGGGTGAGCGGGTTCAGGAAGCTGGCCCCTCGGTTCCGGTCGAAGTGCTGGGTCTCAATGGTACACCCGAAGCAGGCGACGTTCTGAACGTCACCGAAACCGAAGCGCAGGCCCGCGAGATCGCCGAGTACCGCGCCCAGGCCGCCAAGGACAAGCGTGCAGCGGCCGGTGCCGCGACCACGCTGGAACAGCTGATGCAGAAGGCCAAGGAGGACGAAAATGTCTCCGAGCTGCCGATCCTGGTTAAAGCTGACGTGCAAGGCTCTGCCGAAGCCATCGTTCAGGCGATGGAGAAGATCGGCAACGACGAAGTGCGTGTTCGCGTGCTGCACTCCGGCGTTGGCGCCATCACCGAGAGCGACATCGGTCTGGCAGAGGCCTCTGGTGCTCCTGTCATGGGCTTCAACGTGCGTGCCAACACATCGGCACGGAACTCGGCCAACCAGAAGGGCGTCGAGATCCGCTACTACTCGGTCATCTATGACCTCGTCGACGATGTGAAGGCGGCGGCGTCCGGCCTGCTGTCAGCTGAGATCCGCGAGAACTTCATCGGCTATGCAGAGATCAAGGATGTCTTCAAGGTATCCAACGTTGGCAAGGTTGCGGGCTGTCTCGTGACCGAAGGTGTGGCACGCCGCTCCGCTGGCGTCCGCCTGCTGCGTGACAACGTTGTGATTCACGAAGGTACGCTGAAAACTCTCAAACGCTTCAAGGATGAAGTGGCAGAGGTTCAGTCCGGTCAGGAATGCGGCATGGCGTTTGAGAATTACGATGATGTCCGCAAGGGAGATGTGATCGAGATCTTCGAACGTGAAGAAGTGACCCGCACACTCGACTGATCCACGATCATAGCATGAATAAAAAAACCCCGGCCAAACCAGGTCGGGGTTTTTTTGTGGCTGGTTCAGGGAGGAGAACCAGTCTGCTAAGGAGAGTGTGGGGGATCAGGCGGCGCGGCCGACCGGTTCACCTTCATAGGTTTTGCTACCGACGCGCACCGAAATCTTGCCATCGGGCAAGCTGCGCACGAATGTGCCTTGGATGAAGATAAATGCACCCTGCTTAATCGTTCTGATCATGATCGCTACCGCCTCTTGCCGTCAGAAATACCGACATTACGCTGCCTGTTGGCTCTCAGGGTTAACGAAAAAAGTTAATGATTGATTGATGCACGTGAAGGATACCGCCGCAGGACGCGGCGGCGGCTAAGCCGTTCTGTGCGGGAAACCGGGCAGACCGGAACTAGAGCCAGTCCCGCAGGATCGGGATCAGCGGCACATCGGCCGCCGGCATGGGGTAATCACGCAGGTTCTGCGCGCGGACCCATTTCAGTGTCTGCCCTTCTTTCGCCTGCGGGATACCCTCCCATTTACGACAGGCAAATAGCGGCATCAGCAGGTGAAAATCTTCATAGCTGTGGCTTGCAAAGGTCAGCGGTGCCAGACAGGACGCCCAGGTGTTGATGCCGAGCTCCTCTTCCAGTTCTCGGATCAGCGCCGCCTCGGGCGTTTCACCGGGCTCGACCTTGCCGCCGGGAAATTCCCACAGACCCGCCATCGACTTGCCCTCGGGGCGCTGAGCAAGCAGCACGCGCCCCTCGATATCAATCAGTGCAACCGCAGATACCAGTACGGTCTTCATGACCGGTAGTCCGCGTTAATGGTGATATATTGGTGCGTAAGGTCACAGGTCCAAACAGTGCTCTGCCCCTCTGCCAATCCCAGATCAACCTTGATGACGATCTCCGACTTCTTCATTTCGGCGGCGCCGGCTGCTTCTCGATAGTTTGGCGACACCCAGCCTTTTTCGGCGACCAGTACATCGCCAAAGGAGATGGACAGCTTGTCCCGATCGGCGGCTGCCCCGGATTTGCCGATTGCCATCACGACGCGGCCCCAGTTCGGATCCTCCCCGGCAATGGCCGTTTTGACCAGCGGCGAATTGGCAATCGACAGGCCATGAACCTTGGCGTCGTGGTCATTCATCGCGCCGGTCACCTGGATCTCGACGAATTTGGTCGCGCCCTCACCATCGCGCACCACTTGATGCGACAGGTCCAGCATGACTGCTTCCAGCGCCTCGGCGAATTCAGCATGTCCGGTTACATCAACGCCAGAGGCGCCAGTGGCACAGAGCATCAGACTGTCCGAGGTCGATGTGTCGCTGTCCACGGTGATGCAGTTGAAGGTCCGGTCACAGGTTTGCGACAGAAGCTCCTGCAACGCCGACTGAGGCATCTTCGCATCTGTGAAGATATAGACAAGCATGGTCGCCATGTCGGGGGCGATCATACCTGACCCCTTGGCAATCCCCGCGATAGAGACGGTTTTTCCGTCGATCTCGATTTTCGCGCTGGCCCCTTTGGCAAAGGTGTCCGTTGTCATGATCGCGCCGGCAGCAGCTTCGATGGCGGTGGAGTCCAACCCATCGTTCAGCGCCGCGATCTGGGCGACGATGCGGTCGTGCGGTAGTGGTTCGCCGATGACTCCGGTTGATGCGGTGAACACCCGTGCGGCCGGAACTCCCGTGCATTCTGCTACACTGCGGGTGATCTCGGCAACCGAGGTTTGACCATAGTGCCCGGTAAAGGCGTTAGAATTGCCGGAGTTCACGAGGATCGCCGCGCCGTGCGCGGTGTCGTTTTCTGCCGAAGCGAGTTTTGCCTGACAGTCCAGAACGGGGGCGGAGCGGGTCGCGGAGCGGGTAAAGACGCCGGCGACGGCCGTTCCGGGTGCCATCACCGCGAGCATAACGTCCGTACGATCCTTGTATCTCACGCCGGCGGCTGCCGATGCGAATCTAACACCGGTGATTTCCGGCAGCTCGGGGAAATGGTCTGGTGCAAGCGGAGAGCGGGGCAGTGCCATTTTCAGTTCCTAACCAGGTCAAGGTTTTTCAGGATTGCGGGGTCTAGATCTACGATCTCAGGGCGTTCAATCGTTGCCGAGGTGGTCAGGGAGAGTACGCGCTCTTCTACCGCGTCCTGGCGCATCTGCGCTGCAAGCTCTTCGCGGACCTCGTCAAAGGTAGGCGCAGCAGAGGTGCGCCGTTCGTTGAGCTTGATCACATGCCAGCCGAACTGGGTTTGAACCGGTTCGGAGACGTCACCGGTACGCATCGCGAGGACGGCTTCTTCAAATTCCGGGACCATGCGCCCCTTGCCAAACCAGCCGAGCTCCCCACCGTTCGGGCCGGAGGGACCGGTCGACCGTTCGCGCGCTAGAGTGGCAAAATCAGCACCAGCCTCCAGCTCGGCGCGAATTTCGGCTGCATCCTCCTTGGTCTCGACCAGAATATGCGAGGCGTTGAATTCATCACCGCCGGTTCCGTCGGTGTATTTCTCGTCGTAGGCGGCGCGAAGGTCCTGTTCGGAGGCGGCACCCTCCATCACCTTTTCGATGACATCAGCGGCCAGCAGCGAACGGGCTTCGTTCTCTAGGGAGAGTTCGACGTATTTCGGAACCTCGCCATTCAGTTCCTGTTTCAGGCTGGTTTGCTGAATCAGCTGGTCCAGAATTGCGTCATAGAGAACATCATCCGGCAGCTGCTGATACTGCTGCGGCAGCGTCGCGCGGGCGATGATCATGTGACCAATCGTGATCTCTTCGCCATTCACCTTTGCAACCACTGTATTGGCATGTGGTTCGGCCACAGCGGGTATGGGCAGTGTCAAGGCGGCCGTCAGGGCCAGCCCCGACAAATAAGTGAGACCTTTGCGCATTGAATTCTTCCTATTCTCTGGCCACGGCTGGGCGTAGCGTTGACACCGTATTTGCGGGACCTTACATCGCCATGAGGCCTTTGACAGGACCGCTGTTCCATCATTGTTTATGAGTTGCAAGCGGGGCGGGCAAGCCTGCCAACGCCAGGGGCCAATGACAGGACGGTTGGAGAACACATGCTGGGTATCGGAACACTCGCCAAAAAGGTTTTCGGCACGCCGAATGACCGCAAAATCAAGGCGACACGGCCGCTGATTGCCAAGATCAACGCGCTGGAGCCCGAGTTCGAGAAACTCAGCGATCAGGAGTTGCAGGACAAAACCGCCGAGCTGCGCAAGCGCGCCGGTGACGGCGAGAGCCTGGATGACCTTCTGCCCGAGGCTTTTGCCAACGTACGCGAGGCGGCGCGGCGTGCGCTGGGGCTGCGGGCCTTTGATACGCAGCTCATGGGTGGCATCTTTCTGCACCAGGGCAATATTTCCGAGATGAAGACTGGTGAGGGTAAAACCCTCGTTGCGACCTTCCCGGCCTATCTCAATGCGCTGACCGGCAAGGGCGTGCATGTGGTGACGGTGAACGAATACCTCGCCAAGCGCGACAGCGAGTGGATGGGCAAGGTCTTTGCGCAACTCGGCATGACCACCGGCGTGATCTGGTCCGGCCAGCCTGATGCAGAGAAGATGGCTGCCTATCAGAGCGATGTCACTTATGCGACCAACAACGAGCTGGGCTTTGACTACCTGCGCGACAACATGAAGCCGAGCCTCGATCAGGTTTTCCAGAAACACCATAATTTCGCGATTGTGGATGAGGTCGACTCGATCCTGATCGACGAGGCGCGTACGCCGCTGATCATCTCAGGTCCGGCGGAAGATCGCTCGGAACTCTACTCGACCATCGACAAGATGATCCCGCTCCTGAGTGATGATCACTATGAGCTGGACGAAAAAACCCGCGGCGTGACCTTCACCGAGGATGGCAACGAATACCTCGAGCAGCAGTTGATCGCCCATGGCCTGCTGGAAGAGGGAGCGTCACTGTATGATCCTGAGAGCACTACGGTAGTACATCACGTCAACCAGGCGCTGCGGGCGCATAAGCTGTTCCAGCGCGACAAGGACTACATCGTGCGCGATGGCGAGGTGGTGCTGATCGATGAATTCACCGGTCGGATGATGGCCGGTCGCCGCCTTTCCGAGGGTCTGCATCAGGCCATCGAAGCCAAGGAAGAGGTTAAGATTCAGCCCGAGAACACAACGCTGGCCTCCGTGACCTTTCAGAACTACTTCCGCCTCTACAGCAAGCTGTCCGGGATGACCGGCACAGCGATGACCGAGGCCGAGGAATTTGCCGAGATCTACGGTCTGGGTGTGGTCGAGGTTCCAACCAACCGACCAATCGCTCGTAAGGATGAGGACGATCAGGTCTACCGCACGGCTGTCGAGAAATACCGTGCGATGATTGAAGAGACCAAGAAGGCCCATGAAAAGGGCCAGCCTGTTCTTTTGGGCACGACCTCGATCGAAAAATCCGAGCTGCTCAGCCAGATGCTGGAGAAAGAGGGCATCAAGCACAACGTGCTGAACGCCCGTCACCACGAACAGGAAGCCAAGATCGTGGCGGAGGCCGGTCGTCTGGGCGCTGTGACCATCGCTACCAACATGGCCGGCCGCGGGACTGACATTCAGTTGGGCGGTAATGTGGAGCTGAAGGTGCTGGATGCGCTGGACGCCCAGCCCGATGCCGACCCGGTTGCCCTGCGCGCCGAGGAAGAGGCCAAACATGCCGCGGAAAAGCAGAGTGTTCTGGACGCAGGTGGCCTGTTCGTGATGGCTTCCGAACGCCACGAGAGCCGCCGGATCGACAACCAGCTGCGCGGTCGCTCCGGTCGCCAGGGCGATCCGGGTCGCACCGTGTTCTACCTCAGCCTTGAAGATGATCTGATGCGCATCTTCGGGTCAGAGCGGCTGGACAAGCTGTTGTCGACCCTTGGCATGAAAGAGGGCGAGGCGATCATTCACCCTTGGGTGAACAAGTCGCTGGAACGCGCCCAGGCAAAGGTCGAAGGCCGCAACTTTGACATGCGTAAGAACGTTCTGAAATTCGACGACGTGATGAATGATCAGCGCAAGGTGATCTTTAACCAGCGTCGCGAAATCATGGCTGCTGAAGATCTGTCCGAAATCGTCGGTGATATGCGTCATGAGGTGATCGACGATCTTCTCGATGTGCATATGCCGGCCAAGACCTATGCCGACCAATGGGACAGCGAGGGCCTGCAGGCGCAGGTCCGCGAGAAACTCGGGCTTGATGTCCCCGTGGTCGACTGGGCTGCCGAAGAAGGCGTCGATGACGAGCAGATCCGCGAACGTCTGGTCGCCGCCAGCGATGCCAAGATGGCAGAAAAGACCGAAGCGTTTGGTGCTGAAACCATGCGCAATATCGAAAAGCAGGTTCTGCTTCAGACCATCGACGCAAAATGGCGCGAACATCTTCTGACGCTGGAACATCTGCGTTCTGTGGTGGGCTTCCGTGGCTATGCGCAGCGTGATCCGCTCAATGAATATAAGAATGAGAGTTTCCAGCTGTTTGAAACCATGCTCGATACGCTGCGTGAAACCGTCACTCAGCAGCTCGCACATGTGCGCCCCATCAGCGAAGAAGAGCAGCGCCAGATGATGATGCAGCTGGCCGCCCAGCAGGCGGAACTGCAAAGGGCCGCTGCTGGCGCTGCGTTGCCGGAGGCACCAGCCGATGGGTTTGTTGAAGACGATCCCTCGACATGGGGCAATCCATCTCGCAATGACAAATGCCCTTGTGGGTCTAGCAAGAAGTTCAAACACTGCCATGGCAGCCTCAGCTGAGGCGCCGGACAGGTGACATAGTCTGGCGAAAACAGTGAAAATTGCATACTTTCGCCAGATTCTCAGCAAGGGGCGGCCATCAATTGGTCGCCTTTCTGCGTCACGGTTCCTTAACCTTTTTGGGTAAGGAGTCGGTAATGATCAGCAAACGTACAGCCTTGATGAGCGCGGCCACCCTCTGTAGCGCACTCGCGATCGGTCTTGTTATGCAACATGCCGATGGCGGTCCGCAGGCGACTGCAGAAGCCGCGGTTCCTGCGAAGGGGCTTGCGGTTGCGGCCGTAGACAACCTGCCAGACCTCTCGACCGATGGTGCCCTTCAGATTGAGGCGATCAGCCTCACTGCGGCCACACCTGCTTCCGGCGGCGAGGGCGAAGCCCGTCAGGCCGGGCGTCATGACCCAGAGACCACCTGCGATATGACAGCAGAAGCCGTCGCCAGCCCGATGGCAGAGGTGCGTTTGACGATCTTGTCCCTTTGCCGTCCCGGAGAGCGGTTGACCATTCATCACAATGGAATGATGTTCTCCAGCCGCCTGGACGATACCGGCGCGCTGACCGTTCAGGTGCCGGCACTTTCTTCTACCGCAGTTTTTATCGTCGAGCCGAAAACAGGCCGTGGTGCAGTGGCAACAACTTCGGTGCCTGATCTAAATCTGGTCAGCCGGGTGGTCCTGCAATGGGCTGGCAATAGTGGCTTTGAACTGCACGCGCGCGAGTTTGGCGCGGGGTACGGCAGCGCTGGTCATGTCTGGCGCGGTGCTGATCTTACAGCTGGCCGGGGGTCGGTCGTGCAGCTTGGCGATGCCTCGCAGCTGGCGCCGCGTTTGGCAGAGATCTACAGCGTTCCACGGCTTGGCGGCGACCGTAGTGGTGTGATCGACCTGACAGTCGAGGCCGAGGTGACCGCGATCAATTGCGGTCGTGACGTTTCGGCGCAGACGCTTGAACTGCGCGATGGAAAGCTGCGCACCCGTGATCTGACACTGGCGATGCCTGATTGTGCCGCTACGGGTGATTTTCTTGTGTTGAATAATTTGCTAGAAACACTGAAAATCGCCGCAAATTAACTAGCGGTTTATTCAGGATTTCTCATGGCTTTGCTTCGTGCGGCGGTAGGCGCCGCACTCTTTCTTGTCGCTGGAATCCTGCCGCTCAATGCGCAGGATGTGACCCTTTCCTCACCTGACGGCGCCGTTGAGATCACCGGGAATATTCTGGGTTTTGATGGTGAATTCTATCGCGTTGATACGAAGTTCGGTGAGCTGACGGTTGATGGGTCCGGCGTCAGCTGTGAGGGGCCCGGCTGCCCGAGCCTGTCTGATTATGTTGCGGAGATTACCCTGTCGGGTTCTTCCACCATGGCAGAGGTTCTGTTACCGGCGCTGATCGAAGGGTTCGCACTCAGAAACGGTTTCCAGACCCGGCGAGATCCGATGCCCGACAATAACTTTGACTATGTGTTACTGCGGGACACAGGCCGAGTCGCCGCCAGGTTCAGCTTTTTTGTCAGCAATACCGACGAAGGGTTTGCCGATCTTCTGGCCAATGAAGCCGATATCGTGATGGCCCTGCGCGAAATCCGCAGCGCGGAGCGTGAGCGCGCGCGTGAGGCCGGAATGGGGGATATGACAGGGTCACAACGCAGTCGTGTTCTGGCGCTGGATGCCATGGTGCCGGTGGTGGCACCGGGGAACCCTGTGCGCTCGATTTCGGTGTCGAATCTTGCGCGCGTTCTGTCCGGGGATCTGAAAAACTGGTCTGAGCTGGGTGGGGCTGACGCGCCGATCTCTCTTCATTTGCCCGTCGCGGGCTCTGGCTTGGCTCAGGCGATTTCTGACCGGCTTGAGCCGCCAAATATTGCGGCGCTTGGCAGTCGTCTGCGGCGCCACGACCGTGGCAGCACCTTGGTGCGAGTCGTTGCGACTGATCCCTTTGCCCTTGGGCTGGCGAGCTTTGCCGAAACATCGACCGCACGCGTCCTGACCCTGCGCGGCGCGTGTGGCTTCTCGCTGCGGGCCAATCGCCGGTCAATCAAGACAGAAGACTATCCGCTGACCGCGCCGATGTTTCTATATCTCCCGTCACGACGGTTGCCCAAGCTTGCGCGGGATTTTCTGAGTTATGTTCGCGGTCCCGCAGCGCAGATTGTGATCCGCAGAGCCGGGTTCGTTGATCAGGCACCAGAGAGAATTTCGATGAATGTTCAGGGCGACCGTCTGGCCAATGCCATCAGCGCAGCCGGGCCGGAGGTCTCCCTTGCGGAGTTGCAGAGATTGGTCAGTCGCCTGGACGGTCTGCAGCGGTTGACCACGTCGTTTCGCTTTGAACCGGGATCGACCCGCCCCGATGCGCAATCGCGAAGCAATATCAGTCAGCTCGCCCGGTCCCTGGAGGCTGGGGCCTACGATGCGCGGGAGCTGGTTTTTGTCGGCTTCTCAGATGGCGATGGCCCGGCGAGCGGTAATAAATCCATTGCGTTGAAACGAGCGGAGGCGGTGCGAGATGCGGTCATCGCGGCAGCTGAAACCGCGAATCTCGAGCGGACCGAAATAGCGGTGGCGGCCTTTGGTGAGGCGCTGCCGATGGCCTGTGAAGACCAGCGATGGGGCCGACAGGTCAATCGACGGGTCGAAGTCTGGGTTCGCTAAAAGAGCTTCAGACCGCTAGAGATATCCTTCGGAGCGAAAGCTCAGTTCGCGAGATTTTCCGATGATCAGATGATCATGCAGAACGATATCCAGAGTGGCGAGTGCCCGCGCAACCCGGTCGGTCATCTCGATGTCGCTCTGCGATGGGGTCGGGTCGCCCGACGGGTGATTATGTACCAGGATCAGGGCGCTGGCGCTTATTTCAAGGGCCCGCTTGGCGATCTCTCGCGGGTAGACCGGCACATGATCGACGGTGCCCCTGGCCTGTTCCTCATCCGCGACCAGAGTGTTCTTGCGATCTAGGTAGAGGACACGGAACTGTTCGGTCTCACGATGGGCCATGACGGTATGGCAATAGTCCAGAAGCGCGTCCCAAGAGGACAAGACCGGTCGCTGCATGATTCTGGCGCGGGCCATTCGATGGGCGGCAGCCTCCAGGATCTTAAGATCCGCGACGACAGCCTCGCCGATGCCATTCACCTTCGAGAGACGTTCAGGGGGCGCGGTGATAACCCGGTTGAAATCTCCGAAGGTCTCAAGCAGGAGCCGGGCCAGCGGTTTGACATCGCGGCGCGGAATGGATCGAAAGAGCAGAAGCTCCAGCAATTCATAGTCCGGCATCGCAGCCGCGCCCCCGTCCATAAAACGCTCGCGCAACCGCGCGCGGTGATCCCTGATATAGGAGGGCAGGCGCCGCTCTGGCGGGGAGGCAGGCCCCATCTCTGCGCTGTTGGGGAACAGCGGGAGAGAGACATCCTGAAACGCGGGATCCTTGGCCATAGGCTATGCTGTGGCCATCGTGGTTGAGGAAGGGTTAATGCAAATGGATCACCATGCGGCCAGCCGCAAAACCAACGAAAAAAGCGCCCCATTGGAGCGCTTAATATTGGTTTAGAATGGGGAGGGGATCAGCCCTTCATCCCGTCCCAGAAGCTTTTCACGGAGGAGAAGAAACTCCGGCTTTCCGGGTTGGTGTTGTCCTCGGAGAGATCCTCGAATTCACGCAGCAGTTCCTTCTGCCGGGCGGTGAGGTTCACCGGGGTTTCCACCGCCAGTTCTATGAACATGTCACCGGTTGCACCGCCTCGCAGGGCAGGCATGCCCTTGCCACGCAGGCGCATCTGGCGTCCGGACTGGCTGCCTTCCGGGATCTGCACACGGCCACGGCCACCATCAATGGTGGGGACTTCTATGGCGCCGCCCAATGCGGCCTTTGCCATGGATACCGGTACCCGGCAGTATAGGTTGTTTCCATCCCGCTCAAACAGGTCATGTGCGGAGACTTCAACAAAAATATAGAGATCACCGGGAGGACCACCGCGCATACCGGCCTCACCCTCGCCGGCAAGGCGAATGCGGGTGCCGGTTTCCACGCCTGCCGGGATGTTCACCGACAGGGAGCGATCTTTCTCTACACGACCATGGCCCTGGCAGGATTTGCAGGGGTTCTTGATGATCTGGCCAAGGCCGGAGCAGGTGGGGCAGGTGCGCTCCACCGTGAAGAAACCCTGCTGCGCGCGAACCTTGCCCATGCCGGAACAGGTCGGGCATGTCGTTGGTTCCACTCCGCCCTCAGCGCCAGTGCCTTCGCAGGATCCACAGGCGACAGCGGTCGGTACGTTGATCGTTTTGTGCATCCCCGCAAAAGCATCCTCAAGCGAGATGCGCAGGTTGTAGCGCAGATCCGAGCCGCGCGCGGCTCGTTGCCGCCCGCCACCCTGGCCGCCGCGTCCACCCATGAAGTCGCCGAACAGATCGTCGAAGACATCTGAGAAGGCAGACGAAAAGTCGCCGCCGCCAAAGCCCTGGCCGCCTTGACCGCCGCGTTGGCCGCCGCCCATGCCGTTTTCAAAGGCGGCGTGACCGTAACGATCATAAGCGGCCTTCTTCTCAGGGTCCTTCAGGACATCGTAGGCCTCATTGGCCTCCTTGAACTTCCCCTCGGCTTCGGGATTGTCCTTGTTCCGGTCGGGGTGCAGCTCTTTGGCCTTCTTGCGAAAGCCTTTCTTGATTTCATCGGCGGTGGCCCCTTTGGACACCCCGAGAACGTCATAGTAATCTCGTTTGGACATCGGAATACCCTTCTTGCCGCAACGAAAGCGGGCCGGCCCGGGGTTCGGACCGGCCCGCTTTGGCCAAAATCAGACCTTAACGCTTGTTGTCGTCCAGATCTTCGAATTCGGCATCGACAATGTCATCATCACCGGGGCCTGAAGCCTCATCCGCGGCGGCGGGTTCATCCGCTGCCTCTTCCTGGCTCGACTTGTAGATCGCTTCGCCTAGCTTCATGGCGGCTTCGGTGACGTTCTGAACGCCAGACTTGATCTTGTCGGCGGTGGATTTCTCGTTTTCGAGGTCATCCTTCAGCGCGGCAATGGCCAGTTCGATCGCTTCGATGGTGGTCGGGTCCACCTTGTCCGCATGCTCTTCCATCGATTTCTCGGTGGAGTGAATCAGGCTTTCGGCCTGGTTCTTCGCTTCGATCAGCTCGCGACGTTCCTTGTCTGCCTCGGCATTGTCCTCGGCATCCTTGACCATTTTTTCGATATCCTCATCGGACAGACCACCGGAGGCCTGGATGGTGATATTCTGCTCTTTACCAGTCGCCTTATCCTTGGCGCCAACGGACACGATGCCGTTTGCGTCGATGTCGAAGGTCACTTCGATCTGCGGCATGCCGCGCGGTGCGGGCGGGATGTCCTCAAGGTTGAACTGGCCGAGCATCTTGTTGTCGGCCGCCATCTCGCGCTCACCCTGGAACACACGAATGGTCACGGCGTTCTGGTTGTCTTCGGCGGTAGAGAACACCTGGCTCTTCTTGGTCGGGATGGTGGTGTTGCGGTCGATCAGTCGGGTGAAGACGCCACCGAGGGTTTCGATACCCAGGGACAGCGGTGTCACGTCTAGCAGAACAACGTCTTTCACGTCGCCTTGCAGAACACCGGCCTGAATGGCGGCGCCCATCGCAACAACCTCATCCGGGTTCACACCCTTGTGGGGGTCTTTGCCGAAGAATTTGCTGACTTCCTCGATCACCTTGGGCATGCGGGTCATACCGCCGACCAGAACAACTTCGTCGACGTCAGATGCCGAGAGACCGGCATCTTTCAGCGCAGCCGCGCAGGGCTTCATCGACGCCTTGATCAGATCGCCAACCAGGCTCTCCAGCTTGGCACGGGTCAGTTTCATGACCAGGTGCAGCGGCTGGCCCGAGGACGGATCCATCGAGATGAACGGCTGGTTGATTTCGGTCTGGCTGGAGGAGGACAGCTCAATCTTGGCTTTTTCAGCGGCTTCTTTCAGACGCTGCAGAGCCATTTTGTCCTTGGTCAGGTCGACGCCGTGCTCTTTCTTGAATTGGTCTGCCAGGTAGTTGACGATGCGCATGTCAAAGTCTTCACCACCGAGGAAGGTGTCACCATTGGTGGATTTCACCTCAAACAGGCCGTCGTCGATTTCAAGAATGGTCACGTCGAAGGTACCGCCACCAAGATCATAGACCGCGATGGTTTGGGTTTCTTCCTTGTCCAGACCATAGGCCAGGGCTGCTGCTGTCGGTTCGTTGATGATGCGCAGCACTTCGAGACCGGCAATCTTGCCGGCGTCTTTGGTGGCCTGACGCTGGGCGTCGTTGAAATACGCAGGCACGGTGATGACGGCCTGGGTCACTTCTTCACCGAGGTAGGACTCGGCGGTTTCTTTCATCTTGCCCAGGATGAAAGCAGAGATCTGCGACGGGGAGTATTTCTCACCCTTGGCTTCGACCCATGCGTCACCATTGCCGCCGTTGATTACGGCGAAAGGCAGGTTTTTCTTGTCTTTGGCCAGATCGCTGTCATCGAACCGGCGACCAATCAGGCGCTTTACGCCGAATACGGTGTTGTCCGGGTTGGTGACGGCCTGACGTTTGGCAGGCTGGCCTACCAGACGCTCATCGTCGGTGAAGGCTACGATCGACGGCGTGGTACGGGCGCCCTCAGCGTTTTCGATAACGCGAGGCTGCGATCCGTCCATGATGGCCACACAGGAGTTGGTGGTCCCGAGGTCGATTCCGATAACTTTGCTCATTTTCGATCCCTTTTCACTTTCTAAGGCGATTACCCGAGGTCTGAACCCATTTTGGCATTCCGGCCCCGATTCAGTTGCGGTTTGGTCTGCACCTCCCCGCTTCCCGGCGTATATAGGGAGCGCAAATGCCCCCTGCAACCGCCAGATCGTGTCCTGTTTCGCGAATTACTGCGGTTTTTGACAGGGGAGCGGTTAAGAACAGGCTAACGGTGATGATGAAGTTGCGGTTGCGGGGATTTGAGCTGACAAAACCCCTGTTGGATACGGAACGGCAGCGACAGCTGATTGACTGTCTGCGTCCCGTTCTGCGCGCCGCTCCTCTGTTCTCGCCCGAGGTGCCCGGTGGCGGCAAGATGTCGGTGCGAATGACCTCGGCCGGGGTATGCGGCTGGGTGAGTGACAGGGGCGGGTATCGTTATCAGGATCGGCATCCCTCCGGCCAGGGCTGGCCGAAAATCCCGGCAGAAATCCTGGATATCTGGCGGGCCAGCACAGGGCTGGAGCGACAACCGGACTGTTGTTTGATCAACTACTATGGCGAGGGCGCCCGCATGGGTCTGCATCAGGACAAGGATGAGGCGGATTTCTCTTACCCGGTGGTGTCCGTCTCTCTGGGCGATGACGGCCTTCTGCGGATCGGCAATCAATTCCGTGGCGGTAAGACGGAGACCGTCTGGCTGAACTCAGGCGATGTCGTCGTGATGGGGGGCGAGGCGCGGCTGACCTATCATGGGGTTGACCGCATCCGCTTCAAATCCTCGCGTTTGCTGCCAAAGGGTGGTCGCATAAACCTGACACTTCGCGTGGTGACCTGAGCCATTGCGTCAATCCGTCGATCAGCGTTTGGCACCCCAACTGATCGAGGCACGGCGACGGGTGTAAAACTCCCCCATCAGTCCGATCATGATCAGGACGAGCGCCACCCAACCTGCGTATTGCCAGTTGCTGAAATGGGGGTTGTAGTTGATGAACACAAACCCACGCGCCTGATCGATGCAATGAAACAGCGGGTTCCAGTCGAACATCGACAGCATGAAGCTGGGCAGAGTGTTCGCCAGAAACATCTTGCCCGAGGCGATCATATTGGCCCTTTGGTAGATCGTGGAGATGATGCCAACAGTCCCCGGCGACCAAGGTTTCATGACCAGCAGGATCAAACCTACCGCAGCACCGGTTATCCAGGAGAGCAGCACCATGCCAAAGGCCGCAATCGGTTCCTCTATTTCAATCGGGGTGAACGCCACGTGATAGACGAACAGGATGATCAGCATCGACAGCACCTGAATATACAGTGATCCCAGTGCCGCCGACAGAATGGCGACGATCGTGTTCATCGGGGCGTGCTGCATCATAGGGCTGCTTGGTCCCTCTGCTCCGGCGACAGCGGAAACGGCCTTGGTGTGGGTCAGGAACAAAAACACACCCGACATCACATAGAGCAGGAAATCGCCGCGAATGGCCGAACCGCGCAGGCCGAGCAGGGAAAACATCACGTAGAACACGATGACAAACATCACCGCCTGCGTAAGATTGGTCGCCAGAGCCATGAACGCATTATTATGTTTGGAGCGAACGCTGCGGGCCACGGAATGAAAGACAACCTCACCCATGGCGATGAGGCTGCTGAGACGTGACCGTTTGTGGCGTTGCTCGAACATGATGTCGCTTAGCCGGACCTGCTTTAGGTGAAACTCTGCTTATCGTTACCACGGAAATCTTGCTGTTCCGTTTCACCCCGACCATAAGGGGGACAACTGCTGTAATCAACCAAACCCGGTCAGGGAGAGTGTTTGTGACATATGATGAGCTTATTCCGGTAATCCGCCGATTGGCGATCGAAGCCGGAGAGAAGATCATGGAGATCTATAATTCGGATGAATTCGAGGTGAAGGTAAAATCGGATGAAAGCCCGGTAACCGCCGCTGACGAGGCCGCCGATGCGTTGATTTCTGCCGGGTTGCGCGCAGCCTTTCCCGACGTGATGCTGGTGACCGAGGAACAGGCGGAATCGCACAGCAAGAGCGGGCACACCTTTCTGATTGTGGATCCGCTGGACGGAACCAAGGAGTTCATCCACCGCCGCGGTGATTTTACCGTCAATATCGCATTGGTCGAAAACGGTGTGCCGACGCGCGGCGTTGTCTATGCGCCGGCGCGGTCTCGGATGTTCTTCACCTTGGCGGACGGATCAGCGGTTGAGGAAACCGGCGCTTTTGATCCGTCAGCCATGGGAGAGATCAAACCCATTCGTGTTGCAGACAGTGATAATGATGCGCTGATGGTGGTTGCGTCGAAATCGCACCGTGATCAGGCCACCGATGATTACATCAACAAATACGCCGTGAAGGACAGCAAGAGCGCGGGGTCTTCGCTGAAGTTCTGTCTGGTCGCAACAGGCGAAGCCGATCTATATCCGCGGGTGGGGCGGACCATGGAATGGGATACCGCCGCCGGTCATGCGGTCCTCTGCGGTGCCGGTGGTCAAGTGGTACGCTTTGATGATCATTCGCCACTGACCTACGGCAAGGAAGGCTATTCGAATCCTTTCTTTATAGCCTATGCGCCGGGTGTGGAGCTTAAGAAAGCCTGATGTCCGTCCTTATCGTCATTCCCGCCCGCTATGCTTCGACCCGCTATCCTGGTAAGCCGCTTGTTGCTTTGACCGGGTCCAGCGGCGAGAGCCAAACGCTGATCGAACGCTCCTGGCGTGCGGCCATGGCCGTCAATGGCGTAGATCGTGTGGTTGTCGCAACCGACGACGACCGAATTCGCGATGCTGCCACCGGGTTTGGTGCCGAGGTTGTTATGACCTCCGAAAGCTGCGCCAACGGGACGGAGCGTTGCGCCGAAGCGCTGGATAAACTTGGCGGCGGTTATGATATCGTGGTGAACCTGCAAGGGGACGCGCCGCTGACGCCGCATTGGTTTATCGAGGATCTGATTGTCGGCCTGCGCGGCGCGCCTGACAAAGGGTTGGCAACGCCGGTGCTGCGCTGCGACGGCGCGACGCTGAACAGTCTGCTGGCAGACCGTAAGGCCGGTCGTGTTGGCGGCACCACGGCAGTGTTCGGTAGCGACCATAATGCGCTCTACTTCTCCAAGGAGGTGGTGCCCTTTACGTCCGAAACCTATGGTTCCGATCAGGAGACGCCGGTGTTTCACCACGTCGGTGTCTATGCCTATCGCCCGGACGCGCTGAGCGCCTATCCTGGCTGGCCTGTCGGGCCATTGGAAACCCTCGAAGGGCTGGAGCAGCTGCGCTTTCTTGAGAACGGGCGCAAGATTCTCTGCGTGGAGGTTGAAGCACGTGGACGCGAGTTCTGGGAGCTGAACAATCCCGAGGATGTTCCCCGGATTGAGGCGATGATGAAAAAAATGGGTCACAAATAGGCCTGAATTGTCGATAATATGAAACATGATACGGGATGCCGTGAGCGAAATGTGACTGGGGGTATATTTTCTGAATTGCCTACGGAATACTCTGACCGGCCTTTCGAGGTAGGTTTTGCCACCCAAACGGCCCCACTGACGAACCGCATCAGAACGGTTTGAGAAATAGAAACGAGAGTGCGAGATGCGTAGAAAAGTAACGAAGGCAATTTTTCCGGTGGCCGGGCTTGGAACCAGATTCCTGCCGGCAACCAAATCGGTTCCCAAAGAAATCATGACGCTGGTTGACCGCCCGCTGGTCCAATATGCCATTGATGAGGCCCGAGAGGCCGGCATCAAGGAGTTCATCTTTGTCACCTCGCGCGGCAAAGGAGCGCTAGAGGATTATTTCGACCATTCACCCATGCTTGAGCAGGAGCTGCGTAAGAAGGGTAAGGATGATCTGCTGGAAATCCTGAAAGCGACCAATATGGAATCGGGCGCGATTGCCTATATTCGCCAGCATCAGGCGCTGGGCCTTGGTCACGCGGTCTGGTGCGCGCGTCGCCTGATCGCCAATGAACCCTTCGCGGTGATCCTGCCTGATGATGTCATCGCGGCGGAAACCCCCTGCCTGAAGCAGATGGTGGAAGCCTACGAGGAAACCGGCGGCAATATGGTCGCGGCCATGGAGGTTCCGCCAGAACAGACATCGTCCTACGGTGTGCTGGATGTGCGCGACGACATGGGCTCGGTGGTGTCGGTAAATGGCATGGTTGAAAAGCCCAAAGCCGAAGATGCCCCGTCTAATCTGGCGGTTATTGGTCGCTATATCCTGGCGCCATCGGTCTTGCGCAATCTCAATAAGAAGAAACAGGGCGCCGGTGGTGAGATCCAGCTGACCGATGCCATTGCCGAAGATATCGCCGACGATGTACCGGTCTACGGCTATCGTTTCCGTGGTCAGCGCTTTGATTGCGGATCCAAGGCTGGTTTCCTGCAGGCAACCGTCGCCTTTGCGCTGGCACGTGAAGAGCTGCGCGATGATCTGATGTGCTACATCAATGAGATTGCGCAGGTCGACAAGGCGGCGCAGTAAGCCGATCACTTCGCCGAGAGTGGCGGAGATTGTGAACATCTGGAAATTGGGTGGCCGGACAGCACTGTCCGGCCTTTTGATCAGGAAGACGCTGCTTTGACATATATTCTGGTGACTGGTGGAGCGGGTTATATTGGCTCTCATGCCTGCAAGGCACTAAAGGCTGCCGGTTTTACCCCCGTAACCTACGATAATCTGGTGACTGGCTGGCAGGACGCCGTGAAGTTCGGACCCTTTGAAAAGGGGGATCTGGCTGATCGTCTGCGACTGGACGAGGTTTTTGCCAAATATCAACCGGCCGCCGTGATGCACTTCGCCGCGTTGAGCCAGGTTGGTGAAGCCATGAGCGAACCCGGGCGCTACTGGGCCAACAATGTCGGCGGGTCTCTCACGCTGATTGAAGCCGCGGTGGCAGCCGGCTGCCTTGATTTCGTTTTCTCATCAACCTGCGCCACCTATGGGGAGCATGACAATGTGGTGCTGGACGAAAGCACGCCGCAGCTTCCCCTTAATGCCTATGGCGCGTCCAAACGCGCGGTAGAAGACATCCTGCGCGATTTTGGCGCCTCGCATGGGCTGCGGTCGGTGATCTTCCGTTACTTCAACGTGGCGGGTGCCGACCCCGAGGCCGAGGTGGGCGAGTTCCACCGCCCCGAGACTCATCTGGTGCCGCTGGTGCTGGATGCGATTGAGGGCAAACGTGACGCGCTGACCATTTTTGGAACCGACTATGACACCCCGGATGGCACCTGCGTGCGTGACTATGTTCACGTCTGCGATCTGGTCGACGCCCATGTGCTGGGCCTGCAATGGCTGAAAGACGGCAAAGGGAGCCAGGTCTTCAACCTGGGGACCGGCACCGGGTTCTCCGTACGGGAAGTCATGGACAAGGCGGAGGCGACAACCGGTCAATCGGTGCCTCACTCAATTGGTCCTCGTCGTGCCGGCGATTGCACCAAGCTGGTGTCGGGTTCGGTGCGGGCGGCTACCCTGCTTGGGTGGGAGCCGAAGCGATCGGATCTTGAAACTATGATCGCGGATGCCTGGGGCTGGCACAAAGCCGGCGCTTACGAGCGCTAGGGTGACGGGGCCAGAGCGGGCTCCAGGTACTGTACCGCTGCCGGAAATCTCCCTGGCGGCGGCCTATCGGTTGAGGTGGCAGCGACGTCGGCTGCTTTGGCGCTCTTTCCGGTCCCGGCATCAGCTGACGACGCTGACGGACCGCACTCGCAGTCTGCAACGGGATGCAATTCTTGCCATCACAGTGCTGCGCAATGAAGCGACCCGGCTTCCGTTTTTCCTGGCCTTTTATCGCGATCTGGGTGTCGACCATTTTCTGATCGTCGACAATGGCAGCGATGATGGCAGCGCCGCGTATCTTGCCGGTCAGCCTGATGTCTCGCTCTGGCATACAGGCGCCAGCTATCGCGATGCTCGGTTTGGTCTCGACTGGGCGACATGGCTTCAGATCCGTTATGGTCACCGGCGCTGGTGTCTTAGTGTTGATGCAGATGAATTGCTGGTGTTTGGCGGTGATGCCCGGCACGGTTTGCGCGGATTGACAGATTGGCTGAACCGTCATGGCAGGGCTGGCTTCGGTGCCTTGATGCTGGATCTTTTTCCCAAGGGGTCAGTGGGAGAGGTGAGTTACGTCCCAGGTGATGATCCCCGCCGAGTATTGCCGTGGTTTGATACCGGGCCATATCGCCGGGTTCGACAGGCGCCGCGCGGCAACCTGTGGGTACAGGGCGGCATCAGGGAGCGGGTGTTCTTTCCTGATGAGCCGCAGCGGGGACCTACGCTGAACAAGGTACCGCTGGTCAAATGGGACCGCAGCTTCGCCTATACGAATTCTACCCATGCAATGCTGCCCAGGCGGTTGAATGCACTATACGATGGGCCAGGTGGGGCAGGTCCGTCCGGGGTTCTGCTGCACAGCAAATTCTTGCCCGAAATCACCAAGAAGGCAGAGATCGAAAAGCGGCGTGGCCAGCATTTCAGCGCGCCGGAATTGTTCGACGGCTATTACAACCAATTGGCTGCGGCACCGGATCTCTGGCACAGCGATGCGATCCGATATCAGGGGCCGGATCAGTTGGAGGCATTGGGGCTGGCCCGCGCCCCTGATTGGGACGCGGACTGAGCCGCTGCTTAGCTGCGTTCGGCGTTCTGCTCGTCACGACGCTGGCGGACCAACTGATGTTTGGTGACCAGCGAGGCTGTGACAACGCCGACGGTGACAATGCCGATCATGATCGTCGAGAGCGCGTTGATCTCCGGGCTGACACCGAGCCGCACCGCAGAGAAGATCTTGATGGGCAAGGTTGTCGCCGCAGGGCCTGCGGTGAAGGAGGCAATCACCAGGTCGTCCAGCGACAGGGTAAAGGCCAGAAGCCAGCCTGAAATCACTGCGGGCGCGATGATCGGTAGCGTCACTAGGCGGAACGCCTCTGCCTGCGAACAGCCCAGATCCAGCGCGGCTTCCTCCAGCGATCGATCAAAGGTTACCAACCGCGAAGAGACCACGACCGAGACATAGCACATGGCAAAGGTCGTATGCGCGAGCACGATGGTCATAATCCCGCGGTCCAGCCCGATCCCGATGAACAGGAGAAGCAGCGAAAGGCCTGTGATTACCTCTGGCATCACCAATGGCGCGTAGATCATGCCGGAAAACAGCGTACGCCCCAGGAACCGCCCGCCGCGCACCAGCACGTAGGCGGCCATGGTGCCAAGGACCGTCGCGATGCTGGAGGAGATAACGGCTACCTTCAGCGTGACCAATGCCGCACTGAGGAATGCCTCGTTGTGCAGCAGTTCACCATACCATTTGACAGAGAACCCGGCCCAGACGGTAACCAGCTTGCTTTCGTTGAAGCTGTAGGCGATCAGGATGACCATCGGGATATACAGAAACGCAAATCCCAGCGTCAGCGAAACGGTGTTGAACCAGCTCAGTCGGGTCATTGTTCCGCCTCCTGTTGTTTCTGCTGGTTGCGCTGGAACAGCACGATCGGCACGATCAGGATCAATAGCAGCACAACTGCCACCGCAGAGGCCACTGGCCAGTCACGGTTGGAGAAGAACTCTTCCCACAGAACCTTGCCGATCATCAGTGTGTCCGACCCCCCCAGCAGTGACGGGATCACGAATTCGCCCAGCGTCGGAATAAAGACCAGGAAGCAGCCCGCAATGATGCCGGCGCGCGACAGCGGGATGGTGACCAACCAGAAGGCCTGCGTACGTGAGCAGCCCAGATCCTCGGCAGCCTCGATGAGCGATCCGTCCAGCCGCTCCAGTGCCGAGTATATCGGCAAAATCATGAACGGCAGGTAGGTGTAGACGATGCCGATATAGACCGCGGTATTGGTGTTCAGAATGGTGAGCGGCGTGTCGATGATCCCAAGCCAGATCAGAAACTGGTTCAACAGCCCCTCATTCGACAGGATGCCCATCCAGGCATAAACGCGGATCAGGAAGCTGGTCCAGAAGGGCAGGATCACCAACATCATCAGCGTCGGACGCCATTCAGACGGGGCGCGGGCCATGCCATAGGCCATGGGGTAGCCGACCAGCAGGGTCAGCACAGTTGAGATCACAGCGATCCGAAGCGAGCTGAGATAGGCTTTCCAATAGAGGTCGTCTTCTGTCAGCCAGACGAAATTCTCAAAATCCAGATCCGCAATAAAGGCGCCGATACCAGTGACCCAGTCGAACTGCGGCATATAAGGCGGGCGCGCGACGGCGGCGTCCGACAGGGCGATCTTGAACACGATGGCAAAGGGCACAAGGAACAGCGCCAGAAGCCAGGCGTAAGGGATGGCAATCAGGATAAAGCGGCGCATCAGTTTGCCAGTAGGACACCGGCAGTGGCTGTCCAGGACAGCCAGACCGGGTCTTCCCAGGTAAAGGCGCGCCGGGCGATACGGCGGGTATTTGCGGTCTGAGCTTTGATCACCGCACCAGATGGCAGTTCGACATGGTATGTCGAGATATTGCCGAGATATGCTATATCGAGAATACGGCCCTGCACGCTATTGTCGGCCTCGGCGGGACGATCCGCACTGATCGTGACCTTCTCCGGGCGGATCGCCAGATGGCAGGCTTGGCCATCAGAGAATGTCGCCTGGCTTTTCACCGTCAGCGGGGCGGCGCCATCTTTCCAGCTGACCGCATATTCATCGGGGCCCGTGGGCGAAGCGGTGCCGTCGATGATGTTCACATCGCCAATGAAATCAGCCACGTAAAGCGAATTTGGCGTTTCGTAGATACGATCAGGAGTGGCAACCTGGACGATCTGGCCATTGTCCATCACCGCCACGCGGGAGGCGACCGTCATCGCCTCTTCCTGATCGTGGGTGACAATAACAAAGGTGGTGCCAGTCTTTTCCTGAATGTCCATCAGTTCGAACTGGGTGTCCTGGCGCAGCTTCTTGTCGAGCGCGCCGAGAGGTTCATCCAGCAAGAGAAGTTTGGGTGCTTTGGCCAGCGATCTTGCCAAGGCCACCCGCTGCCGTTGACCGCCGGAGATCTGGTGCGGCTTGCGGCGCGCGAATTTCTCCAGCCGGGTCAGGCGCAGCATTTCCTGTACCCGCTCGGCGATATCATGTTTGGGCTTGTTCTCGCGCTTTAGTCCAAAGGCGATATTGTCCCAGACGCTCAGATGCGGGAATAGCGCATAGGACTGGAACATCATGTTGACCAGACGCTTGTTCGGCGGTACCGGTGCAATATCCTGACCCGACAGGAAAATTTTGCCTTCGGTTGGCGTTTCAAACCCTGCCAGCATCCGCATCATCGTGGTCTTGCCGCAGCCCGAGGGGCCAAGCAAGGCAAAGAACTCTTTCTCGTAGATCCCAAGCGTCAGATCGTCGATCGCGGTGAACTCACCAAAGCGCTTGGTAACATTCTGGAATTGGATCAGGGGCTTAGCCTCTGGATCGTTCCAGGGTTCAAAAACAGGAATAGTCACGCTGGCCCCCAATGTATGACGCAAGTGGCGGAACGGGCATGGAACAGCTGCCGACGTTCCCGCAGGAAAAAGCGCGGGGCATATCCGATGCCCCGCGCGTCAATCAATCTCGGGTCAGGTCCCAGATTTGATCTTGGTCCACATACGCGTCGCCGTACGCTGCAATTTGGGCGGATAGGCTTCTTTGATGTAGAGGTTTTTCAGGGTGTCATCGTTCGGATAGATCGCGGGGTCGTTGATCACATCCTCTTCGAGGAACTCCTGGCTCGCCTTGTTGCCATTGGCATAATAGACGTAGTTGGATGCCGCAGCCATGTTCTCGGCTTCCATAATGAAGTTCAGGAACTTGTGGGCCCCGTCGGGGTTCGGGGCGTCCACCGGGATCGCCATCTGGTCGAACCACATCAGTGCGCCTTCCTTGGGCGCGTTGAAGACGATTTCGACACCGTTTTCGGCTTCGTCGGCACGATCGCGCGCCTGCAGGATATCGCCGGACCAGCCAAAGGCCACGCAGATGTCACCATTTGCCAGTGCGTTGATGTACTCTGAGCTGTGGAATTTCTTCACATAGGGGCGGATCGCCATCAGCACGGGTTCGGCCTTGGCAACCACATCGGGGTCCATGCTATTGGGATCTTCACCGATATATTGCAGGGCGGCCGGGATCATCTCGTCCGGGGCATCCAGAATGTAGACGCCACATTCGGCCAGCTTTTCCATGTTGGCAGGGTTGAACACCAGATCGAGCGAGTCGATCGGTGCATCCGCGCCCAGAGCCTCTTCGACCTTTGCGGTGTTTGCGCCGATCCCAGTCGTGCCCCACATGTAGTTGATGGAATAGAGGTTGTCCGGATCATAGCGTGCCGTACGCTCCTTGATCACGTCCCACATGTTACCTGCGTTCGACAACTTGTCGGTATCCAGTTTCTGGAACGCGCCAGCCTGAATCTGACGCGCCAGGAACGAGCCGGTCGGAACGACTACATCGTAACCGGAGCCGCCGGCCAGCATCTTGGTTTCCAGCAACTCGTTGCTGTCGAAGACGTCGTAGATCAGTTCGATGCCGGTCTCGGCTTCGAATTTCTCAAGCAAGGCTTCGTCAATATAGTCGGACCAGTTGTAAACGCGAACTTCTTCGGCGACGGCGGCCGCACTGCTCAGCGCCACGATGGCTGTCAATGTCATCGTCTTGAGTGTCATGAGTATCTCCCTGTGCGTGCCGGTTTCCGTGCCCGGCTGATAAGGATTTGATCAAGTTTTGCCTCATTCGGCAATACTGTTTATGTTTTCACTTGGGGAAACTTGGTGCAAGCTGCCCAAAATTTAGGAGGAATTCAGAAGGTGAACCTGAGCCAACCAGCCGCATCATCCGGCAGTCAGCCCACTGCCAAACTGCCCGCCCATGAAACCGTCTACCAGACCTTGCGCGGGCAAATTCTGTTTGGCGATCTGGCGCCGGGGCAGGCGGTCACCATCCAGGGTCTGGTCGAGTCGTTGGGGGCCGGGATGACCCCGGTACGCGAAGCAATCCGCCGACTGATCTCTGATGGCGCGCTGGTGTTTCAGGGAAATCGCCGTGTATCCGTGCCGATGTTACGTGAAAGTGACCTGAACGAGCTGATTTATGCAAGAAAAACAATAGAGTGTCAACTTGCTCGGTTGGCAACCATGCGTGTATCGGCGGATGATATCACCGCGCTGGAGACCATCGACACAGCTCTGGATCAGGCTATTTCGGCAGGAGACGTCACTGGCTATCTGGTGCAGAACTACCGGTTCCACACGCGGCTTTATGCGTATGCCGATGCGCCTATCCTGACAGATCTGGCGGATCGGCTTTGGCTGCGCTTCGGTCCATCGTTGCGCGTGGTCTGTGGACGGCTCGGCACGCAGAGCTTTCCCGACCGGCACAAGGACATCCTCGAGGCCCTGCATCGCCAGGACGCAGATCTGGCGGCGCTGGCCATGGAGCGGGACGTCGCTCAGGGGATGGATCAGGTAAGTCAGGGGCTGAATCAGTCGAGCTGATTCGATTGACACGCTAGAATTTGATCATATTCTGGGCGCAATCTCTTCCTTCAGGAGTCTGCCCCATGACTGCGATTACAAATCACCTGCCCACGGCCGAGCTTCAGGCGCTGGATGCGGCCCATCACATGCACCCCTTCACCGCAAACGGTGAGCTGGCGGAAAAAGGCGCGCGGATCATCACGCGCGCCAGCGGCGTCACGCTGACAGACAGCGAGGGCAACCAGATACTGGATGCCATGGCCGGCCTGTGGTGTGTCAACATTGGCTATGGGCGGGACGAGTTGGCAGATGTTGCCGCCCGCCAGATGCGCGAGCTGCCGTACTACAACACATTCTTTCAGACCACACACACGCCCGCGATCGCGCTGGCGGCGAAAATCGCCGAACTGGCGCCCGAGGGGCTGAACCATGTGTTCTTCGCCGGGTCTGGTTCAGAAGCCAATGACACCAATATTCGCATGGTCCGCCATTATTGGGCGATGAAGGGCAAGCCGACAAAATCGGTGATCATCAGCCGCAAGAACGGGTATCATGGCTCGTCCGTTGGCAGCGGCAGCCTGGGCGGTATGACTGCGATGCACGAACAGGGCGGCCTGCCGATCCCGGATATCCATCATATCAATCAGCCCAACTGGTGGGCCGAAGGCGGCGATATGGCGGTAGGGGAGTTTGGTCTCTCGCGCGCTCAGGAGCTGGAGCAGGCGATTCTTGAGTTGGGCGAAGACCGGGTCGCGGCCTTTATCGCCGAACCGGTTCAGGGCGCCGGCGGTGTCATTGTTCCGCCTGCAACCTACTGGCCCGAGATCCAGCGGATCTGCGACAAATATGAAATCCTGCTGATCGCTGATGAGGTGATCTGCGGCTTCGGGCGTACCGGCAATTGGTTCGGAAGCCAGACCATGGGCATTCGCCCCGATATCATGACCATCGCCAAGGGGCTATCGTCCGGCTATGCGCCGATTGGCGGATCTATTGTCAGCGACGAGATTGCAGCGGTGATTGGATCCGGTGAATTCAATCACGGCTACACCTATTCGGGCCATCCGGTTGCCGCCGCGGTGGCGCTGGAGAACCTGCGCATTCTCGAGGAGGAGAACATCATCGACAATGTGCGTGATGTTGTGGCGCCTTATCTCAAGGAGCAATGGGAGGCGCTCGTCGATCACCCGCTGGTGGGCGAGGCCAAGATTGTCGGCATGATGGGATCGATTGCACTGACCCCGAACAAGGCGACGCGCGCGGCCTTTGCCGCTGAAACCGGAACTGTCGGCTACATCTGCCGGGAGCGGTGCTTTGCCAATAATCTGGTGATGCGCCACGTTGGTGATCGGATGATCATCTCGCCGCCGCTGATCATCACACCCGAAGAGATTGATACGCTCATCGCGCGGGCGCGCCAGTCGCTCGATGAATGTTATGCAGCGCTGAAAGAGCGAGACTTGCTGCACAGCGCGTGACGCGGGATGAAGCTGTTTGACCAAGGCGTCGGTTCCTGTCGGGAGTCGGCGCCTTTGCTATTTCCGCGAATCTTTGTGGCTCGGTTAAAGCTGCTCGGTCAAATTCGGTTATTTGAGTGTTTCCGGTAACGGGCGTTTGCGATCAATCAAGGCGTGTACACATAGAGTTTTTATCTGATTGGCAATCGAAATCCTGTCGCTTTTCGAACCTTGTTCGTCGCAATACGTACCGTTGTCGGCGTTATCGGCCCTAAGGTAAACTACAGAGATGATCCGGACGATCCGGTTGCACACCAACACTCGTGTGTGCTTACATCACGACAGAAGTGCAGAGCTAATCTGCCGAACCAAACCAGGGAGCCTCACTTGGCTGATGCGTCAAACACGAGCGCGTTCGTTGAATTCGAACGCGTGCAGAAGAGTTATGACGGCGAGAACCTCGTTGTCAAAGATCTGAACCTCACCATGCCGAAAGGCGAATTTCTGACCATGTTGGGCCCGTCCGGTTCGGGCAAAACGACCTGCCTGATGATGTTGGCGGGTTTTGAGACAGCGACCCATGGTGATATTCGGCTTGGCGGCGTCTCGATCAACAATATTCCGCCTCATAAACGCGGCATCGGAATGGTATTCCAGAACTACGCGCTTTTCCCTCACATGACCATTGCCGAAAATCTGAGCTTCCCGCTGGAAGTCCGCAACATGGGCAAGTCCGAGCGTGAGCAGAAGGTGAAGCGCGCGCTTGACATGGTCGAGATGGGCGCCTTTGGCGGTCGCCGTCCGGCCCAATTGTCTGGTGGTCAGCAGCAGCGTGTTGCCTTGGCGCGTGCGCTGGTGTTTGAACCCGAACTGGTGCTGATGGACGAACCTCTGGGCGCGCTGGACAAGCAGCTGCGCGAGAAGATGCAGTTCGAGATCACCCATCTTGCACATCAGCTGGGCATCACCACTGTTTATGTGACCCACGACCAGACCGAAGCGCTGACCATGTCGGATCGCGTGGCAGTGTTCAACGATGGTCGTATTCAGCAGCTGGCGCCGCCGGATGAGCTGTACGAAGAGCCGTCCAACAGTTTCGTTGCCCAGTTCATTGGTGAGAACAACACGCTGGAAGGCACGGTCAAAGAGGTCAACAATGGCATCGCGCTGGTACAACTGGACGATGGCGAATTGATTGACTGCAAGCCGATCAACGTTTCCAAACCCGGTGAGCGGACCCGCGTGTCGATCCGGCCCGAACGTGTTGAATACAACAAGGACCGGATGCAGGAAGGCGCCCATACGCTCAAGGCTGAAGTGCTTGAGTTTATCTACATGGGCGACATCTTCCGCACCCGTCTGCGCGTCGCCGGAAATGATGAGTTCATCATCAAGACCCGCAACGCACCCGATCAGGTACGGTTGAAGCCCGGCCAGCAGATCGAAATCGGCTGGTTGCCTGAAGATTGCCGCGCGCTGGACGCCTGACGTCCGCGCGCGCCCGAACCTCCGGCAGCGAACGACCGGCGGACAATCCAGATAAATAACGATTTCAACAAGGAGTAGAGTGTCTATGAAACTCACCAAACTGACTGCCCTGGCAGCCACCACGGCACTGTGTGCGCCGATGGCGATGGCTGCTGATATGGCCAACGAGATGACCATCGTGTCCTGGGGCGGCGCCTATCAGGAAAGCCAGCTGAAGGCCTATGTGGTTCCTTATCAGGAAATGCACCCCGATCTGAAAGTGATCTGGGATGAAAGCTCGGCCGAGGCGACCGCAAAAATGCGCGCCATGACCGAAGCGGGCAATGTCACCTGGGATCTGGTCGACGTTGTTGCTTCTGATGCGATGCGTATGTGTGACGAAGGTCTCGCCGCCGAGCTGAACCACGACGAAGATTTGGCTGCGGCGCCCGATGGCACACCCGCAACCGAAGACTTCGGCGATCTGATCGTCAGCGACTGCTTCGTGCCGCAGATCGTGTATTCGACCACCTTCGGGTACCGCATGGACAAGGTTGGTGACACGCCGCCGAGCTCCATCTGCGATGTCTTCGACACTGCGAAATATCCGGGCAAGCGCGCCCTTCAGAAGCGTCCGATCGACAACGTCGAGTGGGCCCTCTACTGCGACGGCGTTGCCAAGGATGAGATCTACGACGTGCTGAGCACCGACGAAGGTGTGGAGCGTGCCCTGGCCAAGCTCGACACAATCAAGGATCAGGTCGTCTGGTGGACTGCTGGTGCGGAAACGCCGCAGCTTCTGGCAGATGGCGAAGTGGTGTTGGGCTCGACCTTTAACGGTCGTCTGTTCTCGGCAATTGCTGAGCAGAACCAGCCGATCGAAATGCTCTGGGATATGCAGTCTTTCGACCTGGATGGCTGGATCGTTCCGGCTGACCTGCCCGAAGACCGCAAGGCTCGCGTGATGGACTTCCTGAAGTTCGCAACCGACACCCAGCGTCTGGCAGATCAGGCCAAGTTCATCTCCTATGGTCCGGCGCGCGCCTCCTCTGCGCCGCTGGTTGGCAAACACGCCATTCTGGGTATCGACATGGCACCGCATATGCCGACCGATCCGGCGAACTCCGGCAACGTTCATGTCTATGACTACGAATGGTGGGCAGACAACCGCGACGATCTGGACGCTAAATTCCAGGCGTGGCTCGCCAAGTAATCTGTCCGCGAACAGATACTGACATTATCGGGAAGGGGCTGTGTGCCTGGCGCGCAGCCCTTTCTCCACCAACAAAAAATTCCGACGGGGGCTCCTACCCATGAGCGATACCACCCACACCGGACCGGTCTTGGCCGCCGATGGCACGCCGCTGAAGCGTAGCCTGGCCCGAGCTCTCCGGATGCAGAAAATTCGCGCCCTGATGCTGATCGCGCCGCTTCTGCTGTTTGTTCTTCTGACCTTCATTCTCCCGATTGCCGACATGCTGTTCCGCTCGGTTGAGAATAGGATCGTCTCTGACACCCTGCCCAAGACCGTTGTCGCGCTTCAGGATTGGGATGCAAACTCCGGGCAGGCCCCGGATGAGGCCGTGTTTGCCGCATTGGCTGCCGACCTTCAGGTCGCCGCCGAAGAGAAGACCCATACGCGCGTCGGCTCGCGCCTGAACTACGAAAACCCCGGCATTTCCTCGCTGTTCCGCAAGGCCGGGCGCAAGGTCAAGCGTTGGGATCTGGCTCAGGATGGTCCGTTCAAGGAGCAGTTCTTCAAGATTGACAAGGACTGGACCGACCCGGAGGTCTGGCGCACTATCCAGACCTACTCTGGGGCCTACACCAACGGTTATTTTCTGAATGCGGCCGATTTCCAGAAAGGCGCAGAAGGGGCAGAGCTGCGACCCGAGAACGAGCGGATCTATGGAACATTGTTCCTGCGGACACTGATCATGTCGTTGGCGATTACGGTGAGCTGCATCATACTTGGATATCCGGTGGCCTGGATCCTGGCGAATTTGCCGTCCAGATCCGCAAACCTGCTGATGATCCTGGTGTTGCTGCCGTTCTGGACGTCGCTTCTGGTACGAACATCGGCCTGGAAGGTCATGCTGCAGCAGCAGGGCGTCATCAATGACACGCTGGTCTGGCTGGGACTGGTCGCAGATGATGCGCGCCTTGTGATGATCAATAACCAGTTCGGCACGATCGTGGCGATGACCCACATTCTGCTGCCGTTCATGATCCTGCCGATGTATTCGGTGATGCAGACGATCAATCCGTCCTATCTGCGCGCTGCCAAGTCTCTTGGCGCCACCAACTGGACGGCGTTCTGGCGGGTCTACTTCCCGCAGTCTGTGCCAGGTATCGGTGCGGGTTCGATCCTCGTCTTCATTCTGGCGATTGGCTACTACATCACGCCGGAGCTGGTCGGCGGCACCAAAGGTGTCTTCATCTCGAACCGGATCGCCTTCCACATCTCGCAGTCGCTCAACTGGGGCCTTGCGGCCGCGCTTGGCACTATTCTGCTGGTCGTCGTGCTCGCGCTCTACTGGGCCTATGACAAGATTGTCGGTATCGACAACGTGAAACTGGGATAAGACACATGGCTTTGACACCTGTTGAAAACCAAACTCCTGGTTTCGTGGCGATGGTCGCTGCGGCGGCCGGCGCCTTCTTCGGCCTGTTTGTCGGCACTGCGCAGGGCTCTGGCCTTCTGGGGGTACTGATCGGCGCTGCTCTTGTTGGCGGGCTGGGCTTTGTCTTGGCGGGGCTTCGCGATCAGGAGCGGCTGATCCGATGGATCCTGATCGCAGCCTTTGCCATCGCAGGCTTTGTAATGGGCGGGCTGCCCTCGGCCGTCATCGGTATACTGTTCGGTGCCTTTGTCGGCTGGTTCATCTTCTGGCTCTCGACGTCACGCTACCGTGTGCATCTGGCGCCATATCTCACACCTGGCCAGGTGCTTTGGCACTATACGTTTCGGGTGATCTGCGGGGCGGTCTTCGTTTTTCTGATCACGCCGATCCTTGTGGTGATGCCACTGTCGTTCAACGCTCAGGATTTCTTCACCTTCACGCCGGAGATGCTGCAATTCGATCCCGAAGGCTATTCGCTGAAGCACTATCGTGACTTCTTCACCAATGCCGACTGGCAGCAGGCGATGTGGAACTCCATCAAGATCGCGCCGATGGCGACCATTCTGTCGGTGGGTTTCGGTACGCTGGCCGCCATTGGCCTCAGCCAGCCGCATGTGCCCTTCCGTCGAGCCATTATGGCGATCCTGATTTCGCCGATGATCGTGCCGCTGATCATCTCGGCTGCCGGGATGTATTTTTTCTACAGCCGGATTGGTCTGCAGGGGACATACTTCGGTGTGGTCCTGGCGCATGCAGCCCTTGGTATTCCGTTTGTGATCATTACCGTGACCGCCACTCTGGTTGGTTTCGACCGGTCTCTGACGCGTGCGGCTGCAAATATGGGGGCCGGTCCGGTCACCACCTTCTTCCGCGTGCAGATGCCGCTGATCCTGCCCGGCGTGATTTCTGGTGGTCTGTTTGCCTTCATCACCTCCTTTGATGAAGTTGTCGTTGTGCTCTTTGTCGGGTCTGCCGGGCAGAAAACCCTGCCCTGGCAGATGTTCACCGGCCTGCGCGAACAGATTTCGCCGACCATTCTGGCGGTTGCGACCATTCTGGTCGTGGTGTCGATCTGCCTGCTGACGGTGGTCGAGATGCTGCGTCGCCGGTCGGAGCGTCTGCGCGGTATGAGCCCGAGCTAATATCCGCGTCATCCAACAAAAAGGCCCCGGTGAGAACCGGGGCCTTTTTGCGTTTCAGCGGATGCGGGGATCAGAGGCGTTCGATTGCGAGGGCGATACCTTGGCCGCCACCAATGCACATGGTGATGAGCCCCTTGGAGCCGCCGATCCGCTCCAGCTCGTAAAGTGTCTTCAGCGTGATGATCGCGCCAGTTGCGCCCACCGGATGGCCAAGCGCAATCGCGCCGCCATTCGGGTTTACCTTGGCCGGATCCAGTCCCAATTCCTTGTTCACGGCCAGCGCCTGCGCGGCAAAGGCTTCGTTCGATTCGATCACGTCAAAGTCGCTGGCGGAGAGCCCGGTTTTCTTCAGCAGGTTCTGCACAGCAGGCACCGGACCGATTCCCATTACTTCAGGGCGGACACCCGCATGGGCGTAGCCCAGAATACGGGCCTTGGGCTTCAGGCCAGCTTTCTGGGCAGCCTCAGCTGTGGCCATGACGATTGCGGCGGCACCATCGTTGATGCCGCTTGCGTTGCCAGCAGTGACACGGCCGTCCTTCTTGAACACCGGTTTCAGGCCGCCAAGTGTTTCCATTGTGCTGGCCTTGGGGTGTTCATCCACCTCAAAGGTCACCATGTCACGCTTCACCTTGACCTCGACCGGCGTGATCTGGCTGGCAAAATGCCCGGCCTCGATTGCCGCAGCGGCGCGGGTCTGGCTGGTCAGCGCAAATTCATCCATCTGGGCGCGCGTGATGTCATGCTCATCCGCGACGTTTTCTGCGGTCACCCCCATGTGACCGGTCCCAAAGGGGCAGTTCAAGGCGCCCAGCATCATGTCGAGCGCGCGGGCATCGCCCATTTTCTGCCCCCAGCGGGCGCTTGGTACGATGAAGGGGCTGCGTGACATGTTTTCGGCGCCACCGGTGAGGGCAAATTCCGCGTCGCCCAGCATCAGCGACTGGATGCCGGAGACAATCGCCTGTGCACCTGAGCCGCAGAGGCGGTTCACGTTCATCGCAGGCGTACCGTTCGGAATGCCGGCCTGCATCGCAGCGACACGACTCAGGTACATGTCGCGCGGTTCGGTATTGATCACATGGCCAAAGACCACATTGCCGATCTGCCCCGGCTCAACGCCGGAACGTTCCATAGCGGCTTTGGATGCCACGGTTGCCAGATCAATTGGGGTGGTGCCCGCCAGCGATCCACCAAAGGTGCCGATGGCGGTACGGGCGCCATCCAGGATCACGATATCGGTCATGGTCTCTCTCCTCATGAGTTTCGCGCTGATTATGCAGATGCAGCATGGCCTGTCCTGCGAAACGTGCCGTCATAATAGTTTAGCCCTGATGCCGCTCCTGTTTGACAAATGGATTTCAAAGGCGCAGAGATTCCGCCATGACGGAAAATGTAGACGATATCCTGACGCTTCTGCCCGCCCGCCTGAAAGAGGCGCGTCGTGCCCAGGGCCTCAGCCTGGAGGCTGTGGCCAATCTCTCCGGTGTCAGCCGCTCCATGGTGAGCCAGATTGAACGCGGCGAGAGCTCACCAACGATTGCGACCCTGTGGAACCTGACGCGTGCGTTACAGGTGGATTTTGCGGGGCTGCTGGACAGTCAAGAGGCACAGGACCGGATCGAAGTCCTGCGCGATGGCGATGTCCCCTCCATTGAAAACATGGGGGAGGGCTGTCTGATCCGCATTCTTTCTCCACCTGAAGACGCCGGCGGCCACGAGGTCTACGATATCCGGCTCAAAGAAGGGGGCGCATTGAACAGCCAGCCTCATGGGCGCGGAACGGTCGAACACCTGACGGTTCTCGACGGGACTGTTGCGCTCTGTTCGGGCAGTGCGACCGAACGGCTGCACGCAGGGGATACCGCCCGCTATGCTGCAGATGTGACGCATTCCATCGCTGCACAGGACGGTCCGGCACGTCTGTTTCTGATCGTGAAGAATGCGTGATTGGCCAGAATAGGCGTGCCTTCCATTTTGACGGATTTTTGTCCACTATCTTGAAATCCCCTATTTCGGAAATTTATCCGCTATGCTAGAACTCCGACTCGAACGAGAAGGAGTTTCCGCATGTCTACTGATTTTCTGACCGACATCTCCAAGACCCTGGAAGAGATCAAAGCTGATGGTCTTTACAAGCGGGAACGAATGATCACCTCCCCTCAGGGGGGCGAGATCAGGGTTGGGGATGCGGCGGTCATCAACCTGTGTGCCAACAATTACCTTGGCCTTGCAGATCACCCCGACCTCATCGCTGCTGCGCGCGGCGTAATGGATGACAAAGGCTTCGGGATGGCTTCTGTCCGCTTCATCTGCGGCACTCAGGACATTCACCGGGAGCTGGAGCAGCGGCTGGCGAAGTTCCTCGGGAAAGATGATGCAATCCTGTTTGCTGCCTGTTTCGACGCCAATGGCGGGCTGTTCGAGCCGCTCTTGGGGCCGGAGGATGCGATCATTTCCGACAGCCTGAACCATGCCTCGATCATCGACGGTATCCGGCTGTGCAAGGCCAAGCGCTACCGCTACCTGAACAGCGATATGAACGATCTGGAGGCCTGGCTGAAACAGGCCCGGGAGGACGGCGCGCGGCATATCATGATCGCCACCGACGGCGTGTTCTCAATGGACGGTTATCTGGCGAAGCTGCCGGAGATCCGGGCGCTGGCGGACAAATACGATGCCATCGTGATGGTCGATGACTGCCATGCCACCGGCTTTATGGGCGCAACAGGCGCCGGCACGCCGGAGCATTTCGGAGTGGACGTGGATATCGTCACCGGGACATTGGGCAAAGCACTTGGGGGGGCCATCGGCGGTTACATCGCCGGGCCGCAGCCAGTGATCGACCTGCTGCGGCAGCGGGCGCGGCCCTATCTGTTCTCCAATTCGCTGCCACCATCAATTGTTGCTGCCGGGCTGGAAGCGATCCGGCTGGTGGAGGAAGGTGAAGGGCTGCGGGCGCAGCTGTTCGAGAATGCGAAATACTGGCGCGCGGGGCTGGAGAAACTGGGCTTTGATCTGCTGCCGGGTGAGCATCCGATCATCCCGGTGATGCTGGGCGAGGCGCAGCTGGCGCAGGACATGGCGGCGCGTCTGTTCGACGAGGGCGTCTATGTCTCCGGCTTCTTCTTCCCTGTGGTGCCGCGCGGCCAGGCGCGGATCCGCACTCAGATGAATGCGGCGCTGACACGGGATGAGCTGGACCGTGCATTGGCCGCCTTTGGCAAGGTGGGCAAGGAATTGGGGATCCTGTCATGAGCCGTCCGAACACGATGAAGGCGCTGGAAAAGAGCCATCCGCAGGAGGGTCTGTGGATGGTGCAGGCGCCGGTGCCCGAGATCGGCCCGGACGAGGTGCTGATCAAGGTGAAGAAAACCGGCATCTGCGGCACCGACATCCACATCTGGAACTGGGATGAATGGGCCGCGCACACCGTGCCGGTGCCGATGATCACCGGCCATGAGTTCGCGGGCGAGATTGTCGCGATCGGCCGCAATGTCACCGATCTGACGGTGGGGCAGCGCTGCTCCGGAGAGGGACATCTGATCAAGACCGACTCGCGCCAGAGCCGGGCCGGCAAGTTTCACCTGGACCCGGGCACCCGCGGCATCGGGGTGAATGAACAGGGGGCCTTTGCCCAGTATCTGAAGCTGCCGGCCTTTAACGTGGTGCCGCTGCCGGAGGACATCCCGGATGAGATCGGCGCCATTCTCGATCCGCTCGGGAATGCGGTGCATACCGCGCTGAGCTTTGACCTCTTGGGGGAGGATGTGCTGATTACCGGTGCGGGCCCCATCGGCATCATGGCGGCGGCGGTGGCGAAACATGCCGGCGCGCGGCATGTGGTGATCACCGATATCAACCCGGACCGGCTGGCGCTGGCAGAACATGTGGTGCCGACCGTGCGCGCGGTGAACGTGGCACAGGAAGACCTGCACGACGTGGTGCGGGAGCTGGGGTTGAAACAGGGGTTCGACGTTGGGCTGGAGATGTCCGGCAGCCAGGCGGCACTCGACCAGATGGTGGAGGCGCTGGTAATGGGCGGCAAGATTGCACTCCTGGGCATTCCGCCGGGCAAATCGCCGGTCGACTGGTCACGGATCGTGTTCAAGGCGATCACCATCAAAGGCGTCTACGGGCGCGAGATGTTCGAGACCTGGTACAAGATGATCGCAATGCTACAGAACGGGCTGGATGTGAGCCGGGTCATCACCCACCGGTTCAGCGTCGATGATTTCGCCGACGGCTTTGCGGCGATGAAATCCGGCTCCAGCGGCAAGGTGGTGCTGGACTGGACGTGATGTCGGGAAGAGGGGGCTTTGCCCCCTCGCGCCCCTGGCGCTCACCCCCAGGATATTTGAAGCCAGAAGATGGGCTTATGGGGTGAGGGCCTGTCGGCCTTTGCTGGTGAGCAACCAGACCAGGCCGGATTCGAAAACGGCTGTGCTGAGCGGTTTGCCGAAACCGGCGCCGCTGTCGAGGTTCACACGATTGCCATAATGTGTAGCGCGCTCCACCGGAGTGTGACCGTGAACGATAAGCTTGGGGTGGGGGGCGCGTTCCTGATGAAAGGACTGGCGTATCCAGACCAGATCATTTTCGATCTGGTTTTCCAGCACAACGCCAGGCCGGATTCCTGCGTGGACGAAAGCGAGATCGCTGGTTTGATGCATGGTCGTCAAACGTTTCAGAAAGGCGACATGGCTGTCGGGGACCGCGGCTCTCGCCTCGGCATGGACGTCGGCAAGACGGGTTCGCTCTGGGAAGGTCACTCCGTAGCTTTCGAGCGTTTCGAGACCACCGATACGGTCGTGCAACCAGTGATAGCCCACCAGCATATGCGGGTCGTGGCGCGGCGTATCCTCCATGAACCAGGCGAACATGCGGTCGTGATTGCCCAATAGGGTTATCCAGTTGCGACCGTCCTTTTGCCCGGTGATCAGGTGATCGATCACCCCCCGGCTGTCGGGGCCGCGATCAATGAAGTCGCCCAGGAAGACCACCGACGCATCGCGCCCGCCATCTGCCTCGATCAGGTCCAGAGCCTCTTCCAGCATCCCAAGCTGGCCGTGGATATCGCCGATTGCATATATTGGGGCGGTCATGGGACTCTCCTGCGGGATATTCATGGTGCCAAACGAGAAATGCGCCGCCTTCATAGCTCGGCGGCGCATTCATTGAAATCTCTGATAGGCTAGGGATCAGCTGACATCAAACTGCAGCGGCTTGATCTGGTTGAAAAACTCGGTTTCCGCCAAGGCCGCGCGAGCCGCAGCCGGTACCGGTTCATCAACGTAGAGCAGTGCGATCGCCTCACCGCCGGCCTGCGAACGGCCAAGCGTGAAGTTGGCGATATTCACGCCCATATCGCCCAGAATGCGACCGAGGGTACCGATGATCCCGGGCACATCCTCGTTGGTGGTATAGAGCATATGCGCGCCCACCTCTGCGTCGATATTGATGCCCTTGATCTGGATGAAACGAGGTTTGCCATCCGAGAACACCGTCCCGGCCACTGAACGCTCACGCTTGCTGGTCACAACCGTGACCTTGATATAGCCGTCGAAGGCGCCGGATTTGTCCTGATTGGTGGTGGAAATCTGAATGCCACGTTCGCGGGCCACCACGGGCGCGGAGACCATGTTCACATCGGGATTGAGCTTCTTCATGATGCCCGCGACCACCGAGCAGTTCAGTGCCGCAAGGTTCATCTCGGCGGCCACGCCATCATAGAGGATGTTGATGGCCTGAATGGGTTCATCCGTCATCTGACCGATGAAGCCACCGAGATGCCCGGAAAGCGCCACCCATGGGCCCATCACGCGCGCCTCCTTGGCGGTCATCGAAGGCATGTTCAATGCGTTCTCAACCGCGCCGTCGAGCAGGTAATTCGACATCTGCTCGGCAACCTGAAGGGCAACGTTTTCCTGGGCTTCGCTGGTGGCTGCACCGAGATGGGGGGTGCAGACTACATTTGGAAGGCCAAACAACGGGTTGGTCATGGCCGGTTCTTCGGAGAAGACATCAAAAGCAGCACCGGCGACATGGCCTGAGGTCAGCAGCTCCGCCAGCGCCGCTTCATCCACCAGACCGCCACGGGCGCAGTTGATGATACGCACGCCTTTCTTGGTTTTGGCCAGGTTCTCCTTGGACAGGATATTCCGGGTCTGGTCGGTCAGCGGCACGTGCAGGGTGATGAAATCGGCGCGGGCGAGCAGCTCGTCCAGGTCAACCTTCTCAACACCCATCTTGTCAGCTTTCTCCTGGCTGAGAAACGGATCATAGGCGACCACTTTCATCTTCAGGCCGCGGGCGCGGTCGCAGACGATACCGCCAATGTTGCCGGCCCCGATCACGCCGAGCGTTTTGTTGGTCAGCTCAACGCCCATGAATTTGGATTTTTCCCATTTGCCGGCATGGGTGGAGGCCGAGGCCTCGGGGATCTGTCGGGCGACGGCGAACATCATGGCGATGGCGTGCTCCGCGGTGGTGATCATGTTGCCAAAGGGCGTGTTCATCACGATCACGCCCTTCTGAGAGGCGGCATCCTTGTCAATATTGTCCGTCCCGATGCCAGCGCGTGCGATCACCTTGAGATTGGTGGCATTGTCGAGGATTTTCTGGGTAACTTTCGTCGCGGAGCGGATCGCGAGACCGTCGTAATCGCCGATGATCGCGGCCAGCTTGTCCTTGTCTTTGCCAATGTCCGGCTGGAAATCAACATCGATGCCGCGATCACGAAAGATCTGAACAGCAGCTTCAGAGAGTTTGTCGGAGATGAGAACTTTGGGAGCCATGAGTGGGGTCCTTCATGCGGGGGCCGGTCGGGCCGAATGTCTGGGTGAAACGCCTGTGTCGGCGGCAAGTCGTCTGATGCCTGCCCAGCTGGTGCAGGGCAGGCGCTTGGGGGTCAGGCTGAGGCGGATTGAGCCGCGATTTCAGCCTCAAACGCCCATTCAAGCCAGGGCAGCATGGCCTCGATATCAGAGGTTTCGACGGTGCCGCCGCACCAGATGCGCAGACCGGCAGGGGCATCCCGATAGGCGCCGATGTCCAGGGCGACATCTTCGGCTTCGAGACGTTTGGCAACAGCCTTGGCGAAGGCAGCACCATCTGCAATGCGCGCATCGGTGAACTTCAGGCAAACCGATGTATTGGAGCGGGTGGCAGGGTCGGCTGCCAGATTCGCAAGCCATGGCTTGGCGGCGCAGAAGTTGAAGATTGCCTGTGCATTGGCGTTGGCGCGGGCCTTTAGCCCGTCAAGGCCGCCGACGGACCGCGCCCAGTCCAGCGCGAGAAGATAATCCTCAACGGCGAGCATCGAGGGAGTGTTGATGGTCGCGCCTTTGAAAATACCGTCAATCAGCTTGCCGCCCTTGGTCAGGCGGAAAATCTTCGGCAGAGGCCAGGCGGGAGTGTAGCTTTCCTGTCGTTCAACCGCGCGGGGGCTGAGGATGATCATGCCGTGCGCCGCTTCGCCGCCCAGCACCTTCTGCCAGGAGAAGGTTGTCACATCCAGTTTGTCCCAAGGCAGATCCTGCGCGAAGGCGGCGGAGGTGGCGTCACAGATTGTGAGGCCCTCGCGATCAGCGGGGATCCAGTCGCCGTTCGGGACGCGCACACCGGAGGTGGTGCCATTCCAGGTGAAAACGACGTCCTTGGTGAAATCGACTGTGGCCAGATCAACCAGCTCACCATAGTCAGCGGTCTTGACGGTGGCGTCCAGCTTCAGCTGTTTCACCACATCGGTCACCCATCCTGCGCCAAAGCTCTCCCAGGCCAGCATTTCGGTTCCGCGGGCACCCAGCAGGTTCCACATTGCCATCTCGACCGCACCGGTGTCGGAGGCAGGAACGATCCCGATCTTATAGTCCGCCGGTACGCCGAGAATTTCGCGCGTGCCTTCGATCGCGGCCAGCAGCTTGTCCTTGCCGACAGCGGCACGGTGGCTGCGTCCCAGAGGAGCGCCAGCAAGCTTGGTCAGATCAAATGCGGGGGGTTTGGCACAGGGGCCGGAGGAGAAACGCGGATTGGCAGGTCGCGCGGTAGGTTCGTGCACGGTTGCGTGCAACGCCGGTTCTTCAATAGCCATAATGCTATCCTTCCAGATAAGCGCCTCTCGTTGGGGAGAGGTGTCCCGCTGATAGGGCTACTGGCTGAAATCCGGCTGGGCAACAGGGAAAATGACAAATAGCGGCTATATCGGAATCAATAGCGACGCATTCTGACGCCTTTCGGAAACAGATGGCACGCTGGGCGGCGGGCGATGGCAATGTGAGACACCTGCGGCACAGTTGTGAGGGCAGGGTGGAATCGGGGGCTTGGCGATGGATGGCTTGCGGGCGTATGACGGGCGCATCCTTGCCCGATGGAGCTTGCCATGTTTGTCGCCACCCTGCTTTGCAATCCGCAAACCCCCTGCCTTGCACCCGCGCTGACCGAATCGCTGCGCAATGCCTGGGGGGGAGGTGATGTGCAGTGGCTGGCACCGGATATTGCGGCTGAATTCTCTCTGCAGATGCGGCCGGATAATCACTGGGACGTTTGGGCGGATCTGCAGGATCTCGGCGTGGATCTGGTGATCCAGCCGACAGCGGGGCGCCGGAAGAAGATGCTGCTGGCGGATATGGACTCCACCATGATCCAGCAGGAGTGCATTGACGAACTGGCCGAAGAGGCCGGTGTGGGTGCGCAGGTGAAGGAGATCACGGCGCGGGCCATGAACGGTGAGCTGGATTTCGACGGTGCCCTGCGGGAGCGTGTCGCGCTGCTGAAAGGTTTGCCCGTCGCGGTGATTGATCAGGTTCTGGATCGCCGTATCACGCTGATGCCGGGCGGCCCCACGCTGCTGGCAACGATGAAGGCCGATGGAGCCTATGCCGCCCTGGTGTCTGGTGGTTTTACCGCCTTTACCGAATGCGTTTCGGATCGGTTGGGGTTTGATGAGAACCGGGCAAACACGCTGCTTGTGGCGGATGGCGTCCTCAGCGGTGAGGTCGGTCTGCCGATCCTGGGGCGGGCGGCCAAGGTCGACGCGCTAGAGCAAATCACTGCGCGTCTGGGATTGACCGAGGCGGATGTCATGGCGGTTGGCGATGGTGCGAATGATCTTGGCATGTTGGGGCGTGCCGGGGCCGGTGTAGCACTCCATGCCAAACCATCGGTTGCCGCAGAATGCGACATTCGTATCAACCACGGTGACCTGACGGCGCTTCTTTATATTCAGGGCTATGCCCTGAGCGATTTCAAAGGCTGACATTATGTTCGAGGTAGGGTTTGAAGTCCTGCTGCTGTTGCTGGCAGCAGGGTTTGCGGCTGGGTTCATTGATGCCATAGCCGGTGGCGGCGGGTTGATCACGGTGCCAGTTTTGCTCTTGGCTGGGGCCAACCCAATCACCGCCCTTGCCACCAACAAGATTCAGGGATTGTTCGGGGCGGCCACCGCTGCCCTCAGCTATGCGCGCGGCGGTCACGTCGATTTGCGCGGGCAGGCTGGATCTGCGCTGATTGCAGGTATTGCGTCAATCTGCGGCGCGCTGTTGATTTCGGTGCTGCCGACGACGTGGATCCGGTGGATCCTGCCGCTGTTGCTGATCGGAATTGCCGTGTTCTTTGCCACCAAGAAGGGGCTTGATGACAGCGATCGGGCGCGGCGCCTGTCGCCAGCGATATTTGCTGCCACCATCGTGCCGCTCTGCGGTTTCTACGACGGATTGCTGGGGCCGGGTGCTGGCAGCTTCTACATGCTTGGTTTTGTGTCTCTGGCCGGGCTTGGCATCCTGCGTGCGACGGCACATACGAAACTATTGAATTTCGCGTCCAATGCCGGAGCACTGCTGGCCTTTGCTTTTGTTGCGACGCCATGGTGGGGCGTTGGCTTGGCGATGGGTATCGCGCAGATCGCCGGTGCCCGGGTCGGTGCCGGGTTGGCGCAGAAGCAGGGCGCTCGCATGATCAAGCCATTGCTGGTTCTGATCTCAGTTGTTCTGGCGCTGCGGCTGCTGTGGGACATGCTGTGATCTTCTGAACGTCGGCGTCAACGCGGCAAGACGGATCACAACACTGCTGCGATAGAATTTAACCTATCCATTAATTAACTCATGTGTTAATATTGGGTATGACTCCATTACTCAAATCATTCTCCGCCCTCTCTGACGGCACGCGTATGGCCATCATCGAACAGCTGATGGAACACGGAGAACTGCCAGCCGGTGATCTGGTGCGGGGATCGGGCATCACTGCGCCGGCGATCTCGCGCCATCTCAAGGTATTGCGTGAGGCTGGATTGGTGGCGCAGCGCGCCGATGGGACACGCCGATTGTATTCAGCGCGGCCTGAGGGACTGAAGCTGATCGCAGACTGGACCCTGTCGCGGCAATCGTTCTGGCAAAGCAGCCTCGATCGGCTGGAAGCAGCACTAAGGGAGGAAATGGAATGACGGATTTGCGCTTGGAACGCGAATTCCAGGTGTCGCCGGACCGGCTGTTTGCCTGGATCAGCGATACCGAGAAGCTCCTGCAATGGTGGGGACCAGAGGGGCTGACCGTGCCTGAGCATACGCTGAATTTCCATCAGGAGGGGCCGTGGTCCACGGTCATGATGAATGCCGATGGAGACCGTTATCATGTCTCAGGTGTGGTCACCCATGTGCGTCCGCCGCAGTCGATCGGATTTACCTGGGCGTGGCACGACGAAGCAGGCGCGCGCGGGCACGAAAGCCATGTCACCCTCACCGTTGAAGCTATTGAGACGGGTGCTCGGCTGATTGTTGATCATCGGGATCTGGACAACTCGGAGATGGCCGAAAACCACCGGGTCGGATGGGAATCGTCTCTGCGAAAACTGGTGTCCAAGCTCCCGTGATTGCGGGCTTGCGACAATGAGAAGCTGTTTTAACGAAGACCTAAACAGGGGAGGAGTACCCAATGCCACAGTTCATTTTTGCATATCACGGCGGCAAGACACCGGAGACACCGGAAGAGGGCGCCAAGGTCATGGATGCCTGGAAAACCTGGATGGGCGGGATGGGAGACGCGCTTGTCGTGCCGGGGAATCCTGTCGGCATGTCAAAGACGGTTCAGAAGTCTGGCGTCGCGGACAACGGTGGTGCCAATCCGCTCTCCGGCTATTCCGTGGTCGAAGCGGTCGACATAGATGCCGCCTGTAAAATGGCCAATGGCTGCCCGATGGTGACCAGCGGTGATGGTTCTGTTGAGGTCGCCGAAATCATCGAAATGTGACCACATATAGCTGTCTTGGAACACGCCTTTGATTGCCCCGGTCCGCGTTCTGCGTGCCGGGGCAATCTTTGGTCAGAACTGCATTTCAGCTGAGGGCCGGATCGAACCACAGTCGATGCCTCGGCGATTGATCAGGGGGGCGTTGCGATATTTCAGTGTTGCCGGATGGTCGGCATCCAGAACGCCCAGCCCCACCAGAATACTTGCAATTGCGCATTCGCTGGCGCGGGTGGCACCGTCGGTGATCTTCAGCGCCACACCCAGTTTCTGTTCGGGCAGGATGGCGATGAAGACGGCTTCAGCGCCGGTTTTGATCGCGACCTTGCCACCCATCGCACGCATAAGGTTGGTGCAGGCGCGGGTTTCGCCAGCGACCAGTTCGGGATGCGCTGTCATCGCGGCCACCAGCTGCTGCGCGGCATCGGCATCGCGGTCCGAACGGTCAGAGGCGGAGGCAAACCAGGCCATCGCCCGTGCCAGACCCTTCACGGAGGTTGCGAAATTCGGCGCTGAACACCCGTCAATGCCATAGCCAGGGCTGGATTCGTCGGTCACCTGCTCAAAGGCGCTGCGGCAGGCCTGTTGTACCGGATGGTCGATCTCTACATATTCGGGTCCGGCCCCCAGGTGCTGGGACAGCGTCAGAAAGCCTGCATGCTTGCCGGAGCAGTTATTGTGAACCTGACACGGGCTTGTATCGGTTTTGATCAGCGCGTTTCGCGCCGGAATATCGTCTGGCAGCTGCGGGCCGCAGCGGAAATCATGATCGGTCATGGACAGCTGATCCAGCCAGGCGTTGACGCGGCTGGTGTGAATCTCGGCACCATTGTGCGAAGCACAGGCGAGGGCGAGCTGCTCAGAGGTCAGCCCGTATTTTGCCGCTGCGCCCGATGTGATCAGAGGCAGCGCCTGGATCATCTTGGCGGAACTGCGCGGGTAAATAATCGCGTCGGGATCGCCCCAGCTGCGCACGATCTCTCCCTTGGCGTTACAGACAACGGCATGGCCCAGATGCAGGCTTTCCAAGAGCGGACCGCGCCACACTTCAGTCATCGGTACGGGTTTGGTCATCACAAAACGCCTTTCCTGTTGGCAATTTCCCGCCAAAACGGGCTTTCACACGTGGCGATAGTTACGATAGTGTGTATGAGTACACAAGCGAGGGGATCGGGACCAGACGGCGAAGGTAACGCCGCATGTACCCTGGCTTATTTGAGGTAACGACAGTCTTTGGAGTTGGGACAAATGGCATCAAAACTCGTCCGCTGCGTCGCGGGCCTGTGTCTGGCCGCAATGGCCACCAGCGCATCCGCACAGCAGGCAGAATCTGACAATCGCGTCGCGAGCAATGTCGACTGGAGCGTGTTTCAAGGCGAAAGTCCCAAGGAATGCTGGGGTGTCTCCGCTCCGAAAGAGACCGTAAACACCCGTGACGGCCGCGTGAAAGCCGTGCGTCGTGGCAAGATCCAACTGTTCGTTTTCTATCGGCCAGAAACCGGCGACAAGGGGCAAGTGACTTTCACGGGCGGCTATCCCTTTGCGCCGGGCTCAACCGTGAATCTCGCAGTGGGCGATACCGAATTTGAGCTGTTCACAGAGGGTGAGTGGGCCTGGCCTGCAACGGCTGCGGATGACGCCAAGATCATCACCGCGATGAAACGTGGCGCGCAGGCTGTTCTGACAGCCCGGTCAGCACGTGGGACACAGACCAAGGACACGTTCTCGCTCCTGGGCTTTACCGCCGCGGTCGAGGACGCCGAAAAACGCTGTAACTGATTGCGCTCGGCGGTCGCCCCCAGAGCGTCGCGCACATGCGAGGAGACCCGGCCTGCATCCGGGTTTTGAGCTGTCGAACGGGTCGGAGGTGTTTTGCCCGGCCCGATAACATCTGTCATGACACCCTAGGAGTTCCACATCATGCGGCGCCACATCGTCACACTCGCCCTGGCATTGCCGTTGCCGGTTCTGGCGGATCCTGCAATGGAATGCAGCGGTGCTGTTTCTCAGGTTGACCTGCGCAGCTGCCTTGAGGCGGATGAAACCCGCGCCAATATGGCTCTTTCACAGGCGTTTGATTATGCCCGCAATACGATGGCCGAACTTGATGATACCACCGGACGACCTGCCGCAATCCCTGCACTGGAGGCGGGGCAGGCATCCTGGGAGACGTTCCGTGACGAGCATTGCGCGTTTGTCGGGGAGACCTTTGCCGGCGGTTCGGGAACCGGTATCGCGGTTCTATCCTGTCGTATTGGCCTGACACGGGATCGGGTCGACGCGCTGATGGATTACGCCCGGTAAGAGAGTGCCGAAGCAAAATCGGGAGGATTCCTTTTGATCTTTGGCAAGAATCCTATATAGAGCCGCATCCACCCAAACAGACCGAGTCTTTTTGCCATGACCGCCAATGCGCCGATCACCCAGGACGTCCTGACCCTGCCTCGCAAGATGCCTGAGGGCGGCAAGATCAATCTAGTAGGTCTGACCCGCGACCAGTTGCGGGAAACACTGATCGCACATGGTACGCCGGAAAAGCAGGCCAAAATGCGGGTCGGGCAGATCTGGCAGTGGATCTATCAATGGGGCAAGCGCGACTTTGCGGAGATGACGAATCTCGCAAAGGCTTATCGCGCGCAGCTGGACGAGCATTTTGAAATCGCGATTCCCGAGGTGGTGAGCAAACAGGTCTCTACCGATGGCACGCGCAAGTATCTGGTGCGTATCGCTGGCGGCCATGAGGTCGAGGTGGTCTACATCCCTGAGGAAGGGCGCGGTACACTGTGTATTTCCTCGCAGGTGGGCTGCACCCTGACCTGCTCGTTCTGCCATACCGGCACGCAGAAACTGGTCCGTAACCTGACGGCGGCCGAGATCGTTGGCCAAATCATGATGGCGCGTGACGATCTGGACGAATGGCCAGTTCCCGGTGCGCCCAAGGATGAGACACGCTTGCTGTCGAATATCGTGCTGATGGGGATGGGAGAGCCGCTCTACAACTTTGACAACGTGCGCGACGCGATGAAGATCGCGATGGACCCCGAGGGGATCAGCCTGTCGCGGCGTCGCATTACCCTGTCAACTTCCGGTGTGGTGCCGGAAATCGCGCGCACGGCCGAGGAAATCGGCTGCCTGCTGGCTGTGTCCTTTCATGCGACCACCGATGAGGTGCGCGACAAACTGGTACCGATCAACAAACGCTGGAATATCGAAACACTTCTGGACGCGCTCCGCGCCTATCCGCGCCTGACCAATTCGGAGCGGATCACTTTTGAATATGTGATGTTGAACGGCGTGAATGACAGCGACGAAGACGCCCATCGTCTGGTTGAGCTGATTGATGGGATCCCGGCGAAGGTCAATCTGATCCCATTCAATGAATGGCCAGGTTCGCCCTATACGCGTTCGTCAAACAACCGGATTCACGCCTTTGCCAACATTATTTATCAGGCCGGCTATGCCTCTCCGATCCGTACACCACGGGGCGAGGACATTCTGGCGGCCTGTGGTCAGTTGAAATCGGCTACCGAGCGTGCGCGCAAGAGCCGTAAACAGATTGAGGCCGAGGCGGGGCTAAACCCCTGACCTCGACCTCCAGGCAGGTCCCCGGCTGCCTCAACTGAATATGAAATCCGCTCCCGTTAGGGTGTCGGTGTAGTTGGTCAATTCCACTTCGAACCAATTGGAATAGGAGATGGTGGTGCTGCCGTTGTCTTCGACGATGTCGAGCTGGTCGAGACTGCCGATCCAGAGGCCAGACACGTCAATCACATCTGCGCCACGGCCAAAGTCGGTGATCCGGTTGACGTCATAGGCATCTGCCTGATCGAAGACAAAAGTATCCGCACCGGAGCCGCCGGTCAGCGTATCGCTGCCATCGCCGCCGACCAGCGTGTCACGGCCGACCCCGCCCAGCAGTTGATCGTCGCCGGATCCGCCATGGAGCAGGTCGTGCCCACGCTTGCCGTGGAGGATGTCGCTATCGCTACCGCCGGAATAGGCATCATCAGTGGTGCCGCCTATCAAGAGATCTGCACCACTGCCACCGAACAGCCGGTCTTCGCCCAAGCCCCCGATTATGGTATCGCTACCACCGGCACCGCGCAGGGTATCATCTGCCTCGCGCCCCTGAACATGGTCATTACCACCTCTGGCGTTGATCGTGGTGTTCTGGTCGGTGCCGATCACCGTTTCCGCCGCGTTTGTGCTTCGGATGATAATGGGATCACTGCCACCGCCGAGGATCTGCCAACCTGCGAAGCTGTCGCTGCTTCCATAAACGTGCTGCATCGCCTGAATGTCGAACGAACCCAGCTCCGTTACATATGTAGGGCTGTGATTGTATGTCATTACCGTGTTTTCAGGCGTGTCGGCGTGGTGGTCCAGCGTCAGCCCGCCATCATGCGAATGCTGCAGGCCAAGGGCATGGCCGACCTCATGCAAAAGCGTAACATAACCATAGGTACCCTTGGTCATGATGGCTGTGTCGATGGTCAGGTCACCGCGACCGGTGAAGCCATCCCCGGACATCGCAATATTGGCCCAGCCACCCGCTGTGCTACCGGTTGAGCCAAAGGCATTGATCATGCCTCGGCCTTCGACTTCGATGAAACGCACCCCCGAAATATCTTCGTATTGAGACAGGCTTTCGCGAAACAGATCGCGTTGATCGTCATCAAAGGCCCAATATTCGGTCGCGCCATAGGGGTCGCTCTCAGCCGGATCCGCGAGGCTACCTGTTTCGGTAAAGCTGTAGGTGATGATGGCCTGCGTTCCCAGATCCGCCGGGGCATTCCAACGGAAGTGGTCGCCGTCGAGGTAGTATAGAAGGGCTGAATAATCCGAAACTCGGGGCATGCGACAACTCCACTTGGGTTGTCGTCAATCTGGTCAATGAATGTGGCGCTGATGGGCCGATTCTTGGGGAATTTTTGGGGCGCTCGACGCCGCTACAGATAGAAAGGGCACGAACTGGGCCGGTCGGTATCCCAAGTTTCAGTTCTGTGATGCGCTTGATATTTCTGTTTATTCAGAGGCTTAACCTGATCGCCCTGGCTCCCTCTCGGATGTCGCTCCTAGGGGCTGCGAAAAATGGCGTTTCGGCGCCAAAGCCTCACATTGTGAACAATAGCATTAAATTTGACCGATTCTGATGATTGAGAACTGTCGCGACCGGGGAACAGGAGCGGTCACCGATTGCATCGTCGCCAGCTGGTCTGATCTTGCGTTGCCGGCGCGTATTTACTGCTGCACGCATCAAGAATAGCGGTGCTGCCCAGAAATTTCCACAATCCGGGTACATTTCCGCCATTCCAACAGAACAGTTTCCAGATTGTAGACAGTCGATGGAAGGGAAAGAGATCATGGCAAGTCATACAGCGGCCGCTGCGCCGATTGAGCCCACCGTATTGGATCTGGTTCGCGAGGAACGTGGCAAGGCGTTGAGCCCGCGTGAATGGAAGTTTCGCCTGCGTGGCTATGGTTATGCGATCAAGGATATAGAAGGCGCGCAAGTTCTGACACGTCTGCCCCACGGCAAGCCTCTGGGTGTTCTGCCGCCTGAATTCGCCTGAGCCATCCCTTTCAAGGGACGGTTCCCTTCGGCAGGCCCCGCCACGCGCGCTTGGCGGCGCGACGGGGATTCCTGGGTGATCAGCCGTTACGACCGGGCAAGCTGTCACGGGGCGGTGCCGGCTCCCAGTTGTCGATGATGTGAATCGCCTCCTCGGCGGTTTCCACGAACCGGAACAGGTCAAGATCTTCCTCCGAGATGGTTCCGGCATCCGCCAGAGCGTCCCAGTTGATGATTTTTTCCCAGAACTCACGACCAAACAGCAGGAACGGTACGCGTTCCATACGGCCGGTCTGGATCAGCGTCAGGCTTTCGAACATCTCGTCCAGCGTGCCAAAGCCGCCGGGAAACACGGTAATGGCCCGGGCGCGCATCAGGAAATGCATCTTCCGGATCGCAAAATAGTGGAAGTTAAAGCAGAGTTCCGGCGTGACGAATTCATTTGGTGCCTGCTCATGGGGCAGCACGATATTCAGCCCGACAGAGGCGCCGCCGGCGTCAACTGCGCCGCGATTGCCTGCTTCCATCACCCCAGGTCCGCCGCCGGTCACGATGACATCTTTCCTGCCACCTGTGGTCATTGATTTCTCGGTCATGAGCTTGGCGAACTTGCGAGCTTCATCATAGAAATGGGACAGGTCCCGAAGCGTCTGCGTGCGCGCTTGCGCCTTGTCTTTTGGCGCCGGGATACGTGCACCACCAAACATGACGATGGTGCTTTCGATACCATGCTCATCCAGCATCAACTGCGGTTTCAGCAGCTCAAGCTGCAACCGAACCGGGCGCAGCTCCTCGCGACAGAGAAAATCTTCATCTGCAAAGGCCAGCCGGTATGCCGGAGATTCGGTCTGCGGTGTCGATGGCATATGCTCGGCGCGATCCCTGTCAGAATGTGCATCCCGGAATCGGCTATGGCGATCGTCATTCATTGCAAACCTGCTATGTTATTTCAAAAAATACGGAGTTCTATTTCTACCGCTTTGGCGGGCGTGACGCTAGCCCGGATCCATCGCCTTGATATGAAGGTGATCCGGGGTGAAGCCCATCGAAGATGCAAGGAGGGCTTGCACAAGCTGGCACAGGGCTTACGGTCAGCGCGCCGACGGGAAAAGAGGACTGCTCATGCATTGGACACAAGATATTGGCGCCGCTGAAACGCGGATCCGCCCTTATATTCAGCGCACACCGATATTGGAAACCGTCGGCTTCGGCTTCGACCATCCGATCATGATGAAGCTGGAGCATATGCAGCACACCGGCAGCTTCAAGGCGCGTGGTGCCTTCAACACGCTTTTGGGCGGATCGGTGCCGGAGGCTGGGCTGGTGGCTGCATCCGGCGGCAATCATGGCGCGGCGGTCGCCTACGCTGCCAAGAGGCTCGGCTTTCGCGCGCGTGTATATGTTCCGGAAATGGCTGGCCCGGCAAAGATCGCATTGATCAGAGCCTGCGGCGCGGATCTCGAGGTTGTTCCGGGCGCCTATGCCAATGCCCTTGAGAAAGCGCAGGCCTACGAGCAGCGGACTGGTGCAATGCAGGTCCATGCCTATGACGCACCGGCAACGGTTATCGGGCAGGGTACCTGCTTTGCGGAATGGGACGCACAGGGGCTCGTGGCTGACACGCTATTGATTGCGGTGGGCGGAGGCGGGCTGATAGCGGGCGCCATGGCCTGGTACGGCGGATCGAAGAAGATCGTGGCGGTTGAGCCGGAAACCAGTTCGGCCTTAAATAGCGCGCTTGCCGCAGGCAAGCCCGTCGATGTTGAGGTTTCAGGCGTGGCTGCAAATGCTCTCGGCGCGCGGCGGATCGGCAATATCTGCTACGAGCTGGCTGAGGCTCAATCACATGCGGTGACCTCGGTGACGGTGCCCGACGATGCAATCACCGCGGCCCAGACGGCGCTGTGGCAGGAACGCCGCCTGCTGGTGGAGCCGGCAGGGGCAACCGCATTGGCTGCTCTGACCAGCGGCATCTACCAGCCGGCAGCAGGTGAGCGGGTTGCGGTGCTGCTCTGCGGTGGCAATATCGCCAATGATCCAGTTGGAGGCACCTCATGATCCTGCATAGCGCTGGGCCGGGATCTGTGATCGAGCCCCGACGTCGGAGCGACGCTGCATGAGCGCTACGATCTCCGACCGAATTTACCACGCGCTGAGCGAACGGATCGTGACCGGCGCTCTGCCTGCCGGCGAGAAGCTGCGTCAGGACCATATTGCACGCGAGTTCAACGCCAGCCACGTTCCGGTGCGCGAGGCCCTGTTGAGACTGGAGGCGCACGGACTTGCCCAGTCGATTCCACGGCGTGGCATGCGGGTGACAGCATTGGACCCTTCGGAAATACGCGAAGTCATCGAAATGCGCGTCTCGCTCGAGCTGCTGGCCTTGCAAAACGCCTTTGCCCATCTGGGACCCTCGGAGCTGGAAGCGGCAGACACCGCAAGACTCGCCTGCGATGCCGCAACAGACATGGCCGATTGGGAGCAAAAGAACCGCGCCTTTCACCGGGTCATCTTGTCGCCCTGTGCAATGCCGCGTTTGTTGGCGACAATTGACGACCTGCATATTGCCTCGGCTCGTCATCTTTTTGCCAATTGGAAACACCGCTGGAGCCAACGTGTCGACACCGATCATGCGCTGATCGTGCAGGCCATGCGACGTCGGGATGTAACCACCGCCTGCGATATTCTACGCCGCCATCTGCGGCGGGTCCGCTAGAACCACGCCGCTGCCGCCACGATTGGCCGCTGCGGGTGGGGATATTGACGCAATCCGCACATGACCCCGGAGTAAAATGAGGTTATGTAGCGGCGAAACCAACCACACGCCGGAGAAACCCCAGATGTCCAACGCCCAGCTGGAAACCGCAATCGAGGCCGCTTGGGAGGCCCGTGACACCATCACATCCGCCACCACAGGTGAGCAGCGCGAGGCTATCGAAGACACGTTGAACGCCCTGGATTCGGGTAAACTGCGCGTGGCCGAGCGCCAGGACAACGGGGATTGGCATGTCAATCAATGGGCCAAGAAAGCCGTTCTTCTGGGCTTCCGCATCAAGGATATGGAAGAGCAATCCGGCGGCCCCCAGGGTTCTGGGTGGTGGGACAAGGTCGACAGCAAGTTCAAAGGGTGGCGCGCATCCGAATGGAAAGAGGCTGGATTCCGGGCCGTTCCCAACTGCGTTGTTCGCAAATCGGCCTATATCGCCCCCGGCGTGGTCCTGATGCCATCCTTCGTGAACCTTGGTGCCTATGTCGACGAAGGCACGATGGTCGACACCTGGGCAACCGTTGGCTCCTGCGCTCAGATCGGCAAGAATGTTCATCTTTCCGGTGGTGTCGGTATTGGCGGTGTCTTGGAGCCGATGCAGGCAGGCCCGACCATCATTGAAGACAATTGCTTTATTGGCGCGCGCTCCGAAGTGGTTGAAGGCTGCATCGTGCGTGAAGGATCTGTCCTTGGAATGGGTGTGTTCATCGGCCAATCTACCAAGATCGTGGACCGCGAGACCGGTGAAGTCATGTATGGCGAAGTGCCGCCTTATTCGGTGGTGGTCGCCGGCTCCATGCCCTCAAAAAATGGCGTCAACCTATACTGTGCGGTGATCGTGAAACGGGTAGACGAAAGAACCCGATCCAAGACCGGGATCAACGAGCTGCTGCGCGACTGATCCCATCCCTTCAGTTCGAGCTCATGGAACGCGCCCCACAGGGCGCGTTTTTATTTGTACTAATCGCCGGGGCCTTGCCCCGGATCCCAGAGTATTTTTGGAAAGTTGACAGGTAGGCCGAGCTGTCACTTTTCTCCAAATACTCCGGGGTGAGGCCGTTAGGCCGAGGGGCAGAGCCCCATTGGCGTTAGAGGATACCGGGCAGGTTCAGCCCGTGTTCGCGCGCGCAGTCCTTGGCAATGTCATAGCCTGCATCCGCATGGCGCATGACGCCGGTGGCCGGGTCGTTCCACAGCACGCGGCCGATGCGGCGGTCGGCGTCCTCGGTGCCGTCGCAGCAGATCACCACGCCGGAATGCTGCGAGAAGCCCATGCCAACGCCGCCGCCGTGGTGCAGCGACACCCAGGTCGCGCCGGAGGCCGTGTTCAGCAGCGCGTTCAAGAGCGGCCAGTCGGACACCGCGTCGGAGCCGTCCATCATCGCCTCGGTCTCGCGGTTCGGGGACGCCACGGAACCCGAGTCCAGATGGTCCCGGCCAATGACGACCGGCGCTGACAGCTCGCCATTGCGGACCATCTCGTTGAAGGCGAGGCCCGCCTTGTGGCGGTCGCCGAGGCCGATCCAGCAGATCCGTGCGGGCAAGCCCTGGAAGGCAATCCGCTCCTGCGCCATGTCCAGCCAGCGGTGCAGCCCCTCGTTCTCGGGGAACAGCTCCTTCATCTTGGCGTCGGTTTTCCTGATATCCTCCGGATCGCCCGAGAGTGCCGCCCAGCGGAACGGGCCGATGCCGCGGCAGAACAGCGGGCGGATGTAGGCGGGCACGAAGCCGGGGAAGTCAAAGGCGTTCTCCAGCCCCTCTTCCAGCGCCATCTGGCGGATGTTGTTGCCGTAATCCACCGTCGGCACGCCCATCGCGTGGAAATCGCACATCGCCTTCACCTGCACGCGCATGCTGGCGCGGGCGGCCATTTCCACCGCCTTCGGCTCTGAGACCCGGCGCTCCTTCCACTCGCCCATGGTCCAGCCCAGCGGCAGGTAGCCGTTCACCGGGTCGTGGGCTGAGGTCTGGTCGGTCACGATATCGGGGCGGATGCCGCCCGCCTTGGCGCGCTCGACCAGTTCGGGGAAGATCTCTGCCGCGTTGCCCAGAAGGCCCACCGATTTCGCCTCGCCCGCAGCGGTCCAGCGCTCGATCATCTCCAGCGCTTCGTCCAGGGTTTCGGCCTTCTCGTCCAGGTAATTGGTGCGCAGGCGGAAGTCGATGCTGTCGGGGTTGCACTCCACCGCCAGGCAGCAGGCACCGGCAAACACGGCTGCCAGCGGCTGCGCGCCGCCCATGCCGCCCAGGCCGCCGGTCAGGATCCATTTGCCCTTGAGGTCGCCGCCATAATGCTGGCGGCCGGCCTCGGCAAAGGTTTCATAGGTGCCCTGCACGATCCCTTGCGTGCCGATATAGATCCACGAACCAGCGGTCATCTGGCCGTACATCATCAGGCCCTTCTTATCGAGCTCGTTGAAGTGGTCCCAGTTGGCCCAATGCGGCACCAGGTTGGAGTTGGCGATCAGCACCCGCGGCGCATCCTTGTGGGTCTGGAACACGCCCACCGGCTTGCCAGACTGCACCATCAGGGTCTGGTCTTCCTCCAGGTTCTTCAGGGTCTCGACGATCAGGTCGAAATCCTTCCAGGTGCGCGCGGCGCGGCCGATGCCGCCGTAAACCACCAGCTCATGCGGGTTTTCGGCCACATCCGGGTGCAGGTTGTTCATCATCATCCGCATCGGCGCCTCGGTCATCCAGGACTTGGCGGTGATTTCCGGGCCGGTGGGCGGGAAGATGTCGCGGGTGTTCTTGCGGGGATCGCTCATGCGGGCCTCCAGGTCTGAAGATCGGTGAAAATTTTGGTGAGATGGGCGCGCAGGGCTTCCGCGCGCTCCGGCAGATAGGTCCAGGGGGGGCTTTCCTGGCAGTAGGTGGCCTGCGCCAGTTCCATCTGGATGGCGTGATAGCCCTCCGCGGGCCGCCCGTAATGGCGGGTGGTCCAGCCGCCCTTGAAACGCCCGTTGAGGGTGGAGGTATAACCCTCCGCCGCCACGCAACGGGCCACGGTCAGCGCCTCGATTTCAGGGTCGCAGGTCTGCCCCATGTTGGTGCCCACGTTGAAATCCGGCAGGCGGCCCTCGAACAGGAACGGGATGTCGCCGCGGATCGAGTGGCAGTCATAAAGGATCGCAAAACCGTGGCTCGCCTTCACCCGCTCCAGCTCCGCCATCAGCGCCGCGTGATAGGGGGCGTGGTAGGCATCGCGGCGGCGCGCGATTTCCGCCTCACCCGGCTCCTTGCCCTCTTGCCAGATCGGCAGCCCGTCGAAGTCGGTCAGCGGCACCAAAGTGGTGGTGTTTTGCCCTGGATAGAGACTGATACCACCCGGATCGCGGTTCACGTCGATCACATAGCGGTGGATTGGCGTACGGACGGTTGTGATGTCCTCCGCCAGCCCGGAATAGAGGTCATGGATATGCCAGTCTGTGTCCGCTAGCGCCTTGCCCGTCTCGTTCAGACACTCCCAGATTTCCGCTGGCACATCGGTGCCGGTGTGGGGCAGGCCCAGCACCAGCGGCGACGACCCTTGGGTGACCTCGATCATGCCGCCACCTTGACGCCTGCGGCCTCAGCAACCCGGCCTGCGCGGACCATGGCGCTGGCAGCTTCGATATCCGGCGCCAGATAGCGGTCCTCTGCCAGCGCGGGGATATCGGCCCGCAGCATTGCCAGCACGTCCTGCAGCCGCGCGGAGGTCTGCAGCGGCGCACGCGCCTCCACCCCTTGCGCAGCACAGAGCATTTCGACGCCCAGGATCACCGACAGATTGGCGTTCATCCGTCCCAGACGCAGCGCGCCATGGGCCGCCATCGACACGTGGTCCTCCTGGTTGGCCGATGTGGGCGTCGAGTCGGTCACGCAGGGGTTGGCCAGGTGCTTGTTCTCGCTCATCAGCGCGGCGGTGGTCACCTCGGCAATCATGAAACCGGAGTTCAGGCCCGGGTCAGGCGTCAGAAACGGCGGCAGGTCGTGGCTGAGGGTCGGGTCCACCATCAAGGCCACCCGGCGCTGCGCGATGGCGCCGATTTCGGCCACGGCGAGCGCGATCTGATCGGCGGCAAAGCCCACGTATTCGGCGTGGAAGTTGCCGCCGGAGACGATCCGGCCTTCGTTCACCAGCACCAGCGGGTTGTCGGTAACGGCGTTGGCCTCGATCTCCAGCGTTTTGGCGGCCATCCGCAGCACGTCCAGCGCCGCTCCCACCACCTGCGGCTGGCAGCGGATGCAGTAAGGATCCTGCACCCGGGTGTCATCCTCGCGGTGGCTTTCGCGGATTTCCGAGCCATCCATGATCCCGCGCATTTCACGCGCCACGTCGATCTGCCCGGCATGGCCGCGCAAGGAATGGATGTCGGCGACCAGCGGCGCGGTGGAGCCCATGATAGCGTCGGTGGTGAGCGAGGCAATCGCCATCGACGCCTCCGCCATGCGCCAGGCGTCAAACAAACCGGCCAAGGCGCAGGCGGTCGAGAACTGGGTGCCGTTGATCAGCCCCAGGCCTTCCTTGGGACCCAGCACAATAGGCTCTAACCCGGCCTTTTTCAGGGCATCAAGGCTGGACATGCGGGTGCCTTCGAACGTGGCCTCCCCTGCCCCGATCATCGCCGCCGCCATATGCGCCAGCGGCGCCAGGTCGCCAGAGGCGCCGACCGAGCCCTGCGACGGGATCACCGGCACCACGCCGCGCGCCAGCATCTGTTCGATCTGTTCGATCACCAGCCAGCGCACGCCGGAGGCGCCGCGGCCCATCGACAGCAGTTTCAGCGTCATCATCAGCCGGGTCTTGTCCTCCGGCAGCGCCTCCCCTACCCCGCAGCAATGGCTTAGGATCAGGTTGCGCTGCAGGGTGGCGGTGTCTTCCGGTGCGATCTTGGTCGAGGCCAGCTTGCCGAAGCCGGTGTTGATTCCATAGACCGCTTCTTCTCCGGCAGCGGCATCGGCCACCATCTGCGCTGCGGCCTCCACCGGCGCACGGGCCGAGGCATCCAGCCTGGCCGGGATCAGGTTGCGGTAGATATCTTCCAGCGTGGACAGCGTCACCGTGCCGGGGATCATCTCGATCATTGTTTGCCCTCATAGATACGGGAGTAAAGCGGGTTGAAGCCGATGCGGTAGGCGAGTTCGCCGGGCGTTTCCACGTCCCAGACCGCCAGATCGGCGCGCATCCCAGCGGAAATCTCTCCGCGGTCCGCCAGCCCCAGCGCGCGGGCTGCGTTGCGTGTGACACCCGCCAGCGCCTCCTCCGGGGTCATCCGGAACAGGGTGCAGCCCATGTTCATCGTCAGCAGCAAGGAGGTCAGCGGCGAGGAGCCGGGGTTGCAGTCGGTCGCCAGCGCCATCGGCACGCCGTGGGTCCGGAAGTGCTCAACCGGCGGCATCTGGGTTTCGCGGATGGTGTAGAACGCACCCGGCAGGATCACCGCAACAGAACCCGAGGCGGCCATCGCCCTGGCGTCGTCTTCGGTGGCGTATTCCACGTGATCGACTGACAACGCACCGTACTTTGCCGCCAATGCGGTGCCTCCCTGATGGCTCAGCTGCTCGGCATGCAGTTTCACCGGCAGGCCAAGTTCCTTGGCAACCTTGAACACCCGTTCGATCTGCGCAGGCGCAAAGGCGATGTTTTCGCAGAAGCCGTCGACCGCATCCACCAGCCCCTCCGCAAAAGCGGCGCGCAGGGCGGGGATGCAGACCTGATCAATATAATCATCGTCCCGGCCCTTGTACTCCGCCGGGGTGGCATGGGCGCCGAGGAAGGTGGTTTTCACCGCCACCGGGCGCAATTCGCCCAGGCGGCGGGCGGCGCGCAGCATGTTGAGTTCGGTGGTCTGGTCCAGCCCGTAGCCGGATTTCACCTCTACCACCGTGGCACCTTCGGCGATCAGGGCATCCAGACGCGGCAGCGCGCCCTGTACCAGCTGCTCCAGCGACGCCTCGCGGGTGGCTGAAACGGTCGAGACGATGCCACCCCCAGCGCGTGCGACCTCTTCATAAGAGGCCCCATTCAGGCGCATTTCAAACTCCAGCGCCCGGTTGCCGCCAAAGACGATATGGGTGTGACAGTCGACCAGACCCGGTGTGATCAGGCGCCCGCCCATCGAGACACGGTCCCAGTTTTCATAGTCTTCTGGCAGCTGATCCTCTGGGCCGACCCACTGGATGCTGCCGTCTTTCACTGCGACGATACCGTCTCTGATCAGACCGTAGGGGGCGTCCCTATCGGCCATCGTGGCTAGCGTAGCGTCGCAGATCAGATAGGAACGGGGGCTGTTCATGGCATCCTCGCAAAAAGCTTGATGATATGAATGTATGTATATAACATTATTATGTCTATACATAAGGGGGGCAAATGCAGTCAATATTTGCACACCACGCGCGCCTGCCTCAGGGGTGGGTCACTGATCTGCGATTGACGGTTGCGGATGGTTGGATCGTCACGCTTGAACCCGGCGCGGTTGCACAGCCTCAAGATCATTGTGTCATGGCGCTGGTCCCGGCCCTCGCCAATCTGCATTCTCACAGTTTCCAGCGGGCCATGGCGGGCATGACCGAAACGCGCGTCTCGGGGAAAGAGAGTTTCTGGTCATGGCGCAAGCTGATGTATCAATTTGTCGATCACCTGACACCCGAACACTATGAGGCGATTGCTGGACTGGTCTTCATGGAAATGCTGGAGGCGGGTTATGCCTCGGTTGGGGAGTTCCACTATGTGCACCACCAATCCGGGGGACGGCCCTATGCCGCGCTGGGCGAGTTGAGCAATCGCGTCTTTGCGGCGGCGGACCTGACCGGGATCGGACTGACCCATCTGCCGGTTTTATACAGCTATGGCGGGGCAGGGCAGGTGCCTCTTTCCGGGGGTCAGCAGCGGTTTGGCAATGATGTGGCGCGCTATGCGGACCTTCTGTCCGATTGTCGTTCGATGGTGACGAAGAGCCTGCCGTCAGATGCGCGTGTCGGCATTGCGCCGCATTCGCTGCGGGCAACCGCACCACAGGATCTGAAAGAGGTCCTGTCGCTGCGGTCGGGCGCGCCGGTGCATATACATATTGCAGAGCAACCGCAGGAAGTGACCGATATCAGCACTTGGCTGGGAGCGAGACCGGTAGAGTGGTTGCTGGAGAATTGCGGTGTCGGCGCAGATTGGTGCCTTATCCATGCGACCCATATGACAGCGCAGGAAACCCGCGATCTGGCGCAGAGCGGTGCCGTGGCCGGCCTCTGCCCGATTACCGAAGCCAACCTGGGCGACGGTCCCTTCAACGGTGCGGCGTTTCTGAGCCACGGAGGGAACTTCGGTGTCGGATCAGATTCCAACGTGCGGATTTCCCTGTCGGAAGAGCTGCGCATGCTTGAGTATTCGCAGCGGCTGCGGGATCTGGCGCGTAATGTGATGGTACCGCAAGAGGGGTCCGTCGGAACGACCCTATATCTGGGTGCGGCCGAGGGTGGTGCGCAGGCGCTTGGCCGCGAGGCCGGTCGTCTGGAAGTCGGTGCTCTGGCGGATCTGATGGCTTTTGATACGACGCATGTCTCACTATGTGCGCTGCGCCCGGACCAGCTCCTTGATGGTCTTTGCTTCGCTTCCGATGATTCCGTGGTCAGCGATGTCTGGTCTGCAGGGCGTCATGTCGTCAGCGGCGGGCGCCATGCAAAGCGGGATCAGATCATCGCGGCTTATGCCTCAGCGGTTGCTGCGCTCCTTGACGCGCTTTAACAGAAGACACTGCTGCGCGCTGGCTGCTGGAGCAGTGGTCGAGCAGACTGGGGGACAGGTATGGTAGAACGGACAAAAATGGGTTTTCAGGATGTCCGTGACAACGTGCTGAAACGCATTCAGGACCGGGTCTGGGCGCAGGGCGACCTGTTGCCGACAGAGCAGGAACTGGCTGAGGAATTCGGATGTGCCCGCGCCACTGTGAACCGTGCGCTGCGTGAGCTGGCGGAGCGAGGTATCATCGACCGCAAGCGTAAAAGCGGAACGCGGGTGGCAATGTTACCCGTGAAACAAGCCAAGCTGGAGATCACGCTAACGCGGCAGCTGGTCGAGGACCGAAATGCCACCTACCGTTACGCATTGGTCCACCGGAGAGAGGGTCCGGCGCCGGGCTGGCTGGCATCGCAATTGCAACTGGCACCAGCGTCGCCCGTTTTGCACGTGCGCGCCATGCACTATGGCGACAACCAGCCGTTCCAATATGAAGATCGCTGGATCAATATCGCCGCGGTGCCAAAGGTGACAGAGGCCGATTTTAGTGCGGTCGGACCAAATGAATGGCTGCTCGCCGAGGTGCCGTTTTCCACCGCCGAGCTGAGCTTTGGTGCCATTGCTGCGGATGCTGAATTGGCCGAGTATCTTGCCTGTCCGGTTGGCGCGCCACTGTTCCAGATGGAGCGGTCGACCTGGTTTCAGGCCCAGCCGGTCACCTTTGTTCGGATGAGTTTCCATCCCGGCTACCAGATGCGCAGCCGCTATTAGATCGGCCGACCAAGCGGCGATCCGTATTGACCAAACCCATGCCGCAGGGATATGGCGAGCGCATGGAAAAAAAGAAAATCTCCCGTCAGCAGGTCTACACGCTTGTGGTTCAGATCGGTCGCAAGGAAGGTGATGGTCTGCCCGAAGGGGCCACTGGTGCCGCCCTGATGATCTATGCCTCTGGCGTGGATGAGGCTGAAGCCGTGCGTGAAACCGTTGCAATTCTGAAGCAGGCCGATACCGCGCCGCTGGATGTCACCGGCTATGGCACATTGGCCGATCGCGAGGCCGAGGATCACGACATCTCGGATGAGGAACGTGAGCTGATGCAACGTGCACTGGATGAGAATTCGGTGATCGTTGCGCAGATGACGCCCTTTTTTGACGACGGGCCTGCAACCCTGCACTAGCACGCAGGTCTCGCGTCTGCCGACCAGACTGCCGCCTAAACGGCGACGGGGTGTCGGGCTGTCAGGTCAGGGCGCCTTGCCGAACCACTTTCGATAGATATCGTCGTATTCGCCGTTTTCGCGTAGGGCCAGCAGCGCGCGGTTGATATCTTCCAGATGCTCGGAGCTATCGGGGAGCAGCAAGCCGTAGTCCTCGCGCAGGAATACCTGTCCGACGGCGCGGCCATGCAGACGACCTTCGCCTTCCATGTAGTGGTCCAGAACCGGGGCGTCGAAGACGACAACCCTGGTCTCACCGCTTTCGAAATCCTTCAGCAAGGACGCCAGATCCGAATATCCGCGATAGCTGATGTCACGGCGTTCGAGAAACCGCGCCGCCGTAGAGCCGTCGAGTGTGCCGACGTCCTTGTCATAGAGGTCATTCACCGAGTTGATCGACCCGCTGATCGCCTCGACCGTCATGACGGCTGTGATCTTGGCCACGAAAAGCGACACTACGAACAGGGATGAGACGACGAGGATAACGCCAAATATGCGCCCAATCGGGGTGCGTGGGACGCGTTCCTCAAAGCCGCCGTTGACCACGAGGTTCAGCGCCCACCAGAAGGAGGGGAACCAGGCCTCTTTCAGTGGGCGGTCGAAATAGGGCTGGGCGCGTCGCTCCAGGCCCCACATCAGCATCCCGCCCCCCATCAGCAGGACGACAGCGACTGCAATTGCAATCATCAGGTCGGCGGAAAACAGCACCCGGATCAATGAGGGCGCACGGACATCGGCGGCCGCTACCATGATCCGCAGACCGCTTTCGAAGATCGGGTGGCTGAAGTCCATTTCGGTTTCGCGTGCCGAGGTGATCGAAATATTGGCCGCTGCCATATCCACCTGGCCGCTGCGCACCAGATCCAGCATTTCGCCGAATGTATCTGTCCGCACCAGCTGATAATCCCAGCCCAGCCGGTCGCTCAGGCTGCGCACCAGATCAATGGAAAACCCGGTGTCGCGATCACCCTCCGTCATCGAAAACGGCGGGCGCGTGACCGTGCTGACAGTCAGAGTCTCGGCGGCCGCTGCCAGCCCCCACAGCAGATAGATCAGGAAAAATGGAGCAAGAAAACGGCGCAACTGAACGATAGGACCCTATGAGACATCATTCGTTTTGTCCTTAGAATGTCCCACAGGCTCAGGCAAGCGTCGTGGTCAGGCGATGCGTCGTTCTGCCAGAACTGCGGCATCAAAGCTGCGCAGCAACGGGGCCGGATCCACTGCATGTTCGGGAATCGTATTGCGGTCCAGATGCGCCAGTGCGCTGGCGTCATAGGCGGCGCGGTTGCGGCGCAAACGCCCCAGATAAAGGCTCTCGACCGCGGTGCCTGCCGCTATGAAACGCTCATGGCGTGGCAGGATGAGCTGCGCCAGATCGACCAGCGGGCAGGGAGCCTGAGGGTCATCGGTAGGATCGGTATCAGCTTGCGTTACCAGCGCAGTCCCCAGCATCATCGCCGCAGTCAGACGGACGTCTGGACGACCAAAAAGGTAGTCGACATCGGTTCCCGAGACCACCAGTGGCTGCTGCGGCGCCAGCAGCAGATCATCTGTCAGCCCGAAGAACGGTGCGCGCAGTCGCAGGGGCGTATCATGGCCAATCGCGGGGACGCGGCGATCTAGCCGATGCAGGACCGGAACAGCTTCTCCTTCGGGTGTCAGGACCAGATCTCCGCGTCGCAGCTGCCCCAAGGGTATATTGCCGTCCGGCGTGGCAACCTTGGTGTGTGGCTCCAGCCCGCCCAGTGGTGCCATCTGTACGATTTCGCTGCTGAGAGAGGCGGAAAGCAGGCCGCAGGCCTCGGCTGAGGCGGGCAGCGCTGCGAGAAGCGTTCTTGCATCGCCGATGCGCAGCGGTGGCGGCGCCTGCAGGTCGGCCGTTGCGATAGTGCTCCCCGAGGCGGTCATCAGCGCAAGTCGCCCCCAGCGTGCCAGACTATCCCAGGAATAGATCAGACGTGCCGCGTTGCTTTCGCTGCCCGAAGGGTTCGGGGCGAGGATGCGTTGGTCCAGATGGCAGCCGGGCTGGCTGAGCGTCAGGGTGACGCCGCGGCCCAGGTTGCGTCTGAGCCGCAACAGCAGCGGCCAACCTTGGCAATCATCCACCGAACGGTCCAGCAGCAGCAGGTCGCCGCTTGGCCTGGCCTCGTCCAGCGACAGATCCAGACACAGGCTGCCCTGTGTCATCAAAACGTCGTCGGGAGCGTTGAGGCAGGTCTCGCGTTCAGTCACCGCAACCGCGATGGACGCCCGTTCGATGCTGCGTGTTGCCAGCCAGCTCATCCGATCAGCGCGCTGCAAGCGTGGCACGCAGAAGCCGCGCTTCATAGCTGCGCAGGCTGGGACGCGCCGCGGGGCCGTACCCTTTTCCGGTGAGCGGATCCAGCTCCGGGAACAGCGCTTGCAACTCGGCCAGAACGTCAGCGTCGAAATGTCGGCTGGTCTGTGGTCCCGGCAGGAAACTCTCGGTCAACAGGCCTTCACTGATGACCAGCTGATGCTCATCGAACATCACATGCACATAGGTCACCCGACCTCCCGGGCGGCGGGTAATCGACTGATCGTTGATCAGATCTTTTGCTGCGATCAGTACCTCATGGGCGCCAAAGAGCATCTCTGCCATCCCGTCGCTGAGCAAGATGCGGTGCTGTGGCGATACCCAGAGTTCTTCATGATCTCCAAGCGCACCCGCCTTGATACAGATCGGAGCAAACCGCCCCTCGGCCTGAACCTGCCTTGAGCCGATCCAACGTAGCGGCTGCAAGCCGTTGTCGCGCGTCATGACCAGATCGCCGGGCCGCAGGGTCTCGACAGGTTGCAGCCCTTTGTCGGTCAGCAGGCGACTGCCGGTCACAAAGCAGGGGATGCTGGTGGCCTCGACATAGCCAACGTCACTGTTGGTGCCGTTGCTGGCTGTATAGGTAAAGGCGAAGTCCTCGACGTCACCATCGCCGATCAGGGTCAGCGTGCCGTTTGCATTCAGCTGAACCTGCTGGCCGGTGCCAAGGGTAACAACGTCCCCGGCGACAACCGCGACCCCATTGATATGAGTGATCGTCAGCGTGCTTGTGGAGGTGTTGGTGTCATTGGCCAGCACATTGACCACCCGGGATCCATTGGCATCAACACGGGCGAAATCGGTCTGCGCGATCACATCGGTTTGTGCCGAATCGGCAGCGATCAGAAGATTGCTGTCGTAGCTGCCATCCGACACATCGGCGATGCCGATCCGGATGGTGTTTTCCACGCCCGGATCAACCTGCATGGTCAGCGTCATCGTGACGGTCAGACCATCCATTTCGGTGTTGTAGTCGTCGTTGGCGTTGTCGAGATAGATATTGGAGTTCGTATTGGAGTTCACGTTGCCGGGATCGGTATCGCCGTTACCGAACTCCAGGTTGACCATCTCGCCGTTGACCCAGACGCCCACAAAATCCTGAAAGACAGAATCCTGGTATTCCGGGTATTCCTCTGAGGCGAAGACAAATTGAATCGTCATCACCGAGCCATCGGGCACAAACGTGACATCCAGATAGGAGGCGTCGAAGGTCTGCGTGCCAGCGGCGGCATTGAACGTGGGATCTCCGTTGGGGCCGTCGCTTGCGGTGGTCTGATTGGTGGACTGGTTGGCCTCTCCGGTTGAGTTGGTATAGGCGCTGGCCTGCCCGGTGGAGAGGATGATGCCGGTGTCCGACGGCGTCGCACCGGGCGCAATAGAATCACCGTTGGAATAGATAGCCGACGCGCGGGTGTCACCGGTGTAGCTTGCGCTGATCACCTGCACGCCATCGCCAAAGATGGTCTCGGCCATCTGCACCGCAGTGGCGTTTATGTCATATGTCAGCTCGGATGCTGCAACCATTGTCTTGTCTCACCTCTTCACGATGAGGCAGCGCATGGTCTGGAACATGACACCTCCGCAAGGGGTGCCCCTGCGCCGCCTTAGGGCGACGCGATGTCCGATCTGCTCTGTGGCCCCGCTGTTACGGTGGATCCACGGCGATTGATGCTCTGCCTCGAGTCGTATTTTAAGGATTTATTAACACTCTCACCTCCCGCTTGTCCGGTTGGCGCAGACAGGCGTTGGAAATAATGCTGATCTGCGCGGCATTTGCGCCACAAACCGGCGTTTGGATTTAGCCGCTGTGTGGCAGGGGACGTGGATCCGCAGTCTTCTCCCTCTCCGGCAGCAGGAGATTTGCACCGCCGACAGAACCGAGGTAGCCAGAGGTCATGGAAGGGGGCCAGCCATGTCCGGCCCGAGAACCGGAGGACCCAAATGACGCAGCCGCCCGCGCATTCGCCGCTTGACCCGCAACAGCTCACCGCTGACCTGATCCGCTGTGCCTCGGTGACACCGGAGGAGGGCGGCGCGCTTGTCCTGCTCGAGAAAATCCTGACCGCAGCGGGGTTTTCCTGCAGCCGGGTTGATCGCGGCGAGGTCAGCAATCTGTTTGCCCGCTGGGGTCAAAAGGGGCACCCGCGCACCATCGGCTTCAACGGCCATACCGATGTGGTGCCGGTTGGCGATACCGCCGCCTGGACCGTCGATCCCTTTGGCGCAGAGGAGAAAGATGGTTTCATGTACGGGCGGGGGGCGACCGACATGAAGTCTGGTGTGGCGGCATTTGTAGCGGCTGCCGTCGATCTGGTTCAGACCGCGCCACCCGAGGGAGCGATTGTCCTGACCATCACCGGCGATGAAGAGGGTGACGCAGTCGATGGCACCACCGCGTTGCTGGATTACATGGACCGGGCGGGTGAGCAGATGTCGGTTTGCCTCGTCGGGGAGCCGACCTGCCCAAATGAAATGGGCGAAATGATCAAGATCGGTCGTCGCGGCTCGCTGTCAGCCTGGTTCACGGTGACCGGTGTGCAGGGGCATTCGGCCTATCCGCATCGTGCCAAAAACCCGTTGAGTGCAATGGCGCGCCTTATGGATCGTCTCGCCAGTCATGAGCTGGATCAGGGAACCGAACATTTCGACGCCTCCACCCTCGCCGTGGTCACGATCGATACCGGTAATCCTGCGACCAATGTGATTCCGGCAACGGCCCGTTCGACGGTGAACATCCGGTTCAACGACGCCCATTCCGGTGCCGGTCTCAGCGACTGGCTGCGGGCAGAAGCGGATCGCATCGCGGAGGAGTTCGGTGTTGAGATCGGTTTGGAGATCAAGATTTCGGGCGAGAGCTTCATCACTCCGCCCGGCTCGCTGTCGGATCTGGTGAGCACAGCGGTTGAGGCCGAGACCGGGCGCAGACCAGAGCTGTCCACGACGGGCGGCACCTCTGATGCACGTTTTGTGAAACACCATTGCCCGGTTGTCGAGATCGGGCTGGTTGGCAAGACGATGCACCAGGTTGATGAACGTGTGGAGATCGCCCAGATCCATCAGTTGAAATCGATTTATGGCCGTATCCTGCGGGATTACTTCGCCGGGAAGTGACCGGCAGGTGATCTGGCACATGAAGAGCGCGCGCGTCGGACAATGACATCCGGCGCGCGCTTTTCACGATGACCTTGGAGAGCGGGCGTGGTAGCTCAGACCTATGACCCGTATTCCTTCCAAGGCAGAAATCCTCGAGTGGATCTCAGCCCATCCGACCCATAACTCTAAACGCGACATCGCCAAGGCTTTCGGCATCAAAGGCTCCGACAGGATCGACCTGAAAAGGATCCTCAAGGAGCTCGAGGCAGAAGGCCATCTGGAGAAGCGCAAGAAAACCTACCGCGACCCGGAGCGCCTGCCGCCGGTCAGTGTCCTTCAGGTTAAGGCTCCGGACAGCGATGGCGATCTTTTTGCGCGTCCGCTGGAATGGCACGGCGAAGGCGTAGAACCCATCGTGCTGGTGATGCCGCGTGCGTCCGATCCTGCGCTGGGCGAGGGGGATCGGATCCTGGCACGTCTAACCCTGGTTCAGGACGCCGAATATCACTATGAGGCACGGCTCATCCGCCGTATTGGCACGAACCCGCGCCGGGTCATCGGGATCTTCCGCAAGGGTGATGAAGGCGGTCGTATCGTGCCTATCGACAAATCGGCATCGACGGAATGGGCGGTCGCGGAAAACGCCACCCATGGTGCGCGCGACGGTGAACTGGTTGAAGCCGAGCAGGCCGGACCGAAATCGCGTCTTGGCCTGCCGCGGGCCCGCGTTGTCGACCGTCTTGGTGATCCGTCAGCGCCCAAGGCGGTCTCGTTGATCGCCATCCATCAGCACGGCATCCCCGACCATTTCCCCGATGAGGTAATTACGGAGGCCGATGCGGCCAAACCCATGGGGCTGAAGGGGCGCGAAGATCTGCGCGATCTGCCGTTGATCACCATCGACCCGGCGGATGCACGGGACCATGACGACGCCTGCTATGCCCATGCGGATGACGACCCGAAGAATCCCGGTGGCCATGTCATCTGGGTCGCGATTGCCGATGTCGCGGCCTATGTGCGCCCCGAGTCGATGCTGGATCGCGAGGCCCGTAAACGCGGCAATTCCAGCTATTTCCCGGATCGGGTCGTGCCGATGTTGCCTGACCGTCTGTCCGGCGATCTCTGCAGCCTCCACGAAGGGGTGCCGCGCGCCTGTATCGCCGTTCGGATGCAGATTGATGCGCATGGAAACAAGATCGGCCATCGCTTTGTGCGCGGGTTGATGCGGTCTGCGGCATCGCTGCACTACGGGGAAGTGCAGGAGGCCATGGATGGGACGCCGAATGATCGCACGGGCCCCTTCTTAGAGCCTGTTATCAAGCCGCTTTATGCTGCCTACGCAGCCTTGGTCAAAGCGCGCGCAGACCGTCAGCCGCTTGATCTCGACCTACCCGAACGCAAGATTGTTCTGGACGAGAACGGCACGGTCGTCTCGGTTAATTTCCGCGACCGGCTGGATGCGCACAAGCTGATTGAGGAGTTCATGGTGCTTGCCAATGTGGCGGCCGCCGAGACCCTGATCAAGAAGCGTACTCCGCTGTTGTTCCGCGTGCATGAGGAACCGGCACCAGAGAAGCTGGAAGCGCTCCGCGAAACCGCCCGCGCGGCCGGGCTTTCGCTGGCCAAAGGGCAGGTGTTGCAGACCCGTCATCTGAATGCACTGCTGCATGGGGCTGCGGGCACCGATGACGCTGAGTTGATCAACATCTCGACTCTGCGCTCCATGCAGCAGGCCTATTATGCGCCTGAGAACTTTGGGCATTTCGGTCTCGCCCTGCGCAACTATGCGCATTTTACCTCACCGATCCGTCGCTACGCCGACCTTATCGTGCACCGGGCGCTGATTTCAGCCCATGGCTGGGGCGACGACGGTTTGGCGACCTTCGAAATTGAGCGTCTGGAGCAGATCGCCACCCATATCTCCGAGACTGAGCGGCGGTCGATGATGGCGGAACGGGACACCACCGATCGTTATCTGGCGGCCTATCTGGCCGAACGGGTCGGCAATGAATTCGAAGGCCGGATCAGCGGCATCGCGCGCTTTGGCGCTTTTGTGAAACTGGACGAAACCGGGGCTGATGGCCTGGTGCCCGTCCGGTCCATCGGCCGGGAGTTCTTTCACTTTGATGCCGAGGCGGGAACCTTGATGGGCTCCGATACCGGGTTGATCATCGCCATCGGCCAGCGGGTGAAGGTGCGATTGGCACAGGCGACCCCGGTGACCGGTGGGTTGGAGCTTGAACTTCTGTCTATCGACGACAAGCCGATGCCTGCGGGGGGCGGCAGCGGACGCCGCAGCCCGGCCGGGCGCTCGGTGAAACGCAAATCCGCCAAAGCAAAGGCCAAGCGCAGCAAGATCAAGCGCAAGGTGGAGAGAAAGCGCCGCAGCTGACAGCGGCGCGCCCCTTGTTAGGCTCTAGTTGAAACGGTCCGGGTCAACCCGGGTCTCACCGGCTGCGGTCGTGGAGGCATGATAGGTCAGCGCGTGACGGATCAACCAGCCGTGGCGCAATGGCTCCACATCTTCGACCCGGTCGAACAATACGCCGCGGGTCCCGTCGAGTTTGTCCCAGGCTGGATAGCGACTGGCAAAATTGTCGATCACTCTGCTCTGGCAGTGAACGAGCAGGGCGAATCGCGCGTGCTTCGATGGTCCCAGCCGCAGCGGTGTTCCAAGCCCGGAGCGCGCCGCCGCATATGACGGCTGACCCCATTTCAATGTCTCGGCCACCGCCCCGACCTCCGGGGCATTCTCTGCAACCTCAAAGATCAGCTCCCGCAGACGCAACAGGCCTTCGCGCGCGTCCGGGGGGGCTTGATCAAAGACGGCAGCGACTTCGGCGCTGGCAAAGGGGCGTATCATATCCGTTTGGCTCCTTGATGAATGGTCTCTCTGTTTTAGCGGCGCGTGATGACAGAAACTGTCATTAGAGTTAGAGAGTATGAGACATGTCTCGATCTCATCGTCTCTTTCAGCTTATGCAGTTGCTGCGCCAGGGTGCCGGTCCTCATACCGCCGCCGGACTGGCGCAGGATCTGGGAATTTCGGCCCGCAGCGTGCACCGGGACATCGCAACCCTGCGCGAGATGGGGGCGATTATCGACGGAGAGGCAGGCTATGGCTTCACCCTGATCGAAGACAACGCATTGCCGCCCATGGGGTTTCGCGACACTGAATTGGAAGCGCTGGTTCTGGGACTGCGCGAAGTTCAGCAGATCGGCGATCCGGAACTGGCGGATGCCGCCGCCGAGGCCTTGCGAAAGTTGCAGGCCAGATTGCCGGACCGGCAGGCCCACAGGCTGCGCCATGCTGTCCTGTCAGCCTATCGCTTTCAGAGACCGGAGCCGCCGGGTATTGCGCTGGCGGATCTGCGCCGTGCCACATGGGACGAGGTCGAGGTCCTGCTGGACTACTGCGATGCCAAAGGCGCCGTCACCAAGCGGCAGGTGAAACCGCTCGGACTGGTCTATTTCGATCGCTCCACGGTGCTGATCGCCTGGTGCGGGCTGCGCGATGATGTGCGGGTGTTTCGGGTGGATCGGATTGCCGGGTTCGAGGCGACAAACATCAGCTTTCGCCCGCAACGCGTCCCGATGCTGCGGGATGCGCTGGCCCAGATGCGGGCCGATCGTGTCGCCTGCGGGCCAGTCCAAACCGCAGCCCCGGATCCGTCCGAGGCTTGATCCCGGCAGATCGGCAAACCTCCGCACATCCCTTCAGCGGCGCTTTGTGGGAACCTGCGATGCGGGTAGACTGGCAGCGAGCAGAAAAAAATGAGGTGTAAGATGCGATACGATCTTGGCGCCCGAAGGCAGATACTCCTGAAAACGGCGATGGTTGCGGCATTGATGATGACTGCTGTTGGCGCCCAATCCAGCCCGCCGGCTGCAACCGGCCGACAGGTGGTGGAGGGGGCGACGTCGCAGCCGCCGCAGGTTTCCCTACGACCGATTGCCCGCCCGGTGGCTGTTTCGGCTGTGACGGAGCCGCGATTGCGGCCTCGAACGCGCCCGCTACAGCAGACAACGGCAGCGGAACAGCCCAGCGTTTCGGCCGCCAAGCAGCGCGCCTTTCAGGCCTGGATAACGGCCTTTCATCCCCGGGCAAGGGCCGAGGGGCTGTCGCAGGCCACTTTGGACCGTGCGTTTGCCGATGTGAGTTTTGACCCGGATATTGTGCAGCGGGATGGCAATCAGTCAGAGTTTGTCACTCCTATCTGGACCTACCTTGAGCGCGCGGTTTCCGAGGCGCGGATCGACAACGGCAAGGCGGCGCTGCGCGACCATGCGCAGACGCTGGCACGAATCGAGGCCCGCTATGGCGTCGACAAGGAAGTCGTTGCGGCTGTTTGGGGCATGGAAAGCAACTATGGCCGGTTTCGTGGGGAGCGTGAAATCATCCGTTCGCTCGCCACATTGGCTTTTGACGGGCGGCGCGGGGCCTTCTTTGAGAGCCAGCTGATCGCCGCCTTGAAGATTCTTCAGGCTGGCGATGTCTCCCCGCGTGCCATGACGGGCAGCTGGGCAGGTGCCATGGGGCATACGCAGTTCATGCCGACATCTTATCTGGCCTATGCCGTGGATTTCACCGGGGATGGCAAACGCGATATCTGGTCGGAGGATCCCACAGACGCGCTGGCCTCAACCGCAGCCTATCTCAAGCGGTTTGGCTGGGTAAAAGGTCAGCCATGGGGGCTGGAGGTCCGACTGCCAGCCGGTTTCGACTATGCGCAGGCGGATCGCAAGATCACCAAATCCGCAGAGAGCTGGCGCAGGCTGGGCGTTACCCGTGCAGATGGCAGCCCCTTGCCCGACCATGGCGAGGGAGCGCTGCTGCTGCCCTCAGGCGCGCAGGGCGCGGCCTTCATGGTCTATCGAAATTTCGCGGCCATCGAACGTTACAATGCAGCCGATGCCTATGTTATCGGCGTCGGTCATCTGAGCGACCGGCTGCGGGGCGGTGGTCCGATTCTGGCCAGCTGGCCGCAGGATAGCCGCCCCCTGACCTACAAGGAGCGGCGCGAACTCCAGCAGCGGCTGACAGGGGCGGGATATGGCACCGGCGGCGCGGACGGGCGGATCGGGCCAAAAACCCGCGCCGCCCTGCGCGCCTATCAACTGGCGATGGGTCTGACACCCGATGGTCACCCCTCGCTCACGGTATTGAATCGGCTGCGCTGACGGCCCTAGCCGAGCGCAGCCGATGCAAAGGCAATGGCCAGTCCCAGCCCCAATCCGCAAAGACCGGGCACAACCCAGCCGGACGCCCCTTGGCGGCGTCGGCTTCGGTCGTCGTTTTCATGGGTCTGCGCGATCAGCGCCTGTTCGACCAGCGCGGGCAGGCGGGGGCCGAAGCGCGCCATCACCTTGGCGGTGCTCATCAGATCGCCGACCACCGCGCGCGGGCCGATGGATTTTTTGATGTAGTCCTCAACCACGGGGCGCGCTGAATTCCAGATATTGATATGCGGATCCAGCGACCGCGCCACGCCTTCCACCACCACCATGGTGCGTTGCAGCAGAATCAGCTCGGTGCGGGTCTCCATGCCAAAACGTTCGGTCACCTCAAACAGGTAGTTGAGCAAGCGACCCATTGAGATATGGGTGGCATCCATGCCAAAAATCGGCTCGCCCACGGCGCGCAACGCACGGGCAAATTCATCGACATCGCGGTCGGCCGGTACGTAACCGGCCTCGAAATGCACCTCGGCCACCCGCTTGTAATCACGCTTGATGAAGCCAAAGAGGATCTCGGCGTAGACGCGGCGGGTGTACTCGTCGATGTGCCCCATGATGCCAAAATCATAGGCGATGATATCGCCATTGGCGGCGACCTTCAGGTTGCCCTGGTGCATGTCGGCATGGAAATAGCCGTCGCGCAACGCATGGCGCAGAAACAGCGAAAGCACGCGCTCCGCCAACACCCGGCGATCGTGGCCAGCGGCATCCAGCGCGGCATTGTCGCCAAGTGGGAGCCCATCGGCCCAGCCCAGTGTCATGACCCGGCGGGCCGAGTGATTCCACAGGATTTCCGGCAGCTGAAATCCGTCGTCATCCTTGGTATTGGCGGCAAATTCCGAGGCTGCCGCGCTTTCCAGTCGCAGGTCCAGCTCACCCTGCACCACGCCGTCGAAATGCTTGATCACATCCATCGGCTTGAGCCGCCGCGCGCCGGGCGCAAACAAATCGGCGATCCGTGCGGCAAAATAGAATGCGTCCACATCCTTGCGGAAGGCGCGTTCGATGCCGGGGCGCAGAACCTTCACCGCCACTTCGCGACCGCTCTCGACGAGCCTTGCGCGATGGACCTGCGCGATGGAGGCCGCCGCAATCGGTTCGCTGAATTCGGAATAGATATGCTCGACCGGCTGGCCCAACTCGTGTTCGACCTGTGCCATGGCTTCGGCGCGGGAAAACGGCGGCAGCTTGTCCTGTAGAACGCGCAGCTGTAGCGCCAGATCGTCACCGACCACATCGGGTCGGGTCGATAGCACCTGACCGAACTTAATGTAGGCAGGCCCCAGCGCGGTCAGCGCTCGGGTGGCGGGCGGCATCGAAGGATCGCCCTTGTAGCCGAGCCATTTGAACGGCCAGCCAAGGGTGCGGGCCAGAATACGCAGCGGTTTCGGCGCCTCGAAAGCATCAAGCACCACGTTCATGGCGCCAGTGCGCTCAAAAGTGGCGCCTGTGCGGATCAGGCGGATAATATTGTGGGGTCCACGCATGGATCAGATCTTCCAGCCGGAGTGCAGCGCAGCGATTCCCAACGACAGGTTGCGGTATTTGGCATTGGCAAAACCAGCCGCGCGCACCATCGACAGAAAGGTCTCCTGATCGGGGAAGTTGCGGATCGATTCGACCAGATACTGGTAGCTGTCATAATCGTTCGCGATCATCTGCCCCATGCGGGGAATCACGTTGAAGGAATAGAGGTCATAGGCCTTTTGCATGGCCGGGTTCGGCAGCTGGCTGAACTCAAGCACCATCAGGCGCCCTCCCGGCTTCAAGACACGGTAGGCTTCATTCAGGGCTTCCTGAGGGCGGGTGACGTTCCGAATGCCAAAGGAGATGGTGTAGACATCAAAGCTATTGTCCTTGAACGGCAGCGCCATGGCATCGCCGGTGACCCAATCCAGGCTATCGGCCATCTGCGCGGCTTCAGCGCGTTTGCGTCCCTCTTCCAGCATCGGGGCTGTCAGATCGAGCACCGTAGAGTGGCCATAGCCTGCGCGCTTCAGAAACCGGAAGGAAATGTCACCGGTCCCGCCGGCAACATCCAGCAGTCGCTGGCCAGGGCGCGGCGACAGCCAGTCCATCATCGCATCTTTCCAGATACGATGAATTCCCATGCTCATGACATCGTTCATAACGTCATATTTTGAGGCGACCGAGTTGAACACGCCCTGCACGCGCCCTGCCTTCTCCGACTCGGGCACGGTTTCGAACCCGAAATGGGTGGTATCTTCAGATCTCTGAGTCATGCGGCTTGCCGTTTGTTGTGTGTCGCCCCAGTTATAGGGCGCTGGAAGGGCGGTACAATGCGGCCCTTCGGCCCCATGTTGGTGCAATGTGTCAGGAGGGATGTAATGCCAGAATTGCCCGAGGTCGAGACGGTGCGCCGCGGATTGTCCCCCGCGATGGAGGGCGCGGTGATCGAAAAGGCCACTGTAAATCGCCCGGATCTGCGCTGGCCCTTCCCGGAGCGTATGGCGGAACGGCTGACAGGCCGCCGCGTCAATGCGCTTCGGCGGCGATCAAAATACATCCTGGCCGACCTCGACAGTGGCGAGACATTGCTGGTGCATCTGGGCATGTCGGGCCGCATGACGGTATCTGGGGATCCCTTGGGACAGTTTGTTCATGATCATCCGCAGGCGCAGAAACATGATCATGTGGTTTTCGATATGGATAATGGGGCGCGCATCACCTTCAACGATCCGCGCCGGTTTGGCGCCATGGACCTGCTGGATACGGCCACGGCGGATGAGCACAAGCTGCTGGCAGTTCTGGGACCGGAACCGCTGGGCAATGCCTTTCACGAGGATCATCTGATTTCTGCCTTCAGGGGGCGCAATACGCCGGTGAAATCGGCGCTGCTGGATCAGGGAATCATCGCGGGTCTCGGCAATATCTATGTCTGCGAGGCGCTTTTCCGCGCCGGAATATCACCGCGGCGCAAGGCCGGGCAGATCGCCTCGCAGCGGGTTGCCACCCTGGTCCCGATCATCAAGGAGGTCCTGGCAGACGCCATCAAAGCGGGCGGATCATCGCTCAAGGATTTCCGACAAGCTGATGGAGAACTTGGATATTTTCAGCACAGCTTTGATGTATACGGCCGCGAGGGAAAGCCCTGCCGACGCGCCGGATGTGACGGGAGCATTGCGCGGCTCGTCCAGTCCGGGCGATCATCCTTCTACTGCGGCAAATGCCAAAGATAGCTTGATCGCGAGGTGTCGCGTGATAATGACTCTTCCCTGAACGGAACAATCGAAAGCGAATACCATGGCCTATGAGACGATCAACGTCGAAGTGCAGGACCACGTTTGCCAAATTAAACTGAACCGGCCCGAAGCGTTGAACGCGCTCAACTCCGAGCTTTTGAGTGAACTTTGCACCGCCCTGGAAGAGGCCGATGCCAGCGACAAGGTGCGCTGCATTATCCTGACCGGGTCGGAAAAGGCCTTTGCCGCCGGCGCCGATATCAAGGAGATGTCGGAACAGAGCTTTACCGAGGTTTTCTCGAACAATCTGTTTGCCGATGTGAACGACCGTATCAGCGCGATCCGCAAGCCGATCATCGCAGCTGTGGCCGGCTACGCACTGGGCGGCGGCTGTGAGCTGGCCATGCTCTGCGATTTCATCATTGCGGCAGATACTGCCAAATTCGGTCAGCCCGAGATCAATCTGGGCGTGATCGCCGGCATTGGTGGCACCCAGCGCCTGACTCGTTTTGTGGGCAAATCCAAATCCATGGATATGAACCTGACCGGTCGTTTCATGACCGCCGAGGAGGCAGAGCGCGCCGGGCTTGTCTCTCGCGTGGTGCCCGCCAAGAAACTGCTGGATGAGGCGACGGCCGCTGCCCACAAGATTGCGGAGAAATCCCTGCTGACGGCGATGGCCGTGAAAGAAGCGGTGAACCGCAGCTACGAGCTGCCGCTGAACGAAGGCCTGCTGTTCGAACGTCGTGTGTTCCACTCGATGTTTGCCACCGAAGATCAGAAAGAGGGCATGGCTGCCTTTCTTGAAAAACGCGAAGCCCAGTTCCGCGACAAGTGACCGACAGCATCGAATGAATGAAAACGGCAGGCCCTGGGCCTGCCGTTTTCTTGCTTAACCTTATGCAGAATGACTGCGCGTTTCCGTGCAGATGCGGATATTCCGACAGCCACTCACCAGCGCGGACGAGGTGGCTTGCATTCCGTCGGTTTTGACGCTACTACCCGCCGCCATACATGCGCGTGCAGCCCGCTTGGCTAGAATCACACCGGTGGATCGGATCCGGGTTCGGCTGGCATTGCGCCTATTGAAAACACGAAACCAAAGTTAGGTCCTACACCATGGCAAATTCGCCTCAGGCAAAAAAGCGCGCCCGTCAGAACGAGAAACGCTTTGCTGTCAACAAAGCCCGTCGTTCGCGCATCCGTACCTTCCTTCGCAAAGCTGAAGAAGCTATCGCATCCGGCGACAAAGAGGCAGCCGCCGCAGCCGTGCGCGCAGCTCAGCCCGAGCTGATGCGTGGCGTGACCAAAGGCGTCTACCACAAAAACACAGCAGCGCGGAAAATCTCCCGCCTGACAGCGCGCGTCAAAGCGCTGGGCTAATCGGGTCTTTCGTAGGCGCCTGCTGATTCCATCGCACCCGCGTTCAGCCGCCCCTAGACAAGCCGGAAAAAACACAAAGGCGTCGCGTTCAGCGGCGCCTTTTGCATTTTGGTCACAGCTGGTGCGGTGGTTGCGGGCGCAGGGGATTCTTTGTCCCCAATCCCTGAGTCAACATCATAGTTTCGTTGCTGCCACCCCTCCCGAATTGCTACCACTGTTACAGCGATTCACTCGCTGGGGGGACAGGCTGCTCGCGGTATCCTTGATGGGACTCAAGGAGGCTGATTGTGCTGGTACACAGGTATTTCGATACACCGTGCACCACGCTCCTGCTGTGTTTCTGGATCTATCCAGACGGCGGGCCTGTTCCAATTGTGTATGTATTTGGTTCGACCATTCGACCGCTGCAAAGCGACTTGCCGGTTGATTTAGACGCGATCCTGAACTTTGCCTTCTGCAAGGCAGTGCTGCCCAAACTATGGGTCAGTACACACATCCGTTGTGCGTGAACGTCGTCTGGGATTGGGCCAGGCTGGGGATGAAACAAGAGGCCAAATAAGGGCCGATGCTATTGGGACGCGTGAGGCGCAGAATGACGGAAGATAACTGGGGACGGTTGAGACAGCGTTTGTTGAAAACCGTGGGGCAAAACAACTTTACAACTTGGATCGAACCTCTGGAGTTTACCCGTGTTGATAATGGCGTTGCCATCTTCAACGTGCCGACGAACTTCATGGGCAACTACGTCAGCCAGAACTTTGCTGACCTGATTCTGCATGAGCTGAACATGTCGGGTGAACCGGTCCAGCGCCTGGCTTTCAAGGTTGCGGCCAATACGACGGCGCGACCGGCTGCCACTGCGACCAAGGGCGCTGCCGATGATCTGCCGCTGGACCTGGATGACGAGGCGCTGACCGAACTGCCGCGCGCCCGTGCTGCCACAGGTTACGCTGCCAAGGATCAGGGCGACACGCTGCAGGCTGCGCCTTTGGATCCGCGCTTTACCTTCGACAGCTTTGTCGTCGGCAAGCCGAACGAGCTGGCCCATGCCGCCGCTCGCCGCGTCGCCGATGGCGGTCCTGTTACGTTCAACCCGCTGGTGCTTTATGGTGGTGTTGGTCTGGGTAAAACGCACCTGATGCACGCGATTGCATGGGAGCTGACAGCGCGAAATCCAGAGTTGAATGTGCTCTATTTGTCGGCAGAACAGTTCATGTATCGTTTCGTGCAGGCCCTGCGCGAACGCAAGATGATGGACTTTAAACATCTGTTCCGCTCGGTGGACGTGCTGATGGTCGATGACGTCCAGTTCATCGCCGGCAAGGACAGCACGCAGGAAGAATTCTTCCACACGTTCAACGCGCTGGTTGACCAGAACAAGCAAATCATCATTTCCGCCGACCGCGCCCCGGGTGAGATCAAGGATCTTGAGGATCGTGTCCGGTCGCGTCTGCAATGTGGTCTGGTCGTTGACCTGCATCCGACCGACTACGAGCTGCGTCTGGGCATTCTGCAGTCCAAAGTGGCGCAGCAGATGCAGACCTATCCGGATCTGCGCATCGCCGACGGCGTGCTGGAGTTCCTGGCGCATCGTATCTCGACCAACGTGCGTGTTCTCGAAGGTGCTCTGACACGTCTCTTCGCCTTTGCCTCCCTCGTCGGTCGCGAGATCGACATGGAGCTCACCCAGGATTGTCTGGCCGATGTTCTGCGCGCCTCCGAGCGCAAAATCACGGTCGAAGAGATTCAGCGCAAGGTCTCCGAGTATTACAACATCCGCATGTCCGATATCATCGGCCCCAAGCGTCTGCGTTCCTATGCGCGCCCGCGTCAGGTGGCGATGTATCTGTGCAAGCAGCTGACCAGTCGCAGCCTGCCGGAAATCGGTCGGCGCTTTGGTGGCCGCGATCACACCACGGTCATGCACGGTGTGCGCCGCATCGAAGAGCTGAAGACAATCGACGGCCAGATCGCCGAAGATGTCGAAATGCTGCGCCGCTCTCTGGAGGCGTAAGACACTCCTGTTGTTCTGGCAGATCGCGCGTTGATCATCGCCCCAGGCGGTAAACCCAATAGTCCCGCAATGACCCCGGCCCGTCCGGGGTCTTTTGCCCTCCGGGTCAGGACAGCTGGGCGCGCGCGGCGGCGGGTGAAACCGGCAAGCCATGCCAGAGCGCCACGTTTATCGGGGATAAATCGAGCCCGGGGTGATCCGCCCTTGACGCTGCGGGCAATCCCTTGGACAAATCCATAAAAAGCCTTGTGCCGAAGGGGTAAAGCGTTACGTTGCTTCTCCCGGCCAGACGTTAGAGGACTTAGGGACATGAAGATCAGCATCGAACGCGGCACCCTGTTGAAAGCTGTGGCTCAGGCCCAGTCTGTGGTTGAGCGTCGCAATACCATTCCGATCCTGGCAAATGTGCTGATTGAAGCGGAAGGGGACATCGTTCAGTTCCGTGCGACCGATCTGGATATCGAGGTGGTCGACAAGGCCCCGGCCCAGGTCGAGCGGGCAGGCGCCACCACCGTGGCCGCCACCACGCTGCATGAAATCGTGCGCAAACTACCGGATGGCGCTCTGGTCACACTCACAGCCGATGCCGCAAGCGGCCGTCTCACGGTTGAGGCAGGCCGATCAAATTTCTCGCTGGCGACGCTGCCGCGTGAAGATTTCCCGGTCATGGCTTCTTCGGAATATCATTCCAATTTCACGGCCAACGCCGCAGTGTTGCGTCGGCTGTTCGACAAGTCGAAATTCGCCATCTCCACCGAGGAAACCCGCTATTATCTGAACGGCGTCTATATGCACGTGGCGGATGGGGTCGAAGGCGGCAAGGCGCTGCGCTGTGTGGCTACCGATGGCCACCGCCTGGCGCGTATCGACGCCAATCTGCCGATGGGGGCAGAGGATATGCCCGGCGTGATCGTACCGCGCAAGACGGTGGGCGAGCTGCGCAAGCTGCTGGATGACGACGAAATGGATATCGCGGTTTCGGTGTCCGAGACCAAGGTCCGGTTTGCCACGCCCAGCATTACCCTGACATCAAAGGTGATCGACGGAACCTTCCCCGATTACACACGCGTCATCCCCGCAGGCAATACGCGCCGTCTGGAAGTGGACGCGGCGGAGTTTGCCCGCGCTGTTGACCGGGTTGCTACGGTTTCCTCGGAGCGGTCGCGTGCGGTGAAGCTGCAACTGGATGAGGATCGGCTGATCCTGTCCGTCAATGCACCGGACAGCGGCGCTGCCGAGGAAGAACTGGCCGTGGCCTATCGCGATGAACGGCTGGAAATCGGGTTCAACGCCAAATACCTGCTGGAGATCGCCAATCAGGTTGATCGTGAAAATGCAGTGTTCATGTTCAACTCCTCCGGCGATCCGACCCTGATGCGCGAGGGCAGCGACGAAAGCGCCGTTTATGTCGTGATGCCGATGCGTGTTTGACGTGGCCGATGGCACGGCCTGCTCTCCTGGCGGCTGAGCCGCCCGCCGCAACGGGCGATTTGAGTATTTTTGGAAAGATGACATCGGATCCCGCCCCATGCTGGCGCTGACTGAGCTGACACTGTCGCACTTCCGCTCGCATCTGCGGGCGGATTTGCATTTGGACGGGCGCCCGGTTGCCATCCATGGTGCCAATGGTGCCGGTAAGACCAATATTCTTGAGGCTGTCTCGCTGTTTTCGCCGGGACGGGGCCTGCGGCGGGCCAGTGCCGCCGATATGGCGCGGCGGCCGGAGGAGCTGGGATGGAAGCTGAAAGGGCAGCTGACCGTTGCGCGCCGGAGCTACGAGGTCGAGACCTGGTCCGAGGGCGGGAAGGCGCGACAGGTCAAGATCGACAACAAATCTGCCAGCCAGATTGACCTCGGCCAGATCTGCCGGGTGGTCTGGCTGATTCCTGCGATGGACCGGTTGTGGATCGAGGCCGCCGAAGGGCGCCGCCGGTTTCTGGACCGGATCGTGCTCAGCTTTGATCCCGGCCACGCCGAGGCGACGCTGCTCTATGAAAGGGCGATGCGTGAACGCAACCGCCTGCTGAAGGAACAGATCCGCGACCCCGCCTGGTACCGGGTTCTGGAAACACAGATGGCTGAGAGCGGGCATCGCATACATGCAGCGCGCACCGCGGCGGTCGATCGGCTACGTATGGCGCAACAGGCTGCAGAGACGGCTTTTCCTGCGGCGGAACTGGAGTTGATCCAGTCCGACGGCGGTTTGCCGGACAATGCGTCGGATCTGCGCGAGGCGTTTGAGGAAGGGCGATTCCGTGATCTGGCAGCGGGGCGGACCTTGCTCGGACCTCATCGCACCGATCTGCTGGGCACCTATGAGGCGAAGGCGCTGCCCGCGCGCGAATGTTCGACGGGCGAGCAGAAGGCGTTGCTGGTATCGCTGATCCTCGCCAACGCACGCGCGCTCATTGCAGAAGGCGGCGCGCCTCCTATTCTGCTGCTGGATGAGGTTTCGGCGCATCTGGATGTGGGACGCCGCGCAGCGCTCTATCAGGAAATCGTCCTGCTCGGGGCGCAGGCCTGGATGACTGGCACCGGCCCTGAATTGTTTGAAGAATTTGAGGGGAAGGCGCAGATGCTTGCCGTAGAGGAAGGCGCCATGGGCTCCGAGGTGGTGGCGGGATGAGCATCTCTGTCTGGGATCTGATGCTTTATGCGGGTGGGCTATTCGTTCTGTTCCTGACGCCGGGTCCGGTTTGGCTGGCAGTGATTGCACGGGCCATGTCGGGCGGGTTCCAGGCGGTCTGGCCGCTGGCCCTGGGCGTGGCCTGCGGCGATATTCTGTGGCCGCTGGTTGCAGTGGCGGGCGTGTCGTGGATTGTGTCTGAGATTGCCGGGCTGATGGAGCTGCTGCGCTGGGTCGCAAGCGCGATGTTTCTGGTTATGGGGGGTATGTTGTTGCGACATGCAGATGCCCGGATCGAAAGCGACAGCGCCCTGACCCGTCCGGGGCTCTGGGCCGGATTTATCGCCGGCATCGCCGTCATTCTGGGCAACCCAAAGGCGATCCTGTTCTACATGGGCGTCCTGCCGGGGTTCTTTGACCTGCGCGCTGTGACGTGGCTCGATATCCTTGCCATTGTGGTGCTGTCGTTCCTGGTGCCATTGGTGGGGAATCTATGTGTGGCCGCTCTGGTGCACCGGGTGCGCTGGCACATCACATCCCCGCCGACGCTGCGCCGGATCAATATCGTGTCGGGCTGCCTGCTGATCGGTGTCGGCTGTCTTATTCCCTTTGTCTGATCAGTTCCGCCCTGCGTTGCTCACTGCTGTGGGGCCAGCCAGGGTGTGAGATACAGCAGCAGATCCTCGCGGAAGCTGCTGGGCGTATCATGCGCTGCACAGAATGACAGGGCGAGCACATGGTTGAGGAACGCCTGCATCCCCTCGGCCAGGACATTTGCGGGCTGATCCTGGCGCAGGGCGCCGCTGGCTTGCAGCTCTGCCACCCATCCCGACCACAAAGAGATCTGGCGGAAGAAACTCTGGGTGATCACCGCATCGGTTTCGGTGCCGGTGGTGCCTGAGTAGCGCAGCAGCAGATCGAAAATCACCCGATCCTGCGCCACGAACTGAACCACCGGCAACAGACGATCAATCAGCGCGTCCAGAGTGTCGGGGGTAGGGAGGGCTTCGGTTTCGTCGAGCACGGCCATTATGCGCGGGCCGATCAATGCGGCGAGCAGACCGTTCTTGTCGCCGAAATGCGAAAACAGCGTGCCCTTTGCAACGCCGGCCTCAGCCACGACATCCTCGACCCTCAGCCCGCTGTAGCCAGCGGTGAGGATCTGCGCGTCGGCGACCTCCAACAGGCGGGCGCGGGTTTCCAATCGACGTTGCTGCGGAGGGCGGGACATGGCGACCTTTCATAGAATTTGACCGTGGTCATTTTGTATATTGACCACGGTCAGTTTTTGAATAAATTGACCTTAGTCAGTTTTAAGATTCAGAGGTTCTCATGTCCACGCGAAAAATCATCATCCTCAATGGCCACCCGGCGCCCAGCTCGCTGTCGCAATCGCTCTGCCAGGCCTATCAGGCCGCAGCTGAGGGAGAGGGGCACGCGGTCCGGTATCACGATTTGTCCGCGATGCGCTTCGACATGGACTATGGCCAGGCGGGGTATCAGAATGTGAAACCTCTGGAGCCGGATCTGGCAGCATTTCTGACCGATCTCGAATGGGCCGATCACGTTGTAATGGCGACCCCGATGTGGTGGGGGGCCGTTCCGGCAAAGCTGAAGGGCGTTTTTGACCGGGCGCTATTGCCGGGGCGGGCCTTTGACACGCGAAACGTCAACTTCATGGGCGTACCCGCACCGATGTTGACCGGCAAAACCGCGCGGGTGCTGCTCACTTCGGATACGCCCGCTCTATGGCTGAGGCTGATCTACGGCAATGCCATCAAGCGGATTATCAGCAGTCAGATCCTTGGGTTTGTGGGCATCAAGCCGACCCGGTTCTCTTCCTTTGCCCCGGCCACGGACGCCTCTGAGGGGACCGTAAATTCTTGGCTGCGCAAGGTTGCGTCCCTGGGCGCCAGAGCGGCTTGATTCAACCAAGAAAAAAAGGGGCTTGCGCGTGACATTCCCGGCCAGACTTCGTATAAAATCCTGAAGCAAAGACAGGAAGATGTGAATGTCCGGAAACGAGCAGGCCCCCGCAGAATATGGCGCGGATTCCATCAAGGTTCTCAAAGGGTTGGAGGCGGTTCGCAAACGTCCCGGCATGTATATCGGGGACACCGATGATGGCTCCGGGTTGCACCATATGGTGTATGAGGTCGTCGACAACGGCATCGATGAAGCCCTGGCCGGTCACGCGGACCGGGTGGTTGTGAAAATTCACGCCGATTCCAGTGTTTCGGTGCACGACAACGGGCGCGGTATCCCGGTCGATATTCATGCCGAGGAAGGCGTCTCAGCCGCTGAAGTCATCATGACGCAGCTACATGCCGGTGGTAAGTTTGACAGCAACTCCTACAAGGTGTCTGGCGGCTTGCACGGTGTGGGCGTGTCTGTGGTGAATGCGCTCTCCGATTGGCTGGAGCTGCGTATCTGGCGCAACGGCAAGGAGCATGTCGCCCGGTTTGAGCGTGGCGATACCGCGGAACATCTTAAGGCGGTCGGCGACTGCGGGGATCAGACCGGGACCGAGGTCCGTTTTCTGGCCTCGACAGATACCTTCTCCAACCTGGAATACTCCTTTGAAACGCTGGAAAAGCGCCTGCGCGAACTGGCCTTCTTGAACTCTGGTGTGCGGATCGTCCTGATTGACGAGCGTCCGGCCGAACGGCTGGAAGTGGAGCTGTTCTATGAGGGGGGCGTCAAGGAATTCGTCAAATATCTCGATCGGTCAAAATCCCCTGTTATGGAGGCGCCGATCTATATCACCGGTGACCGGGATGATATCGGGGTCGAGGTCGCCATGTGGTGGAACGACAGCTACCACGAAACCGTGCTGCCGTTTACCAACAACATTCCACAGCGCGATGGCGGGACCCATGTTGCGGGTTTCCGTGGCGCCTTGACCCGGACCATCAACAACTATGCGCAATCCTCCGGCATCGCCAAGAAGGAAAAGGTCTCCTTTACCGGCGATGATGCCCGCGAAGGGCTGACCTGCGTCTTATCGGTCAAGGTGCCGGATCCGAAATTCTCCAGCCAGACCAAGGACAAGCTGGTCTCCTCAGAAGTGCGGCCCGTGGTTGAAAGCCTCGTCAATGAGAAGCTTGCCGAATGGTTCGAAGAAAACCCAAATCAGGCCAAGCAGATCGTCGGCAAGATCATCGAAGCCGCCCTCGCGCGGGAGGCTGCCCGAAAGGCCCGTGAACTGACCCGCCGCAAGACTGCGATGGATGTCAATTATCTGGCAGGCAAGCTCAAGGACTGCTCAGAGAAAGATCCCGCCAAAAGCGAAGTCTTCCTGGTCGAGGGTGACTCGGCCGGCGGTTCCGCCCAGACCGGCCGGGACCGGATGACACAGGCAATTCTGCCCCTCCGCGGCAAGATTCTGAACGTCGAACGCGCACGGTTTGACCGGATGCTGGGCAGTCAGGAAATCGGCAACCTCGTTATGGCGCTTGGTACCGGCATCGGGCGCGATGAATTCAACATCGAGAAACTGCGTTACCATAAGATCGTCATCATGACGGATGCTGACGTTGACGGCGCCCACATCCGCACGCTGCTGCTCACCTTCTTCTATCGTCAGATGCCCGAGCTGATCGAGGGCGGGTATCTCTATATCGCCCAACCGCCGCTCTATAAAGTGTCGCGCGGCAAATCCGAGGTCTATCTCAAGGATCAGGCTGCGCTGGATGAATATCTGATCAATCAGGGTGTCGACGGCGCGGTTCTGAAACTGGGCAGCGGCGAGGAGCTGGTGGGTCAGGATCTGGCCCGTGTGGTTGATGAGGCGCGCCAGCTGAAGCGCGTTCTGGATGCCTTCCCGACGCATTATCCGCGCCATATCCTTGAGCAGGCGGCAGTCGCCGGTGCCTTTGTACCCGGCGCCGTTGATGCCGATCTTCAGGGAGTCGCCGACAAGGTTGCGCAGCGTCTTGACCTGATTGCGCTGGAATATGAACGCGGCTGGCGTGGCCGTATCACTCAGGATAACGGTATTCGCCTGTCGCGTATCCTGCGCGGCGTCGAAGAGCTCAGGACACTGGACGGTCCGATGCTGCGCTCTGGTGAGGCTCGGAAAACAGGGAGCTTTACCAACAGCCTGCAAGAGATCTACGGCTCAACTGCCACGCTTGTGCGGCGTGACCGCAGCCAGGCCATCCACGGCCCGCTCGGTCTGCTGAAGGCGATCCTCGATGAGGGTGAAAAAGGTCTGGCGCTACAGCGTTACAAAGGCCTGGGAGAAATGAACCCGGATCAGCTGTGGGAAACCACGCTGGACCCCGACGCGCGCACCCTGTTGCAGGTGCGGGTTGAGGATATGGTCGAAGCGGATGATCTCTTTACCAAGCTGATGGGCGACGTCGTGGAACCTCGCCGCGAATTTATCCAGAAAAACGCGCTCAGCGTGGAAAACCTGGATTTCTGATCGCATTTAGAGATCCGATAGCGCGGCGGGTTTACCCTCGACGCGCGTTCCATCCTTCGGACTTTGATGCCCCGCAGGTCACTGCGGGGCATCTTCCTGTTGACAGGCTGGATGCTCGGGCCGCGCGGTTCAGCGCCGACAGGAGTGCCCTTTGCACCCTCAGGTCCACCCTGACCGAGGAGTCATTGTTGCGGATATTGAGTGCAGGCAGTTCGCACCTAGCCATTCAGGTTTGCTTTCGACAGGCGCAAGCCGCAGGGGCGTTCATCTTATGATTGCATATCTGAGAGGCTGCGATCATCGCAACACCTCCGCGCCGACGCCTTTCCTGCGGTCAGAGGTCTGCCTATCGCTCGGGGCAGCATGTAGCGGAAGCGATGCGCTTTACTCTCTATATGGGCGGGTTCATCGCAAGTTCTGTGGAAGTTTACCATTCTACCGCAGAATGTTGACGCAGAATCGCTCGAAGGTTAAGAATCGGTTAACAAAACGCGGCTGGACCGCGATTTTCGGAGCAGCCGGGGGTAGTTTGAGCCGATGTTGAGCTTAAAGAAAGACAGTGTAACAAGTTCCGAGGCCGCAGAGGCCGGTGATCGGTCTGCCCGCACGGTCAGGATTGATGGTGTGATTACCTCTAGCAACAGTGCGCTTCGCTCGCCCCAGACGGGAAAAACCCGCAACACGGCAAATATTGCCGCAGTGTCCTCGGTCGCCACGGGTCAGGCCCGATCAGGCGGTGCTGCCAGCTCGACCGCCAAACCGGGCACGCACGGAAACCATGTGGCAAAGCCAAAGGTAAGAGGGCTTGGCACCGGGATGTCCCCGATTGCGAAACTTGGCGCCGCTGCGGCTGTTTTAGCGCTTTTTGCCGTTGGCCTGGCCGTGTTGCAGTTCGGATCTGATGAGGTGACAGAGCCTGCGGCTGCCAAGCCGCGTGTCGCCCAGCTGCTGACTCCGCAGGCATTGGCCGGGCTTGATCCCACTGCGACATCTGCCGAACGTGCCGCCGCCGAAGAGCTGCTGACAGCAGCTGTTGAAACGGCTGCCCCCCTCAGCGCCGAGGATGCGTTGGTTGCGCAGATGACTGCCGGGACATTGGCGGCGCTGCGCCGTGGCAGCCAGACCGCCGCTGCCGCACAGCCGGCGGCCCCGGCTCCCGCCGCATCACAGGCGCACACGGCCCTTTATAGTATGGTACTGCGTGCCGTTGGGCAGGGCCAATCGCCCGCCTATATCGACCAGATGGTGAATGATGCCTATCGCAGCCAGTCGATCACGGTCCCCGCAGCTTTGATAGGGGCCGATGGGCGCGTTGACACGGCAACCATCCTGGCGCTGTTCGTCGGCCAGTAATACCGGCGCAAGGCGCCCGCGATTCCCGGTTTTCTGCATTGGCCGCAACGGATGCTTTGCAGAGATGCCTGCTTTCAACAAATCACGAGACAAAGAGGCGGCGCCCATCAGTGGCGCGGGACGCCCAGCTAAACCCAAGAGGGACAAGATGAGAAAACACCTGATCGCGGCGCTGTGTTGCGTCGCAGGCCTGCTGGCCAAACCCGTGGCGGCGGAAACCTGCGGCGGCACATATAAGGTGCGCCCCGGCGATAGCCTGTCGCTGATTGCCGACCGGCTTTACAAGGATGTGGGCATGTGGAGCGCAATCCATAGCCGCAATATCGACGCCATCGGCCCGCGCCCAGACGCGATCCGCGTCGGGATGGAATTGACCATGGCCTGCCTGAACGGGCTGCCCACCGGATTGCCCGGCGGCAAAGCGGTGGCGGATGCACAGCCCGTCGTCGCGGCGCCGGTCAGGGTGAAGCCCGGTACCGCCGCCGTGCGCAGCAAGATCAACCTGCTGACCGGCGACGACTATGCGCCTTTTACCGCCAAGACGGCACATAACGGCGGGTTGATCACCGAGGTGGTGAATGCAGCGATGACCGATGCGGCACCTGCGCAGGGGTTTGCGATCCACTGGGTGGATGACTGGGCGTCCCATTTCGACCCACTGCTGTCGAACGCGCTGCTGGACCTCGGCTTTCCCTGGTACCGCCCGGATTGCGATACCATGCCGGAGAGCTATCGCTGCGTGAACTTCCTGTTCTCGGACCCGATGTTCGAAACACTGATGCTGCTGTTCGTGGATAAGTCACGTCCCTTCACCTTTGAGAGTGACGCCGATATCGAGGGCAAGACCCTGTGCCGCCCGGCTGGTTATCTGACCTTCGATCTGGATGGCTATGGTCGCCGCTGGATGGAAGACAAGAAAATCACTCTGAAGCAGCCGCATAAGGTGGCCGACTGCTTCGAGATGGTCGCCCGGGGAGAGGCCGACGCCGTCGCGATCAACGAATTCACCGGGCGCAGCGTGATGAAGGAAAATGACCTGCTGGACCAGTTCGATGTGCTGCCGCTGCCCCTGTCCGTGCTGGGGATCCATGTGGTGGTTCACAAAACCCACCCGCAAGCTGACGATATGCTGTCGATGATCAACACAGGCCTGCGCAATATTCGCGGCAATGGTCAGTATCAGGCCATCATAGAAGACCACATGGCCAGGATCTGGGCCGGCTTCTGAGGGAGGGCGCCATGCTGAGACATCTTTCAACACTGGCGGTCGCATTGGTGATGGCCACAGGGCTTGCGCCCGGCGCGGCCCATGCCATCTGCAACGTCGATTACCGGGTTCAGCCCGGCGATACGCTCTTCTCGATTGCCGAAACCCACTATAATGACCGCAGCCGCTGGACGCTGATTTATTACAGCAACCAGCATGTGCTCGCAGGACCCAGCGTCATCCCGGGCAAGACCCTGCATATCCCTTGCGCGCAGCAGGCCTCAGAACCCGATGCCACACCTCTGCGTAAGGATGATGCCGAAATGAAGCTTCTGACCGGTGGCGGTTTTGCGCCTTTCACCGATCAGGCGCTGCCCGGACAGGGCATGGTCACCGAACTGGTGAACGCGGCGCTGGAGCTGACCCCGGCACCGGTCTCCTATTCCATCACCTGGGAGCAGGACTGGTCAAAGCATCTGTTCCCGATGCTGGATGAAAAGCAGTTCGACATGGGTTTTCCCTGGCTGAAACCGGATTGTTCGGCGACGCCTGACGACAAGCGGTGTGTGAACTTTCATTTTTCGGAACCGCTGATGACCATTCCGATCATGGTCTTTGTGCGGGCGGATGCACCCTTTGCCTTCGACAGCGACGCCGACATGCTTGGCAAGAGGCTCTGCCGCCCCGAAGGCTACTACACTCATGATCTGGAACGCAGCGACCGCAAGTGGTTGAGCAGCGGTCAGGTCACTCTTGTGCAGGCGGCTGATCCTGGTGCCTGTTTCCGCAAACTGATGGCGCGCGAGGTGGATGCCGTCTCGCTGAACCTGTTCCTCGGGGCCAATACGCTGATTGCCGAAGGGCTGCGCGATCAGGTGATCCCGCTGGAGCGTCCACTGTCAGAAGAAGGGCTGCATGTGGTGATCTCGAAACGCCATTGGCGTGGCACCTCCCATCTGTACCGCATCAATGCGGGGCTGAAGGCGCTCAAGGCGGATGGCCGCTTCCAGGAAATCGTTTCACGTCATCTCGAGCTGTTCTGGGCTCAACTGCAATAATCGGCGGATGCTGTCGGCGGGTTATGCCTGCCGCCTCGCAGAGGCCTCCCGCCCGAATTGGGAAGAGCTCCCAATTCCGTTGGGCCAAGCGCCGCGTCCCCTGCCGGGGGCGCGGCGTGCGCATATTGAGGGGACAGCATATTGTGCTGTCCGTGTTCCGCTGGACTGCAAGGACTGTGCCTTTCGACCCCGGCTGCGTGGCTCACACATCTGACGCATATAGTAGACACATATGACGAACGGGCTGCGGCAGGCACCGATAGGCAGGGGGAAGTCTATCCAGGTGGCTCGATATGTCCGACCCTCATCTGCGCGGCAGACTTACCCCGCGCGGCCATGTACCGTCATCGAGCGGCGCATCATCCCTTCTTCTGGATTTTGCCTCGGGTCCTCCTGAGACCGTCTGAGGTTGACGGTGTTAGGTGTGATTCACGGGTTTTGGGTGTTCTGGGGTGTGGATATGTTTGGTGAGTCTGTGGGTAAGTGGCTTAT
>NZ_JAYMVP010000008.1:0-856 GCF_048056915.1 Phaeobacter sp. JH20_02 | reverse complement strand
GAGGACAGGGTTGACCTGATTTTGGAGCCACACTGCGAAGAAGTTAACGTTACCGTAGGGGATGACTCCGCCCTTGCACGCATATAGGGAGTGCAAAAATGTAACCGATTCTACATGACCAAATACACTCAATTCGTGTTGGAGCGTCTGAAGATGGGCTACTCAATGAATAACCAAGATACATAAACGGAGTGTTTGGCATGGCCATAGTTAGCCTCTTAAAGTTGCCTTCAGCCCTATCACTAATCTGCATCATAATGAGTTGTGAAGATAATATTAATTCCAAACACTCAGTGCTTTCATGCAGCGATAAAGACCCATCACAGTTGGTTGATGTTTACGACAGGAAACGACTGCAATCGCTAGCTTTGTTTGATAATTCCTACCTTTATGTTTCCGGATGTGTTTCCAAAGAGGGTTCTAGTAAAGTCGCCACCATTCAAAGCAGAACGCACCAAGGGGATTATATTGCAGAGATGGAATTGATTGGAGAGATGTCACCGGTGCAAGTGGAATATGACAACTTGCCAGAGGTTGTCACGGGGTATTTCGAAAAATTGGTCTCACAGTGTCGTGTGAGCTACAAGAATACGCCGCGTCGATTTTTTGGTAACTCCCTTCATTTGCCGCAGGGGACTGACGAACCGATTACCGACGGAAGTTTTGTAGGTTGCGAGCAATATGTGAAAAATAGGTCAATAGCATTTACGCAAGATACCCAAGAAATCAACTCCATATATGTTTTTATTTTCGATAGAATAATCGACATTCAGATGAAAGAAGTCAAGCAATGAGTAGCATTAAAGTTGTCGACCCAAAAATCAACGCAGAGACGGTTATTTTTTCGAAATCTGGT
>NZ_JAYMVP010000007.1:0-4005 GCF_048056915.1 Phaeobacter sp. JH20_02 | reverse complement strand
TCCGAAGAAAGGGCGACCTTGATACTGCAAGCGCTCGTTCAGCCCTAACAGGTCCTTAGCATTGGCGATCTTTTGCACCGGAGGCGACGTCGCGGTCCTGCTCTTCCACCAGGATTCTGGCTATTGTCGCTGGGGACTTTTGGAAACGGACGCGACTTAACTCAAATTTATTTCTTATGGGCGTATCTTCGGGATCGTGAGCGCAGTTCGTTGCGCGTGCTTTGCTGGAGAACCGGTCACATGCAGTTTCGCTCTTTCAATGCTCCTGATCCAGATACAGGCGATCGTCCTCTGGTGACGGTTTTCTGCGCCGTCTGGCATAAGCAGCCGAACAAGCACGAGTTATTGCGGTCTCATTGGGAGAATCTGAAGGCACAGTCGATCCCCGTTGAGCCTTGCTACATCTTTGACAATGGTGATGTTGCCCCCGAGTGGCTGGACGCGCCCTGGCACAGTTTTGACGAGCCGCTCACGATCTACGAGGCTTGGTCCGCAGCAACTGCACTGGCACGTACCAAATATATCATGAACCTTAATATGGATGATCGCCTGGCCACCAATGCCGTTCAGGCGATGGTCGCCGCAGCGATTGCGACCAAATCCGCATTGGTTGGTGGTGAATGGCTCGTCAGCTTTGATGAAAGTCACCTCGACCAAAAGTTTGCTGTGGAAGACCTCTGGGATACCTGCTTCGCTGCCAATTGGCCGCCGAAGAAACAATCAAATCTGCGGCTTGGCAGCGGAACGGCTGAGCGGGGAACATATGGACCTGCCACACTGTGGAGCCTGGAGCAGGTCGGCCCATGGTACCCGAGCTACTTCGGCAACCAGACACCGATCAAATCGATTGGCGATGCCATCTTCTGGCAGGTCCTTGCCAAGAATAATCGCAAGTTCACGCGGATCCCGATGGTGGTCGGCCGGTACTATTCTGACGAGACATCCCAGGCCGAATTCCGCCCGCACCAGGACAATGAGTACCTGCGTGATCACGGGATCAGTCGCGCTTCCTTTGCCGATTTCATCACCTCGGGTGATTTTTCCAAATGGCCCGGCCTTGCTCCCGCGGCTGGTGTCCCGGACCCTGTCGAGCTGAATAAAATCGAACGAGCCAGTGCGGAGCTGGCCGCGAAATTTCGTTCAATGGGGTTGAGAGCGCATGGCGCGGCCCAAAGCATCTCGATGCAGTGACCATGTCGCAACGTATCTTCATAACCGGCAGCGGCGGTATCGTTGGCCGCCACGCCATGGCTGCTCTGGCAGAGCTTGCGCCTGATGCGGTTGTGATCCGCAACACCGCAGATCTGACAAAACCCGATGAGATTGCCCAGGTCATCAACACGGCGGGCCCGCTTGATCTGGTCATCCACCTTGCTGCCATGGTGCCGGTCAAGGCGGTGCAGGGCGATCCCGGCGGCGCCTTTGCTGTGAACGCTGGCGGCACGATCAACCTTCTGGCTGCGCTTGGCAATACTCATGCCCGGATGCTTCTGTGTTCCTCCAGCCATGTCTATGCGAGCAAAGAGACGCCAATTTTCGAAACCGATACCATCGAACCGGTTTCACTTTATGGTCAGACCAAGCGGATGGCAGAGCTGGCTGCGCAACAGATTTGCGCCGCGACGGGTCGCTCGCTCTGCATCGCCAGATTGTTTTCGATCCACGACCCTGAACAATCTGGAAGCTATCTGCGCCCGACGCTTGTCACTCGGTTGAAGACCGCCGTGCCGGAGGCGCCGTTTGACCTCTACGGTGCCGGCAGTCGGCGGGATTTTCTGCCCGCTGCACAGGCGGCCCGCCTTATTGTCGAACTCGCTCTTTCGGATGCCGAGGGGCCGGTCAACGTCGGCTCCGGGTGTGCGATGACGGTTGCAGATTTTGCGCAATCCCTTGCTCCTTTCCCTTTGAACATACGGCCCCTGGGCCAGAACGACACGCTAGAGGCCGATGTCACGCGCCTGCGTGCGATCCTTGGAGAACGCCATGACTAAGAGAGTTTCCATTGTAGTTCCCACATTTAACCGTGCGGATATGCTGCCCAAAGCAATCGACAGTGCGCTTGATCAGACTGTCGCCTGCGAAGTGATCGTCGTAGATCACGGGTCGACCGATCATACGCCGCAGGTTGCCGCGGAATATGGTGATAAGATCATCTACGTCCGGCGGGAAAAGGACTTCGGCCCGCATTTTTGCTGGCTTGAGGGCGTCCTGCATGCATCTGGCGAATTTGTTCACCTGCAGTATGACGATGACTGGATTGCTCCGACCTTCATTGAAAAATGCCTGGCTGTCCTCAGCTATGATGTCGGCTTTGCCTTCACCGGGGCTGAGGTTGTCGACAATAAAACCGGCAAGCAGATGATGACGCAGTTCTTGGGATGGCTGCCGGATACGGGTATTTTTGAGAACCGCCTGGCGGAGGAAAACATCGTCGGATCCCTGATCTCCCCCGGCGCGGCTCTGTTTCGGCGCCAGGTACTGATCGATGCGCTCTACCAGGGGCGGTTGCCGCTGCAAAACAGCGAATACCACGGGGTTGGGCCAGATATCTTCGCCTCGCTGCTATCGATGCTGCGATATCCGAAGGTTGGCTTTGTGAAGGAACCTCTTGCCAGTTTCCGGGCTCATGATGGCTCGATCACCATCGACGCGCTGAAAGATCAGAAGAAGGCCGCCAACATCACCGCCGCTTACAACGAGGTGCGACATTACTACGTCGAGTTAAAGGCGATGCAGGCTGTAAGAGGGGCGCAAGCATGAAGAATTTTCAGCCACCGCGGCCGATCACCTTGGCCCAGGACACCATCTCGCGGCGGGAACTGCAGCAGACCGCCGATTGGATGATGGCGGGGAATCGCCTGACAAAGTCGGAAGAAACAACCGCCTTCGAAGCCGAGTTCGCGGCATGGATGGGCTGCAAACATGCGGTATTTGTGAACTCGGGCTCGTCTGCAAACCTGTTGATGATATATGCCGCGCGCGAAGCCGGACGGTTGCGGAACAATAAGGTGATCGCGCCCGCCGTCAGCTGGGTGACCACGGTGTCCCCACTTATCCAGTTCGGTTTTGATGTGCGGCTTTGCGACTGCGATCCGACCAATCTCGGGCTGGATCTGGATCATCTCGAACGGCTCTGCAAGGAGGAGGCTCCGGCCCTGCTGATCCTTGTGCATGTGCTTGGTCACGCCAACCATATGGCGGCGATCCGGGACATCTGCGAACGTTATGATGTCCTCTTGCTGGAGGACAGCTGCGAAGCCCTGGGATCGGTCAGCGACGGGCGAAAACTCGGCTGTCATGGGACTGCGGGCAGTTTCTCATTCTATTACGGGCATCATATCTCGACGATCGAAGGGGGGATGGTTGTCACCGATGACAGTGAGCTCCATCAGGTCATGCTATCGCTGCGGTCTCATGGCTGGAGCCGGGATCTCAACCCGACATTGCGCGATCAGCTGCAGCAAGACCACAATATCGACGATTTCCGCAACCTTTACACCTTCTACTACGCCGGGTTTAACCTGCGCTCGACGGATCTGCAGGCCTTCATCGGGCGTCAGCAAATTTTGAAACTCGATGATATCTGCCGGGTTCGCGAACGCAATTTTGACATCTACGCTGCGCAGTTGCGGGGTTTTTATCGTCAGGACAGCGAGACTGAGCTGTTATCCTCCTTCGCCTATGGCACCTTGGTGGAGAACAGGATGGAGGTATTCGAGCACCTCAGGGACCAGGATATCGAGTGTCGACCGCTCATCTGCGGAAATATCGCGCGCCATCCGTTCTGGATCCGGCATTACGGGCATCAGGTGCTGCCAAACGCAGATCTGATTCACGACTATGGGATTTACCTGCCCAACCACCATAATTTGTCGACGGCGGATGTGACCTGCGTCACCGACGCGTTCAAGGCGGTTGCGCGTCCCAAGAGCATTCATGACCGCGCAGCCTGAGCTGCGGCCGATGGCGATTTCCAGAAACAACGGACAGCAAAATGCCAAGTGT
>NZ_JAYMVP010000006.1:0-342 GCF_048056915.1 Phaeobacter sp. JH20_02 | reverse complement strand
ACCAATGCAGATGGCGAGCTGATCCAGATCACCACTGGTGGCGCAACGGTCAACCCTTCAAGCTTTGCCAACACGCAGGCGCGCCATATCGCGGCCAATGGCGATGGAACCTACACATTGCTTTGGGAGGTCGGTGATGGTGAACGTATTGATCTGTGGACCCTAAACTCAAACGGTGCCTATATCGGTGGGCGCACTGGCCTGAGTGACGAGGAGATTGCCGCTTTCGAGGGACAGTTCCAGAGCGATCTGAATGGCGACGGCAGCTTGCTGGCACTCATTGAGAACGATGGTGATGAAGCGCTTTACAGAGATCTTGGCAATAGCGATGCCTATGTGTTT
>NZ_JAYMVP010000005.1:0-26312 GCF_048056915.1 Phaeobacter sp. JH20_02 | reverse complement strand
CGGACAAGAAGGATTTCATCCACTTGAAAGATGGCAACTCTTCAGGACCGATCAGTCATCTCTGGTCCCAAGGAGTTGTCAGTGCGGATGCCTTTATCTCTGACAAAGAGTTCAGAAAGAAGCTTCGCGCCAAGGTAAAGTCTGTTAAGGCTGGTTTCGAGGTCCACCTTCCTATGAGCACCGATAAGGTGGTTCGAGAGGACTACCGTGTCGTCTATGGCATAATGAGACCCCCTTATGCAGACGGGACTCTCGGTTTGCCGTTCTTCAGTAAGGTAAGTTTCCAAGCTGCTGTTGAGCGTCTCGCACAGTTCGGCATTCCTGTCGCAATCGAGCTTATTGAAAAGCCTGCTTCAGATTCTGACGATGGCGATGGCGGAAATGATGTCCCCGAAGTCACCGACGATGTGATTGAGGAGGCAGCATGAATCAGCACTATGCACCTCAAGGTTTCAATCCCGCCGAAAAGTACCAATCCCAGATACCTGCAATACAGACGCTGGTTGCGCTTGGCTTCCAGCCGTTGTCACAAGCGAAGGTCGATCAGCTGCGGGGCAAAACCCGCAGTGTGATCCTCGACAACATCGTTGTGGAACAGATGTTGAAGCTCAACAGCTACAGCTATCGCGGCAAGAGCTATGCGTTTGACCTGGAAGACGCGCATGAGGCGCTGCGCCGCCTCAAGCCGACCCCTGACAAGCTCAAGGGGCTGAAGGGCACGAACCAGGATATCTATGATCTTCTGGTTCTGGGCACGACGATCTCCAAAGCGATTGAGGGCGACAGCAAGAGCTATTCCTTCAAGTACATCGACTGGGAGACGCCCGAGAACAATGTCTTCCATGTCACGGCGGAAATGAGTGTCGAGCGGATGGCCAGCACCGCGACACGGCGCTGCGATATCGTCTGCTTTGTGAACGGCATTCCGTTCATCGTGATCGAGAACAAGCGCCCGACAGAATCGCTCAAGAAAGCCGACAGCCAGTTGATCGGGTATCAGAACGAGGACAACATCCCGCAGCTTTTCCACTATGCGCAGCTCTTGATGAGCATGAAGCGGCAGGAAGCCCGCTATGCCACCGTGGGTACGCCGCGCAAGTTCTGGCAAATCTGGCGCGATGAAGAGGATCAGGACGCGGACATCTCCACTGCGATCAATCGACCTTTGACGGCAGAGGAAAAGAGCGCTGTTTTCTCCGGCGACCTTGCCGACGCGCGCGTCTTTTTCGAGGAGTTGGCAGCGGGAGGAGAAAGGTCGATCAGTGAACAGGATCGCGCCATCTACGCGATGTGCCGACCGGCGCGCCTTCTCGACCTTGTGCGCCGTTTCACGGTCTTCGATGGAGGGGTGCGCAAGATAGCTCGCCATCAGCAATTCTTCAGCATCAGAATAGCTCTTGCTCGCTTGAAAGGTTTCGACCTGGAAGGTCGCCGCAAAGGCGGGGTGATCTGGCACACGCAAGGCTCAGGGAAGAGCCTGACGATGGTGATGCTTGCGCGCGCGCTTGCTCTTGATAAAGACGTAAAGGCTTCCCGCATTCTGATCGTCACGGATCGTGATGATCTCGACAAACAAATAAAGGGTACGTTCAAGTCTTGTGACCTTGAACCTGTACGAGCAGCCACTGGCGCTAACCTGATCGAGCTGATCAAGAACCGCACACCTCTGGTCACGACAATCATCAACAAGTTCGATACCGCCATGAAGGTGGATGACTTCAAGGATGACAGCGCCGACATCTTCGTTCTCGTCGATGAAAGCCACCGCAGCCAGACAGGCCGCTATGGCGGGCACGGCAAGTTCGCCTTGAAGATGCGCCGCATCTTGCCGAACGCCTGTTATCTCGGCTTCACGGGCACGCCGCTTCTGAAGAAGGACAAGAACACCCTCGATACGTTCGGGGGGTTGATCCACAAATATACGATTGATCAGGCGGTGAAGGATGAAGCGGTCGTCCCTTTGCTCTATGAAGGGCGCTTGGTCGAGCAACAGGTGAGTGGAGATGTCGTCGATACTTGGTTCGATAAGATCAGTGAGGGGCTGACGGAGAAGCAGAAAGCCGATCTAAAACGAAAGTTCTCGCGAATGGATGCCTTGTCAAAAACGAGCCAAGCCATCCGCGCCAAGGCGTTCGATATTTCAGAGCACTACCGCCAGTATTGGCAGGGCACGGGTTTCAAGGCGCAACTGGTGGCACCCTCAAAGGCCGCTGCCGTGCGCTTCAAGGAGGTTCTCGATGAGATAGGCCATGTGACGAGCGAGATCATCATCTCCGCCCCTGACGACAAGGAAGGTAACGAGGAAGTCGATCAGGAATCCAAGGACTTGGTGCGCAAGTTCTGGGACAAGATGATGGCCAAGCACAAAACCGAGGACGAGTATAACCGGCAGGTCATCGACGCCTTCAAGGGCTCAGGCGATCCCGAAATCCTAATTGTCGTTTCTAAGCTTCTGACCGGCTTTGACGCCCCACGAAACACCGTGCTCTACGTTTGCAAACCGTTGCGTGAGCACAATCTTCTTCAAGCCATTGCCCGCGTGAATCGTCTCTATGAGGACGACGACAAGGAAAAGCAGTTCGGCTTCATTGTCGATTATGAGGGGCTTCTTGGAGAGCTCGACGCAGCACTTACGACCTACAGCGCTTTCGAAGGTTTCGACGGTGATGATGTCGCAGGATCATTGCATGACATTCGGGAGGAAATTCGCAGGTTGCCGCAGCTGCACGACCAGCTGTGGGATGTCTTCAAGGAGGTTCGCAACAAGAAGGACATGGAACAGTTCGAGCAGCTCTTGGCTGACGACGCGAAGCGAGCAGACTTCTATTCTCGGCTGAAGGACTATGGCCGCTGCCTGCACATCTCACTTTCCTCAGAGAAGCTTTATGACGTGTTTGACGAGGCGGCGGTTTCCACCTTTACGAAGGATTGGAAAGCCTTTTCCGAGCTGAAGCGCTCAGTCCAGCTGCGCTATCAGGAAACCGTCGATGTGAAAGAGTTCGAGCCCAAGATTCAGAAACTGCTCGACGATCATGTCACGGCGAAGCCTGCCGAGGTGATCATTGACTTAGTGAATATCAACGATCCTGATGCGTTGAATGCTGTGATCGAAGAAGAGGGCACGACTGCCGCCTCCAAGGCGGATCGCATTGCAAGCGCCACTAAGCGCACCATCACGGAAAAGATGGAGCAAGACCCTTCCTTCTACAGGCAGTTCTCCGAGATGCTCGCTGAGACGATCCGCGACTATCGCGAGAAACGGATTTCGGAGAAGGATTACCTTAAGACAGTCGTGGACTTGGCAGCTCGCGTTGCGCGTCGCGATCATGGCCGTGACATGCCCGAAAGCATCAAGGGAGACACGGACGCTCAGGCTGTCTTCGGCGTCCTTGAACCGATCCTGAAGGAGATCAACGGCGGTGTTGAGGATACTGTGGCAGCCGATGTCGCGCAGTCGATCATCGGGATCGTCAAGGATCACCACATTGTCGATGTCTGGTCGAACGAGATGGCGCAGAACAACATGCGCAACGCTATCGACGACTATTTCTTCGATGTCGTGCGCGACGAGAAGGGCATCGACATTCCCCTCGACCTTCTCGACGACATCGAGCTGCGGATCATGGATATCGCGCGGGCTAGGTTCCCCGGATGAGTGCCGAGGTTCTTGAGGCTAGCTTCGGCAGCGAGACGATCCGTTTTTCTGTCGTGAGGCGGGTTCGCAAGACCCTGTCCATAAGCGTCTTGCCCGACCAGCAGGTCGAGGTTGTCGCGCCCGAGGACGCGAGCTCTGAATGTATCATCGAGAAGGTGCGCAAACGCGCGCCGTGGATATGCAAGCAGCTGCGCTACTATGCTCAGTTCCAGCCCAAAACGCCAGAACGCCGGTATATCGGCGGCGAGACCCACCTGTACTTGGGGCGGCAGTATAAACTCAAGGTGATCCCCGGCATACAAAGCTCCGTCAAGATGCAGCGCGGTCAGCTGATGGTTTGGAGCACAAAGCCAGGTCGAGCCGCCCACACCCGTGAGCTTGTTCGAGACTGGATGTTGCAGCGGGCCCAGATCAAATTTGCCGAACGTCTGGATGTCTGTCGAGGACGTTTTTCCGACCCTGAGAAGGTCGTCCCAAACGGCCTCATCATTCGCGAGCTGAGCTATCGCTGGGGCTCGATGACAGGCCGGAAGAATCTAGTCCTCAACCGTACTCTGATCAGGGCCTCGACGGAGGCCATAGACTATGTGATCACGCATGAGCTGTGCCATATCGAGCACCCCCATCATGGACCCGCCTTCTTTGACCTATTGAGGCGCGTCATGCCGGATTGGGAGGCTCGGAAACTCAAGCTCGAACGACAACTCGCGTAGCTGGTCCAGGACCGGCTAAACTCGATCAGTTTACTCTAGCCGCTCCGCGATCCACATCTTGATCAGCGCCTGACGGGTGATGCCCAGCTTCTGGGCTTGCCGGTCCAAACCGGCAACCACCCAGGTTGGGAAATCCACGTTCACCCGCTTGGCCTCGACATTGAGGCGGCGCGCCTTTGTCCAATCGACATGGGCGGACATGTCTTCGCCCGCCTCAAACCGTTCGTCGAATTCAGTCGCCTTCATAGTGATCAATCTCCTGCTTGCGAGCGCGGCGCACGGAGATGATCCGCATCCGGTCGCTCCGGTATGTGTAAACAGCCGTCCAGTGTCTGGCCCCGATCATGCCAACCGCCAGAAAGCGTGGCTCATCCGTGACGTTGGCAGGGGCCTCGATCAGATAAGGATCATCCCAGAGGGCCTGGGCCTCATCAAAGTCGATCCCGTGCTTTTCACGGTTCGCGGCGCTTTTGTCGGGGTCATACTCGAACTTCATGAAGGGCAATATATGTTGAAAATGGTATAATTACTATACTTTTCGGCCTGTCAAGAAGCTTGTGCGAGTCCGTCACGCTATCACCTGAACATCGCCAGCTGCTGAGGCTCCACCCAATAGCCCCGCTGACGCTTGGAGGCTTCCAGTGTGACCAGAGCCGCAACGGCCTGGTTCTCGTCCTCGAACCAATCCATCCGAACCTGACCGCCCTGCCCTATGCGGCCCCATTCGCGGTACAGCGTCCATTCGCCGAACAGGTTCGGCATGACCGCCATCCGGTAGAACCGGGCCATTTTCTGCGCAGGCTGACGTTTTTCAAGATAGGTCTGCATGGCTCAGAGATGATACTTGCGCGCAATTTCCAAGGCTTCGGCCTGTTCGGTGCCGATGTATTCCTTGGTGCTCTCAATACTGGCATGGCCGAGCAGCAGCTGGGCCGCGCGCAGGTTGCCGGTCTGCTGGTATATATGGGTCGGGAAGGTCCGGCGCAGCGAATGCAGGCCGTAGAGGCTGGGATCGAGGCGGGCCTTCTCCAGCCAGACCCGGAACAGCCGCCAGAGCTGACTTTCACTGAGATGGGACTGGGACCACCGTGCCCCCTGCCCCGTGAACAGCCAGCCGTGCATCGGCTTTTCTGAAGCTGCGAGATAGGCGCGCAGGCTGTCGCGCGTGCCCGAGGACAGCCGCGCCTGGACCGGGCGGGCATTACGGGCCTCAGTTTTCTTCTGCCGAATTTCCACGATCTCGCGCACGCCTGCCGGCGTGGCCACATCCGAAACCCGCAGGCGCACCAGATCCGATCCTCGGAAACTGGTGTCGAGGGCTGTGTTGAACAGCGCTAGGTCACGCATGGCTTTCTCTTGGCGCAGGATCATCCGGATCAGGGATACCTGGTCGGGCGTCAGCGGGGGTTTTTTGCCCACGACACGGCCCTTGTTCCAGGTGGTCTCAGCGGCAGCTGTCACGGGCAAATCCTTGCGAGGTTATATGGATATATTACCCATAAAGCTTGCATGACGGAAGCGGCATGTTGCGAGATGCTGCACTTTCCCCATGTTTTGTTGGGTTTTCCGTTTGGCGTGTCATGCGAGCTTTTAACAAAAAGCTCGCATGAAGGATTGCACGCCACGACAGGACAAGTGTTCTTAGAGAACGAGAAGTTTCTTGATCGAAACAGGCTTTGGCTCCTTACTTGAGGAAGTTTGAAAAGTTAGGATTTGCTTTGCCAATAAACAATCTCACCTTGCGGAAGGCGCTAAAGTTAGCCTTTTCAGACCCTGCCTCTCGTCGCACTGACATACGCGGCATTATTCGTGCGGACAGAGCGCGAGAGGCGGGCACTGACAGCGGCGGCGGCGATTTCTATGGCCCATTTTGGTATGATGCTAAGCAGCATGTTCTAGGCCTATCAGATTTGCACGTCGATACGCAGAGCCGCATTGATTCCAATCCAAGGAGGCAAAATCTGTATCCCCAATTGAGGGATGGTTTTTTACTTTGGTGGAGTGAGCGACGACGCTGGGTAAACTCTCCGTACGAGCAAGGCGACAATCATTTTGGCCAAATTTATATCTCTCAAATCGGAATGACTATCAGAGTGGAAAACCTGATATCTGTGATTGATGGCCATGGCGATGAGTATGCTGTTTATCCATATTTCTCCCCAGAACCGAATATATCAGAGGATGCAGGCAGGTTCGGCCTTTGGGGCATGACAGAAGCTTTAACAGAGATTTCCCCCTCGCAACTTCGGTTGCTGGACGTAATTCGGGGACAGTCATTTTCGTTAGATCGAAGCCCCTTACAAGGTAACGAGCAAGAAGTTTTCACTGCTCGTTTAAGCGCTGTAATTGAGGAATACGAGGCGTTGCTGTCCGAGTATGAGTAGCCGAACAATCAAGCGGAGCTGATAGTTTCAAAAAACCCTTTCAGACCATTCTGGAACGGATCGAGCGCATGTGTTCGCTCTTCGGCCCAGACGATCCAGTCGCTGAGGGGTCTACCTTCAATGTCGGCATCCCCCTCAATTTGCAGACGGCGGCGTAGTTCTTCGATGAATGCCAAAAGCCGATCGCGCTCCCGCCAGTTTTCAACATGGTCCTGAAACCGGCTCCAACGCCTGTGATCAATCTCTTGTTGTCTTTGGCGCTCACGACGTTCTGCTTGCTCTTGCTCATAGCGGCGATGTCGCTCCTCACGCTCTCGCGCGGCCTCTGCCAAAAGTGGCCCTGCCGCGATAATCGCGCTAACGATATCGGGCAGGATAATCGCCATTTTCTTCTTGGACGTTTCAATCCAGTCGCGATTACGACCATTGACATAAGTGTCGAACCTCACGCGCAGGAAACCAGAGGAAACAAGGCCTGTTTGGTGGTGATGGGGAAAGGCCGTCCACTTCCCTGCCCCCTCCATGATCTTTGTCGCCCTCGACATTTTCTCAGCGATTACGCACTTGAGCTCTTGCTCGTTGACAAGGAACGTCACCTTGCCTGTAAGCTTGGCTTCGCCGATCTGTCCCCCTTGCTTCTCAATCGCGCGAAACAGGGTGCTTGTCACCCTGAAGCGATATCGGTCACGCGCAGTGAGGTCGCTGATATGAGGAAGTGATCCTCCCCAAAAGTCGCGCGACCGTTGCCGGTTTTCCGCTCGACGGCTCTCCTGTAGCTGACGGTGCTCTGCGACCCATGCCTTCACCTTCGGGTGCAGCGCTCGCATATGGTCAAGGCTTTCGTCGTCTTCATCGAAGGGTGGTAGTTCCGCAACGGACTCAGCGTCGCGAGATGGGACGGACGCAGGTACTTGCGGTTTACCACTGCCCCGCGCTGGCTTGATTGAAGGGGAGGTCTTTTGGGGCGGTTCGAATGACGGCAAAGGAGGCATTTCAGGAGCACGGCCAACGGCCTTTTTCTGCCAGTAGCCCAAGGGTGGCGTAGGAATTTGGCGCTTTCGACAAAGAGCGGCCAAGCCTGGCCCGTTCGTCGCGAGTTGGGCACCAAGCTTGCTCATGGGGGTCTGCCAGACCAGTTCGTAAAGTTCCTCGCGAGAAATTTCCTCTGCGGGGCGGGTAACGATGTCATCCATGTGAGCCCTTTCTCTTTCGTAAATTCTCCATGAAATTGACTGCCGCCTTCGTACCATCCCTTTACTTGTACTTAATATTGTACATATAGAGGGAAGCAAAGGAGAGTCGACATGGATGTTATGACCTACTCAGACGCACGAGCTCAACTGAAGGGCGTCATGGATCGAGCGATCCACGACAAGCAGGAAATTGTTGTGACGCGCAAAAAAGGTGAGTCCGTCGTGGTTGTATCCTTGGAAACCTGGAACGCCGTCAACGAGACGCTGCACCTCTTGTCCACACCGAAAAACGCATCCCGCTTGCGCGCGTCAATCGCGCAACTCGATGCTGGAACTGGCGAAGAGCGTGAGCTTACCGAGTGAAGCTGGTTTTTTCCGATCAGGCCTGGGAAGATTATCAGTACTGGGTCAGCACCAACGACAAGGTACGTGACCGGATCAACGAGCTGATCAAGCAATGCAAGCGGACCCCCTTCAAAGGAACCGGCAAGCCGGAACCTTTGAAGGGAGATCTGACCGGCTGGTGGTCACGGCGGATTTCTCAGGAAGATCGAATGGTCTACCGGGTTAGTGGTACTGGCGACGGCCAGAGCCTAGAGATTGCACAACTGCGGTTTCATTACTGAATTTCCTGTCTGTTGCTTCATGGAGATGGTTGTGAACAGAGCGGGGGCGTAGCCATAGCTCTATAGCTTCTCGCCAGTTTTGCTTTCGTGCCATTCGCGTATGCGCATGCATAGAAGGCCGACCAAAGGTGCTTCGAATAAGGGAATAATCGCATCGTCTGGCGTAAACGAAGGTGCTTCGTACTGGTCCATCGACCATGTACCGATAATCTCTCCGTCACGGGTCACGACTGAGCCATCATCGCAGAGATTGATCGGATAGATCAAAGCTCCATCAGACGGGACGCCGTAGCGCTGCCACGCTTCTCGAAGCGAGTCTCCCGTCAGCTGCGTTGGAGGATCAAGCGGCGGCAACTCGGGCTTCGGCTCGCGCTTCCCGGTTTTCCTTCGTTGTTTCCCCTGCCGCCAAGGTGGTGAAGGGTTTTCAGCTGCGCGCTCCATTTGCCGACGAAGGTTTCCCTCGTCAAAAGCCCCGCCTGAACTGATCTGATCCTGAAAGACAGCAGCGTAGCCGATAATCTCTGGCATCCGTCCCTCGCTCGCAGGGATGCTTGGGATCGATGTGTTGAACTTTGGGGCGAAGGAACGAATGGCCGTGCTTTCCCTTTCGTGCATCTCGTCAGGTGGGCAGGGTGCCAGAGCGAGAGACCACGGCAGTGAGACGTCAGAAACACGGTGGTAGAAACGGCCCAAGCTATCAATTGGTCGCTCCGTCAGGTCCCATGACTGCCCTATGTAGACAATCTCCTCCGCGCAGCCGATCAAGTAAACGCCGCTTCTCTGCTTAAGCCCAGTGTAAAGAGCATTCAGATCTCGATGTGGATTGCGGACAAAGACCTGCCGTCTCCATGCCAGGAATTGTTTATGGTTATTCAGCATCTATGCCTATTGTCAGTCAGTCTGTGATCATCGTTCGTAATTTGTCTTAATAACTCAATTCCCATTTCCGCCACATACCCACAAACCCACATCTTTTCATTTATGGGTCACGGTGGGTCTTGCCGGATGGGTAGCCAATGATGGTGCCTATGGCCGGATCAACAATTTTCTCAATGTCTTCTTGCAGGCCTTGCGTCCGGATCATTGCAAAAATACGAATTTCTGCGTCCGGGCAGACAGCCCGAATGAGTTCCGCGCAAGCAAAGCTTGTCCGTCCCATGGTCAGAACATCATCCACGATGGTGATCTTGTTCGGCACGAAGAACGGTCTCTCCGCCTCGATGCTTTCCAGGTGAATAGGGACAAGTGGTCTTTCCGCCGCCGGTGAATTTGACGAACGCGGTATAGCCCTCGTTCTTTTCAGATAGGTTTGTACATCTTGGCCGAACCCGTGCTCGTGCAACACGTCGCAGATCACCTTGGCAGGCCAAAGCGCCCCATCGGGGAGTGGCGCCGAGCGCGGTACCGGCACCAAGGTGACATCAGGCCCGAGAAAAGGCCGCAGAGCGTCCGCCTTCGAGTCTTGCAGGTGCGGAACGGTCGAGGCGATGACATTGACCCGGCCAGCCTTGATCGCGCCACAGGCTTTTCGGGAGGTTACAGACAGCTCCGAGCTACCGCGTGGGGAATAGTTGGCGAAGGTGCCATACTCATAGCTCGAAGGCACGAACGCCCCCAGCAGTGTAGTTCGGAATATCGAGCAAGATATCGGGTAGGTCTTCACGGCGCAGGATTTGTGCTCCGTACTCGATGAGCTGTTTCGGCCAAGTTAGGTTCGGATTGGTTGCGACGTTCTCAAGCAGGTAGAGATCGCGGCCAAGCCGGATAGCTTCCCATCCCTGGTGGCGGGTCCCGCTCTTCTCGCTTGCTTCGATCACGATGGTAGCATCGCAGATGAGCGCCATCGTCCGGTTGCGGCGCGGGAAATTCTCGCTCTTGCCTGGATAACCTTCGGGAAACTGGGAAATCGCTAGGTGATCACGCTTGATCTCTTCAAGTAGACCGGCATTCGTGGCCGGGTACGCCTTGGATAAGGGCGTGCCGAGCACAGCTATAGTGCGCCCGCCCTCTTCTATCGCAGTTCTATGCGCCACTGTGTCGATGCCTTCGGCTAGGCCGCTGACGACAATGATACCCTGCTGCACCAAGGCACGAGTGACAGCCTGTGCTCGTTTGATGCCGTCCGGGGTGGCTTTTCTTGAGCCGACAATCGCCACGCGCGAGCCTTCGGTCAAAAGCGCGGTATCACCCGCCGTGTACAACACGTCTGGTGCGTTCTTTTCCTCGACCGGGCCGAATGGCCCAAGGGCTTCTCTCGTTCTCAGCTCTGCATGCATTCTCATCATGCGGTGACGTTTCTTGCGCCGCCGCCCTCCCCTTTGTTTTTAAGCCACAAATCCCGCCTGCGCAATATTTCACACAAACCCACATTTGTGCTTTTGTTCATTTGCGGGTTATGCCCGCATCCTCTTCCAATTCTTGCGTGCGCTGTTCAATGAAGGCTTGGAGTTCACCTACCATTTTCCGATCCGTCGCACTGCACGCCGTTTTGAATCGCGTGTGCAGGCTCGCCGGAAGATCAAGGCTCAGGCGCTTGGTCGGCTCATCCGGCATGGTCTTCGCGACCGGCTTGTCTGCCCGTGTTGTGTCATGCCCTGCCCCACCACGTTCAAACGCGAGGATTTGGTCATCCGTTGGCTGCTGCTTCGGCTTCGGAGCCGCCGAAAATGTCTTCTTCGACATACCGCTCAATCTCTTTCGTTAGTTGGTTGATCTCGCGGGCCGCATTGCTATCGCCAGCCCACTCGAAAATCGTTTGCCCCATGGTCATACCTTCAGCGAAGGCCACCCGTTGCTCGATCTCACTTGCTAGGATTGGCAAACCCGCCTCGGCAGCCATGTTGCGAATATCTCGCCCTATGACAGTTTTCCCTATTTTGCGGGAAACCACAAACCCACATTTGAGGGAAGACTTGAATTCCTGCGCTTCTTTGACTTGACGCACTGTCAGGTCAGATGCCCACGTCGAGAGACCGGACGGTTCGATGGGCAACGCCACAAAGTCCGATGCAACAATACAAGATCGGGCAATCTCCTCCGCGTGCGGCGGGCCGTCGATGATGGTGTGAGTATAGTCTTGGGCAAGCTTTAGCGCGTCCCGCGCCATGTTGGCCCGTGCCATGCTGACAACCTGGAAGGGCGCATCTTCGCGCAGACTTGCCCATGTTGTGGCCGAGCCTTGCTTGTCAGCGTCGATCAGAAGCACCCGGTGGCCTTGGCGTGCCAGACAGCCCGCCACGTTCACCGATAGGGTGGTTTTGCCGACGCCGCCTTTTTGGTTCAGGAAAGATATGATCATGAGTCCACCTCACCACATTCGTGGGAAAGCGTAAAGCCACAAACCCACATTTGTGCGTTTTAATTCTGGTATGCGCCTCGCTTATTGCAGAAGGCCAGAAAGTGCTTATCGGCATCCTTCACGTCGATAGCCTTGTCATGCACCCATGACCGCCACTCGTTTTCCAGCACGTATACGTCCCACCCGGGCGCAAGACGCCGCGCCTCATCATGTGTATCTGGTTTTCTGAACCGCAACGCTAGGAAGGAGGGGGCGATCACCGCCTCAGCCACCTTGGGGCGAAAGACAACATTATCGCTTTCGACGCTCATGGTGTAGTCGGGAAGATGGTCGTGCACCGCGTCATCTTCGATGATCTTCGAAATCAATCGCCTGAATTCTTTCGTGGTTGAGCCTGACCCGCACTTGTCGCGCAAGAGTTCGAGCCCACACTTCCACTTGGGTTGTGCGCCGCAATGCTTACGGGCCAGTTCATAGAGTCGCCGTTCAAGCGGTTTTCGGAGGAAAAAATACTGCTTGTTCAATGTCAGAACATGATTGTTCTCGATGGCATCAAACACCCAATCCGACAGTGTGATCTCGACATCCTGCATCCGACCGTCACGTGTCTCCCGAACGATTTCCGCGGACTCGATCAGGCCGAACACTTTAAAATATTCCTTGCCACCTTGGCGGATATTCGTCTCGATCTGCGTGCCTTGCAGACGCCGCAGCGCATCCTTCAAGAGCTGGTAGCCTTGGCCCGAGGTCTGACGGTTCGTCGCCACCAGCAAATCATGAGCCTTGAACCGCATTGACCGGTTGACTTTGCGGCCTTCATTGAGTGCAGCCATGCACTGACTGATACAGTAGATCAGCACGTCACGGTCATGGACTGTGGCCAGCCCGTAGCGTGACGGTGAGACCTCAATCGAATTATCACCATTCTGGTAGCGTCGCGGTTTCATGTCCGGCTTGGTCGAGAGGGTAAACACAGGATGTTCCATCGAGGCCATGTCGCCCTTCGGCACCGCGTCCACAATGTCGCAAACGAACAGGTCTTTTTGCGGATGCCGGTCCGGCAGGAGCGGGGAGCGTGCATTCGTCATTTCACACACCCTCTGCTCAGCTCACGATTCGTCATTTCACACACCATGACTCACTATCGTCATTTCACACACCGATCGTCAAGATTCGTCATTTCACACACCAACGGCCTGTGGATAACTTTTCTAAGCTATCGTCATTTCACACACCCAGATTCGTCATTTCACACACCAAACTTCGTCATTTCACACACCGGCCTTCTGGAAAACACTATTCGTTTCAAGGTGTTGTTGGGCATTTTCCAAGGTGTAACTCTATTATAACTCTATTTAACTCCCTCAGAACGCGAAACCTTTAACAAAATTCCAACGCACAACTTTCAACTCAGGGGGTTCTGATCGAACCTTCCCCGGTAGAGCTTGCTCTTGAAATACACATTCTGCTTGGCCTTGAGCGGGTTGCGGTTACCCACCAACAGCAGCAGATCATCTGCCTTCATGCCCGTGATTTGCTCAGCCGTCATGAGCTTCTGACGCTGCTCCGAGTAGGAAAAATCACGGCCCTCGTGCGGGGCTTTGCCCTCTCGAATTTGCTGAGAATAGACCGTGCTTTCCCCGAGGTGGCGCGCTGCCCATTCGGCGGTTTCGATATCGTTGAGGTTGAAGACACGCTTGGTGATGCAAGAACCGAAGATCGACCGGGCATCGTTTGGCCCATAGGCCTTTTCGACCTGACCAGTATCCTGGGTAACGAACAGCGCTTCGACACCGGCCCCTGCGGCGACATTGGCGATGTTCATGATCTGCTCCATGCGCCCCATGCGTACGAATTCATCGAGAACCAACAGGATCGGAGCCTTGACCTTGCGCCGCCCGTCCTGGCGCACAACCGTGCCCAGGACAAGGTTGATGAACAGGCGCATAAAGATCGCTTGCTTGTCCACCTGGTCGAGCGGCACCGCGATGAAGAGATCGACCCGATCATCGAGAAGATCATCCATACGGAAGCTGGACCCGGCCAGGAAGTGGCGCATGTTGTCGGACTGCATCCACTCAAAAGCTTTCGAGACCGCTGTTTGAATCGACCCTCGTTCTCTGTCACCTGCGCGCAGGATCGTGGCAGCAGTCTGGGCCGGGCGGTGGCCGACAAGGTCGGCGTTTTCGGCCCAGGCCTCAAGCGTGCCGTCGAGGTTTGCTGACAGAAGCAGATCGGCGACGGCGATCAGATTGCGCCGGTTGGGTTCTTCCTGGGTCACGATCACTTCGATCGCCGCCGCGACCAGCTGGCGGGCCATTTCCGAAAAATGTGCCCCGTCGCCTTGTTCCGGTTTGACCAAGCCGTCCGCAACCAGGGCCACGTCGCGCGCCAGCTCGTGGGGCCGGATGTAGTCGAGCGGGTTGAACTGATCCTTTCCATCCTCGACGAGGCCGAAAGGGTTGAGGACGGCCACCTTACGCCCGAGCTCTTCGCGGTGGCGGCGCGTGACGGCGAAATTTTCGCCCTTGATGTCCAGGACGACGACCGGCCCCTGGTGGTCGAGGATCGCCGGGATCACGGCGCTGACGCCCTTGCCGCCGCGTGTGCCGGAGACAACGAGGTGATGCCCGCCGCGCCATCCCTTCGCATCGTTCTTGACGTAGCGCAGGAGCTTGCCCTTGTGCAGGGCGAGGGGCAGGCCGGTCTTGTTGCGCTTCAGCTGGGCCACGTCACGCGGGTCCATCCATCCCGCTTGCCAGGGGCCGGTGCGGGATTTGCGGTTGCGGCCAATGCGCGGATTGAAGATCGCCACCAGCGGGGTGCTGACAGCGACAGCCACGCCGAAGGCCCCGAGCGCGAAGGAGATCGCCATGGCCTGTTTCTGCGGATCAGAATACCGCGCCAGCCCCTTGAGTCCTTCCCAAATGGCACGGGGGAGGGGCCAGCCAGCGCCCGTCCATGCCTGGACAATCGCCAGTATGTCATTGAGCGGCGCTCTGAGGGGCGTCAGGGCTGTGAGGGCGGCAGCGCACAGGCAGACCCATGCGAGGAGCTTCAGCGGTGTCCTGTGACGCTCTGCGGCGGTTCCGAGGGTGTCAAGGATGGTGGCCATGGCGATGATCGGGAAGGCATAGGTGGTCACCGGGTAGATCGCGACCGCTTGCGGAGCGAGGATCAGGGCGGCAGCGGCCAGGATCACAGCACCGATCATGATCACCCAGTGGCGGGCTTCCAGAACAAAACTCATGACCGGTCCTCGTCGTTATCGGGAAACAGAATCTGCCAGAGTCCACGGTCGCGATCCCGCTGGGTGAGGCGGTCTGGCAGGTCGCGCCGCACGATGCTCTGAAGAGCAGGTTCGGCGCTCAAACGGTCGAAGACCAAAGTGCCCAGGAGCCATTTGAGGCGGTCTTCGTCTTTCTTTTCGGAGAGACGCCGCCGGGCATCGAGCGCTGCGATTTGAGCGTCGAGCTGAGCTTTCTTCTCGGCCAGTTCTTTGATCCGGGCGTCGGTCGGGCGGCTTTGGGACATGGGGAAACCTCGGGAATAATCGGGGCGAATGTAGTGGCGGATTGATAGGTTGAAAAGATTTAAATGCGCGCTTATACATTGTCTTCGACAACGTGCGCGTCCTCATGGGGGTAAACCCCCGCGCCGGACGGCTTCCCCCCAAGGCGGCGATGCCGCCTGAACGAGGGTTTCACCCTCGCGCTCCCGACCAGCGCAACCAGGCGCTGGACCCTGTTTTGAAGAGAGGCGCTCGATCCGTGGCGATCTATCATCTCAGTGCGAAAGTGATCAGCCGGGCAGGGGGCCGGTCATCGGTCGCAGCCGCCGCCTACCGGACGGCTGGGCGGCTGCGGGATGACCGTCAGGGATTGGAGCATGACTATTCGCGCAAGGGTGGCGTTGTGCATTCCGAGATCATGGCCCCCGAAAATGCGCCCGACTGGATGCGTGATCGAGACCAGCTCTGGAACGCCGTCGAAGCCGTCGAGAAGCGGCGCGATGCCCAGCTTGCCCGCGAGATCGAAGTGGCGCTGCCGCGTGAGCTTGATCGGGGCGAGCGCCTGGAGCTGTTGCGCGGCTTTGTTCAGCGCGAGTTTGTTGATCGCGGCATGATCGCGGATGTGGCCATTCACGAGGGCAAGGCCCGTGATGGTCAGGGTCAGCCCCATGCGCATGTCATGCTGACCATGCGCGAGCTGACCGGCGAGGGGTTCGGGAAGAAGGATCGCAGCTGGAATGCGCCGGATTTGCTGATGGGCTGGCGCGAAGCCTGGGCGCGGGATGCGAACACGGCTCTTGAGCGGGCAGGGCGGTCGGAGCGGATCGACCACCGGTCCCTTGATGTTCAGCGCGCCGAGGCCGAGCAACAGGTCGAGCGGGCGCGCGGGGGCGGGCAGGAAGAGCTGGCGCTTGAGCACGAGAAAAAAGTGGTCGAACTCAGCCGCGAGCCCGAGCCGAAAATTGGACCATCGGCCAATGCCCAGGAGAAGCGCGGGATCGTCACCGAGCGCGGCGACGCCTTCCGCGCGGCGCAGGCGCGCAATGCACAGCGCCAAGAGTTGGGTTGGCGGCAGTTGGAATTGCGGCTGGAGCTGATGGAGCGCGGGCGCGCCTTCATTGCCACCGCACGCGAGCGGCTGGATCAGCTTTGGGGCCGCGCCGAGGCGGCGATGTCACGGATCAAGGAGAAGGTTATGGGCGAGGTTGAGAGGCCGCAGGCTGGGGCCGAGCGGGGCGATATGGACGCGCGCCGGGCGGCGGTGTTGGGGCGCGATGTTGATCGACCCGAGGTGCAAGCGCCGGATGTCGGGCGGGAGAGGGTTGCGCCTGACGATCCAGACCGGGATCGTCGGGACGCCATCCTTGGGCGTGTGCGCGATATCGGACAGGAGCGGGATGCAGCGGCGGTAGAACGGGACATTGCCGCCCGCGACGGCGAGGGCCGTGACCAAGGGCGGCGGGATGACATTCTCGGGCGGGGACGTGATACTGCGTCCGAGCGCGGGCAGGGCCGCGATCGCGACAGAGAACGTTAAAAACTGAAAGGAACCACACGGTGTTTGAAGATCGCTACCACAAGGACCAGCCCGCTGTGAAATCAATGGCGCAGCGCATTGCGGACAATAGCCCACAAGTGTTCGCGACCAGTGATGATTTCGTCGCTGCCTACGGCCAAGAGGCAGCCGACATGGTTGCCAAGGGGGGCCTGCTTGCGGCCCTTTGGGATATCGGGATTGATGCTGTTCCCGCATCGTTCGAAGGGGAAGGGCGCGACCAGCCAAAGGGCTTGAAGACTAGCCCGGTTGATACGGCTTCCTAATGTTTGGCCTCTTCAAAAAGCAAGAGAAGCAAACGCAGCCGCTTCCCACGTACACGGACGTATACGACACCATGCTGTATCAAGCGCCGGATGGGACCCCGAAAGGGGCGTTGCCGACGATCTATGCATTTCGGGTGAAAGACGCATCGCGGTCACTCGACCCAACGCCATCTTTCGCACTGCTTGAAGTGGAGGACGAGATCCAAGCATGGCAACAAATTTTGAACGCGCCTGTCAGCCTAAATGACGATGGGCATATCACGGACGCACCGCTTCTCCGATGGAACGATGTTCCAAGTCTATTGACCGCTGATGATGAGTTCGTCGTGACGTATTTCCCTGTGCGCGAGAACGAAGGTTGGCCACCTTTGGCCCTTCAGGCGCATCCGTTCGATACCGCGTTGTCGATCAAGCCCGCACGTGACCGGTACTATTTTGAACAAAACAAGTTTATCGGTTTATTTTGAGCAAAGCTCTTTAAGAAAGGCAATATTATGGATGCTGACGATCACCCCGTGGAAGTTGTACTCAAAGAGGCCCGTCGCTTCATGGTGCCGCTGTATCAACGCAAATATCAATGGGGTGACAAGCGTTTAGAGCCTTTTTGGGAAGATGTCACAGCTAAGGCCATTGAGGTTTTGGAAGGGGACGCAAAGTTCGAACATTATATGGGTGCGCTGATCCTGTCTCCGGTTGATCAGGGGTCGCAGATCGGCATCACGCCTGTCGTTCAGGTCGTGGATGGCCAACAGCGCCTTACAACTTTTCAGATCATGTTGGCGGCGTTGCGCGAAGTCGCCCGGCACCATGAGTTGGCTGACTTGATCGAACACATTGACGGCTATCTTTTAAACGTTCCGAAGAGCAAAGACAGCGACCCGCTGACGAAGTTCAAGCTGAACCCTACGCCGTCAGATCGCGAGCTGTTTCACGACCTAATCGAGATGACTTATCCTGAGGTCTCAAAAAAGTACCGCCATCTCTATTGGGGACGAGGAGTGCCAAAGAATACGCCATTTCCAGCTTTCAGGGCGTATCACTTGTTCTACAGCTGGATTGACGATTTTTCGTTTTACGGACCGGACGAAGAAAGCGAGATCGACCTCGACGCAAATGCACCAGAGACGGTCGAAGATGCAGGCGTTGAACTTGATCTCGTGGCTGAACGACTTGAGGCTATATTGACGGCCATGCTGGATCGCCTGAAGCTGGTCGTAATTACCCTCGGTGAGAATGATGATGCTCAGGTTATTTTTGAGACGTTGAACTCACAGGGTGAACCGCTTTTGGCGATGGACCTTGTAAGAAATAACATCTTCCACCGGGCCGAAAAGCAAAGCGCATCGGTGGAGCAACTTTACACAAAACTTTGGACACCGTTTGACATGGGTTGGTGGAAAGAGGCTGCGCCGAATGCGCGTCCAACCCGTCCACGTATTGACCATTTTCTCGCGCATACTCTTGCCGCAGAAACTGGCGAGAAAATTTCTATGCGGGAACTTTACGCTGAGTATCGCGCGTTCGCTGTCCCGAAGAACAAGCCGCGCTTTGAGGACGTCGAGGACGAGTTGCGCCTGATCGAGGCCTACGCGCCGCTCTACGAGACCCTAGAAGGCCGCAAAAACGAAGATCAAACCTTGCATTGGCTCGGGCGTAAGCTCGCAGCATGGCAGGTTACAACGGCTTACCCGATCGCTATGCAAATCGGACGCTCTGACCTCGACCACGACGAGCGCCGTGAATTGTCGGAGCTGATCTATTCTTACCTCGTCCGTCGTGCAATCTGTGGTCTTACAACGAAAAACCTAAACAAGCTATTTCAGTCACTTAGCGCAGAGTTCAAAACCGACGGGCCATCCGTGGATGTGTTCAGAAGATTCTTTTCTGATCGAAAGGGCGATAGCAGTCGCTTCCCGGACGATACCGAGTTTCGTCGGGGCGTTCTCAGCAACAATGCTTACGCGATCTCACCAAGACCCAGACTGGTGGACATTCTCTGGGAGCTTGAAGTTGCAAGCCGAACGAAGCTGGCTGAGCACGGTGAACGGCCAGAAGGGCTCTGGGTCGAGCACGTTCTTCCGCAGTCTTGGGGCAAGGATTGGCCTTTAGCTGACGGCGTGACGGTCGATCCTGCCTCTTTGGAGCAGGAGACAATTGTGCGAAACGCTAAGCTTCACACCTTGGGCAACCTGACCCTCCTTTCAGGAGGACTGAACATTTCGTCAGGGAACAAGAGCTTCAAAAAGAAGAAGGCGAAATTCAAAGAACATACTGGACTATTTCTGAACAAATGGTTTGAGAAGCACGACCAATGGACAGAAGCAGAGATTGAAGAGCGAGGCGTTGCGCTTGCGATGCTGGCAATTAAAATTTGGCCGAGTCTAGAGGTAGTAGATGTGTGACGCAAAGGTTTGGCTTAAGCCACTTTGGTAACAAAGAAGCTATAAAATGACGTGATCCCGGCGGTGCGCCGGTCTCGCTTTGAACGATAGACAGGGCAGGGGATCGACGGGCTGACCCCCGCTCACCCCAGCCCTGACAGTTTCCAAATCCCTGTTAATCCGCCTGCCATCCTGGCAGGTCCGAGAAAACCGGCAAGCGCCGCCTGCGGCGTCGGTTCCGGTCGAGAATTCCGGTTCCTCCCACGCGCAGGCGCGCGGTTCCCTCCCAAATTCACGCCCTCCACCCGGTTGTCACGGCCCCGCCAGGCCGCAGGACGGGCTTTGCCCTTACCTGCTCTGCCGTCCGGAATGCATGGGCATTCCAAACAGCAGAACAGGAAGGCCCGCCCATTGGCGGAAAGGGGCTCAGGCTTCCACCGCGTCACTTACAGGAGGGTCACAAATGACCGCAGAGAAGTTTGACGTTTATTCTCATGTCACCAATCAGATCATCGCGCAGATCGAGGCAGGAACGCCACCATGGCGCAAGCCGTGGACCGGTAGCGGTGCATCGGTCAGCTTGCCGGAACGGTTCAACGGCGAAGCCTATCGGGGCATCAACATCCTGATGCTTTGGGCCACGGCGATGGCCAAGGGTTACAGCTCAGCTCGCTGGATGACGTTCAATCAGGCCAAGCAGCTTGGGGGCCATGTCCGCAAGGGCGAGAAATCCGCAACCGTGGTGAAATACGGCACCGTCGAGCGCGAGGACGAGAGCGGCGAGGAACGCCAAATCCCCTACGCCAAAGCCTACCGCGTGTTCAACGCCGACCAGATCGAGGGCTTGCCTGCTGAATTCTACATCCTGCCCGATCCGCCCCGTGATCTTGGCACCGTAGCTGACCCCGAGTTGGAGGCGTTCTTTGCTGCGACCGGTGCGCAGATCGACGTGACCGAGGAGCCGCGCGCCTATTACAACATCAAAACCGACCGTATCCACATGCCGCCGATCGCGACCTTTCACAGGGCCGCAGGATATTACGGCACCTTGGCGCATGAGCTGACCCACTGGACAGGGGCAACAAAGCGGCTTGACCGTCTTGGCCGGTTCAATGACCGCAAGGCCTACGCGTTCGAGGAGCTGGTTGCGGAAATCGGGAACTGCATGCTTTGCGCACAGATCGGGGTGGAGCCTGAATTCGACCAGAGTGCTGCCTATGTCGAAGGATGGCTTGAGGCGATGAAGGAAGACAGCCGCGCGATATTTCGCGCCGCCTCCGAAGCGCAGAAGGCCGTGGATTACATCATGGCCTGCACCGCGCAGGCCGACCGGATGGCCGCTGAGTAACGGCCCGCACCGCCGCAACGATCGAGGCCCCCGTCAGTAGGCGGGGGACTTTTTGCGTTGTGGAGTGATCGTGGATGTGGGCGGTTTCTGGGTGACCTGTCGGCGGGCAAGCTGAAGGCCACCCGCCGACAGGCCCGGCGCTTCGCGCGGACGGGCATGAAATGCCCGGAGGGCCGTTTGGGGATGTAGGGTGATGAGCTAAGCAGTTTCAGTGTGGCCTGTGACATCAAAAATTGCAGTAGACAAGCCTACGCACAAATTTCTTGACATCAACGCCTCGACGTCTTATTTGTATGAGCATGAGCTACAACATAAAAAATATCACCTTGGGCGAAGCGTGCGAAATTCGAGCGGGCTATGCCGCCAGAACCGCCCTCACAGAGGACGCCGAGAAGGGCGTTCCTGCTATCCAACTGCGTGACCTTCAAGGTGAGCGGGTCAGTCTAAGCGTGGCAGGGAAATATGCCTTGGATGGCAAGCTCGACCGTTACCTGGTTGAGCATGGCGATGTCCTGTTCCGCTCTCGCGGAGACAACAACACAGCCAGCATTGCCATAGGAGGTGCAGGTGAAGCAGCGGTAGCGTTGCTGCCAGTGATGGTGATCCGCCCGAGCGGAGACGATCTCCTTCCAGAATACGTCGCGTGGTCGATCAATCAGCATGAAGCGCAACGGCACTTAGACTTGGGTGCGCGCGGGACAAAGCTTCGGATGATCCCGAAGGAATGTCTTGAAACGCTACCGCTGCACATACCGAGTCTGGCAGTGCAGCGGATGATCACAGAGCTCGATGCCCTGTCCGCAACAGAAACCCGGCTTCTGCACGAACTGGCTGACACGAAAAGAAAATTCACGAGATTCGCCCTGCTTCAACAGGTGCGAAACGCTCAGCTTCACGGCAATGAAGCTGAGCATAACGGTGCCCACCGCTCCTCGAAAAGCTCGGGCAAATTGCAACGGACAAACTCATGAGGTGAACATGTCCATCAACATTGGAAGCTACCACGCCGAAGGCCCTTTCGGCAATGAAAACAACTTGCAGGCGCGCTCTGGCGTTTACGTGATCCTCGGACGGCACGGCGCGGCGTCCACCTGGAACGTGGTCGATGTCGGAGAGTCGCAGAACATTCGGGAACGGGTGTCGAACCATAACCGCGCGCCGTGCTGGCGCGGACAGGGGCACGCGCAGCTGTCTGTCGCCGCGATCTATGCCGACGCACACAACAGGATACTGATCGAGCGCCAGCTGCGTGCGCAGTTCAACCCGCCCTGTGGATTGATTTGAGAAAAAACTTGGGGCGGGCACATGCCCCGCCCCACAATGAGACACAAAAGGATTTGAAAATGAACGATAAACTGACACAGGCGGAAGTGAACAACGCAGCATGGGCTGCCTGCGACACCTTCCGGGGCGCGGTCGATCCCGCGCAATACAAGGACTACATCTTGGTGATGTTGTTCTTGAAGTATATCACGGACAACTGGAACGACCACTTCGAGACCTACCGCAAGCAGTATGGTGACGATGATGTGCGCATCCGCCGCCGCATGGAGCGCGAGCGCTTCTACCTGCCCGAAGGCGCAAGCTTCTATGACCTCTATGAACAGCGTAACGAGCCGAATATCGGCGAGCTGATCAACATCGCCCTCGAAGACATCGAGGACAAGAACCGCTCCAAGCTCGAAGGCGTGTTCCGCAACATCGACTTCAACTCGGAATCGAACCTTGGTCGCACCAAGGATCGCAACCGCCGCCTGAAGAACCTCCTCGAAGACTTCAACAAGCCTGCCCTCGACCTGCGCCCGTCGCGGGTGAAGGAAGACATCATCGGCGAAACCTATATCTACCTGATTTCACGCTTCGCCTCGGACGCAGGCAAGAAGGCAGGTGAGTTTTTTACCCCAGCCCCCGTCTCCGGCTTGCTGGCAAACCTTGCCGCGCCAAAGGAAGGCGACACCATCTGCGACCCTGCCTGTGGCTCGGGCTCGCTGCTGATCAAGGCGTCTGAAATGGTCGGCTCGAACAACTTCGCCCTCTACGGGCAGGAGGTGAATGGCGCAACATGGGCACTGGCACGGATGAACATGTTCCTGCACGCTAGAGACGCCGCGCGCATCGAATGGTGTGACACCCTGAACAGCCCTGCGTTGATCGAGGGCGATCACCTTCAGAAATTCGATGTCGTTCTCGCCAACCCTCCGTTCTCGCTCGACAAGTGGGGCGCGGATGATGCGGACACAGACCAGTATCACCGTTACTGGCGGGGCATTCCACCCAAGTCCAAGGGTGATTATGCCTTCATCACGCACATGATCGAGATCGCCAAGCGCCAGTCAGGGCGCGTGGCGGTGATCGTGCCGCACGGCGTTCTGTTCCGGGGTGGGGCAGAGGGCAAAATCCGCCAGCAGCTGATCGAGGAGAACCTTCTCGACGCGGTTGTCGGGTTGCCTGCGAACCTCTTCACCACCACGGGCATCCCCGTTGCCATTCTGGTTTTTGACCGTTCCCGCGAGGAAGGCGGCGCGAACGCGGATCGCAAGGACGTGCTCTTCATCGACGCCAGCAAGGAGTTCACACCTGGCAAAGCCCAGAACGTGATGGACGAGGACACCCATATCAAGCGGGTGCTCGACACCTACAGCGCCCGCGCCGAGGTCGAGAAGTATTCCCACCTCGCCAGCACCGACGAGATCGCCGAGAATGGCTATAACCTCAACATCCCGCGCTACGTCGACACCTTCGAGCCGGAGGAAGAGATCGACGTTGCCGCCGTGCAGGCGGACATCGTGCGGATCGAGGGCGAGCTAGCAGACGTGCGCGCCAAGATGTCGGGTTATCTGAAGGAGCTCGGAATTGATGCGTGAACATGAGCTGACAATCGAAGAACTATTACCGAAGACAGGATGGGCGAAAATTAAGCTTGGCGAGCTCGGTGTATTCGTAAAAGGCAAAGGAATAGCCCGTTCTGACGTCTGTGAAGAGGGGTATCCATGTTTGCGATATGGAGAAATCTACTCAACGTATGAGACCGTAACCACGGGTCTTGTCTCTAAAGTATCGCCTTCAGCTGCCGACCAAGCCTGCGCTTTGGAGCACGGTGATATCGTATTTGCGGCTTCAGGGGAAACTGCTGAGGAAATCGGAAAAGTCGTAACGTACACGGGAAAGGAGCGGGCTTGGGTTGGTGGCGATACAGTCATCTTGAGAGGGCATGGTCAAAACGCTGTCTTTCTCGCTCACGCTTTGAACTCTGATCCCGTGGTTCGCCAGAAGGCTCGCTTGGGAAAAGGGCAATCTGTTGTCCATATTCATGCACCAGACCTCGCAACTGTCGAGGTTTTACTTCCTCCGCTCTCCGAACAACGCAAGATCGCAGCGATCCTGCGGATCTGGGACGAGGCGCTCGAAAAGCTCAGTGCCCTGCGCTCAACCAAGGCAAGGCAGCTGGGTGGACTGGCTCAAACTACGATGGGACGTGGTGGGGTATTCCCTGCTCATTGGCAACAGAAACCGCTCTCGAAGGTCTGCACGCCAGTTAAGCGAAAGAGTTCGGGCGGCGATCATTCTGTCATGACAATATCGGCGAAGTCTGGTTTCCTCATGCAGTCCGACAAATTTGCGCGAAACATGGCGGGGCGCAGCGTCGAACGCTACACGCTCCTTCATGAGGGCGAGTTCGCCTACAACAAGGGCAACTCAAAGACTGCCCCTTATGGCTGTGTGTTCCGGCTCGACCGTGACACGGCGCTTGTTCCGTTTGTCTATTATTGCTTCGCTCTGAAGCCGGGGCTTGATCCCGAGTTTTATGACCATCTCTTTGCCGCAGGCGCGCTGAACTATCAGCTCTCGCGCCTGATCAATTCGGGTGTTCGCAACGATGGCTTGCTCAACCTCTACTCCGACGACTTCTTCAGCTGTCGAGTGCCAGTTCCGCCAATCGAAGAACAGAAGCGGATCGCACAAGCTCTGACAACAGCCAAGCGAGAGCTTGCGCTCCTAGACGAGGAGATTGCTGCCCTGACCGACCAGAAGCGCGGCTTGATGCAGAAGCTTCTGACAGGCGAATGGCGTGTCGAGGCCTCGGACGATGAAGAGGCGGCGGCATGACTGAGAAAACAAAAATGCGCACACTCAACGTCCGGCTCCTACGGAAAGGACGTACGCCCGAAGACGCCTTCACCGAGACATTTGCATCAGACGCTGATCGAGCACTTGAAGAACGGCCGTGGGGTGCGGGCGAAGGAGCGCGGCTGTTCATCGGACAGATTTACTCTAATCCGCCTGGCTGGCGTGATCTGTTGCAGCAAGTCAGCCCCGATTTGCCCGAAGGCATCTTCACAGGCGGTGCAGGCGCGGTTGTCTTTTTACCCGTCGGGGATCGCATTGCCGCCGTGTGTTTTGGTCATGCCCATATCGCATTGAACGATCACGCTTTCGAGCGTCAGTTCGGCTTGCGGGTCACGCTCAACAGCGTTCCGAGAGACAAGCTTCGATCCATTGATCTGGCAACACCAGATGCCGTCACGTTTCAGAAACGTGTGCAGGCGAGCAAGGACAGCGATGTCCAGGCTTTTGGTGTTGATATGCTTCGCGATCTCGCCCGGGTCGCGGGTGGCACGCCGCGCAAACCTGCCTTTGCCAGCTTCGTTGCCGGTAAGGACAGCTTGTCGATCACGTGCCGAGTGGAACCGGACAAGTTCCATGAGAAGTGCGCTGAGATCATCTCGGAGTACACCAAAACGACCTATCAAAAAGAGTTCGCATGGGTCGATAACATGCGAAGAGTCGAGGAAAAGGATACAATCGAGAAGCTCGACGCGAGTATCGAAAAGGCGATCAAGGACTTAAAGGCGGGTAAGGCCAGCGATCTACACATGACGCCCCCAGAAATCGTAAATTACACTGAGGGGTCTCTGCTACACTACAACGGTTTTGGGAGCCACGGCACAAATTTCCACAGCCTTTCTATCAAGGACTATATCGCAGAGTTGAAGCGCTGCGCCTTCAAAGGCGGAATCTCCGAAGTCAAGGAGAAGCACCGCGTCAAGGCGAAGGCTGATGACGAAGGCGAGTTTTCTGAGAAGTGGCGTGTATATGATTGCTTTGTTTATGAAACAACACTCGGCACAGGTGCGAGCCAAGACTACTATGTCCTCTTCGCCGGTGATTGGTACAAAGTCGAAAAATCGTTCAAGAACCGTATCGAAGCCGCCTTCAACGCGATTGAGCGGGTTACCATTGTTGGCAAGACAACCTGCCGCAACGAGGAAGAACTGATTGACCACCTTGAGGCCAGTCGCGACGACCTGGTCAAGCTGGATCGTACTAAGATCAACCCACAGAACGTGCGATATGCAAATATCGAACCTTGCGACTTTTTTT
>NZ_JAYMVP010000004.1:0-90502 GCF_048056915.1 Phaeobacter sp. JH20_02 | reverse complement strand
ACGATAGGGGACAGCGCTGGGTCCAACCCAAAGGATCACGAACCGGGACGGCGCCGCAGTGCCGGGACGGGCCAGGCGCTGGTGGCTTCATGCCAGCTCTGCCGGGCAGCAGGCCGGAAGGTCAGCCGTTCAGCACCGAGGCGCTGCCTGCCAGCACCTCCTGAACCAGCGGATTGGGAAAACGGCGCCGCAGGGTGACCGCATAGAAGGTCTCGCGAATGCGGGGGTGCTCCTCGGCCTCCAGCAGCCGCCCCGAGGACAGCTCATCCTGCACCACGATCGGGGCCACCAGCGCCAGGCCGATATCCTCGCGGGCCAGCAGCCGCATCATCGCCATGTCGTCGACCTCGGCAGCCACTTGCGGCACCACCGACAGGCGACTGGCCATGGCATCAAAGGCGGTCCGCACCGTATTGTCGGTGGTCGGCAGCACAAAGGGATGGGTGGTCAGCAATTCGCGGATCGGCAGGCGTGGATCCAGCCGCGCCGGGGTGCCGACGATGCTCACCGCCTGATCCCCGATCTGATGGGTTTCATAGGGGGTCAGGCTGTCGTCGGGAGGTTCGCGGTTCATCAGAACCAGATCGAGGTTCAGCGTTGCCAGCCCCTCCAGCAACTCGGTTGGGCTGCCGGAGCGCAGGATCACCTCGACATCGCTGCGCGCCAGCATGGGCCGCAGGAACCCAATCTGAAAGTTCCGCGACAGTGTGGCCAGCGCACCCACCCGCAGCGCCTGACGGCTGCGCTCGCTGCCTTCCAGCGTGGCGATCAGCTCCTGCCCGGTGGCAAAGATCGCATCGGCATGATCCAGCGCGATACGCCCCGCCTCGGTCAGATGCAGCTGCCGTCCGCGCCGGTCGAACAGCGGATGGCCCAGCCGCTCCTCCAGCTGTTTGATCTGCACAGAAAGCGCCGATTGCGACAGATTCAGCCGCTGCGCGGTGCGGGTCAGATTGCCGTCATGGGCGACGGCCCAGAAATAGCGCAGATGATGATAGTTCAGGGGCATTCATTCGTTTTAATAGAACGATAAGGCCATAACAATGAATTTTTATTAATCAAAGATCCGCGCTACCTGTCTCGTTGACGCAGCGTCCCCTGCTGCATGTGAATACGGGAGCCTTTCATGTTCTATCTGTTTTTGCCGCTCTTGGCCCCGATGCTGCTGCTGGCCGTCGCCCTGCGGGCGCGCCGGACACCGGGTCTGCGGCCGGGTCATCTGCCGCGTCTGGCGGAATATGCTGCGCTGGCGGCCTTTGCCGTCTCGGCGCTGTCTGCGGTGCTGCTGGGCCTGAACGGTCCGGGCAGCTCGCCCTTGCTTGGCCTTTTTGGAGTTGGGCTGTCGGTGCGGCTGGATGTGGTCAGCGCCGTGATGCTGTGTCTGGTCAGTTTCATCGGCTGGATCGTGCTGCGCTACAGCGCCACCTATATGGACGGCGAGGGCCGTCAGGGCGCCTTTACCGGCTGGATGAGCGCCACTCTGGCCGCGGTTTTGCTGCTGGTGATGTCGGGCAATCTGGTGCAGCTGCTTCTGGCCTGGACCGCCACCAGCCTGTGCCTGCATCAGCTGCTGCTGTTTTATCGCGAGCGCACAACGGCGCAGCGGGCCGCGCGGAAAAAGGCGCTGGTGGCCCGGGCCAGCGAAATGTCACTCGGCCTCGCTGTCGCGCTGCTGATTGCCGCCTATGGCACCAGCGATATCGCCAGCATTCTTGCCGCTGCCAGCCCCGATCTGCTGACCCTTGCCGCCGCCGGGCTGATCGCGCTGGCGGCGGTGCTCGCCTCGGCGCAGTTTCCGGCCCATGGCTGGCTGACCGAGGTGATGGAAGCGCCGACGCCGGTCTCCGCCCTGCTGCATGCAGGCGTCATCAATGCGGGCGGCTTCCTGCTGATCCGTTTTGCCGATGTGATGCTGGTCGCGCCTGCGGTGATGGCGGTGCTGGTGATGCTGGGCGGGTTTACCGCGCTGTTCGGTGGGCTGGTGATGCTGACGCAGCCGGCCGTGAAGACCTCGCTGGCCTGGTCCACCATCGCGCAGATGGCCTTTATGATTATGCAATGTGGTCTGGCGCTGTTCCCGCTGGCGCTGCTGCATATCGTGGCGCATTCGCTCTACAAGGCGCACGCCTTTCTCAGCGCTGGCGAGGCGGTGGCCAATGTCGCCGCGATCCGGCGCCCCGGTCCCGTCGCAGTGCCAAGCGCGCGTAATGTGATGCAGGCCTTTGGCATCGGCATCGTGATCTATGCGCTGGTTGGAGCGGTCTTTGGCTTTGACGGAAAATCGGTGCAGGCAATTGCGCTGGGGGTGATCCTGATCTTTGGCGTGGCCTATATTCTGGCGCAGGGGCTGGCCGATGCCGCCCCCGGTGCGCTGACCCGGCGCACGGTGATCTATGCGGCGGCCACCTCAGTCAGCTATTTCCTGCTGCAACTGGCGGCGCTGAAGCTGACCGCCGGCACCCTGCCTGCCACCCCTGCTCCCGGCCCGCTGGAATGGGCGCTGATCCTGCTGGCGCTGGTCAGCTTTGGCGCGGTGGCCGTGGCGCAGGCGACTTTCCCGCTCTGGGCGATGCACCCGGCGGCAGCGGGGCTGCGGGTCCATCTGTCCAACGGGCTTTATGCAAATGCGATTTTTGACCGGCTGCTGGGCGGCTGGTCAAAGCGGACCACATCCTGAAACCGGGAGATCGACCCATGTTGATGAAGCACGAAACCTACCCCGCCGCCCTGTTGGAGCTGGTCACCTGCGCCAATCGGGCCGCCCGCGCGATCCCGCCGCTGTTCCCGCTCACCTCCAGCGTTGCGGTGAACCCCTTCCTCGGCCAGAGCGAAGAGCCGCTGGCGGTGACCTCGGCGCGGCTGGCGCGGGTTGCGGGCACACGGGTGACCCCGGACCGCAGCCATTGGGCGGCGAAACGGGCCGCCGGAGACCTCACCGACAGCGATCTGCGGGCCGCATTGGCGCGGGCCGGCACCCGCTTCAGCGATGTGCAGATGGCCGATCTCCATGCGGCACTGGGCGCCACGGACACCAACGATGACCCAAGAGCGCTGCCGACGGTGGCGGAGCTGGCGCAGGAGCTGTCCGGCGTCGACTGGCCCGGCCTGATCGAGGAACGCATCGGCGCCTTTGCCGCCAGCCATTTCGATCAGGGGCAGGCGCTGTGGCAGCCGGACCGGACCGGTGGCACCTATGCGGCCTGGCGTCAGTTTGCCAGCCGCGATCTGACGCCGGAAATCCACGGGCTGCACGGGTTTGGCGGATTTGTCGCCGCTACCAACCGGTCACATTGGCGCGCCATCGGACGGGCCTCCGAAACGCTGGGCGTCAGCTCTGCGGCCGCCGAGACCGGGTTTCACCGCTGGCTGATGACACTGCAAGGCTGGGCGCAATATGGCCGCTACCTGTCGTGGCAGGCCGAGCTGGAGGGCAAGAGCGACACCACCACGGTTGAGCTGTTGGCGATCCGCATGGTGTTTGACGAGGCGCTGTTCCACCAGTATCGCGACCAGATCGCGGCCCGCTGGCAGGAGGTCGTCGAAAGCCACGAAACCCCAATCACCCCAAGCCGCAATCAGGTGATCGACGCCATTCTGCAAGAGGCAGGCGAACGGGCGGCGCAGCGGCAACTGGCGGGCAGGCTGACCGTCGCGACCCCGGAGCCAGCGGCAGAGGCAAAGGCCACCGATCGCCCCCTGTTGCAGGCCGCATTCTGTATTGATGTACGGTCCGAAGTGTTCCGCCGCGCGCTGGAAGCACAGGACAGCGGCGTGCAGACACTTGGGTTTGCGGGCTTCTTCGGGCTGGCCGCGGCGCATAATGCAGCGGGCTCCGACGTTACCGAAGGGCGCGGCCCGGTGCTGCTGAGCGCGGGCGTCCAGTCGCGGGCGGCGGAACCGGCGGAGCTTGACCTTGCCCGGCGCTATGCAGCGCGGGCGCGGCGCGCCTGGGGCCGGTTCAAACTGGCGGCGGTCTCCTCCTTTGCCTTTGTCGAGGCCACAGGCCCGGTCTATGCGGGCAAGCTGCTGCGCGATGCCTTTGGTGCCAGCAGTCGTCTGGCCACGGATCCGGCGCCGGTGCTTGATGCTTCGGTGGATCTGGACCACCGGGTTGCGATGGCCCGGACCATCCTGTCGGCGATGTCGCTGACCGGTGGCTTTGCCCCGGTTGTGATGCTGGCAGGCCATGGCGCGGATGTGACCAACAACCCCCATGCAAGTGCTCTGCACTGTGGCGCCTGCGGTGGCCATGCGGGTGACGTGAATGCCCGGTTGCTGGCCAGGCTGCTGAATGACCGGGCGGTACGCGGCGGACTGCGCGAGGCAGGGATCAGCATCCCCGAGGACACCGTTTTCCTGCCCGCGCTGCATCACACCACCACCGATCAGGTCACGCTCTACGAACAGGATCTGCCCGCTGGTGCTGCCACCCGTTTTGCCCGCGAGCTGGCAAATATCCGTCGCTGGATCGAGGCCGCAGGCGCTCTGGCCCGCAGCGAACGGGCGGTGCGGCTGCCCCGCGCAAGCGCTGGTGCAGACATCCTGCGCCGCTCCTCCGACTGGGCGGAACTGCGCCCGGAATGGGGGCTGGCCGGTTGCCGCGCCTTTATCGCCGCCCCGCGTCAGCGGACCGAAGGCCGGGCGCTTGACGGGCAATCCTTCCTGCACAGCTATGACTGGCGGGCGGATGAGGGCTTTGGCGTGCTGGAGCTGATCATGACCGCGCCGGTGGTGGTCGCAAGCTGGATCAGCCTGCAATACTACGGCTCCAGCGTGGCCCCCGCCCTGTTCGGTGGCGGCAACAAGCTGTTGCACAACGTGGCCGGTGGCATCGGTGTGCTGGAAGGCAATGGCGGCGCGCTGAAACCCGGTCTGCCCTGGCAATCGGTGCATGATGGCGAGGCGGTGCAACATGACCCGCTGCGGCTGACCGTGGTGATCGAGGCGCCGCGCGATGCCATGACGCAGATCCTGGACCGCCACCCGCAGGTGCGCGCCCGGTTCGACAATGGCTGGCTTCATCTGATGGCGATGGACGATCAGGGGCATCTGGTCTGGCGCTACGAGGGCGATCTCAACTGGTCACGCATGGAAGCCGACGAGAGCACGGCCAACTGCGCGGCGCTGGAGATTGCTGCCGAATAGGCGGATCACCCCAAGCCATGGAACACCGATCTGCGCCGCCCCGGCCAATATCCGGGCGGCGCAGATTGCATATCGCCGGGGGCGCCGCTGAGTTCGGATCAGTTCAGCGAGACCCAGAGCACCTGCGCGTCCTCTTCACTGGTCGAAACGCAGCAATGGCCCATGCCGCTGTCGTAATAGACCGTATCGCCGGCCTTCATCGGCAGCGGGCGGTAATGTTCGGTGTAAAGAACCAGTTCACCGCTGATCACGAACATGAATTCCTCGCCACTGTGGCGAATCCAGCTTTCGAACTCCGACACGTCACGCCCCTTGATGCGGCTGATATAGGGTAGCATCCGCTTGCTGGTCAGCTCGGTGCACACCAGTTCGTGGTCGTAGGTCTGGGTTTCCTGATGCTCTCCCGCGCCCTTGCGGGTGTAGTCGCGCCGCCCGGAGATATCGCTCTTGGCGGATTGCACAAACAGCTGCGGCGTCTGCAAATCCAGCGTCTGCATCAGGCGGCGGATGATCTCGAAACTGGGGCGGGTCTGGTTGTTCTCGATCTTCGACAGGGTGGAGCGGCCGATGTTCGCTGCCCGCGCCGCTTCCTCCAGCGTCAGCCCCTTCTCCTTGCGGGATTCGCGAATCATTTTCCCCAGCGCATCACCATCGGGAGCCTCGGCAAACTCCGTCGCGGGGGCGCCGTCTTCCGCGTTGATGGGTTCCATGGGCGTGCAATCTCCTGAGTTTCCCAATGTTTACCCTTCCCCCGGTGATAGGTCAAAGTTTCTATGTAAAAGCAATCGTTGCTTATCGTGGAAAAGTTTCTTAAAGGAAACACACGGGAGAGTTAGGGGCTGTTTTCCCCTGACAGACAATAGTGAGGGGCAGAGATGAGCCTTTATGATCGGATCGTTATCGGTGGCGGCCCTGCGGGCTATGTCGCGGTGGACAAACGCTTTTCAACCTCGATGCCTGCTATCGCCAAGACCGGTCCCGAAGGTGCCTTTGTCGGCAAGCGTAAGGAGGCCGTAGGATGAACGTCCCCATGCCCCGGCTCCGCCACCCGGAAAAATCGAAAAAGGCCGATAGCGAGATCCCGCGCAAACCGAAGTGGATCCGCCGCAAGAAAATCGAGAGCGCCGAGTATTTCGAGACCCGCCGCCTGATGCGGGATCACAATCTGACCACCGTCTGCGAAGAGGCCGCCTGCCCCAATATCGGCGAATGCTGGTCCAAACGTCATGCCACCATGATGATCATGGGCGAGATCTGCACCCGCGGCTGTTCCTTCTGCAATGTCTCGACCGGTCGCCCCGATGCGCTGGACGCCTTTGAGCCCGGTCGGGTGGCACAGGCGGTCAAGAAACTGGCGCTGCGCCATGTCGTGATCACCAGCGTTGATCGCGATGATCTGGAGGACGGCGGCGCGGCGCATATCGCCCAGACCATCCGCGCCGTGCGCCACCAGACCCCCGGCACCACGATTGAGGTGCTGACCCCGGATTTTCTGGGCAAGGGTGATGCCGCAAAGATCGTCTTTGACGCGGCCCCGGATGTGTTCAACCACAATCTGGAAACCGTCCCACATCTCTACCCCCGTGTCCGCCCCGGTGCGCGGTATTACAGCTCGCTGCGGCTGCTGGATGACGCCAAACGCGCCAATCCACAGGTTTTCACCAAATCCGGCCTGATGGTCGGCATGGGAGAAACCCTGGAAGACCTGCGTCAGGTGATGGATGATCTGCGCGCTGCGGACGTCGATTTCCTGACCGTGGGACAGTATCTTCAGCCCACCCCGAAACACCATCCGATTGATCGCTTCGTCACCCCGGAGGAGTTTGAGCAGATCGAACGCATGGCCCGAAGCAAAGGGTTCCTTGGTGTCTCGGCGACACCTCTGACCCGCTCTTCCTTTCACGCGGATGAGGATTTTGCGGCGCTCAAGGAAGCCCGCAACAGGCAGCTTGGCGACAGCCTTGCGGGGGGTGCCGGCTAACGGACCACCCCTCGGACCGGGATTGCCCCGCGACTGGTGGGTCGCGGCAGGAGGGGCAGGACCGGGAAATCGACTTGTCATCGGTCGCGAACCGCAGCAAAGGCCGGGACAGGCACTCATAGGCCAAGGACCACCACCCAAAGGGAGGAAAATTATGGAAGTTTTGAATTCGATTGTGGGCTATATCAACGGGATCGTCTGGGGACCGCTGATGCTGGTCCTCATTCTCGGCGTTGGCCTGTTCTTGCAGATCGGGCTGAAGCTGATGCCCATCCTGCGCATCGGCACCGGCTTTGCCCTGCTGTTCAAGGGCCGCGAGGCCGGAGATGGCGAGGGCCAGATCACCCCGTTTAACGCGCTGATGACCGCGCTGTCGGCCACCATCGGCACCGGCAATATCGCCGGCGTTGCCACCGCCGTGTTCCTCGGCGGCCCCGGTGCACTGTTCTGGATGTGGATGACCGCACTGGTCGGCATGGCCACCAAATATTCCGAAGCCGTGCTGGCGGTAAAATACCGCGAACAGGACAGCCAGGGCAATTATGTCGGCGGCCCGATGTATTACATCAAGAACGGGCTTGGCGCGAACTGGGCCTGGCTCGGCTTTGCCTTTGCGCTGTTCGGGGCTATCGCCGCCTTCGGCATCGGCAATGGTGTCCAGGCCAATGGTGTGGCACAGGTGCTGGAAACCAACTTCGGCTTCAACCCCTCCATCACCGGTATCGTGCTGATGGTGCTGACCGGCGCCGTGATCCTTGGCGGCATCACCCGCATCGGTGCGGTGGCCGGGAAACTGGTCCCCTTCATGGCTGTCAGCTATGTCACGATCGGCCTGCTGGTTCTGATCATCAACGCCGATCAGCTGGGCCATGCCTTGGGTCTTGTCTTCACCTATGCGTTCACCCCCTCGGCCGCTGAAGGCGGCTTTGCCGGGGCCGCTGTCTGGGCCGCAATCCGCTTTGGTGTGGCCCGTGGCGTGTTCTCGAACGAAGCCGGTCTTGGCTCCGCCCCGATCGCCCATGCCGCAGCTGAAACCAAAGGTCCGGTAAATCAGGGCCTGATCGCCATGCTGGGCACCTTCATCGACACCATCATCGTCTGTTCCATCACCGGTCTGGCCATCATCGCCTCCGGCGCCTGGACCTCGGGCGAAAGCGGTGCAGCGCTGACCTCGCTGGCCTTTGAAACCTCCCTGCCCGGCTTTGGCGGCTATGTGATCGCCATCGCGCTGTCGATCTTTGCCTTTACCACCATTCTGGGCTGGTCCTACTATGGCGAGAAATGCGTCGGCTATCTTCTGGGTGCCAAGGTGCTGATCGGCTACCGTGTGCTGTGGATCGTCGCGATCTACTTCGGGGCCACGGCGGATCTGGGCTTCATCTGGCTGCTGGCGGATACGCTGAACGCGATGATGGCGATCCCGAACCTGATCGCCCTCGCCCTGCTGAGCCCGGTCGTCTTCAAGGTGACGAAAGAGTTCTTTGCCTCCAACGGGCAGACCGAAGAGCCGAGCAAAGGCGCGGCAGAATAATCAAGACCAACCGACATCGGGGCGCGGCAGGCGTCGCGCCCCGGCTTTTCAACCACATCAATTCAAGGGCAAGACGCTATGACCGACGCGCCGAAACGTACCCCGCTCTATGACCTGCATGTCGCCCTCGGCGGCAAGATGGTGGATTTTGCCGGCTGGGAAATGCCGGTCCAGTACCCCATGGGCATCATGGGAGAGCACAAACAGTGCCGCGAAAAGGCTGCGCTGTTCGATGTCAGCCACATGGGCCAGGTGATCCTGCGCGGCGACAACGTCGGCGAAAAGCTGGAGGCGCTCTGCCCGCAGGCCTTTGCCACCCTCAAGGAAGGCAAGGCACGCTATGGCTTCTTCACCAATGACGATGGCGGCATCATGGACGACCTCATCGTCTCCAATGCCGGCGATCATTACTTCGTGGTGGTGAACGCCGCCCTGCGCCATCAGGATATCCCCCATATGAAGGCGCATCTCGACGGTGTCGAGGTGACCGAGATCTTCGACCGCGCGCTGGTCGCCGTTCAGGGCCCGGCAGCCGAAAATGTGGTGGGCGACCTTTGCCCCGCCGCCCGCGAGATGACATTCATGGAAACCATCCTTGCCGATATCGACGGCGTGGAATGCCGCATTTCCCGCCTCGGGTACACCGGCGAAGACGGCTACGAGATTTCCATCCCCGAGGCTGACGCCGAACGCATCACCAGGCTGTTCCTGGCCCATGACGATTGCGAACCCGCCGGTCTGGGCGCGCGCGACTCCCTGCGTCTGGAGGCCGGTCTCTGCCTTTATGGCAATGACATCGACCAGTCGACCTCCCCGATCGAGGCCTCGCTGGCCTGGGCGATCCAGAAACGCCGCAAGGAAGAGGGCGGCTTCCCCGGTGCCGCCCGCATTCAGAAAGAGCTGGCTGAGGGGGCCGCGAAGAAACTGGTCGGCATCAAACCCTCCGGTCGCGCGCCCGCCCGTCAGCACGTTGAAATCCAATGCGCCGACGGCAATACCATCGGTGAAATCACCTCCGGCTGCTTTGGCCCCACCGTCGGCGGCCCGGTCGCCATGGGCTATGTCGCCGCGCCGCATGGCAAACCGGGCGAACAGGTCAAGCTGATCATCCGTGGCAAGCCCCATGATGCAGAAATCACCGCGCTGCCCTTCGTCACCCAGAACTACAAACGTTAAGCTCCAGGAGTACCCGAGATGACCACCTATTATTCCGAAGATCACGAATGGATCACCGTCGAGGGCGACACCGCCACGCTCGGCATCACCAAACATGCCGCCGAGCAGCTGGGTGAAGTTGTCTTCATCGAGCAGCAGGACAGCGGCGAGGAATTTGAAAAAGGCGGCGAGATCGGCGTCATTGAATCGGTGAAGGCCGCGTCGGAAATCTACGCCCCGCTCGATGGCGAGATCACCGCCATCAACGAGACTCTGGCCGACAACCCCGGCGCCCTGAACGAAGACCCCGAAGGCGCGGCCTGGATCTACAAGATCAAACTCTCCGACACCTCGCAGCTGGAGGATCTGATGGATCTGGACGGCTACAAGGCGCTGATCGGCTGATCCTGCGCGGCGGATCCGGCAACCGGCTCCGCCGCATCTTCTGGCTCTAAATATCCCCGCCGGAGGCTCCCGCAGCCTCGGCAGGCGACCCCTCGCAACAGGAGCGCTCCACATGGCCTTCAAACTGACTGATTACGAAGCTTATGATTTTGCCAATCGCCGCCACATCGGGCCCAGCCCGCGTGAAATGGCCGATATGCTCAAAACCATCGGTTTCAACACCCTCGATGAGCTGATCGACGCCACCGTGCCCCCCGCCATCCGCCAGAAAGAGGCGCTGGACTGGGGTCCGGCGATGACCGAACGCGATGCGCTGTTCCACATGCGAGAGATCGCGGGCAAGAACAAGGTGCTGACCTCGCTGATCGGTCAGGGCTACCACGGCACCACCACCCCGGCGCCGATCCTGCGCAACATCCTGGAAAACCCCGCCTGGTACACGGCTTACACGCCTTACCAGCCTGAGATTTCGCAGGGTCGTCTTGAGGCGCTGCTGAACTTCCAGACCATGGTCAGCGATCTGACCGGCCTGCCGGTGGCCAATGCCTCGCTGCTCGACGAAGCCACCGCCGCGGCCGAAGCCATGGCGATGGCCCATCGTGGGTCGCGCTCCAAGGCGAATAACGCGGCCTTCTTCGTGGACAAGAACTGCCACCCGCAGACCGTCGCCGTGATCCAGACCCGCGCCGAACCTCTGGGCATCGACGTTGTTGTCGCCGATCCCTCCGAACTGGAGGCCGCCGCCGTCTTTGGCGCGATCTTCCAGTATCCCGGCACCCATGGCCATGTCACCGATTTCAGCGACCAGATCGCCGCCCTGCATGACAACAAGGGCGTTGCGGTTGTCGCGGCGGATATCCTGTCGCTGGCGCTGCTGAAATCCCCCGGCGAAATGGGCGCCGATATCGCCATCGGCTCGACCCAGCGGTTCGGCGTCCCGATGGGCTACGGCGGCCCGCACGCGGCCTATATGGCGACCACCGACAAGCTGAAGCGCTCCATGCCCGGCCGGATCATCGGCGTGTCCGTCGATGCGCGCGGCAACAAGGCCTATCGCCTGTCGCTGCAAACCCGCGAACAGCACATCCGCCGCGAAAAAGCCAATTCCAACGTCTGTACCGCACAGGCGCTGCTGGCGGTGATCGCGTCGATGTATGCGGTCTACCACGGCCCCGATGGCATCAAGGCGATTGCGCAATCCGTGCACCGCAAGACCGCCCGCATGGCCGCTGGTCTGGAACAGGCCGGGTTCAAGGTCGAACCGGAAGTCTTCTTTGACACCATCACCGTCGAAGTTGGCCACCTGCAGAAAACCGTCATGGAAGCCGCTGTTCAGCGCGGCATCAACCTGCGCCGCGTCGGCGAAACCAAGGTCGGCATCTCGCTCGACGAACAGACCCGCGCCGAAACCATCGAGGCCGTCTGGGGTGCCTTTGGCATCGACCGCAAGGACGACAGCTCCAACAAGCAGTACCGCCTGCCCGAAGCCATGCTGCGCGAGAGCGCCTATCTCACCCACCCGATCTTCCACAAGAACCGGGCCGAGGCCGAGATCACCCGCTACATGCGGCGTCTGGCCGACCGCGATCTGGCGCTGGACCGTGCGATGATCCCGCTTGGCTCCTGCACCATGAAGCTGAACGCAACCATCGAGATGATCCCGGTCACCTGGCCGGAGTTCAGCAACCTGCACCCCTTCGTTCCCGAAGATCAGGCGCAGGGCTACCATGAGATGATCGCCGATCTGAACGACAAGCTCTGCCAGATCACCGGTTATGATGCGATCTCCCAGCAGCCGAACTCTGGCGCGCAGGGCGAATATGCAGGCCTTCTGACCATCCGCAACTACCACGCGGCAAACGGTCAGGGTCATCGCAACGTCTGCCTGATCCCGACCTCCGCCCATGGCACCAATCCGGCCACCGCGCAGATGGTTGGCTATCAGGTGGTTCCGATCAAGGCGGATGACAAAGGCAATATCGACGTCGCGGATTTCCGCGAAAAGGCCGAGAAGCACTCGGACCACCTCGCCGCCTGCATGATCACCTACCCGTCCACGCACGGCGTGTTCGAGACCACCGTGCAGGAGGTCTGCCAGATCACCCATGAGCACGGCGGTCAGGTCTATATCGACGGTGCAAATATGAACGCGATGGTCGGCCTGTCCCGTCCGGGTGACATTGGCGGCGACGTCAGCCACCTGAACCTGCACAAGACCTTCTGCATCCCGCATGGCGGTGGCGGCCCCGGCATGGGTCCGATCGGCGTCAAGGCGCATCTGACCGAACACCTGCCGGGTCACCCGGAATACGGCACCGCCGTGGGTCCTGTCTCGGCAGCGCCCTTCGGCTCGCCCTCGATCCTGCCGGTCAGCTGGGCCTATGTGCTGCTGATGGGGGGCGCTGGCCTCACGCAGGCGACGAAGGTTGCGATCCTCAACGCCAACTACATCGCGGCACGTCTGAAGGATGCCTATCCGATCCTCTACACCTCCGAATCCGGTCGGGTGGCGCATGAGTGCATTCTGGACACCCGTCCGCTGAATGACGACGGCGGCGTGACCGTGGATGATGTGGCCAAGCGCCTGATCGACAGCGGTTTCCACGCGCCGACCATGTCCTGGCCGGTGGCGGGCACGCTGATGGTGGAGCCGACCGAATCCGAACCCAAGGACGAGCTGGACCGCTTCTGCGATGCCATGCTGTCCATCCGGTCGGAGGCGCAGGACATCATCGACGGCAAGATCGACGCCGAAAACAACCCGCTGAAGCACGCACCACACACCGTGCGCGATCTGGTCGGTGAGTGGGATCGCCCCTACAGCCGCGAACAGGCCTGCTTCCCTCCGGGCAACCTCGGTGTGGATAAATACTGGCCGGCGGTGAACCGCGTCGACAATGCCTATGGCGACCGCAACCTGATCTGCACCTGCCCTCCGATGGAGGATTACGCAGAGGCGGCGGAATAAATCCACGCCAAGACCCAAGGTGTCGCCGGTTCCCACCGGCGGCACCCCTATGCCGATCCATCCCGCTCACCGTATGCGAGGCAGACAGATGACACTTCATTCCCGGCCCCACGGCGATAGCGAGATTGCCCGCACCGGTGGCCGTGGCCTGCGTCACATTGATGTCGTCCTTCCCGACGGCGCGCCACGATCCCGCGCCCAGATCATCATCGACCTGTTCGACGCCGCAAACGATCTGCTGGACGGGGTGCAATACCGGGTGCGCGTCTGTGGTCTGGATATGCTCGCCAGCGGCCCGGTTGCCGGCCGCGCCCGCGCGCTCGTGGTGTTTCTGGGCGATATTTACAGCCGCTGGCAGCTGAATGCCAAGGAACGCGCCCGCGTCAATCAGGTGATGCGCCTGTCAGAGCGCAGCGCCTTTGTCGGCGGTGCGGTGTTCCTGCTGGATGCGCTGGCGCGCGGCGGCGATCACCATCTGGCGATCCATCCGAATTTCCTCGCCTCGGCCGGGGAATGCAGCCTGCGTCAGGATCAGGACGGCGCCGCCACTGCCGCCTCCGGCACCGTGCATTCGGCGATCTGCAGTTTTGCCACCCCGCATATGCTGCTGGATATCATCGCCGCCGACTGCGGGCGACTGGCCGCGAATGGCATGGCGCATTACCTCGGTCTTGATACCGGCAAACGCCCCAAGAAGAGCCGTATTGCGCTGAACCTAGAACAGAAATCCGCAGGCGACGGGCTGATCACCCAATGCCTCGCCGTGATGCAGGACCATATCGAAACGCCGCTGTCGGTGGCCGAACTGGCCGATATGCTGAATGTCTCCACCCGCTGCCTGCAACGGCGCTTTACCCGCCATTTTGAACGCTCGCCGCTCAGCGTTTACCGGTCCTTGCGGATCGAACGCGCCCATCAGCTCTTGACCCAGACCGATATACCGCTGCGTCAGGTCGCCGTCGCCACCGGCTTTGGCAGCTATCAGAGCCTCAGCCAGCACATCCGCGAAACCTATGGCCATGCGCCGGACGTGATCCGCCGCAGCGCCTTTCGCGGCCCGGCCCCGGACAGCCTGCGACAGAGCCGGATCCACCAGCCGCATAGCGCGCCGCTCTGATGCCGCTGCCGGGGTCCGGTCAGATCCGGTCCTTGATCCGATACCAGCCAAAGGCCAGCGGCAGTGACATCCGCCGCCAGCGGCCCAGCTCAAACCGGCGCAGCGGACGCTGCATCAGATCGGGATGCGGCAGGCGGCTGCGCCCCAGCGCCTGATCGGCGATCAGCGCCCCGGCATAAGGCGCCATACAGACGCCGCTGCCATGATACCCGAGCGCGGCCCAGGCGTTATCCAGCCCCGGCACCGCCCCAGCAAAGGGCACGAGATTGCGGGTCATACAGATCAGCCCGGACCAGAAATACTCCGTCTCCACATGGCGCCAGGCCGGGAACATCCGGTCAAAATCCGCCCGCGCGCGGGCTTTGGTGGCGGCGATATTCTCCTCGCTCACCCGCACCGATCCGCGCAGCCCCAGCAACAGCCGACGATCCGGCAACAGGCGCAGATAATGCAAAAGCGTGCGGCTGTCGCAGACCATCTGCTCACTCCACCAGCCCTGGTCGGCAATCTCGGCCTCGCTCAGCGGGCGGGTCACCATGATATTGGACTGAACCGGCAGATAGCGGCCCGCGAATGCGCCCGGCAGATCGTCCGAAGAATAGCCATTGGTGGCAATCAGCAGCCGCCTGGCGCGGACCTGCCCGCCGGCGACCCGCAGCAGATAGCCGTCACCCTGCGTGTCAATCGCCTCGACGGCACTGTCCGAATACATCCGCACCCCCGCCGCCTCTGCCGCGCGGGTCAGGCCAAGCACGAATTTCATCGGGTTCAGCGCAAACCCCACAGGCAGATGGACCGCGCCATGGAACTCCGGGCTGTTCAGCCCCTGCGCCGCCATGTCTTCCTTTGGTACAAATTCATACGGCAGATCATAGCGGCGGGTGTACTCCTGCCCATAGGCATGGAGCTCCTCCAGACGGTCCGCGCGATGCGCCACATAGGTATAGCCCCGCGAATGGCGATCCACCTCCAGCGCGTACCGGTCCAGATACTGCTCCACCAGATCGACGGCCGCGCGTTCGGCATCAAAGAACCGGCGCGCATCCGGTTCGCCATAGCGGCGCAGAATGGCATCATCGGCCAGTTTGGCACTGCCCACCGAAACCAGCCCGCCATTGCGCCCCGAGGCCCCCCAGCCGGGCCGTTCGGCATCCAGCAACACCACATCGCCGCCGTTTTCGGCCAGGGTCAGCGCCGCCGACAGACCGGTATAGCCGCCACCGATGACGGCAAATTCCGCTGTCACCTCATCGCGCAGCGGCGCGTATCGTGGCGCCGGCTCGGGCAGAAACCGGTTCCAGTACCGCGTCTGGATCGGGCGATCGGTATAGGCCAGAGGTTCGTAGATACGTTTCATTCGGGCGTGCCATCAGATGTCAGGGTCTGCGCAGAAGCTATCCGCAGCCCCCCCGGTGCCGTCAATCCCACGCGAACAGGCCGACCTCAGCCATGATAGCAGGCAATACGCCGCCCCTCGATCTCGCGCAGCGCCACCGGCGTCTGGTACAGCGCGCTGAGGGTCTCGCCCGTCGCAACCTCGGCAACCGGACCGGCAAAGGCGACGCGCCCCCCAGCCAGCGCCACCACATGATCGGCCCAGCTGATCGCATAGTTGAGGTCATGCAGCACGATCACGATGCTTTTCGCACGGGTATCGGCGAGACGGCGCAGCTGCGCCATCAGGTTGCGCGCATGGTTCAGATCCAGATTGTTGAGCGGCTCATCCAGCAGCAGCCAGTCGGTGTCCTGCGCATAGGCCATCGCGATAAAGGCACGCTGGCGCTGGCCGCCGGACAGCTCATCCAGAAACCGGTCGGTCAAATCGTCAAGCCCGAACTGCGCCAGCGCGGCGTCAATCGCGGCGTGATCCTGCGCCGTCAGCCGCCCCTGACTATGCGGCCAGCGCCCAAAGCCGACCAGATCGCGCACCCGCACCCGGCTGGCCACCTCCAGCTGCTGGCCAACCACCGCCATCCGCCGCGCCAGCTGATCCGGTCTGATCCCGCGCAGATCGCGGCCCGACAGGGTGATCGCGCCGCCACTTGCAGGCATCTGCTGCGCAATCAGCTTCAGCAGGGTCGATTTCCCCGCCCCGTTCGGCCCGATCAGCGCGGTGATCTTCCCGGCAGGCAGGCTGGCATCAACCGCGTTCAGGATCGTCTTTCCGGCCAGTGTGAACGACAGGCCCGCCACGGTGATCATCTCAGTTTTCCTTTCAACAACAGCACGATGAACAGCAGCCCACCGCAGAATTCGATCACGATCGCAAGGCTGGACTGCAGGTCCAGAAGCCGCTCGAACAAGGTCTGCCCCGCCACCAGAACCAGCGCCGCAATCAGCGCCGAAGCAGGCAGCAGCAGCGCGTGGCGATGACTTTGCATCAGGCTATGGGCAAGGCTGGTGACCAGCAGCCCGAGAAAAGCCAGCGGACCAACAAGGGCGGTGGAGACCGAAACGAGCGCCGCAATCACGCAGAGCAGCTGCAAATGCAGCCGGTCATACCGCACCCCCAGACTGCGGGCCTGATCGCGTCCCAAGGCCACGACATCCAGCAGCGCCGAGCGGCGCAGCAGCCACAGGGCAACCGGCAGGATCACCACCAGCGCCGCCAGCAGGGCGGTCCGGTCGATACTGCCGAACTGTGCAAACATGCGCCCCTGCACCACGGCAAAGGCAGACGGATCCATCAGCCGCTGCAAAAACCCGGCCAGCGTCCGCAGCAATACCGCAATCACCACGCCAACAAGGATCAGCAGCTGGATGTCCCCCCGGGTCCGCCGCAGCAGGCTGGTAAACAACAGCAGCGCCGCCGCCATCATCACGGCGGTGTCCAGCGCAAACCCGGCAAATCCCGACAGCTGCACCATCCCCGCAAGGCCGAAAACCGCAACCAGCACCGATTGGGTCAGCAGAAACAGCGCATCGAACCCCATGATCGAAGGCGTCAGGATCCGGTTCTGACTGAGCGTCTGGAACAGCACAGTGGCCAGCCCGACCGCAGCCCCGACGCAGAGCAGCCCGGCCAGCTTCGTCATGCGCAACCCAAGGATGTAGCGCGATGGGGCGCCCTCGGACCATGGCAGGCCCCAGCCGACAAAACCAACCGCCGCACCCATCAGCAGCCCCGCCAGCAGCAACAGGCGCCGGTCGATCCATGAGAAGGACAGGTCAGCCATGTGCGCCCCGGCGCAGCAGCATGATGAGGAACAGCGCCGCTCCGAACAGCCCGAACACCGTGCCGGCCGGAATCTCGTAGGGCGCCCGCAGGACCCGCCCCAGCATGTCACAGATCAACAGCAGCCCGGCGCCGGTGGCCGCCACCACGGGCAGGCTTTCACGCAGATTGTCGCCCATGATCCGGGACACCAGATTGGGTACCACCAGCCCGACAAAGGGCAGCACGCCCACGGTGACAATCACCAGCGCCGACACCAGCGACACCACCACCACACCAAAGCCCAGCACCTGCCGGTAGCGCAGACCGAGGCTCCGGCTGGCGACCTCTCCCAGACCGGCAATGGTGAATTGATCCGCCACCAGATAGGCCAGCACGGCAAGGACGCCCGCCAGCCACAACAGCTCGTAACGGCCTGACAGGACGCCGGAAAACTCGCCACTCATCCAGATCGCCAGATATTGCAGCAGATCGGCCTGAAACGCGACGAAGCTGGCGCAGGCCGCAAGGATGCCACCATAAACCAGCCCCACCAGCGGAACCAGCAGGGGCCGCTGCGGTGGAATGCGCCGGGCCAGCGCCAGAAAGACCAACGTCCCGAGCAGCGCTGCAACCGCCGCGCAGAGCATCTTGGCAAAGATCGGCCATGCCGGCGCCAGCAGGGTGGCCCCCAGCAGCCCCAGCATCGCCGCCTCATTGGTGCCGGTGGTGCCCGGCTCGACAAATCGGTTGCGCACCAGCAGCTGCATGATCACCCCGGCAACCGCCATCGTCGCCCCGGTCAGGATCACCGCCAGCGTGCGCGGTATGCGGCTGACCAGCAGCAGCTGGGCCGCCCGTGGGTCGTCAAACAGTGCCAGCGGCGAGACCTGAGTGACGCCAATCGCACAGCTCAGCACCGCCAGACCCGCCAGCAGCAGCAGACACAGGCCCAGCCGCCCCGCCGGTGATCCGCCCGATACGCGGGCTGGCGCCGCGGTTTCAGCCACCGCGCGCAAACCCGGCCAGGATATCCTCCAGCGTCGCGGTCATCGACTGGATGCCACCGCCTGCGATGTAGATGCTGGCGGAGTTCAGATAGATGACCTGACCTTTTTTCCAGGCCTCAGTGCCGGTCACCAGCGGATTGTCCAGCGTCGCGGCGGCGGCCTGATTGTCCTGCCCGATGGCACTGGCCCGGTCCACGACGATCAGCCAGTCGGGATTCGCCTCAGCGATATATTCAAAGGAAATCGCCTCGCCATGGGGCGCGGCCTCCGCCGCCTCAGCCGCCGCCGCGGCAGGTTGCTCGACCACCGCTTCGGGCAGGTTCAGCGCGTTGTGAATCCAGCCAAAACGGGACTCGCGGCCATAGGTTGTCACCTTCGGACCATTGGTCATCACGATCAGCGCGCGCCCCCGGTCGGCAACGGCGGCGCGGGTGCTCTCCAGCTTGGCCAGAAACGCCGCCTCAAGCGTGGCGGCCTGCGCGCTTCGGCCCATCAGCGCGCCATAGCTGCGCAGCCGTGACAGCGCGATATCCACATGATCCGCGCCCCAGATCGTCATGTCCACGGTGGGCGCAATCTCCGAAAGCGCATCGACCTGAGCGGAGGACCGCCCGCCCGCAATGATCAGATCCGGCCCCAGCAGGGCAATCGCCTCGAAATCCGGTTCAAACAGCGTCCCGACCGGGGTCGCCTGCGCCTGCTCGGCGTTCAGATAATCGACATACAGCCGCGATGGCAGCCCTGCCATCGGCACATCCAGTGCCGCCAGCGTATCCGCAGCTGCAACATCCAGCACCACGAGGGCCTGCGGCTGCGACGGCACAGCCTGCGCGCCCCGCGCGGTGTCAAGAAGGGGTGTCTCCGGCCTGTCGTCATTGGCGGCAGCAGCGCCGACCAATCCAAGCACCAGCGCAGCAGTCAGCTGCAATCGCGTCCAATTTGCCATGTTCAATCCCGTCAGATGGAGGAAGGCTGGCGATATGGCTGGCTCAAAATCGCCCGCTTGTTAGGCCGGGACCGGGCAAAAGTCCAGACGTCATTGCCTGCGCTGCCTGTCCACAGCACGCTGCGGGGGCCCGGTCATCAGCCAGACAGGCAGACAGGTAAGGCAAGATTTTTTGCCACCGCTGCTTGCAAGGTGCCGCAATGCTCACTATGAGACCCAAGGCCCCAGCGGGGGCCAAGCCAGGTTACCCCAAGCTATCAGCACATTATCACGCGGGTTAACATGGCACATCAAACAGCACAGAAATCCTCCCTCCTCATGACCGGGCTGCTGTGCAGCACGGCGCTCACTCTCTTTTCCGCAACAACAGGTTACGCGCAGGACGACACTGTCCTGTCGCTCGACCCCATCCTTGTGAAGCAGCGCGACAGCGATGGCGAAGCCGCTGACCGGGCGACGGCGGTCTATGTGGCGGATGCGGAAATCGAACGCGCCGCGATGGGCGATCTGAAAGACCTTTTTGCGGGAATCGCCTCGGTGTCGGTGGGCGGGGCAATCCCGGTGGCGCAGAAGATCTACGTCAACGGCATCGACATGCTGAAACTGGCGGTACAGGTCGACGGCGTGTCCCAGAACAACCGCGTGTTCCACCACGCCAGCGCCAATGCCTTTGACCCCGGCCTGATGAAATCCGTCCGGGTCGATCCCGGTGTGGCCCCGGCCGATGCAGGCCCCGGCGCCCTGGCCGGTCGGGTGGTGATGGAAACCATCGACGCCGAGGACATCCTGACCGACGGTCAGGCCATTGGCGGCAAAGCACGTCTCAGCTACGGCGAAAACGGCGATACCTTCGGCAGCTCTCTGACGCTGGCCGGGCAGGCAGACGGGTTCGAGATCCTGCTCTACGGCAAGCGCATGACCGGTGACGATTACACCGATGGCGCCGGCAACACGGTGGGCGGCACCCGCAGCGACCTGACCGCCGGCCTGTTGAAACTGGCCTATCAGACCGACGAAGGCCACCGGTTCGAGTTCTCGGGCCAGCAGATGCAGGACACCGCCCTGCGCAACCGCCGCGCCAATTTCGGCACCGCGTCCTTCAACCCGCTTGGCACGGTCTACGACACCAAACGCACGGTCTATTCGCTGCGCTACGAGGATGTGAACGGCGGCGGGAACTGGGATCCCTCGGCCACCATCGGGTTTTCCGAGAATGAGATCGGCAGCATCGGCACCACAGAAACCAGCTTGGGTGTGACCCGGACCTACTCCGCGACCTTCCAGAACCGGTTCCACCTGTCAGAGAGCGATACCATCACCGCCGGGGTGGACTTCCAGGACCAGAAAAGCACCGCAAGCGGCGATTTCTGGGGCAGCAATCGCCCCTCGGAACAAAGCCGGACCGTCGGCGTCTTTGCCCAGGCCCGTCTGCAACCCAGCGACCGGCTGAAGGTCTCCGCCGGTCTGCGCTATGACTGGAACGATTTTACCGGCCAGGACTTCGGCCAGAGCGGCAGCCCCTATCAGCAGGACAGCTCCGGGCTGAGTGGCAACCTCTCCATCGTCTATAGCGTCAATGATGCGCTGTCCCTGCGGGCGGGCTATTCCAACGTCTTTGGCGGGATCGGGGTCGAGGACAACTTCCTGTTCTTCCGCGACTGGGATTATTCGGCGCTGAAACCGCGCCGTGCCAGCAATGTTGTCATCGGCGCCGACTGGCAGAGCGGCAACTGGACCCTTGGCGCAGAAGCTTTCCAGACCAGGATCGACGACACCCGTGACGTCGCAGGCCCGGTGGTCACCAGCTATGATTTCGAAAGCCGGGGCTACAATCTGGGCGCCACCTATGGCTGGGAGGGCGGCTTTGCCCGGCTGACCTTCAGCGACAGCGAAACCCGCGTCAACGGCGCGCCCGCCTCCGGCTACTACCTGCTGGATTCCGGGGCCCCGATCGGACAGGTGCTGGCGCTTGAGGTGCAGCAGGAACTGCCTCAATGGAACCTGGTTGTCGGCGGCCATATCGACGCGGCCTTTGACTATGATCCAAAGCTGAACGAGGTTGACCCCACAACCAAACTGGAAGGCTACGAGGTGCTGAACCTCTTTGCCGAATATCGCCCGGCCGCCTATGACAATGTCTCGATCCGCGCCGAGATCAACAACGTCTTTGACCGTCAATACGCCGACCGCGCCACCTATGGCGGCGATTATCCCGGCTTTGCAACGCTTAAGGAACCGGGCCGTTCGGTCTCCATCGTGGCCAATGTCTCCTTCTGAGCGGCGGGTCTGACCCCGCTCCGGCCCTTACCCTTCGGGCGCGCCAGACTGTGGCGCGCCCGCTTCGGCAGAAACACACCTACGGCGATCAAAACCCTTTTGAAACATGTCCGTATTGCCTAAGACCAACGCATGAAATCATGCCAAGGCGGCTGGGGTCTCCTCACCGCTTAGCCGCCAGCATTCCGCCAGTTCTCCTGTAACATCGCCAGACCGCTTACCCCGCCGGGATCCCTCTTCGGTGGCGCTGTCTGGCATCGCTGCGGAAACGCTGTAAGAGATGCACCCAATTCCATACCGCCCCATGCGGGCGGCGGGGCCGGTCAGATGATGGTTTATCAGACAGGCCTGTTCCCCGACCCGCTGTCGGTCCCACCGACCGATCCCCACCCGGATGCCGCCGCTGAGGCGGCGCTGGCGGCCAGCCTTCAGGCGCTGCTCAACGGCTTCCTGCGCGAATGCCCCGAGCTGCCCGGCGACCACAGGTCATCGGCCCCGGATCGCGCGCCCCGGATCGACATTGCGCTGGCGCATATCCCCGCCGTGCTGCGGCTTGGCCTGCGCTATACCTCCCGGACCGGCCCGCTGAAATTCGGTGCCGCGCAGCTGCGGTTTTGCGGCGAAACCTATTGGCAGCCGGCGCCACCGGTCCAGACCATCAGCCTGATCGCGCAAGAGTGTTTTCACCGCTCCGGCGCAACGGATCCCGCCAGACTGGCAGAGTTCCTGCGCGCCATTTTCAACAGCAACGCCGAGATCGAAGCCGCGCTGCGGCGCACCGCGCCGAGCCCCAGCCCGCACCAGTTCCGGCAGGCGGAACAATCGCTGGTCTTTGGTCACTGGCTGCATCCCACACCCAAAAGCCGCGACGGCCTGACCGACTGGCAGCAGCGGACCTATGCACCTGAATATGCAGGAGAGTTCCAGCTGCACCTATTTGCCGCCCGGACCGAGATTACCCGCCAGGACAGCGCCGCCGCGCCGCTGTCGCAGATCCTGCGCGATATTGGGGGCCTGACCGATGGCCTCTGCCTGCACCCGGGCGAGCAGCTGATCCCGGCCCATCCGCTTCAGGCGCAGGCGCTGCTGCTCGATCCCGCCGTTCAGGCCCTGCTGGCCAGCGGTCAGCTGCGCGATCTGGGGCCTGCCGGTCCGGCTTTCACCCCGACGTCGTCCCTGCGGACGGTCTTTGCCGCCGAGTGCCCCTGGATGCTCAAATTCTCGGTGCCGGTGCGGCTGACCAATTCGCTGCGCGTGACCCTTGCCAGCGAATTGCAGCAGGGGGTTGCGATGGCGCGGCTGCTGCGCCGTCTGAACATCGCAACCAGCCTGCCAAAGTTTCAGATCATCGACGATCCGGCCTATCTGACCCTGACCCTGCCGGAGCGCCGCGAAAGCGGTTTCGAGGTGATTTTCCGCAAGAACCCCTTTGCGGGTGAGGCGGGCGTCGGCATCGTCCCCCTCGCCGCACTTACGGCCGATCCGCGACCGGGGTGTGCCTCGCTGCTGGCCACGCAGATCGCCGATCTCGCCGCGCGCCAGCGCAGCACCCGCAGACAGGCGGCGACGCGCTGGTTCGGCGCCTATCTCGACTGTATGCTCACCCCGGTTCTGACGCTCTATGACCGGCACGGCATCGCCCTTGAGGCGCATCAGCAGAACGCCTTGCTGGATCTGTCCGAGGGGCTGCCCCGGCAGGGCTTCTACCGCGACAATCAGGGCTATTTCATCACCGATGATGCCTTTGCCCCGCTGCGCCAGATCGAGCCCAGCCTCGCCGATGTGCCTGCGCTGGTGTTCAGCCGCACCCATATCAACGCCCGCCTGACCTACTACCTTGTGGTCAACCAGATCTTTGCGGTGATCTGGCGCATGGGTTGCGACGGGCTGCTTAGCGAAGACGCGCTCCTGCAGCAGCTGCGCGATGAGTTGCACCGCCTGCGGCCGCGCTTTACCGGACCCGCGCGCGCGCTGGTGGAGCAGCTGCTCTATGCGCCACGGCTGGCGACCAAGGCCAATCTGCTGACCCGCCTGCACGATCTGGATGAATTGCAGACCGACACTCAGGAAGGGCTGTTTGTCGATATCCCCAATCCGATTGCCGCCCCGCAACGCCAGACCAGAGAGGTGATGCAAGATGCCTGTCTATGACCTCGCGTGCCCATTGGGCAAAGCACAGCCCCACCCGCAAACCCGGCAGACCCGCGGCGCGCTGCGGGTGCTGCGACAGCTATGCGAAGCGCTGCTGAGCGAAGGCTGCGCCCAAGACATCACCTGGCACGATCGCGGATTGCGCTGGCAGCTCGGCAACCGGTCTTTCCGCGCCAGCGGGCGCTGTGGCGCCTTTGGCCGTTATCGGCTGGATGCCGGCAGCATCGAGATGGCACAGGAACACGGCTGGCAGCCCGCCGCGCTTGAGGACGTGCTCTCGGCGCTCACGGCCCCGGCGGCGGCACTGGCCGCGCTGCGCGTCGACCTTGACCGCACCGCCCATCTGGATGATCTCAACCACCGGCAGATCCCCCGCCCGCCCCGGCGGCACCAGCTGGGCATCGCCGATATGGAGCGCGCCATCCACGAAGGCCACCCCTACCACCCCTGTTACAAGGCGCGCAGCGGTTTTAGCGACCGCGATCATCTCCGCTACGGGCCTGAGGCAGGGCAGGGTTTTCGCCTGATCGGGCTGCTGCTGCACCCCGCGCTGGTCCAACAGCGCCTGCCCGATGCGGATTTCTGGCCCCGCGAGCTGGGACCGGCGGAATGGGAGCGCATCCGCAGCCTCGCCGCCACGCGCAGCGCCGAGGGCTTTGCCCTGCTGCCGGTCCACCCCTGGCAATGGGACCAGCTGGCACAGGATCCGCTGGTGCAGGCCTGGCACGCCGCAGGCCAGCTGATCCCCCTCGGCGAGATCGGCGACCGCTACAGGGCGACCCAATCGGTGCGCACGCTGATGAACGCCGACCAGCCGCAGCGCGCCCATGTCAAAACCGCAATGACCATGCGCAACACCTCGTCCCTGCGCACATTGATCCCCGAAACCGTCACCATCGCGCCGCTGATATCGGACTGGCTTGCTGCGGTGATCGCCAGTGACCCGCTGTTGCAGGATCGCTATCCGCTGACCCTGCTGCCGGAATATGCCGGCATCATCGCCGGGCGCGGCACCGCGCTGGAGGGGCATCTGGCCGCGATCTGGCGGCAAAGTCCGGCCTCGCTCGGTCTGGCGGACAATCAGATGATGCCGTTCAACGCGCTGGCCCTGACAGAAGAGGACGGCAAGCCGCTGATCGCCCCCTGGGTTGCCGCCCATGGGCGCGACCGCTGGCTGGCGCAGCTGATTGAAACGGCGGTACTGCCGGTCTGGCACCTGATGGTGGCCCATGGCATCGGGCTGGAAGCCCATGGGCAGAACCTCATCCTTCAGCATGACAACGGCTGGCCGACCGGCCTCATTGCCCGCGATTTCCACGATGGTGTCGAATATGTCGACACCCTGCTGTCCCAGCCCGCGCTATGCCCCGATCTGGCGGCGATTGACCCCGCCTTTGCCAGCGCAGAGCCGGATCAGTTCCACGCGCTCTCCTGTGCTGACGGGCTGCGCGAATTGGTGATGGACACGCTCTTTGTCTTCAACCTCGCGGATCTGTCGGACCTCCTGCAACGCCATTTCGACCTGCCGGAGACCCGGTTCTGGCAGCGCCTGCGCGACCGGCTGGACCGCTACGCCGCCGATCACGGGCAGCAACAGCGCATGGCGGGCTTCGCTCCCTTTGCGCGCCAGATCCACGCCGAAAGCCTGATCACCCGCAAAATCGACCCCGACCGACGCGGCAGCTACCGCCATCTCATCGACAACCCTCTGGCCACTGCAAAGGACAGCTGACCCATGTTTGTGTTGAACGACACCCTTTCTGATCCAACCGCGCTGCACCCAAGACTGCAACAGGCGCTTGGCAATGATCTGCACCACCGCTACGCCCTGCGGATGCGCGACACCGGCCTCGGCCTCGCAACCCTGCTCTACCTAAAGGACCACAAGGCCGGCGTTTTCCCAATCCACGCCGATATCCCGGCGGAAGCCGCGAAACAGATGGCGACCAAGGCCGGATGCGACTGGTTTCTGGAGGATGATCTTGTCCCGCAACCGCTGCCCCGGCAGCCCGGTCAGACCGCCAGCGCGCGCCCCGGCGCAGGCGGTCTGGTGCAGATGACCTCCGGCACCACCGGCGCGGCCAAGGTGATCACCCGCAGCTGGGACAGCATCGCAACCGAGATCCGCACCTATGCCGCCTTCTTTGACCGCGCGGCCGGGATGACGCCGGTGATCGCCTGCCCGGTGACCCATTCCTACGGGTTGATACCGGGGGTTCTGGTGGCGCTGCATCGTGGCCATGTGCCGGTGATCATTGATGCGGTGAACCCGAAATACATTCTGCGCCGCCTGCGCGAGCTGCCAGACCCGGTGCTTTATACCTCGCCTGCGATGCTGCACACGCTGGCGAGGCTCCTGCCCCCGGACGAGACACTGAACGCCGCCGTCACTTCCGGGACCGTGCTGCCCGATCCATGGTTCCACACCATTCGCGCCCGCACCCGGCATCTGTTCCAGCAATATGGCTGTTCCGAAGTGGGCTGTATCGCCATCAATCAGGACCTGCGGGCGCCCTGCGATGTCGGCCGACCACTACCGCATCTCGACCTACAGGCAGGCGCGCCCGGCACGCCCGGCCCGGTCCGCGTGCAGCTGACGACAGGGGAACCGGCCACCACGGATGCCGCCACGACCAACTGGGTCGAAACCGGCGATCTGGGCTATCTCACCGCCGATGGCGGGCTGGTGTTTACCGCCCGTGCGGACGATATGATCAATGTGGCCGGGCTGAACGTCTATCCGCAGGACGTCGAACGCGCGGCGATGAGCCTGCCCGATGTGCAGGATGCCGTCGCGTTTCGCCTGCCCGACCCGCAGGCCGGTTCGCGGGTGGGGCTGCTGTTTGTCGGCCCGGATCTCAGCGAGGATCAGCTGCGCGCGCACTGCGCCGATCTGCTGGCCGACTACCAGAGACCGACCTTCCTGCGCCGCCTCCCCGCCCTGCCGCGTCAGGCCAATGGCAAGATCAGCCGCCGCGACATCGCCAACAGATACGCATCCGGCACCGATCACACAGCCGATCAGCAGGTGCCCGCATGACCTTCGACAGCGTGCTGCACGCAATGCAGCAGACCCTCGCCGGACCGCTGGCCAATCCGCATATGGCGCAGTTCCGCCCCGAGGCGGTGCTGAACGATGATCTGCATATCGACTCCGTGGTGCTGATCAACCTGCTGGTGCATCTGGAAACCGACCACGGCGTGGCCATCCCCGAGCGTGACTTCCGCAAGGAGGATTTCGTCACCGTCGCCGATCTGATCCATGTGCTTCTGCCCGGCCCGCCGACCTCTCCCAGCGCAGAACCCGAGACCGCGCCCGCCAATCAGGACCCGAGCGAGATCACCGTGCATTGCTTTGTCAGCTGTCTCTGTGCGGCGATCCGGCGGCATGAGGGGCTGGATTTCCGGCCCTTCTATTTTGGCACCTGGGACAGCGATTTTGCCATCACCGCCCATCAGCATCTGGCCTATCACAGCGCCGAGATGACGCAGGATCACTATATCCGCTGGGTCGAACGACTGTATGGCATCCGCGTCAGCCAGTGGCACGATCCCGCCCTGTCCAAATCCGACAACCTGACCCGCTTTGAAAAACTGCTCCACAACCCGGCCACCGACCGCCAGCTGGTTGTCATGCTCGACATGTTCCACCTGCCGGAGCGGGACACCAAATACAATCAGGACCCGTTTCCGCATTTCGTCATTGTCGAGCCGACCGCCGACCCCGAGGTCTGGCATATGAACGACCCGGATTATCGCTGGCGCGGAGATCTGCCGCGCGCCGCCATCCTCAATGCCATGGCACAGCCCAGCGTGGCGGGCGGCTATATCCTCGACAGCACACGCGTCCGCGCGCCCGAGCCTCATGACCTCGTGGCCTATTTCGACGCGACCTTCCGCCCGGACGCCAACCAGCTGACGGACGCCCTGCGCGGCATTATCGCGCATCACTGCCGTCCCGACAGGCCTCTGGCACTGCCGGAGCTGGAGATCGCCCTGCGCGAACTTCCGGTGCTGTCCCTGCGCAAATACGCCTATGAACACGCCTTTGCCTTCTTCTGGCGCGCGCTGGACACCAGCTTTGCCGCGTTCGACGCCAATTGCGATCAGGTCGAGGCGCTCTGCGAGGGGTTCCGCAGCCTGCATTTCCTTGCCGCGAAAATCGCCCATACCAGAGACCGCACACTGGTGCCGGATCTGATCGCCGCGCTGGACGCATTGGACCGGTTGGAGTTTGCCATCAAGGAGGCACTTCACACCGAATTCCAGATCTGGTGCCAGTCACAGATAACAGCGGCGCCCGCATCTGCCGCGGCGCTAACGGGGGAGCCGGCATGAAGATCTCGCTCTGTACGATTTCCTTTCGCCATCAGCTGATTGATCTGAAGGACATTGCCTTCTGGGCGCGGGATACCGGCTTTCAGGGGATTGAGCTTTGGGGCGTTCATGCCCGCAATCAGTCACCGCTGGCGATCCATAACGCCCAGTGGATGGCCGCGCAGGGGCTGTCGATCCCGATGATCAGCGACTACCTGCCCCTACAGGACCATCAGGAGCTGACCCGTCGAACCCGCGCCCTCTGCGCGCTGGCGCAGGGCTGGGGCGCGGACAAGATCCGCACCTTTGCCGGGATGCAGGCCAGCGCCACGGTCCCGGCGGCGGACCGCGACCAGACCACCCGCGCCCTGCACCACGCCTGCGATATCGCTGCCGATCACGGGCTGCGCCTGCTGGTGGAGACCCATCCCGGCACGCTGGCCGATACGCTCGCCTCAACCGTGGCGCTGATCGACGCCACCAACCACGATGCGCTGGCCATCAATTTCGACGCGCTCCACGTCTGGGAAGGCGGGGATGATCCGGTGACGGCGCGCCGGACCCTGCTGCCCAGAATTGCGCATTACCACCTGAAGAACATCTCCGACCGCACCCGCCTGCCGGTCTTTGCCCCGGCGAATGTCTACAGCGCCGCAGGCTGTCGCGCGGGCATGGTGCCGCTGATGCAGGGCGCCTATGACTACCGCGCCCTGTTGCGCGAAATGCAGCGGGACGGCGATTGCGAGGCCTCGCTGGAATGGTTCGGGGACGCCGTGTTTCAGACGCTTGCGGGTGACATCGCCGAGATCCGCGCGCTTGCCGCCGATGATCTGACCCCGGCCCGACAAAAAACGCGCTCGGTCGGCTGAGCCAGCGCGGCAGAGAACGGCACGGATCAGACCTCGCACCGTTCTCTGCCTGCCGTCAGCAATCCGCCGACGCGCAGGGGCTGCCCACCTGCCGCGACCACAGCATCGCATAGGTGCCCCCCAGCGCCAGCAGCGCGGCATGGCTGCCATCTTCGGTGATGCGGCCCTGATCCATGACAACAATCCGGTCCATCTGCGCAATCGTGGACAGGCGATGCGCAATGGCGATCACCGTCTTGCCCTGCATCACATCCCGCAATGTCTCCTCGATCTCCGCCTCCACCGCGCTGTCCAGCGCCGAGGTTGCCTCGTCCAGGATCAGGATCGGCGCATTCTTCAGCACCACCCGCGCAATCGCAATCCGCTGCCGCTGCCCGCCGGACAGGGCCACTCCGCGCTCGCCCACATGGGCGTCATAGCCGGTCCGCCCCGCCTGATCGCGCAGCCCCAGAATGAAGTCATGGGCACGGGCGCGTTTGGCGGCCATCACCATCTCCGCCTCGCTGGCGCCGGGATTGCCATATAGGATATTGGCCCGCACCGAGCGATGCACCAGCGCGGTTGTCTGCGTCACCACGCCAATCTGCGCGCGCAGGCTGTCCTGTGTCACGCTGTCGATCGGCTGGCCGTCGATCAGAATGCGCCCCCGGTCCGGGTCATCAAACCGCAACAGCAGCGACACCAGCGTCGACTTGCCCGCGCCGGACGGCCCGGCAATGCCGATCCGCTGCCCGGCCCCGATTGTCAGATCAAGCCCCGCCACACCCCCGCTGGCATCCTGCGATGCCTTGCCATAGCTGTGATGCAGCCCCTCCACGCGGATCTCCGCCCGCGTGACCTTCAGGGCCGGCGCCGCCGCTGCATCGACCACCGCATGTGGCGTTGCCAGCGACCGCAGCCCCTCGCGGATGATGCCCATGTTTTCAAACAGGCGGATCGTCACCCAGAGGATCCAGCCGCTCATGCCGTTTAGCCGGATGGTCAGTGCCGCGACGGCGGCCACCTCTCCAACGCTGACCTGACCCACCGTCCACAGCCAGATCGCCGGAGCCACCACGATCAGGATCAACACGCCGTTGATGGCAATGCTGCCAAAGGCCAGTGTGGTCATCATCCGCATGAACCGCTGGTAACGCGTCCGCAGCCGCCGCAGCGCCGACAGCGCATAACCCAGCTCCTGCCCGCCCTGCGCAAACAGCTTGACGGTTTCGATATTGCCATAGGCATCGACAATCCGCCCCGTCGCCCCGGAGCGCGCATCGGACCATTTCTCCGCCGTCGCCGCGACACGGCGGGCGACATGGCGCACGTAGACGCCGTAAATCAGCACCCAGATCAGCAGCGGCACCGCCAGCCGCCCGTCGATCTGCGACAGCACCACCACCGCGCCCAGCATATAGGTCACCGCGAACAGCACCGCCTCGAACATCATATGCACGCTGTCCTGCACCGCCGGTCCCATCTGCATCACCCGATTGCTGAGCCGCCCGGCGAAATCATGCTGAAAGAAGCCGACCGATTGCCCCAGCAGATGCTGATGCGCCTGCCAGCGGACCTGTTCCTGCAGGTTGGAGGACAGGGTCTGCTCCAGCAGCAGGTGGTTCAGCCCGACCAGCGTCGGACGCAGCAGCAGCACACAGATCAGCGCGAGGATCATCTCACCGCCGTGATCGGCCCAGAACGCCGCAGCGCCACTCTCGGTCATCAGATCCACCAGCCGCCCGGCATAGAAGATCAGCCCGCTTTCCATCAGCGCGGTCAGCACGCCAGTGACCAGCATCAGCGGCAGCCATCTGCGATAGGGCGCCAGCTGCTGCCACAGATACGGCCAGAGACCGGCACGCGGCGCCGCCCTCTGCGAGGCCGCAAACGGATCGACAAGGTTTTCAAAAGCCCGGAACATAGCGCCCCTCTCAAGGATGAATTGAAATTCGCCTGAGATGTGGGTCGCCTGTCTTTCGCATCAGCAGGACAGCAGCGTGACGGTCCGTGACCCGCTGCTTCCCGCGCCTGACGCGACATCTGCCTGCACCGTAGCCGGGCCGTTCTACTGCCGCCGGATGGGTTTGTCAGCCGGATAATCCACCATGCGCCAAGTCCTGCAATCTGGCTTGCGCCCCATTTTGCGGCCCGCCGCGCACCATGGCTGGCAGCGGTGAATTCACCTTGCGCTGCGCCCCGGAATCTCTATCCTGCAAAGCTGACAGAAAAACTAAGGATTAAGCCCAATGATTACGGATACAGGCCATTTCGACACCCCCAACGCCTCCAAATACCTGCAACAGCTGTGCAAGCATTTTGCCCATAAGGTCGCCGTCACCCATGACGACAGCCGGGGCACCGTGGCTCTGGGCATGGGACCTGCAACGCTGACCGCCAGAGCCGACCGGCTCCTGGCCGAGGTCACCGCCCCCACTGCCGAAGAGCTGGATCACGCCCGCCAGATCATCGACAACCACCTGAAACGCTTTGCCTTTCGCGAAGAATTTGAGGCGATGACCTGGGCCTCCGCAACGGCCCCTGCCTGACCAGAGGTCAGACACACAACCTGACCAGAGGTCAGAACCGGATCGCATAGGCGGTGGAGCGGCCGCCCGCGTCCATCCGCGTGACCACACCGGCCTCCTCCATCGCGCGCAGATCGCGGGTGGCGGTGGCCGGAGAGGTCTTGGTGATCTTGCGGTAGGATTTGGCGCTCAGCCCCACCGCCAACCGCTCCGGCCCCTGCTCAAACAGCAGACGCAGCGCATGGCTCTGGCGATCATTCAACACCGGTCCGTAGCGCAGAAAGAACTGGTTGCGGCGCAGGATAAACCCCGCCTCATCGCGGGCCGAAGCCGCCGCCCGAGTCAGCGTGCGCAGAAACCAGAGCACGAATTCGGTGGCGTCAATCATGCCAGTCGCGCCCTCTTTGCGCCCTGCCTGCAGGGCGGCATAATAGGCTTTCTTGTCCCGCTCCACCTGTCGCGACAGCGAGAACGGCAACGCGCGGTTGCGGGCAAACACATGTTCGATCAGGGCGCGGCCAATACGGCCATTGCCATCTGACAGCGGGTGAATGGATTCAAACCACAGATGCGCCAGCGCGGCCTTCACCGCCACTGGCATTCCCTGATCGACATTCACCCAGTCGAGAAACTGCGCCATCTCCGCCTCCAGCCGATCCGGCGGCGGCGCCTTATAGAGCACATCCCCCGGACCCGCCGTCGCGGAGCGCACGATCTCCATCTCAAAGCGTCGCCAGCGGCCGAGGTCCTCCACCTCCATGCCGGTGAACAGCAACCGGTGCCAGGTCAGGATCTGCGCGCTGTCCAGCGGCTGATCGGCTCGGCGCGCCGCCAGCATCAGCTCCGCCACCGCATCCGAGCGCCGCGAGATCGCCGCCCTGTCGCGATGGCGCAGCGAAGCCACAACCGAGGCTTCGATCTCGCTGGCATCCAGTGCCACGCCTTCGATTCCAAAGGAGGCCATCGCCTCCTGCACGATCTGGCGCAGCAGCATCTCCTCGCGCTCCTGCGGGGTCAGCCCGTGGACAAGCCCCGTCACCTCGCCCACCGCCTCGGCGGCGCGGGCCAGTTCGGGTTCGATATGTGCCGGATCATAGCCAAAGCGCGGCCAGGACGGAGACTGCCAGATATGCGGCATGATGTGATAAGCACCCTTAATCGGATCAAAATTTGACTTATTATGATCTGAATAGCGGCGCTAATCAAGTCACCGCCCGCCCGCCCTCTGGCTGACGCGGGTCAAATGGCGCCGCCGACGACCGTGGCCTTACCCCCCGGCAAGCGATGCCACGGCCCCGGCAGCAGCGAGGATCGCTCAATTCGGCCTCACCCTGCGCCTCCCCCGGCCAATACGACATGCGGTAATGCGACGTCCGGCCAGGCCCATCAGGCTATGCTGTCTTCGCCGCCCCGCATCGGCCTCACACCGGATCCGCGGCGGTCAAAAACACTCAGATGCCCCGCACTCACAACAGGCCACCAGCGCCGGACCACAGCCATGCCCAACATATCCGAGGAGAGACATGGCCGTATCCCCGGCGCCTCGGCCACGCTAGCAATGCGGCCCCGCAGGTGTTATCCCTTAACATTAGGGGGTATCGTCGTGGATTGGACCGATATCGACAGTCTGGAACGCTGCACCAGCATCGCCGAGCTTTGGGCGCAGAGCTTGCAGGTCTTTGCTGCGATGGGATTTGACTACGCCATCTACCTGACCGTGGACGGCGACCGCAGCCATCCACATATCCAGACCAACCTGCCCGATATCTACCAGCAGCTGCCCAGCCATCGGGATCCGTTTCTGGATCACTGCTGCAACAGCTACGAACCACAGTTCACCGGGGCGGAATTTCTGGCCGATCACCCCTATCTGGCCGCTGCGGAAACCGCCTTCATCCGCGACGCCTCGGTCAAGAGCGGGTTTCGCGCTGGCATTGCCATCCCGGTTCGGCTGCAAGGTTCCGACCGGTTCGGCGGTTTCAACATCGGCACCAGTCTGACCCGGGCCGATTTTCTCGCCCATGTCGCGGGCAAGACCGACAGCCTGCGCTTTCTCTGCATGATCATCCATCGCCGCATGGAGGAGCTGCGACAGCCCGCGGCGGCGGCCCCGGAACAGCCCCCCGCCGACGCCCCGGCAGAGGCCGCGTTCAACCGGTCCCTGATCGCCCCGCAATCGGAGGCGCTGACCCGGCTCAGCCCGCGCGAACGCGAGGTGCTCTATCTGTTCAGCCAGGGGCTGACCACCAAGGAATGCACGGCAATCTGCAAGATTTCGCCCCATACGGTCTCGGAATACGCCCATTCGATCTACCGCAAACTGAACGTCCGCAACCGGGTCGAGGCGATCGGCGTGCTTGCCAGGATCCGGCCCTCCGCGAGGCCCGGCCCCTAGGGTCAAAAGCCGCCCCTGCCCCCTGTCCGGCGTTCTTCCCTGCTGGAAAGGACAGCCAGACCGCCCGCAGATCTGTCCATCAGCGCAGCCCGCTGCTAAAGGCCAGATAGGGAATTTCAGGATCGGGCGCGTGATGGTGGACGATAAATACCTGCTGGCATTGTCGGCCTTTCACCTCGGCATGGCGCTGTTCTGCACCAATCAGCTGCTGCTGCACCAACGCCATCAGCGCATCTATGTGCCGCTGGCGCTGTTCTTCATCACTCAATCCGTTACCGAAATGCTCGGCATCCTTGATCTGGTGGTCACCGATGACGCCTATGATTATCTTGTCGCGCGCTTCAACAGCCTGCATGTGCCCGCCGTGTTTGCCCAGCCGCTGCTGCTCTGGCTCTACGTGCGCGGTCTCACCTCCGAGGATGACGGCCCCCCGGTCACACAAAGGTTCTGGCACGCGGTGCCCATCCTGCTGGCGATCAGCATGGTGGTGTTGTTCTGGACCATCCCGAAATCCCTGTTCGCCCAGAATGATTTGGAGTTCGCCGACCTCAGCCAGTATATTCAGGCGATCCTGATCTACTTCCAGCTGGTCGAAGTGCTGTTTTACTGCCAGGTCGCCATCTACCTGGTGCTGATCATGCGGATGCTGTCGCGATATCGCACGCGCCTGAAGGATCTGTTTGCCACCACCGAGGACCGCGAACTGACCTGGGTCTGGTGGATCACCACCACGGTCTCCGCCTATCTCCTGCTCAGTGTCGCCGAGATTCTGGCCGACCTCTTTGGTCTTGAGCTGTTCATCCTGTTCAGCGAAGCCTCCGACCTGACCAATGGCCTGTCCAGCCTCGCCATCACCTGGGTGATCGGCGTCTGGGGCGTGCGCCAGCAGCCGGGGCTGATGCCGAAACCGCGTGGCGACACGCAGCCGCCCGCCGACCGGGAACTGGCCACCGCAAAATACGAACGCTCCGCGCTCACCGACGATCACGCGGCCCGTATCGCCGCCAAGATCGAACGCGCCATGACCAAGGATATGCTCTACCGCGATCCCAACCTGTCGCTCTGGGATCTGGCCAAACATATCAGCGTCACCTCCAACTACGTCTCGCAGACGCTGAATATGACGCTTCAGTCGAATTTCTTTGACTTCGTCAACAAATGGCGCATTCAGGATGCGGTGAAACAGCTGCATGACAGCGATGAGACCATTTTGGTGATCGCCCATGATGTCGGGTTCAATTCGCGTTCGTCCTTTTACAACGCCTTCAAGCGCGAGATGAACACCACCCCCTCTGCGCTGCGTGCCGCCCGCGGCAGCGCCGCCCCATCGACCTGACGCCGACAACGGGGCAGCAGCTGGCCGGTGGCCTGCCGCTGCCGCTCTCAGCCGCCGCTCTCAGCCACCCGTCGCCCGCTGACCCCGCCAGCTGCGCCCGCGCGCGCCCAGCACCAGCATCGCCGGGGTCACCAGCAGCGTCAGCAGCGTTGCCGCCACCAGCCCGCCCGCGATGGTTGTCGACAGCTCGGTCCACCACTGGCTGGACGGCGCGCCAAACACCATGCTGCCCGCCAGCAGATCCAGCTTCATCCCCAGGACCATCGGCATCAGCCCCAGCACCGTTGTCAGCGCCGTCAGCACCACCGGCCGCAGCCGCAGCGCCCCTGCGCGCAGCGCCGCCTCATGAGGCGACTGCCCGGCCTGCCGCTGCGCATTATAGGTGTCGATCAGCACGATATTGGTGTTGACCACGATGCCCGCCAGCGCAATCACCCCGATGCCGCCCATCACCACACCAAACGGCCGCCCCGCCAGCAGCAGCCCAAGGAGCACCCCCGCGATGGAAAAGACAATCGCCGACATCACCACCGCCGCCTGATAGAAACTGTTGAACTGCGCGATCAGGATCACCGCCATCAGCACAACCGCCGTCACAAAGGCAAGGATCAGGAACCGCATCGCCGCATCCTGCTCCTCTGCCTCGCCCCGGAACTGCCAGCTTACGCCGTCTGGCAGATCGGCCCGGTCCAGCGCCTGACGCAGCCGCGCGATCTGCGCATCGGCCAGCAGCCCCGGCGCCACATTGGCCGAGAGCGTCAGCACCCGCAACTGGTCCCGCCGCTCGATCGCGCCGGAGCGCGGCACCGGTGCAAAGCGGGTGAAATTGGCAATCGGCACCAGCCCCGCGCTGGTCGGAACCTGAAGCTGCCGCAAACGGTCAAAGCTGCGATCCGCCGCCGGAAAACGCACCCGCACATCCACCGACTCCGCCACGTCATCGGGGCGGAATGTGGTCACGGTCACGCCATGGGTCAGCAATTGCACCGCCTGCCCCACAAGATTGAGATCCGCGCCATAGCGCGCGGCCTCGGCGCGGTCGATCTCGATGCGCCATTCCACCCCCGGCAGGGCGCGGCTGTCGGCAACATCGGTGAACCCGCCAATCCCGCCCATGATCTCGCGGATCCGGGCCACCGCCGCCTCGGCCGCCGAGGGGTCGCGGGCGGTGACATGCAGATCCAGCGGCTTGGCCCCGCTTGGCCCGTCATCCTCGGTTTCCACCCGCACCTCGACCCCCGGCAGAGCCGCCACCTCGGCACGGATCCCGGCGCCAATCTCCGCTGCGGGCGGGCGCTGGTCCCAGGGATCCAGCTCCAGCTGAATGGTGCCGATAAGGTCCAGATCATCACCCCCGCCCAGCGAGGCCACCGCATAGACGCTGGCAATCCCATCGCGGCGCAGCAGCTGATCCTCCACCACCCGCACCAGCGCATCGCGTTCATGGATCGAAAAATTGTCCCGTGCACGCAGCTGAACCTGCATGAATTCAGGCTCTATCTTGGGGAAAAAGCTCAGCCCCGCGCCGAATGTCCCATATAGGCCAAAGGTCGCGATCAACAGCGCAAGGCTCAGCAGAACGGTGGTGCCCGGAAACAGCAGTGCGCGCGCCAGCATCCGCGCATATAGCCCCGCCGTCCCACGGCCAAGGCGCGGATCACCATATTCCGCCGCATGCAACGCCCGTTTCGCCGCCGCCGTCTGCGGCGACCGCCGCGCGATCACGCCCCCCAGAACCGGGATGAACACCAGCGCCATCAGCAGCGATGCCGCCAGAGTCACGATGACGGTGATCGGCAGGAATTTCATGAACTCACCGGTGGTGCCGGTCCAGAACAGCAGCGGCACAAACACGCTCAGCGTGGTCGCGGTCGAGGAGATCAGCGGCCCCGCCATCCGCCCCGCCGCCGCGCGATAGGCCTGCGCCGGGGTCGCGCCCTCCTGCAAATGGCGATCCGCCAGTTCAGTGGTGACAATGGCGCCGTCCACCAGCATTCCGACCACCAGGATCAGCGAGAACAGCACAACGATGTTCATCGTGATCCCCATCGCCCAGAGCAGCGCCACACCAGCCAGGAACGCGCCCGGTATCGACAGGCCAACCAGCAGCGCCGCGCGCAGCCCCAGCGCATAGATCACCACCAGCATCACCAGCACGATGGCCGCCACCACATTGGCCTCCAGATCGCCCAGCATGGTCTCCACCTCGCGGCTCTCATCCAGCAGATAGTCGATCTTGACGCTCTGCGGCCACTCCTGCCGCGCCGCTGCGATCACCGCCTTTGCCGCAGCCACCGTCTCGATGATATTGGCGCCGCTGCGTTTGGTGATATCCAGCGTCAGCGCCGGCTGGCCGTTGATCCGGGCAAAGCTGCGCGGATCCTCGAACCGCCGCCGCACCACCGCGATATCGCCAAGGGTCACCACCGCACCGCCCTGCACCTTGACCGGCATCTGCATCAGATCCTGCGCCCCATCGACCAGCCCCGGCACCTTCAGCACAAACCGCCCGGCCGCCCCGTCGATGGTTCCGGCGGCAATCATCGCATTGTTGCGGTTGATCTGTCCCACCAGCGCCTCGAAGGACAGCCCATAGGTGGCAAAGGCAACCGGGTCGATCAGCACCTCCAGCAGATCCGAACGACCGCCGCCGATATCCACCTCCAATATGCCCGAAACCGCCTCCAGCCGTGCCTTCAGCTCGCGCGCCATCCGGTTCAGGCTGCGCTCCGGCACCGGCCCGGACAGCACCGTGGTCAGCACCGGAAACAGTGCCGTGTTGATCTCGATCACAACCGGTTCGGTGGCGGCCTCCGGCAGGTCCGGGCGGGCCTGATCCACCGCCACCCGCACCCGGTCCAGCGCCTCTGCGACGTCGGCGCCTGCCTCGAATTCCAGCGTCACGCTGGCATAGCCCTCATAGGCGTGACCCTTCATCTCCTTCAGAGCCGCCAGCCCGCTCAGCGCGGTTTCCAGCGGCTTTACCAGCAGCCGCTCACTGTCACCCGGCGATATCCCCGACAGGCTGGTGCTGACATAGACAAAGGGGATCGGAATGTCGGGATTGCTCTCCTTGGGGATGCTGACATAGGCATAGGCCCCGGCGCAGAGCAGCGCCGCAAAGATCAGGATCACCGCGCGGCTGCGGGAAAAGATCACCGCCAATATGCCGTTCACGACGGATCCGCCGCGCCGTTGCCATCGCCACCGGGCCGCACCCGTTCGCCTGCGCTGACAAACCCCTGTCCGACGGTGATCAGCCGCAGCTGATCCGGCAGGCCGCTGACCCAGACACCGGCGCCGTCGCGCGCTGACTGGACGATCTCCACCGGGGTAAAGACCACACGGTCGGTGTCATCGACAGATTTGACGCCCAGCCCCCCCGCCATATCCAGCGAGAGCAGCGCCGGTGACAGGAAATGCGCCTGGACCTGATCCAGCGGCACCTCGATCCGGGCGCTGACCCCGGCCGGGATCGCAGCGCTGCGCTCCGCCGGATTGGCCAGCGTCAGCTCGGCGGTGAAGCTGCGGGTCTCTGCCGCCGCACTCTGCCCCAGAAAACTCAGCCGCCCCTCGGCGCTGCGCCCGTCCAGAAACCGGACCTGCGCAATGGCCCCCTCGGTCAGGGAGCCGCGCTGGTGCTGGGGCACCTGAAACACCACCCGCAGCGGATCCAGCGCCACCACCCGCGCCACCTCGGCCCCCTCCTGCACATAGGCACCGGGGGTGAGGTCAAAGGCTTCGAGATGCCCGGCAAAGGGCGCGGTCAGCTGCGTTTCCGCCAGAGACTGCCGAGCCGCGGCCAGATCCGCCTTGGCCACGGCCAGCGCCTCGCGCGCCTCGCTCAGCCGCTGATCGGTGGTCGATCCCCGCTGATGCAGCGCCGCCGCGCGCGTGTACTCGTGTTCGGCCCGCAATTGCGAGGCCTCCGCCCGCGCCAGCGCCGCCTGCCGGGGACCGGCCTGCAAGGTGGCGAGGATCTGCCCCTGCGCAACCCGTGCGCCCTTCGCCACCGCAACGGTGGCCACATGGCCCGACATCTCCGCCCGCAGGGTGACGTCCCGGTCAGCCCTGCTATGCCCCTCGGCGTGCAGCAGCCGCGTCACCGGCACCGCCTGCGACAGCTGCACAGCGACAGAAACAGGCTCTGTTACAGGGGAATTCCCACCATCGGGCGGCGGCAGCGGGGGGGCGGGCCAAAACAGCCCGACCAGCATCCAGACCACCAGCCCCAGATAGATCGCCGCCGCCAGCAGTGGCGGCCATGTCGCCCTGGCATCGCTGACAAACACCAGCTCAACCGGCGCCGCTGGAGCGGCCCCGGTAACGGCAGAGAGCGGCGGCACGGCGGCAGCGGGGCCGGTTGGCGGCGCGGTCTCCCGCCGCGCCGCCCCTGCCCTGCCCCGCGGTTTCGAGTGAAGCGGAAACGCCATGGATCAGAAGCTGTAGATCAGGCCAAGCCCGACCGAATAGCTGTCCTTGGTATTGGTCAGCGGGCTGTCGTGAACCTTCTTGTCGATCAGCTGATAATTCACCGTCCCCAGCACCGACAACGTGTCGCTGATCGGGTAGACCATGGTCATATCCACAAACGGCTCGGTGGTGGAGCCAACATCATAAGCGACCCGCTGCGCGTTCGCCTCGCTGGCGGACACGCCGTAAAGGAAGTTGTTCAGCTTGCCGTCGCGCATCCGCGCCCCGGCGCCAATATCGACACCCAGCTGGCCCATCTGGAACTCAGTCCCGAATTTGGCCTCCGCGTGATAGCCGTCATGCTCATTGGAGACATCCACCATCGCGCTGCCCGCCACATAGAACCCGTCAAAACGATAGGTCATGTCAAATCCCGCCTCGATCGGTGTGCTGCGCTTCAGTCCTGCAAACAGCGGCTTATTCTCCGGGTAATCCGGCTTTTCGCCCGCACCCACGCGCACCGAAACCTGCAGGTCCTCGCTGTTCAGAATATGATAGGCGACCCCGTCCCAGCCCAGATGCAGCCGGTCGCTGTCATAGGACACAAACGGCAGGGCGGCGGCTTCGGTGCTTTCGCCCTTGTAAAGGTCGGAGGAGGCAAACGCCCCCAGCCCGAGGGTAAACTGGCCGTTGGAAAACAGCCCCTCGGCGGCGGCGCCAGATGCGCCCGCCAGACTACACGCGGTCACAAGAGCGGCGCTGCGATAAAAATTCATGGTCTTATCCTTTTTCAGATCGTGTTTTAGGTCTTGGGTATGGGTTTCGGGACGCCCCGGCGCGCCCTCGTCAGGTGCGGGCGATGCTGGCCAGCTGCGGATCAGCGCAGCCGGTGGGTGATATCGGCATGGACCACGCAAGGCTCGGCTGAACCGATCTGCCGGACCATGCGCGGCGGAAAGCTGATCGTGGCCACCGCCTTCTGATCAATCAGCCCCTCCGAAATCACCCGTGTCTGCAACTCGGTCACGGTGGTGACCTTGCCGAACAGGGTGCGCTCGACCTCGGTCATCACCCCTTCCCAGCGGTTGGGGCTGGTGCGGGTCCAGTTGATATCTACCTCCCAGGCCGCATTGAGCTGGTTCAGATCAAGTGGTTTGGAAAAATGCAGGGGCTTGGAATAAAGCACCTCATCCTTTGCATCGGACTCGATCTCGCGCCGCAGCGTCGCCGAACAGCCGCTGACCGACCGGAACTGCATCAGCGCCAGCCAATGCCCGTCGCGCGGCTGGATGTCATCGCTGCCGGTTCCGGCGCTGGTCGCAGGGGTGGCCCCGATGGCAAACCCCAGTGCGATGCAGAACACCACCGGCAGCAGCGGCACGGCGCGCCGATACCGCCGCAGCGCAGAGGTCAGATAACGGGACTGAAACGAAGGTCTGAGCATGGCGGGGTCTCTCTCTGGTCAGATATTCCGGTTGCGCAACAGCAGGGCTGTAGAGGGCAGGCCATCCGCCGCCTCGCCCTGACCCTAGCCAGAGCCGCGCAGCCCCGTCGTCCAACCGGGCCGGAAAGGACGCCAGACTGCCCGTCCCGGCAGGACAGGACGCCGGACAGCACGGTTTTGCCCCCGACCAGCGGGGGGTCCGGCGCGATGCCGCAGAATCAGGCTTGACGTGAAACCATAAGGTATCATATTAAAAGGATACCGAACGGTATCATATAAGGAGCAGATACCGCCATGTCACAGCAGACGCCGGACCAGCAGAACCACCAGCACCCGGAGCAACTGGCCTTTCGCGCCCTGGCGGATCCGACACGCCGCCAGATCCTCCGGCTGCTGGCGCAGGACAGCCTCACCATCGCCGAGGTTGCGGAGAATTTTCAGATGACCCGCGCCGCGGTGAAGAAACATCTCACCATTCTGGACGAGGGCAATCTGATCTCGGTCCAGACCGAGGGCCGCGCCCGGCTCAATCACCTCAACCCGGATGGGCTGCGGCAGGTGTTCGACTGGTTCGGCTTCTTTGATGCCTTCTGGGACGACCGCCTTGCGACGCTCAAATCCGAAATCGAAAAGGACATCCAATGACCGATACGATCCTGCGCAAATCCATCTATCTGCGGGCCACCCCGGCCCAGGTCTGGGCCTATCTGACAGAGCCGGAGAAACTGGCGATCTGGTTCCACAAACCCCAGACCCCACTGGTCGAAGGCCCCTATGAGATGTTCGGCACCGAAAGCGGCAAGCGGCTGATGTGGGGCGAGGTGCTGCTGGCGGAGCCCTTCACCCGCCTTGACTACAGCTTCACCATCGCGCCGATGGGCGATGGCACCAGCACCGTCTCCTGGACGCTAGAGGAGGTGCCCGGCGGCACCAATCTGTCGCTGACCCACACCGGCCTGCCACAGGGGGTCGAGGCCTTTGACCTGTTGCTGGCGCTGGACAAAGGATGGGACGAACATCTGGGCCGGATGCGGGCCTCCGCCCACGACAGCTGAGCTGCGCGGCGGGCCGGACCTGCCGTTCGCACAGGTCAAAGGCTCAGTCGATAACGGTCACGCCGGGCAGGCTGCGGATCAGATCAATATCCGCGAAATAGCGCTCTGTCATCTCATCGACGAATCCCTGCGACCAGCCCGGCAGGTCAATTTCCTCTTCCACCGCATCTTCTGCGTGGAAATAGGACAGGAACAGCTCGCGCACCTGATTGCGCTGCTGTTCCGACAGCTTCGGACGCTCGGCCAGATAGGCCTCCAGCCGCCGGGTGCCTTCCACCGTCATCGCCTGACGCAGAATATCCGTCTCACCGGTGAACCGGTAGCCCGCGCCCAACCCGGTGACATGTCCCAGCACCTGCGGCCAGACCACCGGCGTTTCCTCATTGCACCAGACGGTGATCGCGCAATCGGGATTTGCGGTCAGGATATCGCCGACCACCTCTGACCAGCGCAGCTCCATCAGGTCGGTATCCCCGGCAAACCCGTACCAATCCTTCTGCGACTGCGCGGCAAACCCGGCAGGCACCAGCGTCGCCGGATTGCGCAGACCCAGGAAAAACTCGCAGCGATAATCGGCAAACACCGCCCGCAGCGCGGCGGTATTGGCACCGGCATTGCGGTAAAGCCGTCCATCATTCAGCATCCAGGCCGGCACGCCCAGAATCGCCGACATCGACAGCACCACCCGCGCCGGATCCGCGTCGCGCAGTACCCCCTCGAGAAAGTCTTCACACGCCTCGTCGCTGACCCCCTCCTTTGCGGCGCGGCCCTTCAGATCGGTCAGGTCTTTCAGATAGGTTCCCGGTCGGCGCACCAGTACGCCATCCTGCAACAGCCGCGCCGAATCCCGGCGCAGCGACCAGATCAGCTGATCCTCATCGGTGAACGGCGCCCCGATATGCAGCGCAACCGTCAGATCTCCTGCCCCGCCTCCAGATGTGGAGCCGGTCACGCCAGAGATGGTCTGCGGTTCTGTCATCGTCAAACTCCGCCTTGGTGTCGTCGCGCGCCGGGGGTCGCCGGATCACAACCCGCGGCCCATAACAGGCCGCCCCAGCCCCGATGTCACAATAAGGTTGCCCTTAAGACCATAATTAACGGGGTGTTTGTCTTTGTTTTGTCCCAATTTTGTCCTTAATGCAGCCGCCGCACGCAGGCCGGGCCGATCAGGTGTCAGCCCGTGTGTAGCCAGCCCGCGGAAGAAGAGTCAATGCAACCGCAGGGATTGGTCTGTAATGCCTTTGTTAGAGCCTGAATTTATGAACCCCAGGCGCGCAGCTGGCCAGGAACAGGTCTAGCCGACAAGCTGCTTCGGCGCGGCGCCACCCTTCGCGAGGGGGCGAGGAAAACTCACCTCAAAGACCGCACCACGAGGCTGGGCCGCCGAAACCTGCACGGTTCCGCCCCAGCTCTCCACGGTTTTCTTGATAAACGCCAGCCCCAGCCCGCTGCCTTCGGTCGAGGAGGACAGCCGGTGGAACGGGGCAAAGATCCGCTCGCGGTGTTCCTCCGGGATGCCCGGACCATCGTCGCGCACCGAGATCGTCACCGCATCGGGACCCGTTTTTGCGCTCAGCACCAGATGGCCGCGTTCCCGGTCGTGATGCTGAAAGGCGTTGGCGATCAGGTTGCGCATCACCATGTCAAAGGCGATCGGATTGACCTGTAGTTCCGGCATCCCCGCTTCGATGATCACCTCGAAACCGGCGCGCGGTCCGGCCAGTTCCAGCACCTCATGCAGGCGCTGCGATGGCTCGATCACCTCCGCCTGATGGCTCTCGCTATGGGTGGTGGAATAGACCAGCAGATCCTGCACCAGCTGCATCATCCGCTGCGACAGGCGTTCCATTTCAACCCAGTTAGAGCGGACGCCGTCGGGCAGATCTATCCCGGCTTCCTGCATGTCCTCGGCCACGAAATCAATCAGGTTGAGCAGGCTGAACAATGGCGCCTTCAGATCATGTGCCGCAATGGCGGAGAAGGTGCGCAGATCCTCATTGACCACCTCCAGCGACCGGGCCTGCGCGGCAATCAGATCCTGCTGTTCCTGCAAGCGGGTCACATCCACCCGCAGGGAGGCAAAATGCCGGGGCCCCAGCTTGACATCACGGGCCTGAAACACCCGGCCATCCGTCGTGCGCACTGTCCGTGGCTCGGATCTTCCGCGCTGCAGATCCTCAACAACCTGATCAACAAGGGATACAATCTGCGCATCGGTGTAGGGGTTTTCGATGGTGCCATCCATATAGGATTTCACGATCATCTGCTGCATCGTCGCGCCCTTTTTCAGGGCCGCCACCATGCCGGGAAAGATCAGTTCAAACCCATGGTTCCAATGCACCGCCCGCAGGTTGTGATCATAGATCACGATGGCCGCAGCCACCTCATCCAGTGCCTCAACCAGCAGTTGGTCGCCAGCGCGATCCCTCAGCAACTGATTGGATTTGTTGCGATAATAATGGAACCAATAGCCCAGCGTCAGGATGACCGCCACCAGAACGGCACCGATCAGCAGGCCCCAGCGCACCAGAATATTGTCCCAGATCGTGCGTGACTGGCCAAACCATTTCTTGTCCAGATCGCGCAGCAAGTTGGCGTCAACACTTGCGGCGATGGCGGCGTCCAGCTCATCGCGCAGCGCCTCCTGCCCCGGCGCCACCAGGAACCCATAGGGGCTGCTGACCAGCGGCTGTGACAGCACCCGGACATGGTCGTCAACCTCAGCCATACGCAGCCGCCGCAGGAAACTGTTGTGGCCTGACACCACCACATCAATCTCACCGGTCAGAAACGGCAGGATCTGGGTGTCCATCGAGGCAAATTCGACCATCTCGGTGAAGGGGATCTGGCGGGCACCGTCAACGGCGAAACTGCCGCTGACCACGCCGATATCCATTCCAGCGAGATCATCCAGCTCGTAGAGCTGATCGCTCTTGCGGACAAAGGCCCGCATCTCAAACGATCCAAGCGTGCGCGTGGCCAGCCCGGCGCTCAACCGCTCCGGCGTCAGCGCCAGAAGCGATGTCACATCCGCCCGGCCCAGACGCAGCTCATCCAGCATACCGGCCGGGTTTGTGTTGGGCTGAAACACGACCTCCCGCCCCGCCGCGCTGGCGATATGGCGCATCAGGTCGATCGACACGCCCTTTGGATATCCGTCAATATCGGTAAAGGAATAGGGCGGGTATTCCTCATAGGTCATCCGGATCGGTTCGGCCTGCCCCATGCTGGCCAAAGTCGGAACACCGACGAGAGCGAAGAACAGCAATACCGCCAGGCGCCGCATCGTGAATGTAAATAGTACCTGCAAGTGCCGTCCCGCTGTGCATACCCCTCAAGCCACCCATCTGGCCAAAAATGTCTGAACCTATCGTTAAAACGGGACGGTACCTACAGTTTTACCCATTAATCCCCGTAAAAAGCACCCCAGCCGCCAAGGTCGACAGCTGGGGCTGACAGAACAGACGGGTGAGTGGCCATTCCGGGCAGCCCTCAGTCCAGGGTGTCCTCGATCAATGCCAGCAAAGCCTCCACCTGCGCGGGGTCAAGGCTGCGGCCCTTGAGGTCGATTCGCACCGCCGTCGGCGCCACCTCAGCCGACAGGTCCCCTCCCGATTGCAGCCGCCGCGCGGCCAGCCGGGTGACCTGCCGGGGGCGCCCGCCACGCGGCTTGGCCTCCGCCACCGGGTCCATATCCGACAGCGCGGTTTCCAGAAGCCGCCATTCCGCCCGCTCATCCGCCGGATCCGCCCCGGCCAGCGCGGCACGCAGGGCGCCCTGCCCGCCCGACCGCAGCGCCGCCGCCAGTTTCAGCCCGGCCTTCTCCGACAGCGCATTGGGATAGCGCAGCAGATCGCCCAGCCCCTCATGCACGGCGGCAAAGCTGCGCACCTTGGAGCGTTTCGCCTTTGACGCCGCCGCAAACAGCGCCTCAACCGCGGCCTCGACCGAGGCAAACACCCCCTGCCCCGCCACCAGCACCGCAATGCGCCCGCGTTCATAGGGCGTCAGATTGGCGCGCAGCTCGTTTTCCTCGATCATCGCCACATAGGCGCCCGCACTGTCCGCGCCCCGCCGCAGAAACGCGGGGATCTCGGCAAACCCGTCTTCGCTCCGGTTCAGCCGCGCATAGGCTTCCAGACGGCGAAAGCCCGACACCAGACCGTAGCCATCGTCCAGCGCGATCACCTCAACCGGGCTGCGCAGACCATGGGCGCGGATAGAACTGATCAGCTCGTCCAGCTCCTCCTCGTCGATCTGCATCCGGTCGCGGCGCAGATAGTCGCGGTCAATCTCGGTCAGCGGAATGCGCAACACGGTTTCACCGGCAGTCTCAGCCGCGCGCCAGCGTTCGGCGTCTGCCTTGTCGCGGGCCATCTCGACCCGGTCCGCCACCGCCGCCATCCCGCGCAGCTGTGCCGCCTCGGCCGAGACCTTGGCAATCGGCGGCGCGCTGGCCGGGACGCCACCGGGCGCCGGGTCAAAGGGGTTGATGCCGGGTTTCGCGGCGAAACCCTCCTCGATGGCTTCGATTTCGGATGCGTCGGGGGCGCTCAGCCGTCTGCGTTTTGCCATGTTACTCCGCCTCTTCCATCTGGGTGTCACGCCACCAGCTGCCGATGAGCAGCTCCTTGAACTCCGCATAGGTCCGATCAAAGGTTTCGCGACCGCGTACATAGGTATCGCGGTTGAAGTCGCGATAGTCTGCTTCGTAGATCCCATTCACCTGTTCTCCCGCCTGCCCAACAAGGGCGGTGACATCCTGACGGTAGGCGTTCATGAAATCTCCGAAATAGGCCTGGATCACATTCGCCATGTCCGTCTGCTGACTGGCGTCAAAGCGCGTGATCAGCGCCCTCACTACATCCCATTCAAATTTAATTTCCGGCAAACCCGCCGCGCGCTGTGCCATATTCTCGCCCTCCTCGATGGAGGCGAAGGTGGAATAAAGCATGTCGAAAAACCGCCCCGTAGAGTCGAACTCCAGAAACGATGCCCCCAGCGGCACCAGCAGGATATCCGCCGCCGCCAGCGCGTTGATGGTCAGATAGCCAAGCGCCGGGGGGGTGTCGAGGAAGACGATATCGTAATCGTCCAGAATGCCCTCCTGCTCGAGGAAGTTGCTCAGCGCATCCCACAGCGGCCAGCTGCGCAGCCCCATGCGCCAGACCGGAATCTGGAACTCTGCCCAATACAGGTTCAGCTGCGCGCCGATCAGATCAATATTCGACCAATGGGTTTTCTGGATGACGTTTCGCGACGAAACCCGCAGCGCCTCGTTCAATGTCTCATCCAGCGGCAGTTCCGGCTCTCCGGCGGCGGCGCGCACGGCGTTTTCCGCAACCACGGATTTGGCGTAATCCTTGGCGATCAGCGGAAAGACGGTGGACCATTCGTCCTCAACCTTGCCGCCAAGGATTGAGGTCATCGACCCCTGGCTGTCCAGATCAATGACCAGCACCTTGTAGCCATCCAGCGCAGCCGACATCGCCAGATGCGCCGCTGTCGAGGTCTTGCCAACGCCGCCTTTGAAATTGGCAACCGCCGTCACCTTGGCCGGCACGCCCTTGGGCCGGTAGGGCAGATATTCCTTGGTCGAGATCCCTTCGGAGGCAAAATGCCGCCGCAGCGCCAGCACCTCCTCCAGAGTGAACCATTTGGAGCCGCCTTCTCCCTCGCCCTGCGGCAGGTCGGGGTGGTTCTTCAACACCCGGCGCAGATGCTGTGGCGCGACCGGGATCAGATAGCGGGTGATCTCCCAGGTGGAGAATTTGCGCAGCCGTTTTTCGCCGTCGGGCGCATAACCGCGCCGGGCCAGATCCTCGCGCCCTTTGGTGCACATGGCGGCGGCCTTGGCGAACCGTGTGGTCTGGATCGGATCCGGCAGCTTGGCGGCGGCCTGTTTGGGATCCAGATTGAAATACGGGGGCAGGGGGGGCGATGTCATGTTGCGGCTCGATCTCGGTGCATGTGGATGCGTGTTATCGCGCGTGTTTTCTATTTGCGCTTATATGCCAGAGAATAGGGAACATCTTGCAGGCTGCCTAGGTCATATGGACCCGCAAGGGCAATTTTTGCAGGTGCTTCAATTCACCTCCGCCCGGTTTCGCCGCGAAACGTTCGGCTTTTCCTTGGAAAACTTAAAAATAGATGACAGCTAAACGTTTATATTTTTTAGAATCTTTAGAGTCTTTGGTTCCGGTTTAACATTCAATTACAGTCAGTTACCCCAGTTTGGGGACCCGCATCCGGTACAAGAGGCACCTGAACACGGGATGAAAGGGACCCGTATGCGGGATAACAGGCGCCTGAAAGCGGGGCAAAAGGCGCCGATTCTCAGGATGGCGCTGCACACCGGCAGTCCGGTGTCAGAGGTGTTGCCAGCCCGATGCTAGACCGAATGACAGCCATAAAACAGAGCCTGTTGCGCCATTTTTGACACTGATTGGCGGAAATTCCTGTTGCGCCCCCAGCGCGCGCTCTGGGCCTCTGCGGCGCAACGGCGGGTCGGATCATGCGATCATGGGGCATCGCCGCGATTCGCAACAGGGCGTCATTTGCCACGATTGATCCCGTGAACGGGTCCCTTTCGGCGTGGCGGTGGCCGCTGCCCGGAACCGGTGCCAAAGACAAATGTCGGCCGACCCAATAACAAAGGAACCCATGTGCGGTTGTCGCATAGGTTCCTTTTGTGGCAGGGTATGGCGCAATTGAGGCCCATGATGACAGGCAGTGATTCCATGGCAGAGCCCGGCTTTGACACAGAGCGGCTGACCGGCGCGTTGACCCGCGAAACGGTCAAGAAGAATGTCGCCGCGATCCATATCAGCGGCAAGCTGACGCTGTTGCAGCGCAAGCTGTCGAATGTGCTGCTGCTCAATGCCTATGACACACTGACCTCGGCGCGCAGCCATACCATCGACGCGCGCACTCTGGCGATGATGGTGGGGTATAACTCCAACGATATCGACAGTCTGCGCGCCAGCCTGCGGGCGCTGGCCGAAACCGTTGCCGAATGGGACATGCTGGACGAACAGGGTCATCAGGAATGGGGCGTCTCGTCGCTGCTCAGCTTTGCCAAGCTGAAGAATGGGATCTGCGAATATGCCTATTCGCCGGAGCTGGCCAAGAAACTGCACGACCCCAAGATCTTTGCCCTGATCAACGTCAAGATTCAGCGCAATTTCAGCTCCGGTCACGGGCTGGCGCTTTATGAAAACTGCTATCGTTTTGTGCGCACCGGATCGACCGGCTGGTGGGGGCTCGATATCTTTCGCAAGCTGATGGGGGTGGATGGCTCCGCCTATTACGAGAGTTTCAAACATCTCAACGCCAAGATCATCAAACCGGCGGTGGCCGAGGTCAATAAATCCTCCGACATCATCATCGAGCCGCAGACCCGCAAGAAAGGCCGCGCGGTCAGCGAAATCCGTTTCCTGATCCGTGAAAATCCGCAGATGGCGATGTTCCAGATCGACGACAGCGACGGGCTGCGCCAGCAACCGGTCTATAAGGCGCTGCGCGGGCAGGGCGTGTCAGACCGTCTGGCGCGGCAATGGATCACCGAACACGGGCCGGATTACGTTCAGCAGAAACTCGATTACGTGGCCGGGCAGGGGGCGGTGAAATCGCGGCTTGGCTATCTGCGGGCGGCGATTGACGGCGATTACAGCGCGACACCAGAGGCGGGAACCCCGCCGCCGATCACAGCCGAGGAGGAGGCCCGCATTCGCGAAGCCCGTCTGGCACGCGAGGCGGAGGCCGCCGCAGAGGCCGCCGCCTTTGACGCCCGCGCCGCAGCCCGCCGGGACCGGGCGCGGCATCTGGAAACTGTCGAGGCGCTGGTTTCGCGGCGAAACCCGACCCAGCGTGACGCAGACAAACGGCTGTTCCTGTCGCGGCTGGAGAGCGATCTGGACCGCGAGCATTTCCGTCAGCACGGTTGGCGCTCGGCGCTCAATGCTGCGGCCATCATCGCCTTCTGGCGTGAGCTGGAGCCGGAGGCCTTCGACAGCTAGCGCGGTCCCGGCAGGGGGCGCGAGGGAACCAACAGCGGTCTGCCGCGTTGGTCCGGCATGGTCTATTTTCTATTCAACCCCTTTGCGCTGAGCCTGCTGCGGACGCTGCTGGCGGTCCTGCTGTCGGGTCTTGCCGCCCTGATCCTGCTGTCGATGCTGACCCAACCGGCCCGCGCGGGCGGAGCGCAGGCGCTGGATCCTGCACCGGTCGGATCTGTCGCGCCGTTTGTTCGACCCGCCGCACCGGGGTCGTGACCGCCCGCTGTCATTCTTCACCTGCCATGCCGCAGGCACCATCGTCAGGAACCCTCGCCATGTCCGCAGACCGTACCACCGATCATTCCGCCCGTGATTTTGCCTGGGCCTTGCCGATCATGCGGGCGGGCTACGCCGGGCGCGGGCTGGTCTACCTGCTGGTTGCGGGGCTGTCGCTCTGGTCGATCCTGAATGGCGGAGAGGCGGAGGGCACCGCCGAGACGATGCAGCGGTTTCGCAGCGGCTGGGGCATCGCGGTGCTGCTGGTGATCGCGCTGGCGATGCTGGCCTATGCCATCTGGAGGGCCGTGGACGGGATCTGGGATCTTGAAGATTATGGCAGCGACCTCAAAGGAGTGGTGGCAAGGGCCGGGATGATCATCACCGGTCTGGTGCATCTGGGGCTGGCCGCGCTTGCCATCATTGTTGCGGTTGGGGTCAGCCGGGGCGGTGGCGACACTGGCGTCGTACAGCAGCTGTTTGCCTCTCCGATGGGTCAGCTGGCGGCGGGGATCATCGGGGTGATCACCATCGCCGTCGGCTTCTACTATCTGCACAAGGCCTGGACGCAGGGCTACCTTGACCATCTACAGGGCAACCCGGTCACCCGCCATCTGAACATGGCGCTGCGCATCGGGCTGGCCGGGCAGGGGGTTGCAGTGGGCATCATCGGCCTGCTGATCGTACAGGCCGCCACCTATTCCTCCCGCAGCGAGGCGGGTGGTCTGGGCTCGGCCTTTGACTGGCTGCAATCCAAAGCCTATGGCCAGGCGCTGGTGATTGCCCTCTGCCTTGGTCTTCTGGGGTTTGGCCTGTTCTGCTTTGTCAACGCGCGCTACCGGATCGTGCCACGGGCCGATGCCTCCGGCACGCCGTCGCTGCGGCAATTGCTGAACGGCTGAGGCGGTTCCCCGACCAAGCGATCAGGCGACCGCACCACACCGGCGCGTGCCTCTCGGCGCAGGGGCGGAGCCGGGAGGTCAGGCCAGCACGCGGATATAGCCCGCCAGCCCGGTTTTCTGATGTTCGATCACATGGCAGTGGAACGCCCAGTCGCCGGGATTGTCGGCCACCAGTGCCACCTCGATGATTTCATCCTTCAGCAGCAGCGCGGTATCGGTCCAGTTGGACGGCAGGCTGCGCCGGTTCGACCGCAGCGGGCGGAACACCAGACCGTGCAGGTGGATCGGATGGGCGTTGGGGCTTTCATTGCGCAGCCGCAGGATCACGCTTTCGCCGCGGTTGAGCACCAGCAGCGGGGCGGCGCCGGGGGTGTCGGGAGCGGCAGCGTCACCGGGCCAGGGTTTGCGGTTGATCGACCAGAAGCTATAGCCCAGCGAGCCGCAATAACCGTTCTCCTGCGCGCCGCCTTCGGGCGTCCAGCCAAAAACCAGATCCTCGGTGCGCGCTTTGGTCAGATCCGGCTCAGGCACGTCATTGGCGGGCAGCGGCGACAGCTCGGCCAGATCGCGGCCAAGGCTGGGACCGGTGGCGCGGATCCGGGCCAGACGGCGGGGTCCGCCGGGAAAGTCGGTCATCACATCGACATAGGCGCCTTCGATCCGGGGCATCTGCACCGCGATATCCAGACGTTGGCCGGGTGACAGCAGGGCAGGGGCCGTATCCGTGGGCCAGTCGATGGCCTCGCGCAGCGGGTGACCATCGGCGGCAATCACCTGACCGGAGGCACCCAGCACAAAGGGTTTGTAGATCCGCGTGGTATCGGTGGCCGCAAGCCGCAGCCGCGCCAGCCCGCCGGTAGGGGCCTCATAGGTCGGGTCGCTGTCCCAATTGGCGGTTATGATGGTGCCAAAGGTGCCCGCCCGCGCCGCCCCGCGCGCAGTCCACAGCTTCAGCCATTCGCCATTGGGGCGCAGTCGGAAATCGCGCAGGTTCAGGGCAATATCGGCGTCAAATCCGGGGTCTTCGGCCTCGTCCACCACCAGCACGCCGGTCAGCCCCATGGCCATCTGGTTCATCGTCATGCAATGCGGGTGATACCAATAGGTGCCGGCATCCATCGGGGTGAAGTGGTAGTCGAAACTCTCCCCCTCGCCGATGGGGAATTGCGTCAGATAGGGCACCCCGTCCATGGCATTGTCCAGCCGGATGCCGTGCCAGTGCATTGCCGTGTAATCGGGCAGGGTATTGGTGACCCGCGCGGCAAAGGGCTGACCCTGTTTGAGGCGGATGACCGGCGGCGGCCCGTCAGGTCGGGTCGAGATCAGGTCATCAGTAGGCTGATCGGCGATGGTGTAGCGGGCGCGCTGGATATGGATCGGCAGAGGCACCGCCGTGGGTTGGGCGCTGGCCCGCGCCCTGGCCGGGGTGGTGAGCTGTGCGCCCGCCAGCCCCAGTGGCGCCAGCATCCCGGCGGCCCCTGTCAATTGCAGCGCGCGGCGGCGACTCAGGCGGGGCGAAGGTCTGTCTGCGGTCATGGTTCTACCGGTTGCGGGAGAGGCTGCGGGCAGGCTAGCGGGTTTGGCTGGCGGGTGTAAGATCCGGCGACAGGGCTGCGGCGGAATTACCCGCCCTCTATGTGCCGGTCAGCGAGCCGCGGGCCTGCCGCAGGACGGTGCCGATCTTGCGGAACAGATCGGCGCGCACGCTGGTTGGCCGCCAGCCGAGGGTCACCCGGCGCGGGCAGGCATCGGCAAGCGGCGTCATCACCACATCCTGTCCCGCCGCAACCCCGGCATCGACCGCGAGATCGGGCAGCAAGGTGATCCCCAGCCCCTCGCTCACCATGGAGATCAGGGTGGAGAGCGAGGTGGCGGCAAAACTGTCGTCGCGCTGGATATCGCGATCGGGAAAGGCGCTGAGCGCGTGATGATGCAGACAATGGCCCTGTTCGAGCAACAGCAGCTGTCGCCCGTCCAGATCGGCCCCGCGAAGGGCGGTGTCGGCCCCGGCGCTGAGGTCAGAGGCGGGCGGCGGCGCGGCAAGGTGATAGCCGTCGTCGAACAGATGCAGGGTTTCCAGCCCGGAGGCGGCATAGGGTTCGGCATAGATCACCAGATCCAGCCGCCCGCTGTGGACGCCTTCCAGCAGCTGGCCGGTCAGTTCCTCGCGCAGGTAGAGTTGCAGATCGGGAAAGCTGGATTTCAGCGCAGGCATGGCGCGGGGGATCAGGAAGGGGCCGATGGTGGGGATTGCGCCCATTCGCAGGGTGCCGCCCTCGGGTCTGGCCTGCGCGGCGGCAAGCTCCTCGATCTCGCGGCTGTCCTGCAACAGCTTGCGGGCGCGTTCGGCAATCTGGGCGCCGACCGGGGTGAGGATGACCGAGCGTTTGGTACGCTCTGCCAGGGTGACGCCGAGCCGCTCTTCCAGCTCCCGCAGGCCGACGCTGAGCGTCGGCTGGCTGACAAAGCATCTGGCGGCGGCGCGGGAAAAGTTCAGCTCATCCGCAACCGCCACAAGGAAGCGCAGCTGTCGCAGGGTGAGGCTGGTGTTATAGGGGGCGTCTATCATCTTGCGATTTTTAATCCGGTTTTACGAAGGCAGGCAAGCTGTGCCGATCAGGTTCTCGCCCCGACTCAGGTGGCATGTGCTAGGGTGGGCGACAGTAGGGGACGGGGAATTTTGATAGCTATTTCCTATATAAGAAATCCTGATTTATCATTTCTTATAATCACGATCCACTGCTAGCCTTTGCCCGGAGAGGCCCGGTCCCGGCGTATTGTCAGGGAGGAATGCCGGTGCGTCATGACCCAAGACCCAGGAGAGACAACATGCAGCAAGGTGACGGAAACACAGGCGGAAAATGCCCGGTTCTGCACGGAAGCAACACCAACACCAGCGCCGGTGTGGCAGATTGGTGGCCCAATGCGCTGAACCTCGACATCCTGCACCAGCACGACCGCAAGACCGACCCGATGCCCGAGGGGTTCGACTACCGCGAGGCGGTGAAATCCCTGGATGTTGAGGCGCTGAAGGCGGATCTGACGGCGCTGATGACCGACAGCCAGAGCTGGTGGCCCGCCGATTGGGGCACCTATGCGGGTCTGATGGTGCGGATGGCCTGGCATTCGGCGGGCACCTACCGCGCGGCGGATGGCCGGGGTGGGGCGACCACCGGCAACCAGCGCTTTGCACCGCTGAACTCCTGGCCGGACAACGTCAATCTGGACAAGGCGCGCCGTCTGCTGTGGCCGATCAAACAGAAATACGGCAACAGCCTGTCCTGGGCCGATCTGATCGCACTGGCGGGCAATATTGCTTATGAGTCGGTTGGCTTGCCGACCTATGGTTTCTCCTTTGGCCGCGAGGATATCTGGTCGCCGGAAAAAGACGTCTACTGGGGCGCGGAAAAGGAATGGCTGGCCGCAGGGCGCTATGAGGATGGCGCGGATCGTGACTCGCTTGCCAATCCGCTGGCGGCCGTACAGATGGGCCTGATCTATGTGAACCCCGAAGGTGTCGGCGGCGAACCGGATCCGCTGCGCACGGCGCAGGATGTGCGGATCACCTTTGAACGTATGGCGATGAACGACGAGGAAACCGTGGCGCTGACCGCAGGGGGCCACACCATCGGCAAGGCGCATGGCAATGGCCGCGCCGATGCGATTGGCAATGATCCCGAAGGCGGCAGCCTGATCGAACAGGGTCTGGGCTGGAGCAACAGCAACGGCACCGGCCATGGGCGCGACACCATGTCCAGCGGCATCGAAGGCGCCTGGACCACCAATCCGACCAAATGGGACAACGGCTATTTCTACCTGCTGTTCACCTACGACTGGGAGCTGAAGAAAAGCCCGGCAGGCGCCTGGCAGTGGGAGCCGGTCAACATCAAGGAAGAGGACAAGCCGGTGGATGTGGAGGATCCCTCGATCCGTCACAACCCGATCATGACCGATGCGGATATGGCGATGATCAAGGACCCGGAATACCGCAAGATCTCCGAACGGTTCTACAAGGATCCGGCCTATTTCGCGGATGTCTTTGCCCGCGCCTGGTTCAAGCTGCTGCACCGCGATATGGGGCCGCGCAACCGGTATATCGGCCCGGAGGCGCCGCAGGAGGATCTGATCTGGCAGGACAATGTGCCCGCAGGCAGCACCGGCTATGATGTGGCCGCGACCAGGCAGCTGCTGCGCGATTGCGGCCTGTCGCAGGCCGATATGATCGCCACCGCCTGGGACAGCGCGCGGACCTTCCGTGGATCTGACCTGCGCGGCGGGGCCAATGGCGCCCGGATCCGTCTGGCGCCGCAGAAGGACTGGGTCGGCAATGAGCCGGAGCGTCTGGGTCGCGTGCTGGAAACCTATGAAGGGATTGCCGAAAAGAGCGGCGCGAGCCTGGCCGATGTGATCGTTCTGGGGGGAGCTGTGGCGATTGAGGCCGCCGCCGAGGCTGCCGGTTTCGCCACCGAGGTGCCCTTTGCCCCCGGTCGTGGCGATGCCAGCGCTGAGCAGACCGATGTTGCCTCTTTTGCGGTGCTGGAGCCGGTTCACGATGCTTTCCGCAACTGGTTGCAGGGCGATTTCTCCGCCTCGGCGGTGGAGATGATGCTGGATCGGGCCCATCTGATGGGGCTGACCGCCAAGGAAATGACGGTTCTGATCGGCGGCCTGCGGGTGCTGGGTGTCAACCATGGCGGCCGCAAGCATGGGGTCTTTACCGACCGCGAAGGCGTGCTGAGCACCGATTTCTTCGTCAACCTGCTGGACATGGGCAATGTCTGGCGCGCGGCGGGCGATGAGGTCTACGAGGTCGCGGATCGCCAGAGCGGCGACGTGAAATGGACCGCCACCAATGTGGATCTGGTGTTCGGCTCCAATTCCATCCTGCGCGCCTATGCCGAGGTCTATGCCCAGGATGACAACCGCGAGAAATTCGTCAGGGATTTCGTCGCAGCCTGGACCAAGGTGATGAACGCCGACCGGTTCGATCTGCACTGACCCCATCCGATTTCACGGATGATGACCTAAACGACCCCGTCCGGCAGCTGATGCCGGGCGGGTTTTTCATGGCTCAGGTCGGGGTGGAGCCGGCAGCGCCGCTTTCGGTTGCCAGCAGCGGTGCAAGCACCGGGGCAGGGGCCTCGATCAGATCGCTGAGACGGTATTTCATCAGCACCTCGGCAAAGGCCTGCGCTGCCTCGCAGAGCACCCCTTTGAGGCGGCAGTTGCCGACCAGCAGGCAGCTGCTGCAATCGACGATCTCCATCGGTTCGCCCATCGCCTGCACCACATCGCCGAGGCGAATCTCTGCCGGATCCATGTTCATCTGCACCCCGCCCGACCGGCCCCGGATGCTGCGGATATAGCCGTGGCGGACCAGCTCGCTGATGATCTTCATCACGGAACTGACCGGCAGCTGGTGCATGCGGCTCAATGTCTCAATCTCGAACATCTGCTCTGGCCGACTGCCCAGCAAAATAAGGAGCCTCAGCGCGTAGTCGGTTTTCAGATTCAGCTTCATTGCGGGCTCCGGGTGGCGGCATCTGCGGTGTTTAATATTCATTTCGGTTGAATGTTTGTATAGCGGAAATATACATTCAGCTGAAATGAATGTTTTACCACGGCCACCCGGATATCCCGGTTCCGGCCAAAGCAGAGAAGGACCAGACCCATGGCACAGCCCCTGTCAGAGCAGACCAAGGCGATTGTGACCGCAACCGTTCCCGCGCTGGAGGCCCATGGTGGCGCCATCGTTGCGCAGATGTATGAGCGCCTGTTGGCGGATGCGGAAATCCGCGCCCTGTTCAACCAGTCACATCAGCAGAACGGGTCCAGCCAGCACGCGGCGCTGGCCAATGCGATCCTGGGCTACGCCCGCAATATCGACAATCTGGGCGCGCTGAGCGGCGTGGTGGAGCGGATCGTCAACAAACATGTCAGCCTGCAGATCAAGCCCGCGCACTACGCCCATGTGGCGACCGCGCTGCTGGGGGCGATCGAGGCGGTGCTGGGCGATGCGGCAACGCCGGAGGTGCTGGATGCCTGGGGGGCCGCCTATTGGTTCCTTGCCGATCTGCTGATCGCGGCGGAAAGCAGGATGTATGAGGAGATTGCCGCAGCGGAGGGCGGCTGGGAGGGCTGGCGCGATTTTGCCATCACCGGGATCCTGCGCGAGAGCGCTTCGGTCAAATCCTTTGTCCTGCGGCCGGTGGATGGCGGTGCGGTGCTGCGGCACAAGCCGGGGCAATATCTGTCCTTTGATTTCGATAGCCCCGAGACCGGCAAGGCGCGGCGGAACTATTCGATCTCCTGCGCGCCGAACGGGGAATACTACCGGATCTCGGTCAAGCAGGAGCCGGGTGGCGTGATCAGCGGCTGGCTGCATGAGGTCGCGGCGGAGGGCACCATCCTGCGCGTGGCGGCCCCGGCGGGGGATTTCTATCTGAAGGATCAGGCGGAGGCGGAGGTGGTGCTGCTGTCGGCCGGTGTCGGGCTGACGCCGATGGTTGCCATGCTGGAGAGCCTGGCCGCGAATGATCGCAGCGCCACCTATCTGCACGCGGCGGTCGATGGCGACAATCTGGCGATGGAGGGGCTCAGCAAATCACTAGCGAAACGCAGTGTGATCTTCCTCGAAACGCCGAGCGAGGCAGACCGCGCCGCCGCGCGTTATGACGTGGAAGGGCGGATCACCCCGGACTGGCTGGCGGCGAATACCAATACCGCCGTTTCGGACTATTACATCTGTGGGCCAAAGGGATTCATGGCGATGGCCATTGCGGGTCTGCGGGCGGCGAATGTCGATATGGAGCGGATCCATTATGAGTTCTTTGGTCCGGCGGAAGATCTGGGTGTCGCCTGACACCTGACGCCCGGTATCTGAGGGCTGACCGGACCCATGCTGTGATATGGCCGCGACGTTGAGCTGTCGCGGCCATATTGCGTGATGCCTGTCGCGTGATGCCCCTGTTAATGGGCGAGGAAGATCGGCAGCTCTGTCTGCTGGAGCATCGTGCGCGTGGTGCCGCCGAACATCGCCTGACGCATACGAGAGTGGCCATAGGCCCCCATCACCACCAGATCGGCGCCGATTTCGCGCGCCCGCGACTGGATGCTGGTGCCGATTTCCTGCCCGTTGCTGGCAAATTGCGACAGGGTGACGGCGCAGCCATGGTGGCTGAGCCAGGCGGCGATATCGGTGCCGGGATCCTCGCCATCGCGGCCATGGGACAGATCGGAGTCGATGCAGCCGATGATCACCTCGCTGGCCTTGCGCAGATAGGGCAGGGCGGCATGGGCGGCGCGCGCCGCTGACAGGCTGCTGTCCCAGGCGAGGAAAATGCGGTCGCGGTGGGCGAAGGGGCTGCCGTTCAGCATCAGCGGCACCGGGGACTGGAACAGGATGCCATAGGTGGCTTCGCGGAACACGGGGTCCGGGTCGGTCAGATCGTCGGCGATCTGGGCAATGTCGCAGGTCAGCGCCCGCCGCGCGGCGACCAGACCGATATCATTGCCCGACCAGACCGCGAACTGCACGTCGCCGGGGCAGTTGCTGCGGGCCAGCAGCGCCTCGATGTCGTCGACACGTTTCTTGGCGGCGGCCTTGTTCTGCCGCAGGCGTTCCAACGGACCGTCCGAGGCAACCAGGGCGGCGTAACCGGAGTGGCCAAAGGCGAAACTGGGCGGACCGGGCAGCGCCTCCAGCAACAGGCAGGCGAGATGCGCCTCCTGTTCGGCTGCGGCCTCGGCGGCGGCGGTGATGGTCTCGTCGCGGGTGTCTTTGCTGAGGATGAAGAGGGATGTTCGGCGTTGCATGGCGTGCCTCCTGACGGGATGCGGCGGGCGGATCTGCCCGCGGCTGACGTCATTAGATCATCTGTGACAGCGGCCGCCATGATCCTGATCAAGCCTCGGCCGGTTGTCGCGACCGGGAGCAATGAGGCACTGCACGGGCGCGCGACCTGCCGGGGCTGACAGGCGATTTTGCAGCTGCGGCATCACGTCCTCTTGCCGCAGTATACGATGGGATGCCGTCATGGGTTTGGACGGCGCGGCCATGTATTTCCAAAGAAATCACGGCAGGACAAAGGCGGAAAATCGCTCACCTTAACGTTGTGTAAGTTTCACAAAACTGCCGCTTGACGGATACAAAACATACTGTAAGTTGCGTGCAAACACGTAAAAGGCGAAGAAAATTCTGCGCCGAAACCTGTTGAAACTTTGTCGAAGGTCCCGTCGTGTCATGAATATAGTTCTCTTTGCGCCGCCAAAAATCCTTTTACAGCATAGTGTTACCGATTGGGTTGAGGCGATTGGGCCAGCCAGCATCATCCTGACCTGCGCCAGTGCCAAAGCGGCGTTGATGGACAGCTTTCCCGAGGGGCTGGATATCCGCTTCTTTCAGAATTTCAATGATAACGCGGAGGTGGAGCTGGCGGCGATCGAGATCGCGCGCGGCCTTGCGGATCCGGTCTGTGTCGCGCTGGCGGAGATTGACGTGCTGCGCGCCGCGCGGGTGAATGACTACCTCGGCGTGTCGACGGATGCTGCGGTGCAGCTCGACGCCTATCGCGACAAATACGCGATGAAGACCCGCGCGCGGGAGGCAGGGCTGCCGGTCAGCGACATGGCGGTGGTGCGCAATGCGATGGATATCCGCCGATTTATCGACAGCTGGGGGTATCCGGTTGTTCTGAAGCCCCGCGACGGGCGCGGATCAAACGGGGTCTGCGTGATCCGCGGGGCCGACGATCTGGCGGGATGGCTGGCGCGGCAGGACAGTACGACGTTTTACAACACGATGATCGAGCGGTTTGTCGCCGGGGATCATTATATCGTCAACGGGCTCTATGTGGATGGGCATCCGATTGTGATTTCGCCGGTGCGGGTGCTGACCTCGGCGCTGGATTTCCTCGGCGGGCGTTCACATGATCTGCATATGCTGGAGCCGACGACGCTGCTGCGCGATCGGCTGGTGGCCTATTCCCGCCATCTGGTCGAAGAGGTGATGCCCTCGCCGCCGACGCTGTTGTTCCATCTTGAGGTCTTTGTCAGCCCGGATGGCACCATTGTCCTGGGCGAGATCGCCTCGCGGCTGGGCGGGGTGTTCTTCAACCAGGAAATGACCGAGGCCTGGGGGTTGGATCCGCGCATGACCTATCTGCGGGCGATGCGGGATCCGGGGTTTGAGAACACGGCACGGCCTGAGCCGATGCTGGAGCCCGTGCGGCTGGTTGGCCAGCTCTGCGTGCCGCCGCGCGACGGTGTGCTGCGCGCGGTGCCGGAGCGCTGCCCGTTCGAGTTCGTGCGTGCCTATCGGATGAGCGGCGTGGCGGGGCGGCAGTATGGTCAGATGGCCTATACCAATGCCGAGATCCTGAACGCCATCGTCGAGGGCGACAGCGAGGCGGAGCTGCGCGCGCGGCTGCGGCAGCTGGAGGATTGGTTCCACAGTGCCTGCCAATGGGAGACCAGCGCCGCGGCCTGATCCAGACCTGCCCCTGTTCGCCTGATGCCCAACAAAGGATCTACCACATGAAAATTGCTGTTCTCGGCGCGGGCTATGCCGGTGTCTCGGTCCTGGAGAATCTGGTCGCCACCCTGCCTGATCTGTCGGCGCTGTCGGTGGATGTTTTTGACAAGAGCCGCAGTTTTGGTCCCGGCGTGGCCTATCAGGAGGATGCCGAGACCAATCTGCTCAACCGGCCACTGAAGCTGATGTATCTGGCGCGCCGCAATGATTTCCGCGACTGGCTGCGCCAGACCGGGGCGACGGAGGCGGCAGCGGATGAGGATGGTTTCCTACAGCGCGCCCTGTTCGGGCGGTTCCTGCAAAGCCGGTTCGATGCGCTGAGCGGTCGGGTGCGCACCGCGGGGGGGCGGATCCGCATGATTGGCGCCGAGGTGGAGACGATTGCCCCCAGCCCGCGCGCCGATGCGCTCTACCGTCTGGGCTGGATGGGCAGCGTGTCCGATTATGATGCGGTTTACCTGTGTCTGGGCACCAATCTGGAGGCCGACCCCTATGGGCTGGGCGGCACGCCGGGCTATTTCCGCGCGCCCTATCCGGCGGCCCGCCTGAAGGCGCTGACCCGTTTGCGGGTGGGCATTCTGGGCTGTCGGCTGACCGCCTATGATGTGGCGCTTGGGGTGAATGGCCGGCGGATGCTGATGACCTCGCGCCGGGCGGGGCTGCCCAAGGCGGTGACGGCCTATCGCCCGGTGACGCTGCACCATCTGACGCCGGCCGGTCTGGCGGCGCTGCGCAACGGCCCGGATGGCGGGCGGATTTCGCTGTCGGCGGTGATGGAGCTGTTTGAGGCCGAGATGCAGCATCAGGGGGTGGATGTCAGCTTTGCCGATCTGCTGCGCGGCGTCGACAGTGCCGACAATGATCTGGTGTCCAGCATTCTGGCCGAAACCAATATGCTGATCCCGCAGCTCTGGGCCAGTCTTTCGGATCGCGCCAAGGCGGCGTTCCTGCGCCATTTCCACCGGCTCTGGTCGAATATGCGGGTGCCGATCTCGCGCACCAATGCCGACCGTATCGCGATGTTGCAGGCCAGTGGCGCGCTCAGCCATCGCAGCGGGCTGCGCAATGTCAGCTTTCGCAATGGCCGCTATCGCATGGAGTTTGCCGATGGCATCGCCGAGGTGGATGCAGTGATCAATGCAACCGGCCTGCAGCGCGGGCTGGACGAAAGCAACCCGCTGATCCGCAGCCTGCTGGCGCAGGGCTTTGCCGAGCGGGACGCAACCGGCGGGATCAAGGTGCAGCTGGAGGATTGCCGGGTTTTGACCCGCGACGGGCGGCCATCGCCGGGCCTGTTTGCGCTGGGGCAGCTGACCTGCGGCACCTTCTATATGGTCAACAACATTGACGTGATCCACCATCAGGCACGCATTGCCACCGCATCGGCGCTGGCGCCGGCGGATATTCTGCGGAGCGTCGGCTGATGCTGCGGAATTTTGCGATCACCCTGCTGCTGGCCTGTGCCGGATCGGCGCTGGGATATCTGAGCGGGCTGCCGCTGGGGCAGCTTCTGGGGGCGGCGGGTCTGGTGCTGCTGGCCTGTCGATTTGGTCTGGCGCTGGCGACACCGCCGGCGGCCATTGTGGTGATCCAGCTGATCCTGGGCGCCAGCGTCGGGGCGCTGCTGAATGCCGAGATGCTGGAGGGCATGGCCGATCTGACCGTGCTTGCGGGGCTTCTGATCTGCATGTCGGCGCAGCTGGCGGCCGGGTTCACCTGGCTGTACCGGGTGGAAAAATGGACCCGCGCCGAGAGCCTCCTTGGGGCGGTGCCCGGCGCCATGGCGGCGGTGATGACCCTGACCGGCGAGGAGGGCAAGACCTCGGCCAAGATGGTCTTTGCCCATATGGTGCGGATGATCGCGCTGCTGGTTGCGGTGTTTCTGATCGCCGGTCCGCAGGAGGGATCGCAGGAGATCGCCGCATTGCCCGACGAGGCCGCCACAGGGGCGGGCACGCTGGCGGGCTACGCGATCTTTCTGCTGCTGGCGGCGGCGGCCTATGCGGCGGGGCGGGTGCTGGAGCGCTTTGCCATGCCGGCGCCCTATATGGTCACCGGTCTGATACTGGCGGCGGGCACCAACCTCTGGCGCGGCAGCGATTCGATCGTGGTGCCGGAACCGCTGGTGTTGTTTGCCATGGCGCTGCTGGGCGGGCTGATCGGCATCCGGCTGAAGGATATCACCCGCAGCGATATCGCAAGCTACCTGCGCGCAGGGCTGATCGTCACCTCGATCACCTTTGGGATCACGGTTGCCATGGCCTCGCTGTTCAGCCTGCTGACCGGTCAGCCGTTCCTGGTGCTGTTCATGTCCTGGGTGCCGGGTGGGGTCGAGGTGATGGTGGCCACCGCGCTGGCGCTGGGTCTGGAGCCTGCCTTTGTGATGCTGAACCATGTGCTGCGCATGTCGGTGCTGCATATCGCGCCGATGTTCATGAACCGCGAGATGTTCCGATCCGCGCCTGATCCAATCCAACCGATGACAGATGACAGATGACGGGGAACGCCATGTCTGAACCGCAACGCAATATCCTGATGATTGGCGGTCGCGATCACACCTTTGTCCGTATCGGCGAGATGGGGCTGCGCTACAGCGCGCTTCAGATCCGGTCCCATCTGACCGAGCTGCTGCTTGATCAGGCCGAAACCGTGGTGGTGACCGATTACGAGGATGTGAAAACCAGCGTCGCGCTGGCCCGCGCTCTGCATCGCAAGACGCCGTTTGATGCGGTGTTCTCCTTTGCCGAATATGGGTTTCTGACCGCCGCGCATATCGCCGAGGCGCTGGATCTGCCGAGCAATTGCCAAGTGCCGACGGTCCGGCTGACGCGCAACAAACGACGGATGCGCGAGACGCTGCGGGCGGCGGGTATCGAGGATGTGCCCTTTGCCCGCGTGCGCACGGTGGCGGAGATCGCCGAGTTTGTGGCGCGCCATGGCGACAGCATCGTCAAACCGGCCGAGGGCGGCGGCAGCGAGGGGGTTCATTTCGTCGATGGCTCCACCGATATTCAGACCGCATTGTCCCATGCGTTGCAGGTGGGCCGCGAGGAGCTGATCGCCGAGGCGTTTATTCCCGGGCCGGAATACAGTGTCGAAACCATGTCGGTTGGCGGTCGTCACCGGGTGCTTCAGATCACCGAGAAGACCACCAGCGGCGCGCCCTATTTCATCGAGAGCGGCCATGTGCAGCCCGCCGCCCTGAGTGCCGCGGATGAGGCCAGAATTGCCGAGCGGGTTCAGGCGCTGCTGGAGGTGGTCGGTTACCGGACCGGACCGGCCCATACCGAGGTAAAGCTGCACGACGGGGCGGTCTATATCATCGAGACCCAGACCCGCAACGGCGGTGACCAGATCTGGGAGCTGACCCTGGAAACCACCGGTGCCGATGTGTTCAAGGAGACCTTTGCCGCGGTGCTCGGGCTTGCCTATGATGCGCCGCCGCTCTCCACCGCGGCGATGGCGATCCGCTACATGCTGGCGCAGGACCGCACATTGGATGCGATCACCGGGCTTGACTGCGCCGCCAGTTCCGAAGGTGTGGCGCGGGTGCATTCCTCTGCCAAACCGGGCACCCGCTATGATGCGGTGCTGTCTGCGGCCTCTCGGGTTGCCTATGTGCTGGCGCGCGGTGACAGCCGCGAGCAGGCGCTGGCCCATGCCGAGGCCGCCGTGGCCCGGATCGCGCTGAGGTAATGCGGCACCGGCCTGCGGCCCCCTGATCATCGCCTCAAATCAACGTCCCATGAAATCAAGTCCCATGACAAGGAGCCAGACCATGGCCATTGCCATTCACGACCCTACCCTGCGCGACGGCAATCATGCCATCGCCCATGCGCTGAGCCTTGACGATATTGCCGCCTATTGCCGGACCGTGGATGGCTGCGGCCTGGCGGTGGTCGAGGTCGGCCATGGCAACGGGCTGGGGGCCTCCTCGTTGCAGCTGGGCATGGCGCGCCATGCCGATATAGAGATGCTGGAAACCGCCCGCGCCAATCTCAGCCAGACCAAGCTGGGCATTCATGCGATCCCCGGTTTTGCCAAGATCTCGGACATCAAATCGGCCATCGGCGCCGGGGTGGATGTGTTCCGCATCGCCTCGCATTGCACCGAAGGCGATTTGACCCAGAGCTACATCGAATATGCCCGCAGCCAGGACAAATATGTTCAGGGCGTGCTGATGATGACCCATATGGCGCCTGCGGATGTGCTGCTGGCGCAGGCGCGGCGGCAGGTGTCCTATGGCGCCAATGCCATTGTCCTGATGGATTCCGCAGGCAATTACGACCCCCGCGACACAAGCGAGAAGATCGGCGTTCTGGCGGCTGAGCTGGAGGTGCCGGTGGGGTTTCACGCGCATAACAATCTGGGACTGGCGATTGCCAATTCCATTGCCGCCGCCGAAGCGGGCGCAACCATTCTGGATGGTACCATGCGCGGGTTTGGTGCCGGGGCCGGCAATACCCAGCTGGAGGTGCTCTGTGCGGTGCTGGAGCGCTACGGGTTTCAGACCGGAACCGATGTCTTTGCGCTCTGCGAGGCGGTGGAAGCGCTGCCCGAGCTGCCGCCGGTGCAGCGGCGCACCATCGTGGGCACCTCTAACCTGATCAGCGGCATCTACGGCGTCTGTGCCGGTTTTGAAAAACATGTGACCCGCGCGGCGCAGGATTTCGGCGTTGCACCACGGTTCATCTACGAAGAGCTGTCGCGCTGCAACGCCGTGGCCGGGCAGGAGGATCTGATCATCTCGGCGGCGGCACGGCTGGCCCGGACGGCGGCACCCGCATTGGAAGGAGTGGACGCATGAAACTGAGAACCGCCATCATAGGCAGCGGCAATATCGGCTGTGACGTGCTGTGCAAGGTGCAGCGTTCCGCGCTGCTGGAGTGCACCCTGTTTGCCGGGCGCAATGCGGCATCGCCGGGGCTGGCGCTGGCCCGAAGCCGTGGCATCCCGGTGACCGATCGCGGGGCGGAGGGGCTGTTTGCCGCGCTCGACAGTTTTGATCTGGTGTTCGATGCCACCTCCTCGGCGGCGCATCAGGCCCATGCCCCGGCTTTGCAGGCTGCGGGCAAGGTGCTGATCAACCTGACCCCGGCTCCCAATGGTGCGCTCTGCGTGCCGTCGCTGAACGGCGATGCGCTGCTGGCGGCGGGCAATATCAACATGATCACCTGCGGCGGGCAGGCCTCGATCCCGATTGCCCAGGCGATGACGGCGGCGAACCCGGAGATCCACTATCTGGAGGTGGTGTCCTCGATCAGTGCCGAAAGCGCGGGGCCGGCCACGCGGCTGAACCTCAATCACTATATCGAAACCACCGAAGATGCGCTGCGGCAGTTCACCGGCTGCAACCGGGTGAAGGCGATCCTGAACATCAACCCGGCAAAGCCGAACGTCTATATGCAGACAGCAATCTCCGCGCTGGCAGAGCAGCATGATCTGGAGGCCACCCGGAGCGCTATCGCCGGGGCGGTGGCGCGGTTGCGCGCGGCGGTGCCGGGCTATGACGTGATCGTTGAGCCGCATGTTACCGGGGATCGGCTGTTCACCATGGTGCGGGTCACCGGGGCCGGAGATTATCTGGATCCGTCGGCGGGCAATCTGGATATCATCACCGCCGCCGCCACGCGGATGGCCGAGGCCATTGCCCGTGACCGCACCGCGCGGGACAGCCACCCGCCGGTGGCGCAGCCGATGGAAAGCGTGGCCTGATGCGCATGTCGGAGTTCCGGCGCTGTGGCGCCGCCATCGCAGGCCGGGGAGGTTGCCATGCCTGATCTGCCCGCGCTTCACCGCGACACGCCCTTCTGTCCGATTCTGGCGCTGGCCGGACGGATCCAGAGCCGCCCTGACCCGGTGGTCGATTTCTCTATCGGGGTGCCCAATTTCACACCGCCGCAGCGGGTTTACGAGGCGGCGATTGCCGCGATCCGTGCCGATCGCTGCCGCTATGGTCCGAGCCGGGGCGAGGCCGGGCTGATCGAGGCCTATCTGCACTATCTGGCTCAGCTGGGGCTGGATCAGTTCGGCGTGGAGAATATTGCTGTGGGACAGGGCGGCAAGCATCTGCTTTATGCGCTGTTTCAGGTGCTGTTCCAGCCCGGCGATACCGTGGTCATCCCGGCGCCCTGCTGGCCGACCTATTTCGACATTGCCCGGCTCAGCGGGGTTGAGGTGCGCACGCCCTATTGCGGGCTGCATCAGGGGTACAAGCTGGACCCCGCGACGCTGGAGGCGGCCTTGGGTGGGCGGCCTCGGGCGCTGGTGCTGAACAACCCGTCCAACCCCACCGGCGCGGTCTACAGCAGATCGGAGCTGGCGGCGCTGGCCGAGGTGCTGCGGCGCCATGATGTGTGGATCATCAGCGACGATGTCTACCAGCGCTTTGTCTATGCCGACGAGCCGTGCCCGCATCTGCTGGAGATCGCGCCCGATCTGGCGTCGCGGATCATCAAGGTGGACAGTATTTCAAAGCTATACGGGATGCCGGGATGGCGCGCGGGTCTGCTGGCTGCGCCAACGGAGGTGGCGGCGGCGGTTGCCACGCTCAACAGCAACTCGATCTCCAATATGCCGCCGGTGGTGGCCGCTGCCGCGGCGGAGGCGCTGGCGGGCGATCAGGGGTTCTCGCAGCGGATGACCGAGGGCTACCGGATGCGGCGGGATCTTCTGCTGACGGCGTTTGACAGCGCACCGCAGATCCGCTGTGCCCGCCCCGGTGGGGCATTCTACCTGTTCCCCGATATCTCGCGGGTCTTTGGCACCCTGCACCGGGGGCGGATGATCAGCACCGATGAGGATCTCTGCAATCTGCTGCTGGAAGAATATGGCGTGGCTGCTGTTCCCGGTCGTCATTTTGGCGCGCCGGACAATATCCGGCTGTCCTATGCCATCGACGCGGATCAGGTTCGGCTGGGCGCCAGTCAGATCCTGCGGTGCCTGGCAGAGCTGGAGGACACAGCGGCAGCGCGGCACACCGCCCGGCCGCCGGTGATGGAAGTCGTTTCCTGATCTGGCCGGAGTGGGCTGGCCGTCGCAGGTCAGCCTACCCCCGCGGGCATCAGTCCAGCCGCAGCCGGAGCGCGGCATAGACCAGCAGGAGGCCGCAGCAGCTGGCGGAGATCAGGAAAGGCGCGCGCAGGGCGAGGTCGCGGCCAAGCTCCGGTTCCAGCAGCGCCACGACGGCACCGCCCGTCAGCGCGCCAAGCGGCATCGAGCCCCAGCCAAAGCAGCGGTAGATGCTGTTCACCCGGCCCAGCAGTTCGGAGGGGATGCGGCGCTGGCGCCAGGAGACGGTGATCACGTTCCAGACCATCGCCGCCGCCATCACGCCAAACATCGCCAGCGCCATGATGATGCCGCTGCTGCTGACACCGATCAGCGCATAGCCAACCGCCCAGCCCGCAATCGACAGGTAAAGGCAGGGCTGCACCCCGATCAGGCGGCTGAGGTGCGGTGCAATCAGGCTGCCGGTCACAGCACCAAGGGCGGCAACCGACAGGACAAACCCGTATTCGGTAGGGCCGAGGCCAAGCACCTCCTGCGCGAAAAGCACCTCTACGGTGATGGTTGCGGTGGCGAGGAAATTGGCGATGCCAAGCACGACGGCCAGCCGCAGCAGCAGCCCATCGCCGCGCATGAAGGTGATGCCCTGCATCAGCGCCTTGCCAAAGCTCTGCTGCACCGGCGCGCGCGGCGACAGGCTGATCAGCCAGACAAAACCGGCCGCCAGCACCAGCACGATCACATCCAGTCCAAAGGGAATTGCGATGCCGACCGCGATCAGCAGGCCGGCGAGCGGCGGCCCGATGAACTGGCCGGTGAGCTGTTCGACGGTCCACATCTGGCCATTTGCCGCCTCAAGATCGGAGCTGGCAACGATATCGGGCAGGATGGTCTGGGCGGCATTGTCGCGGATCACCTCCGCCGCGCCAAGGAGGAAGGCCAGGCCAGCCAGCGCCCAGATGGCACCGGCCGTCGGTGCGCTGAGCGCGAGCATGAGGATGGCGAGCACGATCACGGCGCGCAGCAGGTCGGCGCGGGCTATCAGCTTGCGCCGGTCGGCCATATCCGCGATCACCCCGGCGGGCAGCGCAAAGAACAGCCAGGGCAGGCGACCGGCTGCGGCCACGGCGGCAATCGCCACCGGATCGCGGGTCATCAGCGTTGCCAGCCAGGGCAGCGCCAGCAGGATGAACCCATCGCCGAGGTTGGTCAGCGCCCCGGCTGTGAACAGCAGCCGGTAATTGCGGTTACGAAGCAGGAGCGGGGAGGCCATGGTGGGGATGCCCTGAGGTTGTTCCGGTCCGGCGATACTAGCGCGCAGGGGCCGCGCTGTCACGGCTGCCGGTGCCGCTCAATCGAGCCGATACCCGGCGCCGCGCAGGGTCACGATGGCGTCACCTTCGGGGCCGAATTTCTTGCGCAGGCGGCCGATATAGACATCAACGATATTGGTCATCGGGTCCGACTGTGTGCCCCAGACCGCATTCAGAATGCGTTCCCGGCTGAGGGCGCGGCCAATGTTCTTGATCAGCAGCACGGCCAGTTCGCGCTCCTTGCTGGAGAGCGCGACCGGGCGGCCGTCGACGTAGAATTCCAGCGCGCGGGGATCAAAGGAGAGGCCGCGATGGGTGATCACCTCATCGTCGGGTGTGCTCCCATAGCCGACCCGGCGGCGATGCAGCGCCTCCAGCCTTGCGACCAGCTCCTCAAAATCGAAGGGTTTGGGCAGGTAGTCGTCGGCACCGATGCGCAGGCCCGCGACCCGTTCGTCGGTTGAATCCAGCGCGGTGAGCATCAGAACAGGGGTGGTATTGGCGCGGGCGCGCATCCGCTGGCAGACCTCGATGCCGGAGATCCCCGGCAGCATCAGGTCGAGGATCACAACATCAAAGTCGCGTGTTTGCAGGAACCCCAGCGCCAGTTCGCCATCCACCACGTGCTCGACGCTGAAGCCCTCAGCCTTCAGCCCCCGGCGTATGAAATCGGCTACGCGCTCTTCATCCTCTACAAGCAGAATATTCATCAGCCGTTCTCTGGCGTCCTGTAACTATGGGTCGGCATCCGTGGAGATCGTCAGCACAACCGTTGTGCCCCCCGTTGGGCGATCAAAGATCCGCGCCGAGCCGCCGTGGGCCTCGGCGATGGAGCGCACGATCGGCAGACCAAGGCCCAGCCCTTCGATATAGCGGCCGCTGGCGTTGGAGCCGCGAAAGAAGCGCTCGAAGGCCAGTTCCTTTTCCGCGTTATCCACGCCCGGCCCGTCATCGGACACCGCAATCTCAACGATATCGCCATGGGTCTGAAGGGTGACGGCGATCATGTCGCCGCCGTGGTATTTGGCATTTTCCAGCAGGGCGAGCACGGCCTGACGGATCCGCTGGCCATCGGCGATGACGATCACCTTGTCGCGCTGCGGCTCAAAGCCCACCTCGGCCCCGCAGAGTGCGATCACCTCGTGGATCAGCCTGATCAGATCGACGGGTTTCCTGACCAGTTCAAGCGAGCCGGATTCCTTGCGCGCGATGAACAGAAGGTCGCTGATCAGATTGGCGGTGTGATTGGCGGCCAGCCGGGTCTTGGTCAGGGCGTCCTTGTATTCCTCGACGGTTTTGTCGGCGCCGCGCAGCGCCACGTCACTTTCGCCCTGAATGACGGTCAGCGGGGTGCGCAGCTCATGGCTGACATCTGCCAGCAGCTGGCGGCGGTTCTGTTCGGATTTTCGCGCCTCGGTCAGCAGTTTTTCCAGCGTTTCGGTACGCTGGCGGACGGCCTGTTCCAGTTCCTCGTTCTGGGTGGTCAGGTTTTTGGTGCGGGCCGAGACCACTGCGGACATTTCATCCAGAACGCCGGCGATTTCCGACAGTTCGCTCCGCCCCGGCAGGGCGATCCGGCTGGAAAAATCCCCGGCCGCAAATTGCCGCACACCACCCAGAAGCTGTCTTAACGGGCGGGTGAATTCGCGGCGAAAGACAATCAGCGCGATGGCGGTGATGCAGAGAAAGGCCACCGCCAACCCAAAGGAGATCATGCGCACCAGCGCCATCTTTGCGCTGGCTTCGGCCTCGGCTCTGGAGACTTCCTCCTGCTCTTCGGTGAGCGCCGTTGAGATCAGCGTTCGGAAATCTTCCTTGATGTCTTCGTTGAGGGCCAGCGACACCTCGCGCCAGTCGCCACCGATGCCATCTGCGGCCTCGCGCGACTGCGCCCGCCGGTAAAGGTCGAGGATGTCGTCAATGATCTCCTCAATCTTGTCCAGCAGCATCAGCTCCGCCAGCTCCTCGTCGCCGACCAGCTCGATTTCCTGCTCAATGGCGGCGCGAATATTGGTGATATGGGTCTGAAGGCGGTTGGAAATATTGGTGATATCCGCCACCTGCCCGGTGTCATCGGCCAGCAGCAGATCGCCAAAACGCTTGAACAGAAGATAGGTGTCTGCCGCCAGTTTCAGATGGTGTTCAAAGGAGGTGTGAGCCAGCGAAATGCGGTAATTGTGCAGATCGCTTTGTCTGGCGGCCCAGACCGCAACTGACACACTGGCAGCGGCTGCCAGCAGTACCACGGCCGCGAAAATATTGACAATATGCACTATTTTCATTGGTCGAGGTGGTCCCGTCGTTGTGGGTCGGGCTGCCAATTGCGAGGTCAGCCGGTGCGGGGTTTGGGTTGGCTACGCACCGGCTGACCATAACCCTGTCAGGGCCGCCAGTGGTAGAGTTAGTTTGCAGCAATGACAGCGTCCTGTCGAAATCATGAACAACAGATGAACGAATGCGCCGCCAAGGGCTGCCGACCGGCCATGGTGCGTTCATCTCCCGTTCATATGCGGTCTTGGCTCCGTTCACAGTCCAGACAGTCACCTGTTGCCTGCCATGGTTAAAAAGGCATCGGGTGCCTTTTTTCCTTCCCGTTGTGACCGGGACGCGATTGCGGCGGATGAACCCGGCACCGGCCCGGCAGAGGAAAGGACACGGGATGACCATTCAGAGAGTACTGGCGGCCGTCGCCGGGGCAGCGCTGACTGTCGCGACACTGGCCCATGCGGCGGATCAGGTCGGTGCCAGCGTGATCGACGCGCAGCGGCGGGCGCTGGCAGAGGCGGTTGCGGATCAGGGATTTGGCCCGCAGTCGCCGCGTGATCTCAGCTCGGCGGTGGGATCGAACAAGCGCGATTTTGCATTTGCGCCACCCGCCAGCCGAATGAACCTCTGCAACATCCATTTCCACGAAAGCGCAGAGCACAAGGGTGGTGAATTCACCAAATATGCCGGACATGGCGATGGTCAGGGCTATGGCACCGGGTATCTTTATTCAGGCGAGCTGACAGCGGCCGAGGTGGCCCCCTATGCCCGTCCGGTTGGCAGCACCGACCATGGCGCACTGGCGCCCGGTGACACGATCGAGGTGCATTATGTCTACAGCACGGCGCAGGTGGGACCGGGGCCGACGCTGGGATCCTGTCTGGATGTCGCCACGCTGAACCCGCAGCTGCGGGTCGAAACTCAGGTGATGGTGCTGGTCAATGATCCTGCCGCGCTGGATTTCATGAGGCTGACCAAACATGAGTTTGTCGATGGCTATCATCAGGCAATCCATATTCCGCAGGATATGGGTACGCCGGTGCAATATACCGGATCGACGACCGGTCCGGCCTATAATGAGACCGGCTCTCCCGTGCAGGTCACCTGGAGCGTTCGCCCCAAGGTGGCCAAGGTGAGCATTGCCTCGGTGGAGGCATGGTTGGGCGACAATGCCTTTGACGAAGATCATGCCCATGGCGTGCGCACCCTCGTGGTCAATCCCGATCTGCTGTCGCCGATGTCCCGCTAGGAGCTGGACCTGCGGCACCACAGCAGTTGCCCGAAGGGTGCGGAGTGCGGCAGGCTGGGGCAGCAGCCTGTGGCGGCTGCGGAGGGCAGAGCGGATGGAACACCCGGTTCAGGACAATGGTCGCGGGCGGCTCGGCGGGCTGACGCGGCAGCAGGCGGAGGCGGCGCGGCGTCAATACGGATGGAATGAGCTGCCGCAGGGCAAACGCACCGGGCCTTTGCGGGTGTTCCTGCGCCAGTTCAGCAATTTCCTGGTGCTGATCCTGATTGCCGCCGGGATCATCGCCTTTGCGCTTGGCGAATATGCCGACACGCTGGCGATCGGGCTGGTGATCGGGCTGAACGGGATCCTGGGCTTTGTGCAGGAATGGCGGGCGGAGACTGCGCTGGAAAGCCTGCGCAGCCTGCTGTCGCCGCAGGCGCTGGTGGTGCGCGACGGGCGCGAGCAGGTGATTGCGGCGCGCGAGCTGGTGCCGGGCGATCTGATCATTCTGGAGGCCGGCGCCCGGGTGCCTGCCGATGCGCGCCTGCAGGAATCTGCCGGGCTATCGTTGGATGAGAGCGCGCTGACCGGGGAATCGGTTCCGGTGGACAAGGCGCCCGGCACAGAGACGGCAGAGGTGTTTGCCGGCACGGTGGTGGCGGCGGGCCGCGCGCTGGCGGTGGTCACGGCGACCGGCGCGCGCACCGCCTTTGGCGAGATCGCATCGCTGACCGGATCGGTGGGGCTGAAGAAGACAAACCTGCAGGTGCAGCTGGGCCGTCTGGCGCAGCAGCTGGGGTTTGCGGCGCTGGGTGTTTCCGCCGCTATTCTGGCGCTGGGGCTGTATATGGGGCGGGACGCGGCGGAGATGTTCATGACCGGCCTGTCGCTGTCGGTGGCGATGGTGCCGGAGGGGCTGCCCGCGGTGGTCACCATCACCCTGGCCCTGGGGGCGGCGGCGATGGTGCGGCAGAAAGCTTTGGCGCGGCGGTTGCAGGCGGTGGAGACGCTGGGTGCGGCCTCGGTCATCTGCACGGACAAGACCGGCACCCTGACGGAAAACAAGATGACCGTGACCCGGGTCTGGACGCTGGACCGCAGCTATCAGGTGACCGGCACCGGCTATGATCCGGCAGGCCATATTGCCCATGGCGGCACGGTCACCGGCGCGCGGGAGGACGCGGTGCTGGCAGAGCTGCTGGCGGCGGGGCTGACCTGCACCCATGCCAGCCTGCACCGCGAGGGGGATCATTGGCAGATGACCGGCGCCCCGACCGAGGGCGCGCTGGTGACCCTCGGCTACAAGGGCTGGGCAGCGCTGCCGCCGCCGGATGCGGTGCTGGCGGAGATCCCCTTCAGCAGCGAGCGCAAGCGGATGAGCGTGCTGGCGCGCAGCGGCAGGGTCCTGACCAAGGGCGCGCCGGAGCAGGTTCTGGGCCTCTGCACAGAAGTTTTGACGCAGGATGGCCCGCGGAAGCTGGGCGCAGGGGAGGCGGCCGCCATCACCGACGCCTATGAGGCAATGGCGGCAGAAGGGCTGCGGGTGATCGGCCTGGCAGCCGGGGCGGCGCAGGGCGGAGAAATCCGCGAGGAGGACATGACCTTCCTCGGGCTGGCGGGGCTGATCGACCCGCCGCGGCCGGAGGTGCGGGACGCCATCGGCGCGGCCCGGTCGGCGGGTATCCGGGTGATCATGATCACTGGCGACAGCCCGCTGACTGCCAAGGCGATTGCGGCCCAGCTGGGGCTGCCTGCCGGAAAGACCCTGACCAGCGATGCGCTGGAGGCGCTGGAGGATGCGGAGCTGGACCGGATCCTGCAGCAAGATGTGCTGTTTGCCCGCACAAGGCCCGCCCACAAGATGCGGATCGTCTCGGCCTTGCAATCGCAGCATCAGATCGTGGCGATGACCGGCGACGGGGTGAACGACGCGCCGGCCCTGAAACAGGCCGACATCGGGGTTTCAATGGGGGTGCGGGGCACGGATGTGGCCAAGGATGCCTCTGACCTGGTGCTGCTCGATGACAATTTCGCCACCATCGTGCGGGCGATTGGCGAGGGGCGGCGGCAGTTCGCCAATGTGCGCAAATTCGTGCGCTACCTCTTGTCCTCCAACGCGGGCGAGGTGATTGCGCTCTTGATCAACATCCTGATCGGCGGGCCGCTGATCTTTCTGGCGACGCAGATCCTGTGGATGAACCTTGTGACCGACGGGGTCACGGCGGTGGCGCTGGGGCTGGAGAAGGGCGAGCCGGACCAGATGGAGCACCCGCCGCGCCAGAAAGACACGCCGATCCTGGGCAAGGCCGGGCTGCTGAGCATTCTGGCGCTGGGGCTTTATACCGGGCTGGCCAGCCTGTGGCTGTTCCTGCATCTTTTGGACGGCAACGAGGATCTGGCCCGCACCGCCGCCTTTACCGCCATGGTGGTTTTTGAGAAGGCGAGCGTCTTTGCCTTCCGCTCCTTGCATCTGCCGTGCTGGCGGATCGGGGTGTTCAGCAATCCGCTGCTGCTGGCGGCGCTGGTGGTGACCATCGGAGCGCAGGTGGCGGCGGTCTACTGGCCGCCCTTGCAGGTGATGCTGCACACGGTGCCGCTGCAAGGGGAGCACTGGGGGCTGATCGCGCTGCTGGTGCTGCCCATCCTGCTGGTGCCGGAGGTGTTGAAAACCCTGCGTTATCTCAGTGGTCAACGCCAGCGGAGGGCAGTGGCGGCAGCTTGACCTCCGTCAAGGCGGCGGGGGCCACTCCGGGGCATCCTGCGGGCATGGAGAAGGATCACGGTCACAGCAAGGACGACATCGCGCGGCGGCTTGCGGGCAGCAATGGCACCGGGCGGCTCAGGGATGCGGTTTATGGTGGCATTGACGGCGCGGTCACCACCTTTGCGATTGCTGCGGGGGTAGAGGGCGCGGGATTTTCCCCTGCGGTGATCATCGCCCTTGGCATTGCCAACGTACTGGCGGACGGGTTTTCCATGGCTGCGGCCAATTATCTGGGGACCAAGGCGGATCTGGACGACCGGCGGCGTCTCTACGAGGTGGAAAAGCGTCATATTCGCCAGTACCCGGAGGGCGAGCGCGAGGAGCTGCGCCAGATCTTTCAGGAGCTGGGGCTGAGCGGCGACGTGCTGGAGGGCGCGGTGGCATCGGTGACCGCCAAGCCGGAGAAATGGATCGCGCTGATGCTGACCAGCGAATATGGGCTGGCGCCGGCAGAACCCAACCCGGTGGCGGCGGCGCTGACGACTTTTGCGGCGTTCATGGCGGCGGGCATCGTGCCGCTTCTGCCGTTCATTCTTGGGCTGCCCGATCCGTTCCTGACCGCCGCGCTGGCCACCGGGGCGGTGTTTTTCGGCATTGGCGCCAGCAAGAGCGTCTGGTCGCTGGCGCCCTGGTGGAAATCCGGGCTGGAGACATTGGCAATCGGTTCCTGCGCCGCTGCTGTCGCCTATCTGGCAGGCAGCCTGTTCCGGGTCTGACCCGCAGCAACGGGGCGGCGGCGCCCGCGCGCGCTATGGCTTTCAGGGTGCTGCGGCTTCAGCGGCTTTGCACGGGTGGCTTCTGCGTGGTGCCCCCGAGGAAGGCGAACCAATAGGCCAGAGCGACGCCGCCCGCGCCGCCCACGATATTGCCCAGCGTGACCCAAAGCAGGTTGGCGGCCGCTGCGACAAGCGGGACATCGGCCCCTGCGGCCCAGCCTTGCGGGAAGAAATACATATTGGCGATGGAGTGTTCGAGCCCCAGCAGCACAAAGGCGGTGATCGGCCAGAGGATGGCCAGAACCTTGCCCGCAGCGGTGCGGGCGGCAAAGGACAGCCAGACGGCTAGGCAGACCAGCGCATTGCACAGCGCGCCGCGCATAAGGGCCTCAAGCGGGGTCAGCCCGGCCTTCGCCTCGGCGATGCCGACGGCGGTTGTGCCCATCGCACCATCCAGCAGCCCGGTCACGGCAAAGGCGGCCGCCAGCCCGGCTGCGCCCGCGAGATTGCCGAGATAGACCACGCCCCAGCTGCGCAACAGCAGGCGCAGCGAAATCCTGCGGTCCACCGCGGCGATCACCATCAGCACGTTGCCGGTGAACAGCTCCGCCCCGGCAATCACCACAAGGATCAGCCCAAGCGAGAACACCGCGCCACCCAGCACGCGGAGCGGTCCGGTCACAGGGGCCGCACCTGCGAGGGTCATCGTATAGGCCGCCGCCCCAAATCCGATAAAGGCGCCCGCCAGCATCGCCAGCACGAACATCTGGGGCAGCGGCAGCCGCGCCTTGGCGGTGCCGGCGGTTTCCACCAATGCGGCGATTTCGGCGGGTTTATAGGCGTCAAAAGTGGGCGTATTGGTCATCTGTCGGCTCCGGCAGTTATGGGGGCATGGGCGGGGCAGCGGCCGCACCAGTAGATCATTCCCGCTGGCCGCTGCCATGATCCCGATCAAGGTGCCACAACGGGCAGGCAACCGGGCGCGCTATCGGTCCTGCGCCACCGAGCGGCGGAACAGCAGCAGGCTGGTGGCCAGCAGCGCGGCGCCCAGCAGCGCCATCCACAGGAACTCCGGCCAGACGGTTTCAACCCCTGCGCCCTTGAACACGATGGCCTGGCTCGCGGCCATGTAATGGCGCGAGGGCAGCAGGGTGGTGATGGCCTGCAACCAGTCCGGCTGGCTTTCCACCGGGGTTTCGCCGCCCGACAGCATCAGCATCGGCAGGATCGTGAGCATCACCAAGAGCGCAAACTGCGCCATCGAACGCGCGACCGTGGCCAGAAACACCCCTAGCGCGGTGGCGGTGAACAAAAACAGCGCGGTGCCGCAGAGGAAGAGAATCTTTGACCCGGCAATGGTGATGCCCAGCACCCCCTGCATCACAAAACCCAGCGACAGCGCCCCCGCAACCAGCACCACGGCAGCGTTGGCCCAGATCTTCGCCACCGCGATGTCAAAGGGCGACAGCGGCATCGCCAGCAGGTGTTCAATGGTGCCGTGCTCGCGTTCGCGGATCATTGCCGCGCCGGTCAGGATCGTGGTCAGCCACATGATCTGGCCGATCAGCGCGTTGATGCCGGCAAAGCGCATGGTGTCGCGGTTTGGGTTGAAGGCGCTGCGGATGATGATGCCAAGGGGCTGCGGCTGGGCCAGATCGGCGCCGATGGCAAAGCGGCGGATCTCGGCGCTGAGAATACTGGTGATGTAATGGACGCCAATGCCCGCCTGTTCCATCGCGGTGGCGTCGATCAGCACCTGGATTTCCGGCACCCGGGCGGCGCGCAGGTCTTTTTCGAACCCGGGCGGCACGGCGACCACGAACAGGAAATCGCCCGCATCCATCCGGGCGGCGCCGGTGCCGGGTTCGATCTGCACCACCGGCTGGAATTCGGGCGGAAAGAACGCCTCCGCCAGGGTGCGCGACAGGGGCGAGTTGTCCTCATCCGCAAAGGCGATCGAGGCGTTGTTCACCGAGGTTGCCACGCCCGTTGCCTCCATCACCGGCGACAGGGTGAAGGACCAGACCAGAAGCGCCATCATCACCCAGTCGCGGCGCAGGCTCATCATCTCCTTGAGGCCGAGCCAGACTATGCGGGACAGGCGCTGCATCTACTTCTCCTGCGCCCTGAGCGCCAGCGCGGCCAGCAGGGTGAACACCGGACCGAAGCAGGCGAGTGCCAGAATATCGGGCAGCAGCGCCTCCCAGCCCAGCCCCTTGGTGAAGGCGCCCACGTTCAGATGCAGAAAATAAGACGACGGCCATAATGAGCCGATGACCTGCGCGCCGCCCTCCAGCGTCGAGACCGGCTGCAACAGGCCGGAGAACTGGATCGTCGGCACCACCGAGGCGATGGTGGTTGCAAAAGTGGCTGCCACCTGGCTGGAGGTCATGGTGGCGATCAGCAGCCCGTAGGAAGTCGCAGCCCAGACATAGAGCAGCGCGCCGAGGGCCAAGGGCAGCGGATCGCCCTTGAGCGGCACCCCGAAGACCGCGATGGTCATTGCCGTCAGCAGCAGGAAGTTCAGATAGGCAATCACGATATAGGGGATCTGCTTGCCGATCAGGAACTCAAACCGGGTGGTCGGGGTGACGTAGAAATTGGTGATCGAGCCCAGCTCCTTTTCCCGCGCGACGCTGACCGCCATCAGCACGGCGGGCAGCATGATCAGCAGGATCGCGGGCATGGCCGGGGCCATTGCGGCGATGCTCTCAAAGCTCTGGTTGTAGCGGAATCGCGGCTCTATCCGGGCGATTTCGGGCTGGCGGGTGCCGCTGGCGGCGGCCTGTGCACTGAGGAAGGACTGATGCAGCCCGGCAGCGTAGCCCTCCACCGTCTCTCCCTTGAAGGGGATGGCGCCATCGACGATGGCGAGCACCTCTGTCGGCTCATTTGTGCGCAGCTTGCGACCAAAGTCAGGAGGCAGTTCGATCACCAGCGAGACCTCGCCCGAGACCAGCCGGCTGCGCCCTTCGGCAGCGCTGGACAGCGGCGGGGTGGGGCGGAAGTAGCGGGAGCCGGAAATCTCCGCCAGATAGGCGCGGCTTTCGGGGCTTTGCGACAAATCGAGCGCGGCATAGTCCAGCTCATCTATGTCGAGCGAAATGCCGAAGCAGAACACCAGCATCAGGATCAGCGAGCCGAGGAAGGCAAAGGCGAGGCGCACCGGGTCGCGCAGCACCTCAACCGTTTCGCGCCGGGCATAGGCCAGCGCGCGGGTGGGGCCGCCTGCGGCGCTGCCCGTTGTCTGAACCGCTGTTTGCGGAGCGGAGACCGGGGGCGGCGGATCAGCGGCCTTCAGAATGGCGATGAATGCCTCCTCGAGGGTGGCCGCAGCCTTCGCCGCCATCAGCGCCTTGGGTGTGCCCTCGGCCAGAACCTTGCCCGCGTGCATGAAGGACACCCGGTCGCAGCGTTCCGCCTCGCCCATGAAATGGGTGGAGACGAAGATCGTCACGCCCTCGTTGCGCGACAGCTCGACCAGCAATGCCCAGAACATGTCGCGCGCCTCTGGATCAACGCCGGAGGTCGGCTCGTCCAGGATCAGTACGCGTGGGCGGTGGATCACCGCAACCGCCAGCGACAGGCGCTGCTTGATGCCCAGCGGCAGGGCGGCAGCAAGGGAGGAACGATGTGCCGCAAGGCCGAAGCGCTGCGTCAGCTCCGCAATCCGGGCCGCGCGGTCGGGAATTGCAAAGATGCGGGCGTGCAGCTGCAGGTTCTGCTCGACGGTCAGTTCGCCGTAGAGCGAAAACGCCTGGCTCATATAGCCGATCTCGCGGCGCATGGCGCGGTTCCTGGCATCCACCGGCCTGCCGAACAGCTGCGCCGCGCCGGAGCTGATGGGCAGGAGGCCGGTCAGCATCTTCATGGTGGTCGACTTGCCGCAGCCGTTGGAGCCGAGAAAGCCGAAGATCTCACCGCGCCTTATGCTGAAATCGACGCTGTCCACCGCCACGAAATCGCCAAAGCGGCGGGTGAGACCGCGCGCGGTAATCACCGGCTCGCCACTATGTGCTGCTGGTGTTGGGTGTGGAACCGGCGGCGGGCTGCCCTTTGCCCGCAGCTGGCGGTAGGCGGTTTCCAGATCACCGGTCCGGCCCTTCAGCTTATCCGGCGAGCCCTGGAACAGCACGCGGCCTGCATCCATGGCGACAATCCAGTCAAAGCTCTGCGCCTCCTCCATATAGGCGGTGGACACCAGCACGGTGAGGCCGGGGCTGGTGTCCCGGATGGCACCGATCAGCGCCCAGAACTGGCGGCGCGACAAGGGATCAACGCCGGTGGTCGGTTCATCGAGCACCAAGAGTTTCGGGTCATGGATCAGGGCGCAGCAGAGGCCCAGCTTCTGCTTCATGCCGCCCGACAGCTTGCCCATGAGCCGGTCGGCAAAGGGTGCGAGCCCGGTCGCAGACAGCAGCGATGCAATCCGCGCCTCCCGCTCTGCCGCCCGCTGCCCGAACAGGCGTGAGAAAAATTCGAGGTTTTCGCGCACGGAGAGTTCGGGGTACAGATTGCGGCCCAGCCCCTGCGGCATGAAGGCAATGGCCGAGCAGATGCGGCGCCGGTGGGCGGCGTCAGCGATCGGGCCGCCCAGCACGTCTATCGACCCGGCCTGCAATTTCTTGGCACCGGTGATCAGGCTCAGAAGGGTGGATTTTCCGACGCCATCCGGCCCGATGAAGCCCACCAGCTGACCGGGCGGCAGATCCAAGGTGATGTCATCCAGCGCGATATGCCTGCGGTAGCGATGAGAGACCTTGGCGATGCGGATGCCGGGGGTGCCTGCGGCGGAGATCATTCGAACAGCTCAGCCGGGATGCGCCGGTCCAGCGCTTCGGGCCATTCCATCGCGGGGTCGAGCCGGATCACGGCGATGCCGCGCAGACCGGTTTTCACATGTTCGATCCGCGCTGCCACCAGATCCTGCGGGATGCGGACGCGGACGCGGAACACCAGCTGCTCCCGCTCGCTGAGGGTCTCGACCTGTTTTGGGGTGAACTGCGCCTCTGGCGAGACAAAGGTGACGGTGGCGGGAATGGCGTAACCGGGCAGCGCATCCAGCACGATGCGGGCCTCGGCGCCGATCGGCAGAAGCCCGGCCTCGCGGGCGGGCAGGAACACTTCCATATAGATGTTTTCCAGACTGAGAAGCGTCAGGATCGGCCCGCCGGCGCCAACCACCTCGCCCGGTTCCGCCAGCCGGTAGAGCACCCGGCCCGGCATCGGGGCGATCAGCGTGCTGTCCTCGATCTGGGCGGCGATCCGGCGGACCTCGGCCTCTGCCGCCGCGATCCCGGCCTCGGCGGTGGCGACCCGCGCCTCTGCCGCGCCCAGCACCGCCTCGGCCACCGAATGGATGGTGTCGCGCTCCTCATGGAGGGTTTCGGAGATATTGCGCCCGGCCAAGAGCGCGGTGGCGCGCTCCAGCTCATGCTCGGCGCGGCGGTGCTCGCTCTGGCGTTGCACCACCAGCGCCTCTGCCTCGGCCCTGGTCTGGCGCGCCAGCGCGACTTCGGCGCGGGCCCGGTCATGCGTCGCCGCCAGCTCATCGGTGTCCATCACCACCAGCACATCGCCCGCCGCAACCAGACTGCCCTCAGCCGTCAGTACCTTGGCCACCCGACCCGCCCTTGCCGGGGCAATCTCCACCTGTTCGGCCTCGATCCGGCCATTGCCCTGCACGAAACCCTCCGGCAGCTCTGCGCCGTTTTCCGAAACAAACAGATACGCCGCAGCCGCCAGCAGCAGCGCGGCGGCGGCAGTCAGAAAAACACCCGTTGTTCTGGTCATGGCACAGCACCCCGATCCCGTTGCGTCCTTTGCGGAGCCTAGATGATCTGGGCATCGGCCACCTTGCGCTGGGTCAATCCGGCGGCTCGGGAATGCTGCTATGATCGGACGGCGGCCACCGGATAGACCCGGGACATGCGCCGCGGCAGGTTTGACACAAAGGAGAACAGCCATGCTGATGCGGCTCGCAGCGATACTGGCGATTGCGGCAGGACCGGTCTGGGCACAGGAGGCCGACAGCGATGAGGGCCGGGACTTGTTTCTGTATTTCTGTGCGGAGTGCCACGGAAAGGATGCTGCCAGCCTTGGCCCCATGGCCGAGATGATGGCGCTGCGCCCGCCGGATCTGACCCAGCTGGCGACGCGAAACGGCGGCGATTTTCCGGTTGAAGCCGTGGCCAGGCAGATCGACGGACGGCAACCGATTGCCGCCCATGGCGATATGCCGATGTTCGGCCCGACGCTGGACGAGGACAAATATGTCGCCCTTGCGCTGCCCAGCGGCCAGCCGATGATGGTGCCCCGGTCGCTCAGCAGTCTGATTGCCTATCTGCAAACGGTGCAGGACAAGCGCTGAGCAGCCGACTGACGGGCAGCGTCAAATATCAACATAACACAGATTATATGCTTTGATGCTGCGGCTCAGGAGGCGCAACGCCCCGCTTCGGCTAGTTCGCTGTCGGGGGGCATTGCATTGGTGGCGCGCTGATTGGGATTACCGGGTGACCCAGGAGCCGCCGTCGGCGGAGGACGCCTGAGCTGCGGAGATGAACCACATCCCATCCAGCCCTGCCTGAAGACCCGGCAGCATCGGATTGTCGGTGCGGCTTTCGATCACCTCGGCAATATCGGTGTAAAGCGTTGCAAACCCTTCCAGATACCCCTCTGGATGACCGGGCGGAACGCGGGTCCAGTCGGGTCCGATGCCAGCCCCGCCACGGGTCAGGATCTGCTTTGGTTCTCCAAAACGGGTGAAACTCATCTGATTGGGGTCCTCATGCCCCCATTCAAGACCACCCTTATCGCCGAAGATCCGCAGGCGCAGGCTGTTTTCGCAGCCAACGGCGATCTGGCTGGCCCAGATCATGCCACGCGCGCCGCCGTCGTAGCGCAGCAGGATATGGGCGTTGTCATCGACCCGGCGTCCCGGCCCGAAGCTGTGCAGCTCTGCCGAGAGCGCCTCCGGGGTCAGACCGCTGACAAAACAGGCAATGTTAAAGGCATGGGTGCCGATATCGCCAATGGCGCCTGCGCCGGACTGTGAGGGATCGGTGCGCCAGGCGGCCTGTTTGTGGCCGTCCTGTTCAATCGGATCGGTCAGCCAGTCCTGGGCATATTCCGCCTGCACCAGCCGGATCCGACCAAGATCGCCGCGCGCGATCATGGCGCGGGCCTGTCGCAGCAGCGGATAGCCGGTATAATTATGGGTCAGAAAAAACCGGGCGCTGCTGGCCTCCGCCGCCTGTCTGATCGCCTCGGCCTCGGCTGCGCTGGCGGCCAGCGGTTTGTCGCAGATCACATGAATGCCCGCGTTGAGAAAGGCGATGCTGGGGCCTGCGTGCAGATGGTTGGGTGTCACAATGGCAACCGCATCAATGCCATCGTCGCGCCGGGCCTCGGCGCGGGCCATCTCGTCATAGCTGGCGTAGCTGCGATCCGCGACGATCCCCAGCTCTGCGGCGCTGGCCATTGCGCGTTCCGGGTCTGATGACAGCGCGCCGGCAACCAGCTCAAACCGGTCGTCCATCCGGGCAGCAATCCGGTGCACCGCACCGATAAAAGCACCCTGCCCGCCCCCGACCATCCCCAGTCTGAGGCGCGTCCTGCGATCCGTCGTCATAGTCCCAGCATCTCCCGAATTGTCTTCCTGTCGCGTTCGCCGTCAGCACAAGCTCAAAGGCCGTGTCGGTGCCCTCGATCAGATGGCGCGTGAAAACGGGTGCGCCTTTTGGCAACCCGTTACTGTCGGCAATTTCAACCAGCACTCCGATACGAGCGCTGCCCAGCTGTCATAGCCCTATTGCCACCGTTTGGGAAATACTCCCGTAAAATCAACCGGCCTCTAGCACGGCCCTGTAGCACGGAGCGCGAAAGCGGCAGGCGCCGCTGACGGCCGAAGCGGCGCCGCTTGATGCGGTGGTCCGCCGGTCTGGCGGCGGCAGGGCGGTCCGGTTGCTCAGAACAGGAGGTCGGCGGTCTCCAGTTCGGCCCGCGTGACATCTATCAGGGTCAGGGTGCTGCCATCGGCAAAGGTAAAGACGAAATCATCCCCCGATTGCGCCCCGAAAGACAGCGCCTGGTCCCGGCTGGTGAAACCAAATTCGCGCAGGGTCAACTGGTCCTCCTGCGCGTCGAAATCGGCGATACGATCATTGCCGCGACCGCCGACAAAGATGAAGACGTCACTGCCCGCACCGCCGCGCAGCATATCGTCGCCCATACCGCCGTTCAGTGTGTCCCGACCCTCGCCGCCAGCAAGGCTGTCATTGCCGCTGCCGCCAAAGGCGCGGTCGTCCTGGGAGCCCATTGCGATCTGGTCGCTGCCGCCCCCGCCGTTCACGCGGTCGGCGCCGCCGCCAGCAAAGACGATATCATCGCCACGTCCCGCTCCGATCGTGTCGTTCCCGAGGCCGCCATAAACAGTATCGTCTCCAACGCCCCCCCGCAGCGTATCCTCACCCGTGCCACCGTGCATGAAGTCATTGCCGCTGCCGCCGTTCAAACGGTCATTGCCGTCGCCGGCGACCCCCCGGTCGTTCCCGGACCCTAGGAAGAGCTGGTCGTCCCCGTCGCCTCCGCGCAGCGTGTCCACACCGCTGCCGCCGCTCAGAAGGTCCTCGCCCCGGTTGCCGGTGATGCGATCATTGCCGCCGCCGCCGTTGATGGTGTCATTGAAGTTGGTGCCGCCGATGGAGTCATCGTCGTCGCCAGCCGACATATCCAGCGGCCTGCCGCCTGTTGATCCGCCTCCCGGCGCTGGCGCCGGGTTAACGTTGATCGTGACTACGGCCATATCTGACAAGGCATTGTCGGTACCGCCAGCAATCTGCACGCCGATCTGACGGTTGCCGTCGGTTGGCGCGCCGGCTGCGGTGTTGTCATATTGAAGGGCCCGCAGCAGGGTCTGGATCGTCGCGGGTGTTGCACCGGAGGTGAGGGTGATGACCAGATCTTCACCCGCGCCGCCGGTGCCGGTTGCCACGATGGTTCCGACGGGCACACCGCCGACGGAGACCACCGAGCCGTTGGCCTGACCGGCAGAGAGCGACACGGTGCCGCTGACATCGATGAGGAGCCGATCCTCGGCCTGCATCCCGCTCTCGAAGGAGACGGTCAGCGTGCCGGTATCAAAATCGGCGCTATCCGCGTCGCTGACAGTCAGGTCCCCCGCCACATCAAGAGCTGTGGCGCTGTCACCCTCGGTAAAGGTGAAACTGTCGCCGTCGAGATTGCCGATCACCGGAGGGGTGCCGGTCGCATTCAGGAGGAAGTTGACGCTGCTATCCTGATCGCCACCGTTGGCAGTGCCATCGGCATCATTCAGCGTCAGGGTGAAATCCCGCGCGCCGACCGTGGACGGGGCCTCATAGGTGATAGACCGGATCAGGGTCTGGATCGCCGCGTTGGTCGCATCGGCGGTGCTGAAGTTGATGGTCAGATCCGAACCGCCCTGCCCGTCATTGGTGATATCCACCGTGCCAATGGTCACGCCGTTGACCAGAACAGTCTCTCCTGCGGAAAGGCTGGCATCGCCTCCGGCAGTGACAATCGTGCCGTCAACGCCCCAATTGCCATTTGTGGTGCCTGAATTCTGCGAAATTGTCAGCTGGCCGCCGTTGTAATCGCTGGAATCGAGGTTGGACACCGTCACCGCGGACAAACCGCCAAGGCTCTGGGCGCCGGTTCCGACAACAACCTGGCTCGTCGCATGGTAGTGGGCATTGCCGATCACCGGGGCATCGTTCACCGGCAGCACGTTTACCGACGACGACAGCGTCAGCGGGGCGCTGTTGGCGTTGCTGCCGGTTGCACTGCCGCTGTCGGTCAGGCCGGTGATGGTGACAACACGGCTGCCCCCGGTCGGCGTTTCGGATGTGTTGCGATAGGTGATGGTGTCAACCAGCGTCTCGGCCGCGGCGGCGCTCAGCGTGCCGCCGGTCAGGGTGACGGTTGCGGTATTGCCCAAGACGGATACCGTCGCAGTCAGGCCGTTGCTCGCGGTGGTCAGCGTGTTGGCATCCGTCAGCGCCAAGACACTGCCGTCGATCGTCAGCACCTCCGCCGCGCCGTCGGCGATATTGGTGACCGTCAGGCTGAGAGTGGTCAGCGTCTGCCCCGCCTCGACGGTGTCGGTGCTGACGGTGTTGAACAGATCCGCTGCCGGGTCGCCTTCCACAAAATTCGGATTGCTGCCGGTTGCGACCAGCGTCGGCGCATCATCCGTGGCCGCGACGGTCACGGTCAGCGTCGCAGTGTCGGAGCTGATGCTGGTGCCGTCGGTGATGGTGAGACCCAGCGTCCGGTCATGGGTCGCCGGGTCATCGCTGCTGTTGTCGTAGGAGAGCGCGCCGACCAGCGTCTGCACCCGGGAGGGGGTCGCATTGGCGTTGAAATTGATGCCTAGGGTTTCATTGGCGCCGCCGGTCGCACCGTTGGCCAAGGTACCGATCACCACGCCGCCCACGCTGACGGAGGAGGCCGCTGTCTGCCCGGCAGACAGTGTGACGGAACCGCTGGTGTCGATCAGGAGGCGATCATTGGCGGTCTGTCCGCTTTGGAAGGCAAGGCTCAGTGTGCCGCTGCCCAGATTATTATCGGCATCGCTGATCGTGACATTGCCGCCGTTATCCAGCGCCACCGCGCCGAGGTTCTCGACAAAGGCGACGGTATCGCCGGCCAGATTGGCAACCACGGGTTTGTTGCCAAGGATCATCGAAAAATCGACCGAGGTGGACTGCGCGCCGCCATTGGCCGTGCCGTCGTTGTCATCCAGGCTGAGGGTGAAGGTCTGCGCACCGGTCCCGGCCGAGGCGCCCCAGGCGAGATTGCGGATCAATGTCTGGATTCGGGCATCGTCCGCATTGGCGGTGAGGTTGATTGCAAGCGTGTTGCCGCCCTGCCCGTTCTCGGTTGCATCGACGGTGCCAATGGTCACGCCACCAATCTGAATGGTTTCATTGGCCGCAATGCCCCCGTCACCGCCCGATATCACCGTTGTGCCGTCGACGGAGAAGCTGCCGCTTGCGGTGTTGTTGCTGTCCTTGTCGACAATCCGCAGGACGCCGCCGCTGTAATCGGGCGAATCTGCATTGGCGAGAGTGGCGTCGGCGCCAGCATCGATCAGCGCAGATGCGCCAGGTGTCAGGACGCCCTGATCCCCCGTCAGATTTGCCAGCACGGGAGCGTCGTTGACGGCGGTGATCGTGACCGTGCTTGTCACGGCCAGGGCGGCGGTGTCATCGCCGCTGTTTGCCGTACCGCCGCTATCGACAAGCTCGGTCACGGTGACCACGCGATTGGCGGTTGTTGTGGGATTATCTGATGTATTCCGGTAGGTTATACCATCTACGAGTGTTTGAAGCGCCGCAGGGCTGAGGGTGCCCCCGGTGGCGGTGATGGTGGCGGTGCTGCCGGTTACGGAGACGCTCACCGACAGGGAGTTGGCGGCACTGACAAGAGCGGTGCCATTTGTCAGGGCCACGTCGGTGCCGTCAAACACCAGTATTTCATCCGCGCCGTCGGCGATATTGGTGATGGTCAGGGTCAGGCCCGTGATCGTCTGTCCGGTTTCAACCGTGCCGGAGGTAACGCTGTTGAACAGGTCAACCGCCGCGCCGCCCTCAACATGGGTTGGGTTGCCGCCGGTAGCAGTCAGCGTTGGTTCGTCGTTGACGCCGGTATTGCTCACCGTGACCGAGCCGGTAGCGGAGGCGATCCCGCCGCTGCCCTGGCTGCCCACATTGCCGTCCGAGAAGGTCCAGTCCAACTGGACCGAGGCATCCGGGTCATTGCTGGTGTTGCTGTAGGTCACCCGCTGCAACACGTCGTTCACCAGAGCGGTTGTCGCCGGGGTGGCGAGGGAGGTGAAACTGATCGTCAGCGTACCGCCCACCTCGGCAAATGTCGCAAAGCTCTGCCCGCCGCTTTGCAGCATATTGCCGCTGACCGTGAACAGAGCCCCGGTCACATCAAAGCCGAAATCATCCTCGAGATCGGTGCCGCCGTTGCGGGCGATGGTCAGCGAGGCACCGCCGAAATCGCCATTGCCGCCATTCAGGCTGGCCAGTTCGGTGTCGGCAATGGTGGCGGTGCTGTCCAGAACCACGGCGCTGCCGCCTTCGACAAAGGTCGGCATGGCATCCAGACCGGCAAAGACCGGGGCGTCGTTGACGCTGGTGACAGTAATACTGGCGGTATCGCTGATGGCGGAAAACGCGCTTGTACCGCCGGTCACGCTGGCGTCCGCGACGCCGCCGGCAGAGCCGGTGGAGCGATCCCAGGCGCGGATGGTGATGGTGGCGGTGCCGGAATAATCCGCATCTGCCACAAAGCGGATCAGATGGGTAGCCGCCCCCGCCAGCGACCCGTCCAGCAGGCGCGCAGCGCTTGTTAGATCGACCGATGTGCCGGTGGTGGCGGTGAAATTCGTCCAGCTGGTTCCGTTGTCGAGGGAATATTGCCAGATCCCGTTGGTGTTATCGACCGCAGTCACCGCAATCGCTTCGACCGGGCTGCCATCGACATCGGTCACGCTGCCATCGGACACGATGCTGGCAACGCTGTCACCTGTGTTATTGGCGTTGTTGCTGGCGTCGTCGTCGCCATCAGCGGAGGAGCCATCGTCATCGCCTGCGTCCTCGGCAATGGTGCTGAGCACGGGCGACGCCGCAGCGTCGAGCACCGGCGCGTCATTCACCGCCGAAATGGTGATACTGACCGTATTGGCGCTGCCATTTGTGGTGCCGTCGTTGGGGGTGACGGTCAGAACCGCAGTAGTGGTGTCATTGCTGGCGGTGGTGTAGCGAAGTTTTGACGTGTCGTTCAGATAGGTATTGAGATCAGCGGCCGACCCCTGCAACGTCATCGACCCGGTGCCGGAATTTGCCACGGTCACACCGGCGGTTGTTCCGTTGCCATCGGTCGTGGCGATGGTGCCGCGATCCACGGCCAGGGTCAGGGTTATGGTATCGCCGTCGGCGTCAGATATATTGTAGGCCGACAGGTCAATCGCCGTCGCAACATCCTCTGTCGCAGTGTTATCTGGCGGTGTCCCGCCCAGCAGCGGGGCGTTATTGGCTGAAACCACGGCCGTGTCGACGGTCATGGTCAGGACCGCGAATTCCTGGAAACTGGGTTCATTGGTGTAATCGACCGCAATGCGTCGCACCGATCCCCAGGCTGCATCCGCGTCCCAGTCGCCGCTGCCGATGCTGTATGACACCAGTGCATTGGAACCGGCCGCAGCCCAGGTCAGCGTATCTGAGACGATTTCTGTCCCGCTGCTGTCAAAGCCACGGATGGTGAAAGTCTGTGAGGTGATGCTCTGCGCCCGGCCGAGCACCCGAAACCCCTCGAAACTGAAATCGCCATCACCGGCCAGCTGAAATCCGTTGCTGTCATCGTTGTAGAAGGCACCGTCCATTGCGCCGATGGTCCCGCCCTCGACAGCGCCCACCGCCAGGTTCTGCGCGCCGCGCATGTTCAGATTGGTGAAGGTGCTTGAACCCTCGCTGCCGTCACCAAAATCAAGCGTCAGCGTCAGCCCGGGGAAATCCGCGATCCCGTCGCTGCCATCGGCCCAGGCGTCCTTGTTGTTGCCGCCATTTGTATAGTTGCCGTAGTTCAATACAGTGGACAGAACTGCCGGATAGGCCGCCTGCGCCACTGCCGAAATCCCGATCGGGGTTGAGATCGCGCCGATCTGCATCTCCAGATCCCAGTCGCCGCCCAGCTCGGCAGCGCCGGTCAATGTCCGCGATGCGGCAACATTCGCGCCGGTCGCCTCGGCCAGGGCAGCAACGAAGGCTTCGCCTTTGGCAGTTGCCGCCACCTCGCAGCCATAAAGCAGGATATCACCACCGGGATGCAGCGCCCGGCGCAGGACCTCCATCACCTCAGGGTACCGGGCGAGCGTGGCCTCGGTCACGGTTTCGTCACCGATTAGCAGCGCGCCGTCTTCGCCGTGGGACATGATATGCAGCGCCGACAGACCGCGCACTGCGCTGAGGGCCTCTGCGATCTGACGCAGGCCGGACCCGTTGCGGGTCAGATAGATGACGGTTGCGTCATCCGGCAGATCGAGATGCAGGGTCTGACAGTGGTCGACGGCGGAATCAAAAACGAAATACTGGGTATCAATCATCTGAGCGCTCTGAGATTAAAGCTTACAATCCAAAGGTATGATCAGTCGTCTTGCTCAACCTATAGGATATCGAGGTTAATCAATCGGTAATGGCCAAATTATGTGGCGGGCTTATTAAAGATTTCTTGCATCCAATATGCCAATCGTGGGGGGCGATGACTTTTTTT
>NZ_JAYMVP010000003.1:0-6869 GCF_048056915.1 Phaeobacter sp. JH20_02 | reverse complement strand
CCACATCGCCGTTCAGAAAGGGAAAGATATCGATCAGCTCTTTATGGGCTTCTTGATCGAGCGCTTTTAAGGCCTGAGGCCCTGGGAAAAAGCTTTCGCTGCGAATGCCGTTAGAAAAGATCACTTGGTGCTGTTCGAACAGCAAATGGCAATAGGTCACACTCCGGCAACCTTTTTTTACCCTCACTACCCCACCACGCATCTCGGCGAGATGTTTTGCGCGGACCATGACCTCTTCGCCATCGTAGGACAGCAACAGACCGTGTTGCGGCGATACAACAAGTGTGCTGTGGTTGCCGAACGCCCCTGACCTGATCTCGATTGGTTTGACATGTGGCATATGCGCCAGCTCAGGTGCCCCGAGGCGGCGCATGCCGCTCCAGATCAGTGGCTGGGGGCCGTTGTCCGCAGTCACCACCAAATCCCCGGGGCGCAGGCGCTCTACTGGCACCTCACCCGAAGGCGTAAGGATCATGGTGCCCGTCGCGAAACAAACGACGCCTGGAGTCGTGTTGACGGTGACAAAGCCGACATCGGTGTTTCCGTCGTCGTCTGCCACCGTATAGGAAAAAATGTTTGCACCAGTATCTGTCTGTGAGCCAGTAAGGGTCAGCCCGGTTGGAGTAAGCTCGATCACCTCACCGGACGCCAGTGTCACAGTATCCCCTACGGCAACAGGTTGCCCGTTGATATGCGTGAGCGTCAGTGTGCCGCCACCTGTGGAGCTGTCATTGGCCAAAAGATCGTATGATGTTTCGCCGTTCGATGTGACGTTGATTTCGTCATCTTCGGCGACCAGTGCGGTCTGCACGCTGTCGCCTGCAATCAACAAATTACTGTCGTAAGCTCCATCACCCCCATCGGCAATGCCGATTTTTATGGTGTTGACCTCGCCCGGAATAACGGGTGCCTTCAGTGTCAGTGTGACGGTAAAACCGTCCATTTGGGTGTTATAGGTATCGTCATTATGCGAATTGTCGACGTAAAGATTGGCGTTGTCGACATCATTGATATTGTTGATGGTCAAGTCTCCCGATCCGATAGTCATTTTCGCCGGTTGGCCATTGACCCAGATGCCAACGGCGTCATTGAAACCTGAATCTACATATTCAAGATATTCCTCAGAGGAAAACACCACCTGCATTGTCAGCGTGCTGCCTTCGGGCACAAATTCAGCTTCCAGCACGGATGCGTCATAGGTTTGTTGGCCGGAAACTTCCGAAAGCTCCTTGTCGCCGGCAAGATGGTGTTGTGTCGTCGTCCCGGAGGAGACGTTGACGTCTTTGCCGCCGGATGTGACGTCGCTGGCGCGGCCGGTGGACAAGATAACGCCGCTGTCTGAGGGGGTAATCTCTGATGCGGTGGTGTCGCCACCAGAATAAATACCCGACGCGCTTTGAGCGCCAGTATAGCTTGCTGAAACGATTTTTATACCGTTCCCAAACATCGAATCCGCCATTTCCATCGCGGATGCATTCGTGTTTATGGCCAATTTTTCGGACAAGTGCTTCTCCTACGGAACCGATGGAGTAGCCTTCACACAAAATGCTGAAAAAAGGATTTCTGGCCGCAAAGCCTTCGCAGCATATACGCTAGATTTCCAAAAAAGACCCTTTGTTGAACGGTCTTACCGGTCGATACCATACCCCCGGTCGCGGTGGGCATCCCGCTCGATCTCCTGCTGTCGCTCCAACTCTTTCACCCGTTCCTGTTCTTGCGCGGCCTCCTGCGCGGTGTGCCGTTCCTCGGCCTCACGGCCCTCGCGTAACTCTGCTGCACGGGCGGCTAGATCGTCCGGATCGATCCCCGCCGCCGCCTCGCGCAGCCGTGCCGCGAACTCCTGCGACGTCTCCCGTTCACGCTCCGGCGTGGGGCTTTCCTGAACCTTCTCTTGGCCTCGATAGGCTTCCCAAGATGCCTTCAACCGCGTGGCAAAGTCGGGTTCTTCTTCTCGGCCATCACGACCCCCCGCAAGCGCCAGCTCGGATTGCCCTGATCCTAGACGGTCCATGACCCGATCAGCCGCACGGTCCAGCCAGTCGCGAACCTGTCCGGTCAGCTCCTGCACCACGTGCCTGACCTCGGCGGCACGGTCCTTGACCTCGTGCCAGACGCGCACGGCGGCAACCTCGATGCCGCGTTCCTTGAGCTGCCACGCGCCGGGAGAAAGCTGCGGCAGGGGCGGGCGGTCCAGCGACATGGCCCGCACGGTCTGCACCAGCTCCGCGCCCTCGTCGCCGCGCTCCCGCGCCGCGCTTGCCAGCTCAAGCGCCTCATCGCGCTGCGCCACGAGGGTCCGGTGATCCACGCGGTCCTCAATGCCGGCCCGCTCCAGGGCCGCGTTGCTGTCCCGCGCCCACGCCTCGCGCCAGCCCTCAAGAACCTCGACCTTGTTCCAGTCGCGGTTCTTGGTGGTGAAGCCTTCGGCGTCGATCTCGCGGGTGGTCAGCAGAATGTGGGCATGGTGGTTGCGCTCGTCGCCCTCGCGCCCCGGTGCGTGCAGGGCGATGTCAGCCACCATGCCACGGTCAACGAACTGCGTCTGTGCGTAGTCGCGGACCAGGGCGACACGCTGCGCATGGGTCAGCTCGTCGGGCAGGGCCACGCGGACCTCGCGGGCGACCTGGCTGTTCTTGCGGGTCTCGGATTCCTCGACCCGGTTCCACAGCTCGGATCGGTCACGGACCCAATCCGGCGCATGATCCGGCGCAAGGATTTCGGTGTAATCGACACCGCCCCGCGCCGCGTAATCGAAGACCAGCCCGGTGCGGCGGTCCTCGATCCGCTCAGCCACGCGGTAGGCGGAAGCCGCCGTGGAACTGCGGCCCTGAGAGCGAGAAATCATCGTTGCGCGTAAATGATAGATCGCCATATCAGAGCTTCACTTTGCTTAGGGGTTAAGGGGAAACGCCAGTCTCCCCTACCCACACAAACGCGCAGCGTTTGTATAAGTGGGCACTTCGTGTCTTGCTCTCTACAACAGTGGTAGCCTAAAAGCAACTTAGGACGGCGGAAAAGGAAACCAAAATGGCGCGGACAATAGATCAGCAGATCGCATCAACACAGGCAAAACTGGCCCGCCTTAAAACCCGCCAGAAAGCCAGCGAGACCCGGCGCAAAATCATCGTCGGGGCTATCGTGACCAATGCCGCTTTGAAAGACCCCAAGATTGCCCGCTGGATGGCCGCGACCCTGCGCAAGAACGCCACCCGTGAAGTCGATCAAAAAGAGCTGGTCGGTCTGCTGGAAGAACTGGACCAGATGGCGACGAAGGCGGATCAGGAATGAGTAAGGATCCGTTTCAGGAACTGGTTGATGAACTGACGGCCCTTCGTCGCAGCATCGAGCATATCGCCCGCACCAGCCTCGACAAGGACGAGGCCAAAACCCTGAACCAAGCCGTGGCACAAGCTGCCTTGAAGATGGCAAAAGCAACCAAGGACGCGCCGGGGGAAATTCAGGAGGCTCTGGCATCTGACCGCGACCAGATGGCTCGCAGCGCCACACAGGCCGCAACCAGGGCCGCTGAGAGCGCCATGGCCGGAATCCGGCATGACCTCGACAATGAGCGCGCAAAGCTCTCACAGGCCGCCGGAGAGGCCCGTAGAGAGGCATGGCGCTGGTTTGGCGGGTTCTGGGTGTGGTTGGCCTCCATGCTCGCCACAGGGGCCGTTATCGGGGCACTGGCGATGGCATGGATACAAGGGCGCGGCGATGCCCGTGAGTTCGGGCAGTTTCCAAGCATCTATTGCGGCACCGCAGGCGGACAGGTGGTCGAACAGGACAACGGGTCCAGTTACTGCGCGGTCTGGATCAACAGGCCGGATCAGTGAAAATCACTCCGGCCATTCTTCGGCTCAAACAATATCGTTCGCCGACGCGTCGATGATCTTTCGCACGGATGCCATTGCATCCTCATGGCTCACCGTCCGGCCAGCTTTAACATCCGCAAGCCCGCGCTGGATGCCCTCGATGGTGGCTCGCTCTGTTTTGAGAACGGTAGCTGTCGGGCTGCTGGGTGTCATGGCATCGGCTCCCACGGGTTGATGATCTGCACGCCTGTCGGCTCGAAGTCCGCAACATTGCGCGTAACGATTGGCATGGCGTGGGTGATCCCTGTCGCGGCGATCAGGGCGTCCCGGTCACTGCGGGGGTCTGGAACATGCAAAGTAGCACAGCAGAGCGCGACAGGCCCGTCCACGGACAGGATACGCCCCTCGAACACCGGAAGCACCCGATCAACCATCCAAGCCCTCAAGACGGCGCCCTGCGTGCTGTCACGCCTTTCCATCTGCCTGACGCCCATCTCAAGTTCCAAGAGTGTGATGGCTGACAAAAACAGCGCTGACGGGTCTTGATCCTCGGCCCACGCAACGACATTGGCATCCGCCTTCCCTGCCTTTGCCTTGCGCAGTTCGGACACCACATTCGTATCGAGGATGAACATCAGGACAAATCAGCGGGACGTGTAAGGCTGCCCAAGCGATCCGGTTCAAAAGCTACGTCTTCCGCTTCTGGATCGGCAAGCAAATCAAGAATACTTTCCTGGCGACCTGTAAGCCGCCTGTAGGCTTCAATGCTGAGCAAGACATGCGCGGGTTTGCCCCGGTCTGTGATAAACACAGGGCCTTCCTGCGCAGCCCGCTTTGCGCCACTGGCGTCTTGGTTGAACGTCCGGCTGTTGATCGTTGTTATTCCCATGGCTCACATCCTTCCAAGCCCCTTAATGTAGCAACATAACTACATTTGAGAAGGTAGTCAATATGGGTTCGCCATCACCATATTTGCGAAGGCCATGATTAGGCAGCCTTGAGCTTCCTGGAAAGAACAGATCAAGCAAACGCCTAGTGTTAATAGTGTTACCTACGGAGTATGTTACGGGCCTGAAAATCGCCTGTAACCTCATGGCTATGAAAGCGAAAACTATCCACAGGGTTCCGAAAGGTGCGAATCTCGGTTCCGAAAGGTGCGAATTTGGGTTCCGAAAGGTGCGAAGTGGCGGCGGTTCCCGATAGTGCGAATTTATGGTTCCTGATAGTGCGAACTGCTGTTATAGCTTGAGCATGGCCTTACTTCCCGATCGACACCCTCAAAAAGATTTCTTCATCCTCGACATCGCCGATGTCGTGCCGAAGGATGATACGGCGTCGATGGAACACCCGATGTTCTCACTGGCGACGAAGCCAGACATGCGCCACCTGCACTATGAAGCTGGGGATGTTCGCCTAGAGATTACACCGTCTTATAACGGCCTGCCGACCATCTTCGACAAGGACATTCTGATCTTCTGTATCAGCCAGCTGATGCACATGAAAAACCGCGACGAGAAGATCGGTAAGCGTGTCAGGTTCACGGGGCGAGAGCTTCTAGTCTCAACGAACAGGCCCACAAACAACCTTGGCTATCAACGCCTAGAGCAAGCCTTCAAACGCCTACGAGGGACAACCTTCAAAACGGACATTCGCACGGGAGACCGCATGGAAACCCGTGTTTTTGGTCTGATTGACGAAGGTGGATTTGTCATGCGTGAGGATGGTTCATGGCGACTGGATTATTGCGAGGTGGTCCTGTCGGACTGGCTCATGCGGGCTATCGAATCCGACCAGGTTGTCACGATCTCGAACGACTACTTCCGCCTGCGTCGTCCGCTGGAACGCCGTCTCTACGAGATCGCGCGGAAACACTGCGGCAACCAGCCAAAATGGCATATCGGCCTTGCCAATCTTCAACGAAAGACTGGCAGCAATGCTCCGCTCAAAAAGTTCCGGCTCAACCTTCGCCAGATCATCGCTGACGATCATACGCCCTTCTACCGGATCGAGCTGACAGAAGATGATCTTGTGATCTTCCGGCCTCGGAATACGAAGACACAGATCGCGCCCGCAATCACCCTGCCTGACTGGGCCGAAGAAAAGGCCCGCGCGTTGGCGCAGGAAAAGGGTCGGGACTACCATGCCCTTCGAGCTGATTGGCTGGCCTTCGCGCAGGCGGAAACCGCCAAGGGCAATCCGCCAAAAAGCGCGGGTGCCGCCTTCGTGGCCTACTGCGGAAAGCAGAACAGCTTAAGATAGCGGTGCCGCGCCATTTTGTCGGTGGTTTGTTTGGTTCAGGAATTGTGGCACACTGGTCACGATGACTGGTCATGACCAGTCAAGAAAACCAATAATGACCACGAGGAAAACCGAGCATGACCATGACACTAAATGAAGCGGCGAAGTCTTGTCGCAAGGCAAAGGGAACAGTCTTAAAAGCCATAAAAGAAGGGCGTTTAAGCGCGCCAAAAGATGCCCAAGGACGATACGAGATTGATCCGTCAGAGCTGCATAGAGTGTTTCCGCTGACTACCTCTGACCAGTCAGAAAAACCGACGCTTACCCCCACCAATGACCGCGAAAACCGCATTGAAATAGAGCGGTTACGGGCCGAGCTTAAAGCCGCGAATACTCTATCTGAAAACATGGCTGAAACTGTAGCCGACCTTCGAGAACGCCTTGATCGTGAGGGCGAAGAACGCCGCCAGTTGACCGCAATGCTAACCGATCAGCGAGCGGGGCAGGGGGCAAAGCGTGGTTTGTTTGGATTCCTGCGCTCCGTTTAGTTGGTGCGCCACAAACCTGCCAAAACCTTCATAATTTTGGCAGGTCTAACCCATTTATCCATCACAAGGACGACAAAAATCTCCTAACCTGAGGGGTTATAATATTCTTGAAATGTTGCCGTAAACCGGCATTTGAAGGTGCCCCCGTAGCGTGGCCATCTCTGCAACAGCGACAACTAGCGAAGCAAATGATTAACTTCCAAAGGTAAGCTTGAGCGGGGTAGAAATTGTCGTGCTGTATGTCCATAGCTTTGTAAGACAGTCTTTTTTT
>NZ_JAYMVP010000002.1:0-6247 GCF_048056915.1 Phaeobacter sp. JH20_02 | reverse complement strand
CTGCAAGCTTCAGAAGATATTCATCCGCCCCTGTTTTCGTCGGTGCGATGTGGGTCGCTACTGACGCCCCTAGGACACGCTCGACACCTTGAGAGTCGGTTTTGAGCATAGCGCGAATTGATGCATCAAACACGACAGTGATCTTATAGCGTTCACCCAATGCCTTGAGAAAAGAAGAAATTCCTCGCAAGCCGATGAACTCCTGCCCCTCGTAGCAGGCATTGTTACCGTCGATCAGGAGGTGCTCAATCTTCCTTTCAGACTTCTGTAGCTCATCGCTAATCCGGCGCTCAAGTTTGGGGATGTTATTCTCAAGGCGTCGAATTTTGCCTTTCCGATCATTGATGACCTGCCCAGGACGACCCGTGCCTAATTCGTCCTCGCATTTTTGATGAACCATCGCCCGCTCATAGCTATTGGATGCGGCAGTAAGCTCTTTATCGTACCGGTTCGCCTTGACGATATCTGCGTTCAGACTGGCCATCTCTGACTTTAGTCGCTCATATTCCTGTATGTGTGGACGAACCTTCATCTCAATCCGTTCGAGGTCAACGCGGGCAGAAGCATGGTCAGTTCGAATGCGTTCAATTTCAGGCCCAAAAGAAGCAAGCTGCATTTCAGCACCTTCGAGACTGAACCTCTCATGCTCAGAGAGAAGCTTTAGCGCGGAGCTTGTATCATCGCGCACTTGTGACAATGCATCCAGATCACTTTTCAGGCGTTTCGTGGTTTCTGAAAGTTCACGATTTAGGCGTGTAACTTTGGCCCGGAGCTGCTTCTGTTCCACTGTAAAGAGCTTCCAGAAAGTCAGCCGACTTGCTTGATGAGCCTGCGTCTCCCGAAGACTATGCTCTAATCTGGCTTTGGCTAACTCCCCTTCCGCAACCCTAAGCGAGATTTCTGATGCCCTGTTTCTAAGCCTGTCGATCTTTGCCTTCTCAATATCAGGAACAAATGACTTATAGCTCTCTATCGCGTTTTCTAGTGAACGACGACTCTTCTCAAGAGCCGTTACTTGGTCAGAGAGCTTGCTTAGTCGAGAGCGACGTAATTGAAGCGGCTCAAGAATATTGTCTGACGCCATTATCATTCTTTCATCGAAAACTATTATCTAATCAGAACAGCCTTACTGTAACCGTTCAGCAATCCACAACTTGATGAGCGATTGCCGCGTCACACCGAGATGCCGAGCCTGCTTGTCCAGGCTTTCGACGACCCACGCCGGGAAATCCACGTTCACGCGCTTGGGCTGGTCGTTGGGCCGGCGCGCCTGGGACCAGTCGATTGCACTGCTCATGTCCTCACCGGCGTCGAACTTCTTGTCAAATTCAGTTGCCTTCATAGTATCCGATCTCCTCTTTTCGGGCGCGGCGCACCGAGATGATCCGCACAGCTTCACCTCGTGGCGTCCAGATGGCCGCCCAGTGCTTGCCCTCAATCTTCCCAATCGACAGGAAGCGCGGTTCATCCTCGGTCTTTGCGGGCGCTTCAAGCATCCACGGGTCCTCCCAAAGGGCCTGTGCCTGATCGAAGTCGATGCCATGCTTCGACAGATTCGAGGCGCTTTTGGCAGGGTCATACTCAAAATCCATGCCTGAATATGGTATAATAACTATCCATTTTCAAGTATGGTTCTGTATGATCACCGCCGCCATCCCGGCTATCCTGCTCGCATGTTAAAGGCAGCAAACCCCACCATCACAAGCTGAACCCATCATCCCTTTCACGGCTGATATCGCGTTCCTGCTCGATGCTGCGTTCTGCCTCCCTGTCGCGCTCCCTGACCTGCTCATGCGCGGCTTCAAGCGTCGAGAAGTCCGCGCCACGCAATGCCTCGGCCAGCCCGTTCAGGGAATGCTCGGCCACCTCCCGCACACGGGCATAGGTCTCGGCAAAACGCTCGCGCAGTCCGGACACAACCTCGCGGACCTGTTCCAGCCGCCCGTAAGCATCGCGCCACAGATCGCCTGCGGTGGTCTGGATGCCGCGCCGCTCCATGCCCCACGCCTTCCAGCCAATGTCCGGCAGGGGATCGCGGTCCAGCTCCACGGCTTCAATCTCCAGCTCGTGCGCGGCCTTGGTGTCGCCCCGCTCAAGCGCCCGTTCCTTGAGGTCCAGCTTTTCTTCCCGCTGTGCCTCAAGGCTGCGGTGGTCGATCTCGCGCCCGACCTCGATCTCGCGCAGATAGGCGTTGGCATGATCGGCCCAGCTCTCGCGCCATTCCTCCAGCAGCTCCTTGCTGTTCCATGATCGGTCTTTGCCCTCAAAGCCGTCTGCGCCGATGGAACGGGTGGTCAGCATGATATGGGCGTGGTGGTTGCGTTCGTCGCCCTCCCTTCCGGGGGCATGCAAAGCCACATCGGCAATCATGCCCCGATCGACAAAGGCGAATTGCACGAAGGACCGCACCAGAGAGGTCCGTTGCGCATCCGTCAGCTCGTGGGGCAGGGCGACCGTCACCTCGCGGGCAAGCTGGGCATCCTTGCGCCGCTCCACCTGCTCGACGGCGTTCCACAACGTGGCCCGGTCCCTCAGGGCTTCGGGTGTGCCGTCAGGGGCGAGGATCTCGGTGTGCAGGACGCCGGTGCGATTGGAGTAATCATGCTCCAAGCCTTGGCGGTGGTCCTCGATGCGCTCGGCTGTCCGGTAGGCGGCAGCGGCAACGGCACTGCGCCCCGTGCTGCGGGAGATCATCTTTGCGGAGAAATGATAGATCGCCATCGGAGCGGGTGAGCCTGTGCGGTTGGTCCAGGGCGTTGCCCTGGTCTGGTGGGGTTTGGGGCGGGCGAAGCGCCGCCCCATGTTGCCGCTTGCGGCAAGGGGGAATGGCGTCGCCTTGGGGTTTACCCCGTTGAGACCTCACACATTGCCTTGGCAATGTATAAGTGAGCACTTAAAGTGTTTCTACCGTAGCACCCAGAACAGGACCTCGCAACTCTGATGCCCCGAACCATCGACCAGCAAATCGCCGAGGCCGAGAACAGGGTCCAGAGGCTCAAGACCAAAAAGCGGACAAAAGACACCCGCCGAAAGATCATCGTCGGCGCGACCATCATCCCTGCGGCCTTCAAAGACAAAAAGCTGGCCCGCTATCTGGTTCGGTTGCTGGAAACCTCACTGACACGGGCGGTGGACAAGCAGGACGCGGAACCCCTGCTGGATGAGCTGCGGAAATTCATCGGAGACGACCAAGCATGAGCAACGATCCCATCAAGACCCTGACCGATACCCTAACCCTGCTGCGGGTCGAAATCGCCGATGTGAAGAAGCGCCAGATCACGGAAGAACGCCTCAAGCACCTGCAAGCCGCACTGGAGGACAACGCGGAAAAAATCGCGGGTGTCCAGAATGCAGCCTCACAAGGTGGCCGGGAAGGCGCATCCCGCCTGGCCCATTCTTTGGATCAGACCGCCCGTGAGATGCGGGGGAAGGTTGATGATGCCGTGCGCAGCCTCTCAGAGGCCCGTAGAGCGGCCTCAGGCACCGTTCTGGCCCGTAGGCGCAACGTCTGGCTCCTGATGGCTTTCTCAGCCCTTATAGGGCTTGCCACGGGCGCTTTGGCTTCCGTGGTAGTGTTCGATTACTACCTGGGCCGCGATTTTGCGGACAGCGTCCAGCTCATGGGGCTGGATTGGGCCTGCACCCGGCAGGATGGCTTCATCGCCGATCAGCAGAACGGGAAGTTCTGCGTGTTCCAGATCAGCGAATAATCCACAGGCAACGCTTAGTGTTAATAGTGTTACCTACGGAGTATGTTACGGGGCCAAAAATCGCCCTTAACTCACTGATACCATAAAAGGAAACTATCCACAGGGTTCCGAAAGGGTCAAACGTGGGTTCCGAAAGGGTCAAATTCTGGTTCCGAAAGGGTCAAACGAAAAATCGCCTTTTGGGGGTTCCTGATGGGTCAAACTTTGCTTCCCGATAGCGCAAACCCCGCGCGGTTCCTGATAGGTCAAATTTAGGGTTCCTGATGGGTCAAATTTCCCGTAGCCTGTGAGCATGCCTTTGCTTCCCGATAGACACCCCCAGAAAGACTTCTTCATCCTCGATATCGCGGATGTTGTCCCTAAGGACGACACTGCCTCGATGGAGCACCCCCTGTTCTCCCTGGCGACCAAGCCGGACATGCGGCATCTGGTTTACCAGAACGGCGAAAACAGGCTGGAAATCGTCCCCTCCGGCCTTGGCCTGCCCACCATCAAGGACAAGGATATTCTGATCTTCTGCATCAGCCAGTTGATGCACATGAAGAACCGGGGCGAGAAGATCGGGAAGCGCGTCCGGTTCAGCGCCCGCGAGCTGTCCATCTCCACAAACCGTCCCATTGGGGGCAACCACTACAAGCGGCTGGAGCAAGCCTTCAAACGGCTACAGGGAACACAGTTCACCACGACGATCCGCACAGGCGGCAAGCGTGAAGTCCGGATTTTCAGCCTCGTGGATGAGGCCGGATTCGTCATGCAGGAAGAAGGGATATGGCGGCTCGATTATTGCGAAGTCGTCCTGTCTGACTGGTTCATGCGGGCGATTGAAGCCAACGATGTTATAACGATCTCGAACGACTATTTCCGCCTGCGCCGCCCTCTGGAACGCCGCCTGTATGAGATCGGCCGCAAGCACTGCGGAGGTCAGCCAAAGTGGCAGATCGGCCTCGCCAAGCTTCAGGAAAAGACCGGGAGCAACGCCCCTCTGAAGAAATTCCGGTTGAACATCCGCCAGATCATCGAGGACGATCACATGCCGTTCTATCGCATGGAGCTGACCCCAGATGACCTAGTGATCTTCCGTCCGCGCTTACCACAGAGCGACCTCACGCCCGAGATTCGATTGCCAGAATGGGCCGAGGAAAAGGCGCGTGGTATCGCCAGGGAGAAGGGCAGGGATTACTACGCCCTCCGCTCTGACTGGTTGGTGTTCGCCAAGAGCGAAGCGGCCAAAGGGAACCCACCGAAGAATGCAGGCGCTGCCTTTGTGGCCTACTGTGGGAAGCAGGAGAGCCTGCGTTAACTTGGGTTAGAGGCACTCCCGAACAGGTTTTCTTGGCATTGCAAGACGCAACGATGTAACCTGTTGCGCAACAGGCGAAAGAAACGGGGCGCAACGGCATGAAATACTCACTATCCGAGGCCGCGAAGGCTACCGGGAAGAACAAGACAACAATCCAGAGAGCCATCAAGAATGGCAAGATTTCAGCGTCTAAGGGTGACAGTGGCTCATATGAAATAGAGCCATCCGAGTTGCATCGCGTTTTCCCGCCGGTCGCTGCGCAACGCGATGCGCAACACAGGCAAAGCAGCGATACGCAACAGAGCAAATCTGCCTCTATCAACAGCGGCTTGGCGCGCGTTCTTGAACTGGAAAAGGAGCTGGCGGTCGCACACGAGAGAGTCAATGGGCTGGAAGCTCACAAGGAGCAGATGGCCGACACAATCAACGATCTACGGAAACGCCTAGACAGCTCCGAAGGGCGCGTGACAGCACTTTTGGCCGACGACAGGCCCAAGCGTAGCTTTCCATTCCGCTTGTTCGGACGGTAGGGCGGCTTCTGATGGGATCAACTCATACTACTGATAGCAAGTTCCGCCTCTTCACGGAGCAACTTATCAACCATCATTCGATAGGATGCCAATGCGCCAAATGAATATCCGTTTTCAACCAGCTTAACAGTTTCACTGATATCATTCCAAACATCTTCAGCTATCCGAGGATTATCAAGAAGAGGGACCAGTCTCGGGGCCACTTGGTAATAATCTTCCACCAAACTGATCCCGTCACTCGTGTTCAGAAGAACATCATCTCGGAATCCGCGGAGCACCTGAAGCTCATGGCAGTCATCAGGCAATCCACGATACTCACACGCTGCAGTCGTCAGATAGCACCCCTTCTTCCCACTAGACTTTCCGCCCTTATCGCGCGACTTTCCAGCATCACCACGCTTAGACCTCCACTGACCGTCTTTGTTTCGAGATCTATTTTTCCCCCGCGTTGGCCCGCTCTTCACAACTGGGCCTTTCGTGTCCTTCGGTGACTTACTCATAAATTTACCTCCTGTGCTAAACTACAAATAACAAAAATTGAAACTTAACAAATACACATCAAATACTTACAGAAATATCCAGATCGTTCGCCATGAACTTTCCATCAGCAATCAGAAACCTGAGCAACCGGCCGGTTTTCACTGCATCATAATCATAATATTCCGCATAACGGTCATTGCTGAGAATGAAGGTGCTCTTGTTTTTTT
>NZ_JAYMVP010000001.1:0-227025 GCF_048056915.1 Phaeobacter sp. JH20_02 | reverse complement strand
GAAACTCAAATTAAATAATGTATCATGAGGCCAGATATCTTGTCGGGCGGCGCTTTCCTGCGATAAGTCGCCTGATAATAAGGGGGAAATACGGTGGTTAAATCGGACAGGCTTTCACATTCCGGCGAACTGCGTGAAAGCAGTCGCCTTCAGGTATTCGATACCATCCGGGCCGCAGGGCAAATCGCACGAATCGATATCGCTCAGGCCACCCGCATCAGCCCCGCCACCGTCACGGCGATCACCGCCGAACTGCTGGCCGCAGGGCTGATCGAGGAAGTCAGCCCGGATACAGCGCGCGGTGCCAAACGCGGCCGCCCACGGGTCGCCCTCAAAATCTGCGGCAGCGCCCATCGGATCGCCGGGCTGAAATTGTCGCATCACGCCATCACGACCCTGATCACCGATTTCGAAGGCACAGAGCTGGTCAGCCACGAAATGCCCCTGCGTGGCGGTCAGATGTCGCCAGAGGCCCTTTGCGAGAAAATTGTCGAAGCCCTGGACCAGAGCTGCGCCAAGGGCGGGTTCACCCGCGCGCACATCTCCGGAGTTGGCATTGGCATGGCCGGCGTTATGGATGCCGAGCGCAATTTCATCTACTGGTCATCGTCGCTCAACGTGCGGAATATCGATCTAGGCAGCCTTCTTGGCAGCTATCTGAGCATGCCGGTGTTTATCGACAACGACGCCAACCTGGTCGCCAAGGCTGAGCATCTCTTCGGTGAAGGTGACACCCGCAGCAACTTTGTCGTGGTGACCGTCGAACATGGTGTCGGCATGGGCATCGTCATCGACAATCAGATATATCGCGGCGCGCGGGGCTGCGGCGCAGAATTTGGCCATATCAAGGTGCAGCTCGAAGGCGCGCTGTGCCAATGCGGCCAGCGCGGCTGTCTGGAAGCTTACGTCGGCGACTACGCCCTGCTGCGCGAGGCGAATATCACCAGTGGCGTCGAACGGCACAAGGATCTCGCCTCGCTTTATGCTGCCGTCGGTGACGGCGACACCATGGCGCAATCCATCCTTGACCGCGCCGGGCGCATGTTTGCCATGGGACTGGCCAATATCGTCAATATATTCGACCCGCAGATGATCGTTTTGGCGGGTGCGCAGCTGGCCTTTGGCTACCTGTCCTCCGACAAAGTGGTGGAGGAAATGCGCCGCTGGGTGGTTCAGGTGGACGGCCCCCTGCCCGAAGTGCGCGTCCATGGCTGGGGCAACAAGATGTGGGCAAAAGGGGCCGCCGCCTATGCGATTGAAGAAGTCTCCGCACTGACCATCCGCGAAGTTGCCAGCCATGCGGGATAAACTCTCATATATCCTCGCGCCGATCTGGCTCCTGCCGCAGATCGCGCTGGCGGACATCCCCGAGCCTCCGGTGTTCCGCTCCCAACCAGTTCCCGCGCATGTCTATGATGGCGGTTGGGAGCATTTCGTGGGTGGAGGGCTCGCCTCGCTGGATTGCAACGACGATAAATTCCCTGATCTGGTGGCGGCGGGCGGCAGCAACCGGGTTCAGCTGATGATCAACCAGAGCGAGGCACCAGGCGCCACGCTGCGGTTTGCATCCGCTACACCGGCCGCCCTCGCACAGACAGGTGTCACCGGCGTCTACCCGCTCGACATTGATGGTGACGGTATTCTCGATCTTGCCCTGCTGCGCGTTGGCGCGGATCAGCTGCTGCGTGGAACCGGAAACTGTCAGTTCGAACCCTTCGATGGTCTGGGGTTTACCAGTGGTGACCACTGGAGCACCGCGTTTTCGGCCACCTGGGAGCCGGGCGCTCAGCTGCCGACGCTTGCCTTTGGCACCTATGTCGACCGAAGCGACCCCGAGGGTCCGTTTGAGGCCTGTGATGACACACTGCTGTATCGACCCGATGGTGACCGCTACGGCCCGGCCATCCGGCTCCAGCCAGGGTACTGCGCGCTGTCCATGCTGTTCACCAATTGGCACCGAAGCGTTGGGGCAACCGCCCGCGGTCGGGCCGATCTTCGGATCAGCAACGACCGACATTACTATGTCCGGGGTGGGCAGGAGCAGATGTGGAAAATGACCACGCCGCCAAAGCTCTACCAGCAGGACGACGGCTGGCTGCCCTTTCACCTCTGGGGGATGGGGATAGCGTCTCGCGATCTGAACGGTGACGGGTTTTCGGATGTCTACCTCACCTCGATGGGAGATCAGAAACTACAGCTGTTTGATCCAAGCGGCACCGGCCCCGCCTACCGCGATGTGACTTATGATTACGGCACCACCGCCCACCGCCCAACCAGCGGCGGTGACGGGCGACCATCCACTGGGTGGCACGCGGATTTTGGCGATGTGAACAACGATGGGCATGACGATATCTTTGTCACCAAGGGAAATGTCGAACAGATGCCCGATGCCGCCATGCGCGACCCGAATACCCTGTTGATTCAAGGGGCAGATGGGCGTTTTGCCGACATGGCCGCCGCTGCGGGTATTGCCAGCATGGAACGTTCTCGCGGCGCCGTGCTGCGCGATCTCAATCTCGATGGGCAGCTTGACCTTGCCGTGATCAACCGGCGCGCGCCAATGGAACTCTACCAGAACACCACCAGCCCATCCGGAAACTGGCTGAGCCTGTCACTCAAGGGCACTGCCCCGAACACGCAGGCAATTGGTGCCTTCGTCGAGCTGGACACAGGCATAAGGATACACACCCGCGAGATCACTGTGGGCGGCGGCCATGCGGGCGGCTCTGCCGGGGATCTGCACTTCGGTCTGGGAGAGAGCGATGATCTGCGGTTGCGCGTTATCTGGCCGGATGGGGAAACCACAATCTGGCAAGAAATCACGCCCAACCAGCATCTTACCCGAACACAATAGACTCCTGGACCGGTAGATCAGCGTTCCACCGGCAGGCCCGATGGAACGCTATCCGGCACCCCAAGCCGCCCCTTGGCTGCGGCGCTGTCGGTCAGCGCTTCCAGAAAGTCCACGAGATCGGCAATATCGCCGTCACTTAGCGCAATCGGATCCAGATCATTCGCCGCCGCGATACGCTCCAGCTCGACCGGATCATCCATGACGGCCCAATCCGACACCCCATCAAGACCGGGCAAGACCGCCTGGCTGCGATCATAAGACATCAGCGCCGCGACGGGATCCAGATGGTGACGCACAACAGCCTCCAAAGTGGCATAGGCGCCGTTATGCCCATAGGGCGCTGTCAGCGCGACATTGCGCAGCGACGGGGTGCGAAAGCGGTAAGCGTCATCCGGGTTTCCAGTCACCCGCAACCGCCCCTCGTCGCGGGCGTGGGTTTCAAATCGGGCGGCCTTGCCCGGACCAAGCTGCGGCATCGCGATTGCATGAAACCTATTGTCCGTCTGCAACCAGCCTGTATGGCACTGGCTGCATCCGGCGCTCCCGTAGAAAAGCTCCTGCCCCCTTGCTGCTGTGGTGGGCAGGGCCTCTCCATGCAGCTGAGCACGATCAAACGGGCTGTCATCAGCGCGCCATTCAAACCGGATAAACGCCGCCAGCATATTGCCGATATCGGTAAAGCGGATGGGTTCTTCCGCTCCCAGAACCTCATCGAAACGCTGCCGATATTCGGGGATCTCTGCGACCCGGCCCGCGATGATATCCCATGCCCCACCGGGATGGCTCAGCTGACCCAGACGTACCGCGCGCGAGACATCATTTTCGCCGTAGTGGCCAGCCATCTCATCTGCCGAAAGCACCGGAAACATCGCCTGTGCGGCCAGCGCGGAATCGAATCCTGCGACCATATCACCTTCCAACGGCGTGCGGATACCCGACCCATATGCGGGGTCAGCCTCCAGTCGGCCGTCGTGGAACATCACATCCATATCATCAGCGCCAAGATTCCAGAGCGCAGGCGCATTACGCGGAATACGCTGTTCAGGACGGTTGTCCGGATCCGCGCGCCGCTCAGGGCCAAGCGTGGTTGCGCCCTCGCCCAGCGACAGGGAGACGCCGTCACCTGTGCCAAACCGTGGATGATGGCAGCTGGCGCAGCTGATGTTGCGGTTGCCCGATAGAATGGGATCATAAAACAGCAGTTGGCCCAGCTCGACCTCTGCCTGTATCTGCGGGGCAAAGCTTGGCCGCGGCCCCAGATCCAAATTCATGGACTGTTCCTCAGCGCTACCAGCACAGGCGAAGGTCGCGTTCGTTATGCAGATCGCAATCGCGCCACACAGGCGATATCGACGCCGGTATTCAGCCATCTTGCTCCCTCTCCGCTACGGAAAATTTCAGCAGCAACTTCTGGCGATACGGATGACCGGGGTCCACCATAACACTCGGGAAATGGGGCTGATTTACCGCATCCGGCAAACCCTGCGGCTCGATACAGACGGCAGAAAAGGGTGCCAACCGCTGTCCATCCCGCGCGGCGCAGGAACTGTTCAGATGACTCGCCGTGTAAATCTGCGCACCCGGTTGATCTGAAAAAACCCGCATGACAACACCATTGGAGGCGCCAAGCTGGGCTACCTCGCGCATATCACCCGAAGCGTTCGGGGGGAAATTCACATGGATATCCGTGCCAAGCCGCTCTGGATCCAGCGCGGCAAAGCTCCGGCCAGCGCGATAGTCAAATCTGGTGCCGCTGGTTGGTGCAATTTCACCCGTAGGCACCCCATCCCGGCGCAGCGGCAGATAGCTCTCGGCGCTGCTGCGCAGGCGATGCTCCCAGATATCGCCCTTGATACCAAGCGTATAATAGTTGTGCTGCGCCAAGCTAATCGGGGTGAGCTGGTCCACCGAAGCTGTCATATAATAGCTGACCGTTGTGCCGGACACGGCAATCCTAAGCCGGATATCGGCACCGCCCGGATAGCCGTTTTCACCATCCGCGGAGAAGTGGCGCAATTCAACCGCCCCGGCCCCCAGCCGCCGCATATCCCAGAACACCCGTCCAAGCCCCTGCGCGCCGCCGTGAAGCTGGTTGCTCCCTTCATTGGCATTAAGAGAAACCTCGCGACCCGCGAGGTGGAAACCCGCCCCGCCAATCCGATTGGCCACCCGGCCAACAATGGCACCCAGATAATACGGATCCCCCAGATAGGCCGCCATATCGGCATATCCCAGCACCATGGGTTGCCAGATTTCACCATCGCGCAGATCCAGCCAGGCCGTTATGGCGCCAAGGTTCATCACCCTTAGCCGCAGATGATCATTCTCCAGATCGAGCCAACGCAATCTCTCGTCAGCATCGTCCCGCAGATGCGAGTGCTGCTGTAAGGCTCTGGAGCGAGGCTGGCTGGATGATGGCATACAGGGGCGTCCTTTGGGTGCAGAACCCCGGAAGTCCTGGTGATGATATTTATTTCACCGATCAAATTAATACGCCGAACGGCGGCTGTCAATTCAACTGTTCGGCCGCATCACCAGCTCGGGAACGCTTGTTCAGCCTGGCTGCCGATCTGCATACCCCGTCTTGAGAACGCCCCAGCATGACTTTGTTTACGACAAAATCTTGCCACGAATTTGAATCAAATCTTAGGAAAGGCGGACGAGATCGCAGCCAGAAAATCGGCCAGCGACCCTGTCGACATAAATGTCGACACCGCGAGGCTGAAGATCGGGGTAAGGCATGAGCGACATTACGAATTTTGACCACCTGCGCGCGCCATCAGACAGCGGTCAGGCGGCAGAACCGCGCTTCGATATTTATGCAAGAATCGGAAAGCGCCTTCTTGATCTGTCACTTGCGCTGGCTCTTCTGCCCGCCCTCGCCCCGGTTATCGCGCTCCTCTGGCTCATCAGCCGACGCGATGGCGGGCCAGGGCTCTTCGGTCATACTCGTATCGGCAAGGACGGAATACCCTTCACCTGCTGGAAAATCCGTACCATGATCCACGGCGCGGAGGATATTCTGGCCGAGCATCTCAAGTCGGACGCTCAAGCGGCCAGCGAATGGGCCCGCGACCGCAAGCTCAGCCGCGATCCACGGGTCACGGGCTTTGGCCTGTTCCTCCGCCGCAGTAGTCTTGATGAGCTGCCACAGATCTGGAACGTGCTGCGCGGTGATATGAGCTTTGTCGGGCCGCGCCCGATCGTGCGCTGCGAACTGCACAGATATGGTCCAGCCGCTTCTGCATATCTGAGCCAAAGACCGGGAATCACCGGGCTGTGGCAGGTATCAGGTCGCAACGATGTCAGCTATGCTGATCGGGTCTCCTTTGACGTTGATTACCTGAAGCGGCGGACATTCGGTTTTGATATCAAACTGATCCTGCTGACCGGCCGCTCAGTCATTGCGCGCACCGGACGGTAAACGGGCCATTAAGCCCTCTGCGGTAATGTTCAGCCAACGGCGATAGGGATCAGGGTCTGTACCAAGGGTGACAGCCGCGGCAGATTATGCTCCCTAACTGCAAAAGCGGGACCAACAGAATGCACGACAGCAATACCGATGCTTCGACACTCAGCCATATATCGCAGGGCCGCGGCCGCCTGGCGCTGATTGGCGTGTTCTGGTCCTTCGTCAACATCATGGTCAGCAACGGCTTGACCGTGGTTGTGTTCCTGGTGACCTCTCTATTGCTGGAGCCCGCCGATTTTGGCGCCGTGGCTCTGGCCACCTCGATCGTCATCTGGGTCATGACATTGGTGCCGCTGCCGCTTGGAGACGCCATCATTCAACGCAGCGACCTGAGGCAGAGCCATCTGGACAGCGCATTCTGGCTGACGATGGTGATCGCACTGGCCACTATTGCGATCCTGGTTCTCTGTGCGCCGATGATCGCGTCCTGGACCAAACTCGAGGCACTTGCGATCATATTGCCTGTGCTGTCGCTCCGTATCCTGTTCGTATCACTTGGAAATATTCCCGCGGCACTGGTGAACCGGCGGATGGAGTTTCGTCATATTGCGTTGCGGACAACCCTTGCAAATGGGCTGGGCGCGGCAGGTTGCCTGCTGCTCGTGTTGCAAGGATATGCCATCTGGGCACTGGTCTGGGCACAGGTCATTACCGCGATTGTCGGCTGCGTCGTCTCCTACTGGGCCGCTGGCTGGCGCCCTGGGCTACAGCTCTCGAGGGCCGCTTTGACGGATCTGCGCGGCTTTACCCTGTTGACGATGGGTGGCCGGATGATCGAACCGACCAAGATCAACCAGATCCTGCTCGGGATCGTCGCCGGCCCAGCAGTGCTCGGCATCTTCTTTTTCGCCCGCAGAATGTGTGAAATCCTGCAGGAGCTTACCATTGGCACGCTCTTGCCTGTCACAAGGGTCCTATTTGCCAGTCTGCAAACTGAAAAAGAACAACAGCGGGAAGCGTTTATCCTCAGCAGCTTCGCCGCTGCAACCGCCGCCTTGCCGCTATTCATCGGCTTCATCATTGTGGCCCCGACGGCGATACCCTTCGTCTTTGGCAGCAAATGGCTCGCCGCGATCTACCCGCTCCAGTGTTTTGCAATGCTCAGCCTGATGATGAGTATCGGCGTCATGCAGGCCTCTTTGCTCAGGTTCTCCGGTCATGCACGTTGGTGGTTCGGATTTGAATGTGTCGTCAGCCTGTCTGGATTTGCAGCGATCCTGCTGCTGGCCCCGGAGGGTCTGAACAGGATCATGTCCGCATTGGTTGGCATTTCCTTCTTGCTCTGGCCGGTCGCCACGCGCAAAACTCTGAAAACCCTCGAAATCTCGGCGACAACCTATATCTTCGATGCACTGCGCCCCGCGCTGATTTCTGTCTCAATGATGTCCATTGCGCTCTTCGCGCTACGTGAGTTGGGGCCGCCGATGTATGGCACCCCACAGCTTATGGCTCAACTTGCGGTCGCAATCCCCACCTATCTGATCATGATCCTCCTCGTGGGCGGCGACCGCTTGCAGCAAATCCTGGGAAAGATCCGCAACAGAAGAGATAGCAATCCAATTGAGCCTGGCGCTCACCAGTAGACGTTTCCACCGGCGACTGCCGTCAGCATTCTGATTTGCACCCGCATCTCAAGTCGCAGGCCTACCGGCCTTCGCAGCCAAACTATGATCCGCAGCACCTTTCCAGCCGACGCCAGCCATCTCATGACGCCATGTCGAGGTTTCGAGGAGCTAGGCCGTTCGGTGCGCGCAGCGGACAAAAGCCGGTACCATGGTCAAAGGCGATACGGTGCAGCATCGGACACTCAGGAAGCAGAGGCTGCCTTGCCGCCCAGAACCATGGAAACCGCTGAAAGAGCCGCGCGGTATTGAAGCAACACCCGCCCATCTGCTTTGACAGGCTTCCGGTTGGCACCGCTCCCACCGCAGGGGTGCCAACAGACCGCGAGCCAGCTCAGGATCGTCGCCCCGTCAGGATCAAACATCCGCTGGTCGTTCGCACGCTGATGGGCAGCGGACAATGGATGCTCCAGACTGAATGATCTCAATCGGGTGCTGCACCACTACCCGGCATGATAGGGATCTGGATCGTCAAACCTGCTTTGCGCCGCCCCGCAACAAACCACTTCAATCAACCAGAGTTGGCGTTAGCGTGTCATCCTTGCGACCTCGCTGATTGCAGGAAACTCAGATCACGGAAACGCTGCCGGACTGCAAACCATCCAGCTCAGGAATGACCCAAAGATCCGACACGGGGCCATCACCGGCAGCAACAGCGGACATCAAAGACGAGAGCCACCACTCAAAGGAGTGGTGGCTCTCAAGCATTTGGCGGAGCTACTCTCGGACTCACCGACCCCGCCTGGACACCCAGTGACGCCCGCGCCTCCAGAGCAGTCTAAGTCAGCGCCCTAGGCCGCAGCCGTATAACTGTGGTGCTGCGCACTCTGCACGGGCTGGCGGCCAGCATCTCCAGTCTGAAAGGCTGTGACCAGCCGCGACAGATTGGTTGTCTCATGGTCCAGCGAACTGCAGGCGGCGGCGGTCTCCTCGCACATGGCGGCATTCTGCTGCTGGGCAGCTTCCAGTGTGCTCATCGCGCCATTCAACTCCGAAATGCCCCTGGATTGCTCGTCGGCCTGTTTGGCAATATCGCCAACATGTTCCGAAATGCTGCCAATGGCATTCATAATGGTCTCCAGAGAGGAATTGGTCCTGCCGACCAGATCCACGCCATGGGCCACCTGCGCTGCGGAGGCGGTAATCAGCTTCTTGATTTCTAGCGCCGATTCAGACGAACGCAGCGCAAGACTGCGGACTTCGGCGGCAACAACCGAGAACCCGCGGCCGGCTTCGCCAGCCCGCGCGGCTTCAACACCGGCGTTCAGGGCAAGCAGGTTTGTCTGAAACGCGATATCGTCAATCATACCGGTGATCCGGGTGATCTGCTCGGAGGTGGCGGCAATCGAATCCATCGCATCAACCGTCTCCCGGGCAACCGCGGAGCTGTTTGTTGCACTCTGATTCACGGATGTGACCAATGCCTCAGTTTCGCGCGCGCCGCTGGCGACATGCTGGACGTTCTGCGTGAGTTCGCTCAGCGACGCCGCAGTCTCTTCCAGCTGAAGCGCGGATTGTTCTGTGCGCTGCGACAGATCGTTGGTTGCCGAGGAAATCTCCGTCAATCCGGTATCGATCGAACGTGCCGAGTCATTGACCGAGGTGATCAGCTTGCTCAACTGTTCAACAGTATTGTTGAAGTCCTGGCGCAGCCCCTCATACTGGCTGGGCATTTCATCGTGGATTTTGACATCCAGCCGCCCGGAAGCCAGCTGTTGCAAATTCTGGGCAAGGGCCTGAACAACCGCCTGCTGCTGCTGCTGATCGCGCAGCTGATTTGCTTCCAGCTCCTCCTTGGATGCCAAACCCTGGCGCAGGGTCTCGATGGACAGGGCCATCGCCCCGATCTCATCTTTACGCTTTGGAATATCAACGGGTTGATGCACCTTCCCGGCGGTAAGATCCTTCATGACCCCAAGCATTCGCCCCAGGGGACGCCGGACAAGCGAGCGCACCGAGAAGAAGATGGTGGCCAGCGTCAGCGCCAGCAAGAGAACATTGGCGATCAGCTGTTCGTAGATGCTTGCCTTTACCGGGTTGACGAAGACATGGCGTGGCACATCCAAGACGACAACCCAGGTCTTGTTCATGCCGTAGGCGGTGAAAGGAAAGAACAGGCGTGTCGACCCATCAGCGCGATCCGAAACAATCTGCACCTCTCCGGTTTCGACAGCGGCCTGGAAATCTGCCACCTCTTCCCCTTCAAAGGCCTGAATCAGCATTTCCGGGTCAGGATGTGACAACCATTTGCCGCCCTGGCCCAGCAGCATCACACTGCCGCCTTCATAAACCGACAGCCCCCGGACAAAATCACCGAGATTATCGAGCACGATATCGACACCGGCAACACCGACGATCTGGCCCTGTGCATTCACAGGCACCGACACCGATGTCAGCAGGCGGTTTTCATTTGAGAGATAAGGTTCGGTGATGACGCTCTCGCCACTGTCGATCGGCAGGCGATACCACTCGGATGTGTCATTGGGATCAACGTTGAACGTCTCGAAATTCAGCCCGCCGGACTCCGCTTTGGTCCAGTAGGCGGCAAAGATACCATCGGCATTTCGCCCCTCTTCACCGGTAATGTAATCTTCGGTGGCGCCGTCCGGAATCGCTGACATCCAGGAAGAGAATACAAGATCATAGCGGCCGGGGACGCCTTCCATGATCTTGATCAGATCGGCGGTGGTTGCATCGCCATCTTCGATATATCCGGATAGCGCGCCGCCTAGCGCCGCCGCAGCTGAGGTCGCTTCGACCAGTTGAGACGACAGGCTTTGCGCGATATCTGAGGCTCGCTGCGACGCGCCCTCCAATACCCGCTCCCTGACCTGTGCAGATTCATTGAGGGCCGTAAATACGCTGAAGCAGAGCATCAGCCCGGTAATTGCAACCGTGGTCGCGGCAAGTAGCTTGCCTGATATTGTGTTGAACAGAGCTGGCATTCATATCTCCACTTGGAAGGCTCGTCTTGCACAACCTCTCGCATATTCGCCTGAACAAAGTGTTGACCCACCGCGCCGGGGGCAGTCCCCCAACCGGTTTACCCAGCAGTTTTCAATTAGATTGAAGATATATTTTAGGCCAGCCCCGAACGAGGACTGGCCGCCGCGCAGCAAAGCGAGAGACAGACCTCTAGATCGGGGCCGTCGCCGCCGACAACCACCGGCCCGCTGCATCGCTGACCAAGGGCGATAACCGCTGCAGCACATCCTGATGATACGTATTCAGCCAACAGCGTTCGTCCTCACTCAGATCTGCCGGGATCAACATGTCGGTTTGTATTGGTGCAAGCGTCATATTGCGAAAGCTGAGGAACCCATCACTTTCTTCAATAACCTCAAAGATGTTCTCAATCCGGATGCCAAAACGCCCGGCCTCGTAATAGCCCGGCTCGATCGACACAACCATGCCAGGCACCAGATCCACCGGATTATAGGGCTTGCCGATGCGTTGCGGGTGCTCGTGCACCGAGAGCCGATGTCCGATGCCATGACCGGTGCCATGGTCGTAATCCAAGCCGAGGTCCCAGAGCGGTCGCCGACAGATCGCATCTATATGATGGCCCTGCGTACCCCGGGGAAACCGCAGCGTGGCCAGCGCATGGAACGCGCGAAACACCGCCGTATACGCCCGGTCATAGCCGTCGGGGCGCATCCCGAAGGCATAGCTGCGCGTGGCATCGGTGGTCCCGGTGTCATACTGGCCGCCGCTGTCCAGCAGATAGGGATTCTGTGGCATTATCGGAGCATTACGCCCGTTGGTGGCCGCGTAGTGGCACATTGCAGCATTGCCTGCCGCGGCTGAGATCGTCTGAAAGCTCTCGGTCAGAAAACCCGGACGCGCCTGTCGGCAGGACAGGATCTGTGCTTCCGCCTCACGCTCGGTCACTGGCTCACCAGCCGCCGCGCGCGCAGGAACCGTCTGCGCCAACCAGGCCGAGAACTCGACCCAGGCCACCCCGTCTTCCAGATGGCAATCATGCAGACCGGCGATTTCGACCGGATTCTTAACGGATTTGGTCCGGGTCAATATACTGGCCACCGCAGCCGCAGTCGCCCCGGCGTCGGCAATAGTATGACGCACCGCAACCGGCGAAAAATCCGGATCAAACAGGATCCGTTCTCCGGCGTTGCATCGGCTTTGAAGAGCGCCAAGAAACTGCGAGACCGGCTGGGCGGTCGCGATGTCCGGCAGGTGATCCTTGACCTCATCATCCAGCTTGGCCGGATCAACGAACCAAGTGACCGTCCCGTTTCTCTCGGCAATGAGAAAGGACTGCGGCATCGGGTTGAAGGCCACGTCATCCCCACGCACGTTCAGCAGCCAGGCAATATTGTCAGGTTGTGTCTCAACCAGACATGCGGCGTCCTGCTCGCTCAGATATGCTGCAAGATCCGCACATTTCTCGGCACTGCTCCGCCCGGCCCATTGCATCGGAAAAACGCTGATCCGCCCGGTCGGCGCTGGCGGCTGGTCCGACCAGATCGCATCCACCGGATTGTCGCCTTGCGGCAACATCGTCGCACTGGCCTGCACAGCGGATGCGGCAAACCGATCGAACCAGCCGGGTGGCAGGTGCATCGGGTCGAACCCGATCTGCCAGCCTGCCTGCGCAACCGCGCCCAGCCAGTGTTCCGGTGGCTGTTCAAAAATGTGAAGCCGCGAAAACAGCGGTCCTGAGCATTCATTTGCGACCTGCACGGTATAGCGGCCATCCACAAACACGGCGACGGTCTCAGCCGTGATGATGGCCATTCCAGCCGATCCGGTAAAACCTGTGACATAGGCAAGGCGTTCGTCATGGGGAGCCACATATTCCCCCTGATGCGCGTCAAACCGGGGCAGAATGAAGGCATCCAGATCGCGGGCACGCAGCTCGCGGCGCAGATCGGCAATGCGGGCAGCGGCAGGGGGCCCGCTCAACATGTCATCCATTTTGATTGATCTCTTCCGCAAGATGGCAGGCGACCTCGCCACGGTCGCCAAGAGGACGCAGGTGCGGGACATCCCGCCTGCAAATTTCCGAAGCGTGGGCGCAGCGCACATGGAACGGGCACCCTGGCGGCACGTTCAGCGGCGACGGCAGCTCTCCCTCCAACCGGATCGCATCCCCTTTGTCATCGGGATCAAGCGACGGGGCCGCACTCAGCAACGCCTGTGAATACGGATGCGCCGGACTGGCAAACAGGCGCTCGCTGTCGCCGATTTCCACGATGCGGCCGAGATAGATCACTGCGACACGGTGGGAGACATGGCGCACCAGCCGCAAATCATGGGCGACAAACAGGATGGTCAGATCCAGCTGCTCCTGCAGCTCCAGCAGAAGATTCACCACCTGCGCCTGAACCGAGACATCCAGCGCCGATACCAGCTCATCGGCGATCAGCACCTCAGGCTCCACCGCCAGCGCACGGGCAATGGCAATCCGCTGACGCTGGCCACCGGAGAACTCATGCGGCAGTTTCTGCGCCGCATCTGCGGGCAGCCGCACCAAATCCAGCAGCTCCGCGACTCGTGTCGGGATCTCGTCGGAGGGGCGCATCTTATGGACCTGCAAGGCTTCGCTCAGGATCTGACCGCAGGTCATACGCGGGTTGAGCGACGAATAGGGATCCTGGAACATCATCTGCACGCGCCGGTTATAGCTGCGGTCGCTGCGCGCGCCGTCGGCGAATATATCCTGCCCATGGTGGCGAATGCTGCCACCCTGCGGCTCGTAAAGCCGGACGATGCAGCGCGCCAATGTCGATTTTCCGCACCCGGATTCTCCGACAACACCTAGGGTTTCTCCCTTCCTCAGCGCCAGGCTGACGCCGTTCAGCGCGCGTACGGCGCGACCGGGTTGCTTGCGCATCACATCAATCAGGCTGCGCGGCAGATGAAACGTCAGGCTGAGATTGTCGATCTCCATCACCGGATCAGTCATGCCACCTCTCCCTGGACCGCAGGAACCGGATTGAAACAGGCCGCGCGACGCCCGGCACTGATCGCCTCCAATGGCGGGCGCGCATTCAGGCAGGCCTCAGTCCGTGCATCGCAACGGGGCGCATAGGCACAGCCTCGGGGCAGCATCTCCAGACTAGGTGGCGTACCGGGCACAGAGTAAAGCGGCGTCCGTGGCGGCACATCCTGTGGCACCGACTGCATCAATCCGGCCGTATAGGGATGGCGCGGCGTGCGCAGCACCTGCCGCACCGCCCCCTGCTCGACGATCCGCCCAGCATACATCACCGCAACATTCTCGCAGGTCTGCGCAACGACCCCCAGATCATGAGTAACGAGGATCACGCCCATGTTCATCTCTTCAGACAGGCGCAGGATCAAATCAAGGATCTGCGCCTGAATGGTGACATCCAGCGCTGTGGTCGGTTCATCCGCCAACAAAAGCTTCGGCTGCGCCGCCAGCGCAATGGCAATCATCACCCGCTGCCGCATCCCGCCCGAAAACTGATGCGGATAATCCTGCAACCGAGAAGCAGCCGCCGGGATACCGACATGATCCAGCATCTCGACCGCCCGGTCCCGACGCGCCGCACGCGGCAGATCGGTATGTGCCTTCAGTGTCTCGGTCAGCTGCAGGCCCACGGTCAAAAGCGGGTTGAGCGACGTCATCGGCTCCTGAAAGATCATTGCAACCTCACCGCCGCGCACCTGGCGCAGCTGCCGATCCGACAGGCGGGAAATATCCCGCCCCTGCCAGCGCACCTCGCCTGTGACCTCTCCATGGCGACGGGTCAGCCCCAGGATCGACCTGAGCGTGACGCTCTTCCCCGAGCCGCTTTCGCCGACAAGCCCCAGAACCTCACCCTGTCGCACATCAAAGCTGACATCGCGGACCGCAGGCAGCATCACACCGCCGCGTCGAAACGTCGTACAGAGGTTACGGACCTCAAGTATCGGCTGGGTCTCTTTCATGCTCATACTCTCTTTCCCCTTAACCGCGAGGCCGCAACAGATCGGCCAGCCCGTCGCCGATCAGCGAGAACCCGATCCCGGTCAGCACGATGGCGATGCCCGGCATCAGACTGAGCCACCAGGCCGTGGTGATGAAATTGCGCCCTTCGGCAATCAGGACACCCCATTCAGCCTGCGGTGGCTGCGCCCCCAAACCGAGGTATCCAAGCGATGATCCCAGAAGAATGGCCAGCGACATATCGGTCATCCAGTAGACAATCACCGGGGTGATCGCATTGGGCAGCAGGTGGCGAAAGATCACGCGCCGGTCAGAATATCCCATGACAATTCCGGCCGCCGCATAGTCATTGCCCATCTGGGTGATCACCTCGGCGCGCATCAGCCGGGCATAATAGACCCAGCCCACCGCCGTGATGGCGATATACATATTGACAAGCCCCGGCCCCAGCACCGCAACAACCGCGATCACCAGGACCAGAAACGGGAAGGTAATGACGGCATCCACGACCCGGCCAAAGATCATATCGGCAATGCCGCGATAATAGCCCACCAACGCACCAACCGTGACCCCGATCAGCATGGCAAAGACCGTGGCCAGAACGGCCATCTGCATATTCACTGAATAGGCAGAGATCACCCGGCTGAGGCTGTCGCGCCCCAGCATATCGGTGCCGAAAGGATGCGCCCAGCTCGGCGGCTGCCGCACCGCGTTATAATCGATGAAATTGGGATCATATGGGGCGAAGAGCCCCGGCGCGATGGCCAGCAGCGTCGAGGCTGCGATAATCGCGACACCGATCATGAACCCCGGTTTGCGCAGCGCGATCTTCCACCGGCTCTGCTGCGGTCGCGTCGCCTCGGGCGACAGAACTGTGGCATCGGTCATGTCAGACGCATCCTCGGGTCTAGGGCGCTCTGGATCAGATCGGTCATCAGGAACACGATCGACACCAGCACTGCAAATGTCAGGGTCAGCCCCTGGATCAGCGGATAATCACGGGCAAAGATTGCCTCCAGCATCAACCGGCCAACGCCCGGCACCGCAAACACCGTTTCGGTGACCAGGGTTCCGCTCATCAGGTTGCCGATGGACAGGCCAAGCAGCGTGACTGTGGAAATCAGCGCATTGCGCAACACATGCCGCCCCAGGATCTGCCAGGCCGACAGTCCCTTGGCACGGGCAAATTCAACATATTCCGCATCCACCACCTCAACGATGGCCGACCGCAGATTCCGCATGATGATCGCAGAAGTATAAAGCGCGACTGCCACCGATGGTAAAAACAGATGGTAGAGCCGCTCGGAAAAACTGTCGCCATAGCCCCCCACCGGGAACCAGCGCAGCTGCGCAGCTAGAAATGTCAGCAAGATCAATCCGATATAAAACACCGGCATGGACAGGCCGACCTGAAAGACGGTGCGGATCACCGCATCGGGCCAGCGCCCCCGGTTCAGTGCAGCAACAAAGGCCAGCGGCCCCGCGATCAGCACCGACAATGCCACGGCATAAACCGTAAGAAACAGGGTCGTCGGCAGGCGGCTGGCGATCACATCTATCACCGGCGATCGCATCAGGATCGAGCGCCCCAGATCCCCCTGAACGGTATTGGACAGGAACTGCCAGAACTGGACCACCAGCGGCTGATTCAGTCCCAGCCGTTCGCGAATAGCGGCCAGATCTGCATCCGACGCGCGATCCCCCGCGATGGCGATTGCCGGGTCTCCGGGTAATAGGCGCACCAGAAGAAAGATGATGATCATGACCAGAAAAAAGGTCACGGTCATCAGCAACAGGCGCTTGAGAATATATTGAATAGTGGCCATTCCGGCATCCGTTCGTCTGCACCGCCAGCCCCAGGGCTGACGGCGCTTTTACATTGCAAGGCGAAACTGATCAGCGGCTGATCGACGCTTCCTCAAAGAGGTTGTTGCCCAGCGGTGTCTGCACGTAGCCGCTGACCTTCTTTGACAGGGCCACCGCAAACGGGGTCTCGTACATGAACAGCAGCGGCGCCGCCTCGGCATAGATCGACTGCATCTCGGCATATTGACCAGCACGCGCACCCGAATCCATTTCCGTTGCCGAGGCCTCAAACAGGCTGTTGAACTTCTCGTTCTCCCAACCTGTGCCAACGGCCTTCGCAGTGGGGAAGTAACCGAGCCAACCAGTGACCTGACTTGGGTCATTCACATCATTGACCCACCCATAGGTATGGATATCAAATTCACCCGACCGGTTCTTCGCGCCACGGGTGGCATTGTCGACCTGCTCCACCTTAAGCTCGATGCCCAAAGGCGCCCACATCTGCTGAAGTGCCGCAAAAATGGTGCTGTCATCCGCCGATCCGGCCAGCGTCGTAAAGGTGATCTCGGTTCCAGGCTCAAGACCGGCCTCGGCAATCAAGGCCTTTGCCTTGTCCAGATCATAGCCATAAAGCGGATCAGTCGATGTCGCCAGCTGGGTCGCCGCCGCCATCAGAGGCGAGGTCATGGGCTTGCCGGCCCCCTGCAGCACCAGCCCGATCAGGGCCTGTTTATTGGTGGCATAGTTCAGCGCCTGACGCACCCGCTCGTCCGCCAGCGGATTGGGCGATCCATCTGCCCGCGTCGGGCGGGTATTGATCGGCGAATAGATAATCCGGGTCGAGGGGAACAGATTCATTTCGATGTTCGGATCCGCCTCCAGCTCGGCCACGCGCGAGAACGGGATGAATTCCGCCGCATCCATCTCACCGGCCTGCAGCTTCAGGATACGGGTGGCATCATCGGGGATAATCTCGAAATGCACACCGTCCAGATAGGGCAGCGGTTTGCCGTCCGAGCCACTGCGCCAGTAGTGCTCATTGGCGCAGAAATCCATCGATGTGCCCTGCTCAAACCCGCAGAGATAGAAGGGGCCAGTGCCAACGCCCGCACTCTTTGCAGCAAAGATGGCGGCTGACTTCTCCTGATCCGTTGCGCCTTCGGCGGCCTCGAACGCGGCTTTGGACACGATGCCGGTGGTAAAGGTTGCCAGCATCGACAGGATCGTCGGATCCGGTGCCGAGAGGGTCAGGGTGATCTCGTTTCCACTATTGGCAACTGTATCCAATGTACCGAGGAGACCCGCCCACGGGCTCAGATCAGCATTGCGAGCACGATCCAGCGAAAACACCACGTCCTCTCCGGTCAGCGGTGTGCCATCGGAGAATTTGATCCCGTCGCGCAATGTCAGGGTCACCGTGGTGCCATCTTCAGAGACATTGTATGTCTCGGCTAGGCCAGGAACGACCGAATTTCCGTCGTCGCTGGGGCGCAGCAACGTGTCGAACAGGCTGCCAACCATCCAGATATCCGGATTGCGATCCGCATAGATCGGGTCGATCAAGGTCGATCCGTCGTAACGGGCAAAGTTCAGCACGCCGCCGCGATCCTGCGCCAGCGCCGGTACGGTCAGTGCCGTGGTCAGGGCAGCTGCGGCCGCCACCAGTTTTCTTGTCATTTGTGAGATCCTCCCAGATCGATTCTCCGTCTCATGTGGAGAAGCATAGCGCGGGTTTTAAAATTACTAAAATTATTTTTAGCAAAAGTTCTGATTGCGGTAGAAATCTCCGGTGGCTCAACTGCAGATGGACGCCGGACTTGCCGCATCAGCCCCAAGGCCGGAGGGTAGAGATATGCGCATCTGCGCCTGATCCTTCAGCGGGCAGAGCTCTTCATCGGCATGGTGCTCACCCAAAGTTCAACCGCCTCTTCGTCGCTCAGAACGATCGAATAATGCGGCTTCGAGCAGTCATGGTGAACCGTATCCCCCGGCGACATGATATGCACCGAATCCCCCAGATGATATTCAAGCTGCCCCGAGATCAGGTAGCAGAACACCTCGCCCTCATGGCACATCTTCTCCGAGACATGACCAGGTGGGCGGTGAATGATCGACGGGTAGCAGAGCGCGCCGGAAAACCCCGGCCCCAGCTTCTCATACAATCTTCCGTTGGTTCCCAGAGCGTAGGTCTGCCGGTTATCCTTATGTATATACTCTCTAAACTCTTCCTCAACACTCAACAGCTGCTCGACGCTGGTTTGCAGGGCGGCAGCGATGGACAACAGCGAGGACAGCGAGGGCGTGCTGATGCCCCGCTCAACCTGAGAAATGAATCCGGGCGTCAGTTCAGTGTCCTCGGCAACCTGCACCATTGTCATCCCCATCGCCTTGCGGCGGCGGCGGATCGCGTGTCCAAGCTGCTCGGAATTGTCCTTCTTGCGCGTTTTCTTGCTGGCGCCTGCCTTTATGGTCTCTGTCTTGCGCGTCTCTGAGGCGTCCATATCCGTATCCTGAAATTCCGGCAGCCCGACACCGCGCTGACCAAAGTGACCCATCCAATCAGCCGAACCTGTTTGGTCATGATCTGTGATGTGGGCTTCAGGAAAACATATACTAAAATTTATTGTAGTGCTACATCAGAAACAGGCGATCGATTGCCTTGACCACCTTTCAGCCCGCCCCAAGCCCGCCGGGACCGCAGGAGACCGAGATGCGCAGCACTAGGACCGTACATGTCATTTCCGCCCATGCCGAGGGCGAAGTGGGTGATGTCATCGTCGGCGGCGTGGCACCGCCGCCGGGCGCCACACTCTGGGATCAGCGCACATTCATCGCGCAGGACCAGACCCTGCGCAACTTTGTCCTCAATGAACCCCGCGGCGGCGTGTTCCGGCACGTCAATTTGCTGGTGCCCCCCAAACATCCCGACGCCGACATGGGGTTTATCATTATGGAACCGGAATACACGCCGCCGATGTCCGGATCGAATTCGATCTGCGTTGCGACCGTGCTGCTGGATGGGGGCATTCTGCCCATGCAGGAACCGGAAACGCATCTGACGCTGGAAGCGCCAGGGGGGCTGGTCAAGGTGCGCGCCGAATGCAGAAATGGCAAAGCTGAGAGGATATTTGTCCGCAATGTTCCCAGTTTTGCAGGGGCAATTGGCGTTGCCTTGGATGTCCCGGGGATCGGTACGCTCTATGTGGATACGGCCTATGGCGGCGATAGTTTTGTGGTCGTACAGGCCGCCGATCTGGATCTGACCATCTGCGACGCGGAGGCCAAGGCCCTGGCACAGATCGGAACCTGCATTCTGGATGCGGCAAATGAGCAGCTGGGTTTCAGCCATCCAGACAATCCCGACTGGTCGCATATTTCCTTCTGTGCATTTTGCGGCCCGCTGGAGCGCACCGACATCGGGTGGCGCAGTCGCTCTGCCGTGGCCATCCAGCCCGGCAAGGTGGATCGTTCACCCACCGGAACCGCAGTATCGGCCCGAATGGCCCTGATGCTGGCCAAAGGGGAAATGACCGCAGATGAGGAGTTTGAGGCAGTGTCGATCATTGGCTCCAGTTTCAAGGGCCGGATCGCCGACCAGACAACCGTCGGAGGCCAGCCCGCCATCATTCCGGAAATCAGTGGTCGTGGCTGGATCACGGGAATACATCAGCACATGCTGGACCCCGATGACCCCTGGCCCGGTGGCTACAGGCTGAGCGACACCTGGGGGGCGTGATGCCCTGCCCCTTGATCCGCGCGGCCCAGCAGGGCACACCCGAACAACAACCGCCAGATTGGCACCTACGTAACCCCGACCCATGAGGCTCCCATGGCAGCCAAGCGCGCCATCTCCCGCAGCACCCTTCCCGACGTGATCGCCGCCGATTTGCGCGAGCGTATCCTGAGTGGTGAACTTGCCGAAGGTGAACCGATCCGCCAAGAGGCACTGGCAGAGGAATACGATGTCTCGCGGATGCCGGTGCGCGAAGCTCTGAAGCGGCTCGATGCCGAGGGGCTGGTCCTTTTTGCGAATAACCGCGGGGCAACAGTCACCAAACATTCGCTGCGCGAAATCGCGGAGATTTTTGATCTGCGCATCCTGGTCGAGGTCGATCTGTTCCGTCGCTCGATCCCTGCGATGACCAGCACTGACTTCGCAAGATGCAGCCAGATCCTGGATGAAATGGACGCCTCCTATGATGCTGATGACGTGGCAACCTGGGGCGCATTGAACCACCGCTACCACTCTGCGCTCTATGCTGCTGCCGAACGTAAGCTGACCAATGAAATGCTACAGGGGCTCAGCCTTCATTCCGACCGGTTTGTGCGCATGCATCTCAGCGTGATGAAACAGCGCGAACCCGCCAAGGCCGAGCATCGCGACCTCCTCGCACTGGCGCAGGCCCGCAATGTCGAGGCCGCCTGCGACGCCCTGACCCGACATATTTCCCGCACCAAGGAAGAGCTGCTGGCGCTGGTTGCGGAGAACCGCAGCTAATACGCCCGCCGCAGGGCATACAGCGCGAATTTTACTGGCGCGCCTGTTCATCTCTTGTGAGCGCCCATAAAACCAATATATTTAGTCAGGAATTGACCGGGGTGCCCGAGTGCCCCTCTAGATAGACGGATTCATCACCCATGATGCCAGTGCAGACCTTGTCCCTGCCGCAGGTGACGACCCCTGACCGGTTGCGCAGTATCCCCCTGCTCGATGAGCAGGAATATAATGCACTCAATACGTTGCGTCTTGCGGCGATGGGCTGCCGCGCCGCTGCGCGGACCGATCTGTTCGAAGCCTGCGCGCTGCTCTGTGTCGATGGAGAGGATGCCAGACGCACCTATGTCGATACTTTTGTGAAATGCCTGCCAGAGGCAATGCCACGTCGAATCAAATGGTTTCGCCCCGGCACGGCAGAGGTCTCGTTCGACGAAGCTTGGGTGATGCGCTGCCTGTCCTGTGTATCAGCAAAGGATTATGACAGCCTCGGCTTCTTGCTGCGGTCGCAAATCGACCCGGCGCGGCGGCGCTACATCGGGTTTCTTCTGGGCCGTATTTCCGAGCAATTTCCTAAGTTTTAGAATCGTTCTAAAAACTCTTGCCATATGCCCCCGGATGGCTATGTTGTGTGTCACAGCAAGCCAGCTTCCTGCCAGCCAGCTATTTTATGGAACAATGGGGAACATGATGACACAGACCGCTGCTGCACTCTCGACCGATGCCAAAACCGCAATCGCCGATGCTCTGAACCAATCCGTGGCAGAAACCGCTGTCACCACGATGTTGGCCCAGAATTTCCACTGGAACGTCAAGGGCATGGCATTCGGCCCGCTGCATGATCTGTTCCAGAAGATCTACGAAGATCACTTTCTGGGGCAGGACGACCTTGCCGAGCGCGTACGTGCACTGGATGCCCATGCCGAGGGCACATTGGCCGGGATGCTGAAACGCTCCAAAGTTGCCGAACACGACGGCCATGCGACCGATCAGGAAATGATCCGGATCATGATGGAAGCGCAGGAAACCCTCGCCGCGACCCTTGCAGGCTGCGGTGCGCTGGCCGCCGATCATGGTGATACGCTGACCGAGGATCTGTGCATTGCGCGCGGCCAGACCCATGAAAAATTTGCCTGGTTCCTGCGCTCGCATCTGGCGGGCTGACACGACAACGGCGGTGGGTGAACAACCCAGACCGGCAAAGACATATAATCGCGGTCAGAGGATCTCCTCTGCCGCGATTTTTCGTTTTGCCAGTTTCCTGCGGTAGGCAAGGTCCCAATGTGTGTATTTTCCCAGCTGGCCCTGCTGCGCGGTCAGCATCCTGACAAACGCGCGCCTGTGGCTGTCTTTCTTCAACGCTTTGAACAGCGACTTCTGGGCCTTGGTCATCGAACAGCCGATGCAATGTCCCTCACGCTTGAATTTGCAGACATCAATGCAGGGGCTGGGAGTCTTGGGCATATCGAACCTTATGCGTTACCGGGCATCTTGGCCCACAAATGGGGCGACACGGGTCACTCTGCAACCGCAAAGACGAGTATTTTTGTCAATTTCTCGACACCCCCACTCGCGCGCCAGCTCGGTAGCGCCCTGACGCCGAACCAACCGGCCGTCAGAAGCGCACAGGGCACATCTAAATCTCGCTACAGTTATATGTCGACTTTGACAGCCACTCCGGGTTGATCTCGATGCCCCAGCCGGGCTGATCAGTGACCGTCGCCTGACCGTTGTCGATGCGGAATGGATCAGTGACAAACAGATCCCGCTGCCAGGGATAATAGTCATCGCCCTCGATAGAGAATTCCAGATAGCGCCCGGGCAGATCGACGGCGCGGAGCATATGCATCGTGAAAAGGGTGACCAGAGACAGGTTCGCGCAATGCGGCGTGCAGGGCAGCCCCGCCGCCGCACCCAGCTGCGCAACCTGCATACTTCGCGTCATCCCGCCCAGATACAGAATATCCGGCTGGATGATATCAACCGCGCGCATCTCGATCATACGACGCCAGACCTGCAAATCCCAATCCTGCTCACCGCCCGCCACATCCAGATCCAGCGTGCGGGTCACCTCCGCCGTCTGCTCCAGCATCCAATAGGGGCAGGGTTCCTCGAAATGCTCATACCCATGGTCCTGCAGGTGCTGGCCTACCTCAATGGCGCGTTTCGGGGAAAACCCGGAATTGCCATCAACCAGCAGGGAGACCTGATCTCCCAATGCTGCCCGGATCGTCGGAATGATCGTCTCCGTCCGCCCCGGCCATTCATCCCGGTCTTCGCCGCATTCGGCGCCGACCCGCACCTTGAATGCGTCAAACCCGTGGCTGTCACGCAGGGTTTTGAGCCGGTCCGCCTCGTCCAGTGGTGTGATATCGCGCCGCATCGAAGAGGCATAGGCCCGGACCGGACCCGGCGAGCCGCCCAGCAACACCGCCACTGGTTTTTCGGCCACCCGGCCGCGCCAATCCCACACCGCCGTATCAAAGCCCGCCATCGCACGCCGCAGATAGGTTCCCGGATATTTATGCTCGCGCAGCGGGATCTCGGTGATCACCGCCTCAAGTGCATCCATACCCCGGCCCAAGGCCCAGGGCGCCACCTGCCGATGAAGGATCTCGCAGGTCAGATCGCTGTTATAGGTCGAAACCTGCCCCCAACCCTGCTGGCCATCCTCCGAGGTAACCCGGACAAACCCCACCAAGGGCGTGCAGAATGTCTCGATCCGGCAAATGCGCGGCCCGATGTCCTGTTGTCCGCGATCATCCTGCAGCGGCACCGCACCCGAGGCTGAATAGGGCGTATTCATCCGGCCTCCAGAATAAGATCAGCCGCCCGATGGGCCAGCATCATAGTCGGAGCATTGGTATTGCCCGAGGTGATATTGGGAAAGACCGAGGCATCCACGACCCGCAGCCCGTCAAACCCGTGCAGCTTCAGCTTGGGGCAGAGAACGGCGGTGCTTGCATCCGCCCCCATACGGCAGGTCCCGACCGGATGAAACACCGTGCCACAGCGTTCGCGGAAATCCGACAGGATGTCGGCATCTGTCATCTGCCGCAGATCAGGCCCCATTGGAGCCTCGATCAGCCGGGTCAATGCCGATGTGCCTGTCAACCTCTGGCAGAGCAGCCCCCCTGCGATAACCTGCGCGCGGTCTTCCTCAGTCGCGAGAGAGCCGGGCTGAATCAGCGGAGGGGCAGTTGGGTCGGCGCTGCGAATGTCGATCCGGCCCCTGCTGGTCGGACGGGCGGGTTGAAAGCCGATAATGAACCCGGCAAACGGATCCGGCTGGATCACCTCACGCTTGCCGTCAGGCGTAGTGGTATAGGTCACCGGATTGAAATAGAGCTGCTGGTCAGGGCGGCCCAGATGCGGCGCGCTGCGGAAAAACCCGCCGCATTGGTTCACCGACAGCGCCAGCGGGCCCCTGCGGCGTATCGCATACTGCAGGGCGGCGTGGAGCTTTCCGCTCAAGGGCGACAACACATTGTTAAGGGTCGGCTCTGTGGCGCGAAAATAATAGTTGATCCCCAGATGGTCCTGCAAATTGCCACCAACATGGGCCTGCTCCTGAACCACCTCGATCCCGTGCCTGCTCAGCAGATCCGCAGGACCGATCCCCGATTGCTGCAGCAGACAGGGCGAGGCAACAGCCCCGGCGGACAGAATGATCTCACGCCCGGCCGATATAGTCATCAATCTGCCGCGCCGCCGCAGCTGTACCGAAACGGCACGACGACCGTCAAAAATGATCCGTTCCACAAGCGCACCGGTCATCAAGGTCACATTCATCCGCTTTAGCGCGGGTGCCAGAAATGCCCGCGCCGAATGCATCCGGCGACCAGCGCTTGTGTTGATCCGATAGACCGCCGCGCCTTCGCCACCGGGATCGTTGATATTGCCGGTACTCGGCAGGTCCAGTTCAGCCGCCGCGGCAAAGAAATGCCGGTTCGCCGGGTGTATCTGGTCCGATACATCCTGCACATGCAGCGCACCGCTTCCCTGCCGCCGCCCATCGGGCGCCACTTGGGTTTCCATCGCCTCAAAGGACTGATGCACGGTCTCCCAGTTCCAGCCCGTCGCGCCCGCGGCCTCCCAATCGTCAAAATCCTGCGGCACCCCGCGGGCATAGACCAGAGCATTGATTGCGCCCGAACCACCAACCCCCTTGCCACGCGGCCAGTATCCGCGCCGCCCCGCGAGCGTCGCCTCGGGTTCGCTTTCATATTTCCAGTTCACCGCAGGATCAAAAAACGTCTTGCCGTAGCCCAGAGGCAGCGCAATCCAGGGGGACCGCCCACGCCCGCCAGCCTCAAGGACAAGCACCTTATGGCGGCCGCAGCGGCTCAGCCGTTCCGCCAGCACACATCCCGCAGACCCTGCGCCAATAATAATGTAGTCAAATCGCGTCACTGCCTGACCGTTCGCAAAGTCTTTATCGTCAGATCGTGACAAAGCTGATCGCAAAGCGGAAACGAAAAATAGTTCGTCGCTACCTTAAAAAAATTCGCAGCATGGGTATTCTGCGCCTATGTACAGCGATCTTCCTCCGATGAATTGGCTCCGTGCCTTTGATGCCAGTGCGCGGCACGGCAGCTTCACCCTGGCGGCGGAGGAGCTGGGCCTCACACCTTCTGCGGTCAGCTATCAGGTTCGCGGGCTTGAGGCGCAGCTTGGCCACAAGCTGTTCCGCCGCGACCACAAGCTGCTCAGCCTCACACGGCTGGGACATGCCTATCTGCCCGTGGTGGCCAAGGCTTTTGCCGATATTGACGCGACCACCTGCAATCTCTTTGGCAAAGGGACCGAGCAGGAGGTGACCCTGCGCTGTCTCACGTCTCTGAACCTCCTGTGGCTGATGCCATTGCTGGGCGACTACAGAAAACAATATCCCGCCAGTCGGCTTCGGGTGTTGTCGTCATCATGGAGTGAGCTGTCGCAGGGCGAGTCGATAGATGTCGACATTCGCTATGGCGATGGCAGCTGGCGCGATGGCCCCGTCTTGCCGCTGCTCCAGAACACGGTCATTGCAGTGGCGACACCCAGCCTGCTAGGCACTTCCCCCTGCCCCGAATTGGACAGACTGCCACTGATCGAAATGACCGGCGTTGTCGACACCTGGCGCCATTTCTTTGCGCTGCACGCCCCCGGCGTTACAGTCCCCGAACCAGCCTACAAGGTCGACCAATCGCTGATTGCACTTGAACTGGCCAACCGTGGTCTGGGCGTTGCTCTGGTTGCTGATGTCTTTGCCCAGCCGTATCTTGAGCGCGGCACATTGCGCCGCGCCAGCGATATTGCCCTGTCGACCCAGCATGGCCATCATCTGGTGCTGCCCTCGGATCGAAACAGCCATCGGCCTGAGGTGAGCACGCTTGTCGACTGGCTGCAAACCCAGGCGCATCTAACTGCCGAACGTGTCGCCGCCGCGATTGCCACACCGCCTGCGGCGGGCTAGGGTCAGCGGGAAACAGACCACGCCGACAGGCCAGCCAAACCAGGCAATCCCGCGCCCTGATCACGAGAGATCTGGCGGCTGCGCCGCGCGGTAACTCCAGTCAACATATATGAATAGGTCGGAATGCTCACTGTTCTTGCAAATCGGACCTATCGTCACCTGCTGGCCGCACAGGTCATTGCGCTGCTTGGCACCGGGCTGGCGACGGTCGCGCTTGGCCTGCTGGCATGGCAGATCGCAGGGGAGGACGCCGGCGTTGTTCTCGGCACGGCCCTCGCGATCAAGATGGTGGCCTATGTCGGCCTCGCTCCAGTCGCGGCCGCCCTGGCCGATAGGCTGCCCCGGCGCACCATGCTGGTCTCGCTCGACCTGATCCGCGCTGGTGCGGCGCTCGCGCTGCCCTTTGTCACCGAGATCTGGCAGATCTATTGCCTCATTTTCCTGATGCAGGCCGCCTCTGCGGGCTTCACGCCGACGTTTCAGGCGACCATTCCCGATGTGCTGCCGGATGAGGCAGAATATACGCGCGCGCTCTCGCTGTCGCGGCTTGCCTATGATTTGGAAAGCCTGCTGTCGCCAGCACTTGCAGCTGCGCTGCTGACTGTGGTCAGTTTCCCGATGTTGTTTGCAGGTACGGTCATCGGTTTTCTGACCTCTGCCCTATTGGTGCTATCCGTGCCGGTCCCATCACCCCAGCCTGGCAAACCGCGCACGATCTGGGCCCGCACGACGCGTGGCATACGGCTCTATCTTGCGACGCCGCGACTGCGGGGCCTGCTGGCACTGAACCTTGTCGTTGCGGCGGCCTCCTCGATGGTCATCGTCAACACGGTTGTGTTGGTGAAAGGCAGCTTCGGCCTGCAGGAACCCGAGGTGGCCATTGCCCTTGCGGCCTTTGGCGGCGGGTCGATGCTGGCCGCGCTGCTGCTGCCACGGATGCTGGACCATATGCCGGACCGTCCGCCGATGCTGGCAGGCGGCGCCATCCTCACCTTCGGGCTCTTTCTCGGCCCATTGGCCAATAGCTTCCTGCTTCTGGTTGTTCTTTGGATGATACTTGGCTTTGGCTTCAGCCTGGCCCTGACGCCAACGGGGCGGTTGCTGCGACGCTCGGCTAATGCAGAAGATCGCCCGGCGCTCTTCGCCGCACAGTTTGCCCTCAGCCATGCTTGCTGGCTGGTGACCTATCCGCTGGCAGGGCAGATCGGCGCCCGCGCCGGTTTCAATACGACCTTTCTGGTGCTCGGGCTGATTGCCGCCGTCGGTCTCTTGCTCGCCGCGAAGCTATGGCGCGGAAATGCCGATATGGTGGCACATGATCACCCTGAACTGCCCGACGATCACCCGCATCTGGCCAAGCATGGCCATGGGCGACAGCACCGACATGCCGCGATTGGTGATGATCTACATCCGCGCCGCTAGGCGATGAGTCTTATTGGCTTTGCGGATCCGATCTCTACGCCCTGTAGCGCGCGCTGCCAGTATACAGGCCGGATGCGACGGCGCTCTCTTCGCGATCCTGACACGGGTCTTTAGCGGCTCCGAGAAACGTCCCCCCAAAAACCGCGACCGCAGCGGCGCAAAGGCGGCTGCGGTCACAGATGAATCGACACCTAAATCAGGATAGGCTTAGCCGGTGTTCTGCCAATCTTCCGGCTCTTCAGCCCACATGTCCTGCTCCTCCCAGCCGTCACCGGACGTGTGTTGCTCAGCGGCATCGACCACCGCCTCCGGGGTCTCGGACCCGTCTCCTGCTACGGTGAAAATCGCCACCAGCTCCGCCAGCTTAGTCGCATCCCCGCGCAGCATATGGCTGGCGGCGGTGGATTGCTCCACCATCGCCGCATTCTGCTGGGTCACCTGATCCAGCTGCGACATGCCGATATTGATCTCATGCAGCCCGGTGGACTGAGCCGTCGCGCCATCGGCGATATCGGAGACCTGCTGCGAGATCTGCCCGACCTGTGCCACGATGCCGCTCAGCGCAGTGCCAGCCTTGCCGACGAGTTCGACGCCGTAGTCGACCTTCTTCGAGCTCTCGCTGATCAATGTCTTGATTTCCCGCGCCGCCTCGGATGTGCGCTGCGACAGGCCACGCACTTCGGAGGCAACAACCGCAAACCCACGACCCGCTTCGCCAGCGCGCGCCGCTTCGACACCGGCGTTCAAAGCCAGAAGATTGGTCTGGAACGCAATGTCATCAATCACGCTGATGATCTGCGCGATATGTTTGGAGCTCTCCTCGATTTCCGTCATCGCAGAGACCGCGCTGCTGACAACGCTGCCATTCTCGATCGCTTCGCTCTTTGCGGCCTGGGTGGTGGTCTCAACCGACCGCGCGCCCTCAGCTGCGGATTTCACACTGGCTGTCAGCTCATCCAGGGCAGCGGCAGTCTCCTCCAGCGTCGCCGCCTGGCTTTCGGTCCGCCGCGACAGATCATCGGAGGCCTGGCTGATCTCATCGGCGCCATTGCGAATGGAAGAGGCAACATCCACCATATCCATCACGGTTCTGCTCAAGGTCTCAACCGTCTGATTGAAATCCGCCTGCAACTGGGCGTAGCCCTCGGTCAGTTCTTCGTTGATCCGCGCCGAAAGGTCGCCCTGTGCAAGCCGGGCCAAACCCTGACCGATCGCCGTGACGGCAGCGGTCTGCTGCGCCTGATGGATCGCGCGCTCCTCCTCGGTGGCCTTGGACAGTTCCTCTTTCTCCACCAACCCGTCACGGAACACCGTCAATGCCTGTGCAATGCGGTAGATCTCGTCGCTGGTGCGCTCAAATCCCTTGATCGGGCTCAGATCACCATCGGCGAGCCGCTCGGTGGTCCGGCTGATCGCGTTGAGCGGTCGTTGGACCAGGAAATGGGTCAGCAGCAGCGCCACCATCAGGAGCCCGCCCGCCACCATCAGCATCCGTTCGATATTGGCGCGAGCCTCGTCTACGGTCGCTGCAATGTCGGTGGCCATATAGGCAATTTCACCCCGGCTGCCGGAGCCAAGAAGCGAGGCACGGCTCGCGATCTGAAGCACCGCATTGGCGGTTGCATTGGCCGCTTTGGTCGCATCCGCATCCGCCGTGAGCGAGGCAATTCGGAAAACCGCCAGCCCCTGATCGGGTGCCGCCAGCGTGATGATCTCGTCGAGCTGCGCGGCCAGCCGTCCCTCGTCAAAAGTCTTGTAGTCTGCAAGAGCGGCAGCGGCTCGCTCCATCGGTTCGGCAGCAGCGCGGGTCTGCACCAGACCCTGCGCGGTCACGACATCCAATGCTGCGACCTGGAAATTGCTGATCCAGGTATTGATCTCAAGCAATGTGTTGAGAAAACCGACCTCATTCGCAAGCAGACCCTGAATTGCCTTCTTGCTGTCGGTGCTGGCATCGTCAGCCGCCAATGTCACCTCAAACACCATGTCATCGACGGCAGTGGCCAGTTCGGTATCGCTGGACAGGCGCGCACTCAGCACTTCCTGACGCAGGGCACTGGACTGAGCACCCGCGCGCGAAACCGCCTTCTGCAGCACCGCAGCAGCATCACGGATGGCAAAGATCGGTACGACACCAGGCGCCTCGACCTCCAGCGTGTTGATCACCTCGTTCAGACGGCCATCCGATGCCTTGGCCAGATCGGTCAGGATCGACTGCATGGCACGGTCCTTGGTATCGCCGATGGCAAGGGCGATACCGGAAATCAGGTTGATTTCCGCACGCGCCTGCAACAGCGACTGCAGGGTGGCAAATTTCACCTCGACCAGATCGGTCAAAGTCGCATCGACTGCAGACATCGTCTGCTCACCGCCTTTGGTGAGGTTCGAATAGGCCTCCTTTGCCATCTCGGCGAGCGTGACCTGCATGGCGCTGCTCATTTCCTGCAGCTCGGCCGTCATCGCGATCACTGCCGCAGCATTCTTGAAAGCAATGGTACGGGCGTCAATGGAGGCATCCAGCGCCTCCTCGACCATAACCAGATCTGGTTTGAATTCATCACGGAGCACTTCGGGCAGCTGTTCCACCGCGCTATCAAGCGCGCGAACCGCCGTTGTCACATCGCTCTTGGCAAAGTCGAGCGCATTCAGCGTATCAGCCAGCATCACCGCAACCATCGCGTCCTTGGTTCGGGCCGCAGCAGCGGTCATCTGACCGCTCAGTTCCAGTTCAGGAAGCTTTTCCCCGGACAGGACATGCACATCTCCGGCCACCTGTTCAAACGCCCGCGTCACCGCATAGCCGATGGCCCCCGAAGTACCGGCCATCGCCAGTAGGATAAGAAACATCTTGGCGCGAATACTGGACAACGGATTCCACCGCCGTGTCGCGCGTTTACGTGTCTGCTTCGTCATTATTCGCCCCATGAGTCCATTAAAACCACTCGGTTTTGCACAGAAATCCGGCAGAGGCCGGGTGATTGAGGCATCAGACATGCCTCAATCTGGCGCTTTTTCAGGATTCGCCGCCTGCCACGACAGGCTGGAAGCTGCCATCCTTGGCGATATGGGTCAGGAAGACGTCATCCATGCCCTGGTTGTCATCCGGACCAAAGCGCATGGTGACTCCGCCCAGATCCACCTCACTCAGCCCGGCGAAGGCCGCGAGATAGCTTTCACGGGTCAGCTCGGCACCTGCCTCTTCCAGAGCGTGGATGGCCAGACGACCTGTCAGATACCCTTCAAGTGTCACGAAACCCGGCTCGGCTGCGGCATCCACCGCCTTCAGTGCGGATTGGTACTGCGCCACGACTGGCAGCGAAGTGTCCCATGGGAACGGCACAACCTGGCTGATAATCACACCTTCACCGGCCTCGCCCAGTTCCTTCGCCAGCGCGTCGGACCCCACAAAGGAAATATTCACGAAGGTCGGATTGAACTTCAGCTTGCGCGCCAGTTTGATGAATTCGGCAACCGGCTTATAGGCGCCAACCATCACAACCGCATCCGGTTCGGCCTTGCGGATGGTCAGAAGCGCCTTCTTCACAGCGGTGGTATTGCGGGTATACGTGCCCTCGGCGGCGAGGGTCATGCCGCGTTTTTCCAGTGCCGCGGTAACACCAGCCAGGCCTACGCGACCAAAACCATCATCCTGATAGAGCAGCGCGATGGAACTCATGTTCAGCTCATCCACCAGATGGGCAATCCAGGCTTCGGTTTCCGCCGCATATGTGGCACGGACGTTGAAGATGTTCCCGTGGCTTGCATCGCGCAGGAAACCAGCACCGGTGAAGGGGCCGATAAACGGCATGCCAGCCTCGGTCGCGATCGGCTGCGTTGCCGATGCGGTCGGGGTGCCAACAGCGCCGATCAGGCCAATATGCTGATCATCAGCAATCACCTGTTTGACCAGCGTGGCCGATCGGTCAGGTTCATAGCTGTCATCCATGCTGTCCAGAACGATGCTGCGTCCGTGAACACCACCCGCAGCATTCGCCTCGGCAAACGCGGCTTGCAGGCCAAGCTGCATCCCCTGCCCCAGCGCCGAAGCCGGACCCTCAAGTGCGGCGACCTGTGCAAATCGAACTTCAGTCTCTGACACGCCCTGCTGAGCCAGTCCAAGCGTCGGCAGGGCCATGGCCAGTACCGCTGCGGTTGTTAGTTTTCTTAGCGACATCGTATACTCCACCTTTCAAAACACCGGCGCAGCTTGCCCTGAACCCGTTAACAAAGGCCCTCCGGGCGAAAATAACCCTGCGCAAAATATGCAAAGCATTTTAACAATCGGTCGAAACCACAGACCAAAGCGCCCAGACCATCGACCTCTTCCCGCACGACTGTTAGGGTGACAGCACCTTATTTCCGGTCAGCGCCCAGGACCTGCCATCGTGAAAATCCCTTTGTTCTTTGATGGCTATGATCTGAAAGCCTACGATGTCCCACACGGCCAAATCCTGTCGCAGCTGCGTGAGCGCCTGCGCTATGGCTATCGCCTGATGAAAGGCGCACAACCGCGAACCGGCTTCTACGTCGCCTTCACGAATCTTGCCAAAAGCCTTCGGCGTCTCGGTCACGATGTGGTGATAAATGACTTCGACTTTGCCCGCGGACATCCGGATCACCCGATCGGCCTGAGTGGATATCTGCCGCCGCTGGCCCGTTTTGGACTGAGCAACCCTGCCATTTACGGTCCCGGGCGCGTGCCGGACAGCAGCGACCTTGCAACGCTTCGCGAACAGGTGAACCTGAAAGTCGTGACCTACCCGTCAGCCTGGCCGATCCAGCTCAATCCAGCAGAGACACGCGCACAATTCGCACCGATGTTCGTGGGCATCGACACTGATGCCTGGCCTGATATGTCGGGTCACAGCAAAAGCATTGATCTGCTCTTCTACAACAAGGTCCGCTGGCATCGCGAAACCGCCCGCGAATGCGATCTGCTCCAGCCCCTGCGTGACATGCTGACCGCGCGCGGGCTCAGCTGGCGCGAACTGGACTACGGGCATCATACGCCCGCGCAGTACCGCGATCTGGTGAGCCGCAGTCGTGCGGTGCTTTTCTGCACCGAACACGAAACCCAAGGGCTCGCCTATCAGGAAGCCATGTCGGCGAACCTGCCAGTCTTTGCTTGGGATGAGGGGGTGCTGGTCGACCCCTCACAGCGGATCCTGGCACAGGGTGACGTCACCCCCAGTTCGGTGCCCTATTTCGATGACCGCTGCGGGATGCGGTTCCAGATCGACAATATGGAAGAACAGTTTGATCGCTTCTGGACGGCGCTGCCAAACTATCGCCCCCGCGATTACGTATTGGAGAACCTGTCTCTCCAGCGCGGCGGTGAGCGTTTTATGTCACTCTACGAGCCGCTCTTTGACGCGGCCTCATCTCTTCGGCCCGGTCTCGCGCCTTTGGCCCGGAACGCCGATCCCGGCTGAAGCCAGCAACGCCGTCACATCATCGGCGGTCTGACGGAACATCGTCTCGGGCAGCGCCGCGATCCGATTGCGACAGGCGGCGATCCGGTCCGGCGTCAGCTGCTGCAACAGCCCGACCAGCTCGGCGGCATCAGCACGGCGCAGGGTCCAGCCCTGCCCTGTCTCCTCAATCTTGCGGCCGGTCTGCGTCGTCGCCACGGCGATCACCGGACAGCCGTGCCAGCCGGCCTCATAAATGCGGTTCGGCAGCAGCAGATCCGAATTGCCACCGGCGCGGGCATCACCCGCCTGCCACAAATCCTGCGCCCAGACCACATCGCAGCCGCGGTAGCAGGCAGCCAGACCCTCCGGGTAGGCGTAGGCCCCGTGAAAGGTGACATTGCCGTGTCCCGCGATCCGGTCATGAAAATCAGGCAAGACATGGTCGTGGATCTTGCCGTGAATATGCACCTCGATCGTCGGCCCCATTTGCCACGCCACGCTCAGCAGCAGCTCAAAGCTCGGTCGGCAGCGTATGGCGCCGATCCAACCCAGCCGCAACGGCCCGAATGCCGCGCCATGAAAACCTCCCGCGACGGGTCGTGACATGCGGTCCGGCACGACCATCTTGTTCTCCACCAGTTGCCAGGGCCCAACAAAACCCTGTACCGGCACGAAATACCCTTCGTGGAAACCGGGCGAGGACAGCCACAGCACCTCCGCCGCCGCGATCAGCCGCCGCTCGACCCAGCGGGCGATCCGGGGTTTCAGGCCGCTGCCCTCGAACAGCGAATGGATATCCAGCACCTCATAGGCAAGCGGCGCCGCGCTGCCGCCCCGCCGCCGCAGCGCGGCGGCCAGCGCCAGCATATCGAGATTGCGCGCCACCAGCAGATCGGCCTGCTGCACCAATGGCCGCAGCCGCGGGTCACGCAACGCAGTGGAGAGCGCCAGACGCCCCCGGCGCAACAGCCCGTGTTGACCAATCTCGCCCAGATCAATGTTCTGCCAGCTCACCTGCGGCAACGGCCCCTTGCGCGAGGACACCGAGATCACCTCATGCCCAAGCGCCTGAAAAGACTCCAGCCGTCTCAGCTGGGCCACGTCAGTCAGATCGGAGGCAAAACAGAGCAACTGCGCCATATGTCAGCCACGGATCCGCTGCGGCGACGGCTCTTGATCCTTTGCTCCGCCGTAGATCTGCGGCTGTGGCAGGGCAAAACATCCCGCCAGCACGCCCAGGTGCAGCAGCCCCCGCAACAGCCAGAAATTCCGGCGCGGCTCGACAGGCAGGACAGGCAGGGTCGCAACGACACAATAGGCAACCTTGGCGAGCGCCGCCCCAGCCAGTTTTGTCCGTGCCAGCAGCCCCGATGCGCTGGCCGCATAGCTCTGCCCCATGCGGAACCGCCGTTTTGCCAACCAGCCCAGATGCAACCGATCCGACGCAACCACCTCAAAGACGGCCGCATCGGCCGAGATCGCAAACTGCGCGCCCAGATGTGAGAGCGCAAAGAAATAGGCGGTATCCTCGCCGCCGCTCGTGCCGCGAGAGAGATCAAACTCCAGCCCCTCCCAGGGGCGACCGGCAAACCGCATCAGCGCATTGCAGCTATGGGCGGTCTGTAACTGCACCCCACCGCCATTGCCGGCGCGAAGTTCCGGCCAGTTGCTGTGCCAGTCCTGATCAACCATCCATTGCGGCGCCTGCTGCGGGTAACGTGCGATGGCCGGCCCTGAAATCACATCCGCGCCGGTCTCCATGGCGCGGCGTATCAGCTGTTCGATCCAGTCGGGCGGAACCACCTCATCATCATCGACAAAGGCAACCCAATCCGACCGCCGCTTGCGCGCCATGGCCAGACAGGCGTTGCGGGCCAGAGAGATATTGCGTGACGGCGCGTGGACATAGCTGACCGGCCAGGAGGTCGCGCAGCCGCGCACCCAGTGATCCGCCGACGGCGAGGTATCATTGTCCGCAACGATGATATCTATCGTATAGCCCTGCGGTGCGCGCAAAGCTGCCAGGCTCTCCAATGTGTCCACCACGCTGCGGCGCCGATAGGTGCAGAGTAATATCGAAATCCGTTCGCTCATCGCTTCACCCTGCGCCCCGCCGCACCCGCCAGGGCCGATTGAACAGAATGCCGCGCCATCGCCCGCACCAGACCAAGCGCCCAGCCCATGTGCATCAGCACCAGAGCCACCCCGGACCAGATCCCGCCCCCCCCCAGCCGCAGACAGGCGATGCCCGTTACCACAATCACCACAGTCAGGTAAACCAGCGGCCAGATCAGAGCCAAGGGCCAGAAGGGTGCCGCGACCAGTGCCAGTCCACATAGGAGGAGATTGGCAACCGGCACCATCTGCCGCAGCCGTGGCCGCATTCGGTGTTTGATCAATGTTGCCGCACGGCCTGCGCCATAGTTCTGATATTGCCGCCATAGCGCGGCAGGCGTGCTGCGCATCACATAGCCAAGCCGCACATCACCGGCCAGCCAGATACGCCCTCCGGCCGCCAGCAACCGCCAATCCAGCTCAGCATCCTCATTGTGGCTGAAACTCGCATCATAACCGCCAACCCGGCGGAACCAGTGCAGATCCATCAGCGCGTGATGCCCGTGATCCACATAGCCCGAGGTCCGACCTCCCCGATGTGCCGCACCACCCGATCCGAAGGGCGTATCCACGACCCAGGCCGCCGCCTTGCCGAATTCACTGCGTCCTTCGGACTGCATCGCCACCACGACCGCCGCACGATCATCGTCCTCCCGCAGCGCCGCGCACAGTGCGGTTGCATAATCCGCCGGATAGATCGCATGGGCATCACAGCGCAGCAGCACATCAAAGCCGCCGCCAAATTCAGCAACCGCCCGATTGATGCCTGCGGACTGAATCCGGTCCGGATTATGCAGCACATGTATCTTGATCGGCGCTGTCTCGGCCAAGCTCTCGACGATGGCCACCGTGTCATCATCGCTGCCCCCATCCGCCACCACAAGCGCAGACCGATCTGGATCGCGCAGCAGCGGGTCGCGCAGCAGGCTTTCGAGACAGGGACGGATCGCAGCCGCTTCATTCAGGGTCGGGATCACCACCAGCACCCGCACATCAATGCCCCTGAGTGCAGCGCTGGCGCCCTCCCTGCCTCTCTGACCGCTCATGCCCATGGTCTTTGTTCCATTCCGTGTTATGGACCTGTCTAAAGGATCCGATTATGTTGCGACAGATTGATTTTTGCGCGCAGTCTGATGAACTTGGCACTGCCACCTACTTGCCACCCCTGCGGCGTCGCGCAGCGCAGGGCGGGCCGTGGGCAAACCAATAACGATGGGGTCAACCAACGTGTCCACGCCTAAGACGTCCTTTGCCGCGGATGACGGCCAGGAGGTGCTCGATCTCGGCGCCATTTTTGCAATCATCTGGCGCGGCCGCTGGGTCATCGCTGCCTGTGTTCTGCTCGGTCTGTTTCTGGGCATCTGGCGAGCCTATCTCGCCGCCACTCCGCTCTACGGTGCCGAGGTACAGCTGGTGCTGGACACCCGCGACGAAAAAGTGGTCGATATCGAAAGCGTGGTCAGCAGCCTTTCCGCCACGGATGAGGTGATCCGAACCGAGGTTCACATCCTTGGCGGTCGGGAACTGGCGGGTCAGGTCGTCGACCGGCTGAATCTTGTTTCCGACCCGGAATTCAACATGATGCTGCGCGATCCCGGCCTCAATCCCGTCCAGACGCTGAAAGATCTGATCAAGGGACTCCTTGGGATGCCCGTCTATGACACGACCATTCCGCCAGATCCGGCCTTTGTCCGCGAAAAGGTGATCCAGACGCTGCTCGCCAACATGCGGGTGGTGAACATCCCGGACACCTATATTTTCTCGATCTGGGTGCTGAGCGAGAACCCCTTCAAGGCGGCTGATATCGCCAATGCCTTCGCCGACACCTATGTCGAAAATCAGGTGGCGGTGAAGCTGAACGTCACCGAACAGGCCACCGGCTGGCTGGCGGACCGGGTGACCGAGCTGCGCGGCCAGCTGGAAGCAAACGAACGGCGGGTTGCCGACATCCGGGCGCAGGCCGATGTGACCAGCCCCGCACAGTTGATCGGGCTGGAGAACCGCCTGATTTCCCTGCGCAGCGCGCTGACCGAGCGGGCCGAGGATGTCGCCGCGCAACGGGCCAAACAATCCGAACTGAGCAGCCTGCAAACAGCCGAGGAGCAGCGCGCCGCCGCCCGCCGCTACGGCTATAGCGCGCTTCTGGCGCGCGCTGATGATCCGCTGGCTGGCTGGCGCGCGGTTCTGGCGCAAGTCGCTCGTGATCTGCGCGAAGCCGAAGCCAAGGAACAGGCAATCCGCCGCTCGATGGCCGATCTGGAGATCACCATCGCCACCCAGAGCGATGCGCTGACCGAAGTTGTGCAGGCCGAACGCGACGCCGAAGCCAGCCGTCTGCTGTTTGAAAACTTCCAGAACCGGCTGCGTGAAACCTCCATGCAGATCGGCCTGCAACGCGCCGACAGCCGGGTGATCTCGCGCGCCTTCCCCCCGGACCAGCCTGCCCTGCCCAACAAGGGCCGGATCCTTATCCTGTCGGTCTTCCTTGGCGGGTTTCTCGGCACTGTTCTCGTTGTCGTTTTGCAGCTCTCCCGGGCGCGCCTGCATTCCCCAGCGCAGATCGCAGGCCTGACGTCCGTGCCTGTGATTGCGGTGCTGGACCAGTTTTCGCAGAAAATCCGGCCCGAACAGGCCGGCGCGCTTGGCCCGCAGACCCGCGATGGCGAGGCTGTTCGCAATCTGCGCACCACGCTGCTGATGGCGCGGGGAGATGTCCCGCCGCAGGTGGTTGTCTTTACCTCCGCCGAAAGCGGCGATGGCAAGTCGACGCTGTCGGCGGCCATGGCACATAATATGGCGCAGATCGGTAAATCGGTCCTGCTGATCGACGGCGACCTGCGCCGCCATTCCCTGTCTGACCCGCTGGCCAGTGGCAACAGCAAGCCGGGGCTCTTTGATGTCCTCACCGGGCAATGTGATCTGGCAGCGGCGGTGCTTCCCGGTGCGCTGGGGCAGGCGGATATCCTGCCTGCCGGCACCGTAACCGGCAGTGCCGCGGATCTGCTCAGCCAGGGCGGGCTGACCGAGCTTGTGTCGGTGGCGCGCAATCACTGGGACATCATCATTTTTGACACCCCGCCCATCTCCGTTGTGCCCGATGCGCGGATCATCGGCCTGCACGCGGACCTTCTGATCCTGCTGGCGCAATGGAACACCACCCGGCAATCGGTCTTTACCAATGCCCTACGACAGCTGGAACAGGGCGGGCGCAGTCCCGACGGCATTGTGCTGACCAAGGTCAAAGGCACCGCTCAGCCGCTCTACGGGGCAACCAGACGGTCGCGCGACCGCTATTACCACAGCTGAGAGAGCCGATGCAGCTGTCCCCCCTTTTGCGCAAGGCCAGGATAGCAGGTCGCCGCTGCCTCGGCCGACCTGTGCTGAATTATCAGGTGCTGGGTGAGCGCTGTTCCGGGACCAATTTTCTCGACCAGCTGATCCAGCAGAACTTCGCCGCTGCACGCCCGCGCTATGACATGTGGAAACATGCCTTCCCGAACCTCATCGCGCTGCCGGCGGATGTGCTCTATATCGTGATCTTTCGCGATCCGTTCCAATGGCTCGAAAGCATGTATGGCAAGCCCTGGCACAGCCTGCCAGCGCTGCGTGATCTGCCGTTTTCGCAGTTTATCCGCGCCGAATGGCGCAGCGAGATCGACGTGCCGGCGTGGTTTGACCTACCAAAGACCAGCCCCTGCAAAGGTCAACCGCTGAACCAGGATCTGCATCCGATCACCGGCGCGCCCTTTGCCAATCTGCTGGCGTTGCGTCGCGCCAAGGCAGAGGCGCTGCTGTCCCTGCCCCGGCGCGGTGCACGGGTGATCTACACCACCCATGCTGCCATCAGTCGGCGCCCCGAAGACATCATTGCGCGCATCGCAGGCGAAAGCCCGGTGCCCCCGAACAGGCGCTTGCAGGTCCCGCAGGGACACTATGGCTGGTCATGGTCCGACCGTGACGTAAAACCCAAGACCCCCGGCCACCTGATCACGCCGGACGACCGCACCTGGATCCTCAGCCAGCTTGACCCCGCACTGGAGGCCGCAATGGGGCTACCGCTCGATCCGGCGCCGGATGAGAACCAGAACGCAGGCTAGACCCCAAAAGCACAGTCAGATCCGGGGTGGCACATCCCGCCAGCGCCCCAGCGCTCGGCCGGCATAGATCCACGCCATCGCGATCAGCATGTGCCGGATCGAATGCTCGTTGTAGATCACGTTATCCGACAGCGCCGCGACCAGATTGATCAGCACATAGAAGAGATAATACCCCGAGGTCACGCTACCATCCTGCAAATACCAGCGAAAACAGCGCAGCACGACGGCGATCAGCAGGCCAAAGAACGTCACCGCCCCAAGGAGCCCATTGCCCACCATCAGTTCGATATAGCTGTTATGAAACCAATAGAGTCCCTCGTCGACATAGGCCTCAATATAAAGCCGTGCGTAAGATGGCACCGACCAATACGCCCCAAACCCAACGCCGCCAATCGGCGCTTTGGCGATTTCCTCCAGACCAAAGGCCCAGATCACCGTGCGCCCGGTCAGGGTGCTGTCCTTGCCCAGCCGCTCCAGCAGCAGCCCCAAAGCGTCAATGCCTGAGATATAGATCGCGAGCGGCACCAGGAACAGCACCATCAGCGAAAACAGCAGCGCCACCCGCCGCGCTGTCCCGCCCCAGCGACGGATCCACAGTACCGGCACATAGATCGCCAGAATGGCAAAGGTCACATAGGCCCCCGCCGATTGGGCCATGCCCAGCACCGGGATCATCAGCGCCGCCGCCAGAATACCCAGGATCGAAAGCCGCCAGTAGAACCCCAGCGTCACCAGCCCATGCGCTGCATTCACCGTCGCCTTGGCGAGGGAGTTCTTGTGCATATAGATGCCCTTCAGCGCCCCGTTTGGATGAAAGGCCGGAGCAAGGAAGGTCACGACGGAATTCAGACAAGACAGCGCCACGCCGACCGCCGAGGTCAGGCTGACAACAATCATCGTATGATGCGCCGGAATGGCAGAGGCGATACGCACGGCAATCAGCGTTGTCATCGTCAGCTGGAAACTACGATAGGCGGTGACCGGCGGGTTGATGCTCCACAGGGTGGAGGCCATTGCAATCACGCAGGGCATCAGCACCGGCCACGCCTGCCAGAGAATGGCAGCGCTCTGCCGCCAGTCCCGCAGATACCACAGGATCGTCAGCACATAGAGCGCCATCCAGCCGGGCGACTGGAACCCAAGCCGATAGACCACCCCGGTGCCCGACATGGCCGCTAGGATCAGATAACCCATGCGCAGATGGCCACGGGTCAACCACCAGCGACCAGCTCCGCGCCGCAGCACAGACACCTTCGGCTGCCCGATGTCTTGCGGTGGTTCAACCGTGAGTGTCATGTCGTCCCATATGCCGCCTCAAACGCCCGCCATTATCCCTCGCTACCTGCTCCCCCTCCGCCAATCCAGCCGCGCGCCCAGCCGCGACGCCCGCCCGCGTCTCTGCGGCAACACCGCAGCTCTGCTCCCCTGGGGGTCGAACCGCCGGCACCATCCACAGGGCAGACCTGCCCAGGGCATCACTCACCTCCGCATCAATGCGCCTGCGCGAGGCGGCGCAGCACAGGCGCGCCCAGATCGGCGCCGCCGCGGCGCTGAGGTCCAGTTCGCCTGCGCTGTCTGTCGGCAGGCTCATCCCCCCTGCCCTGCCGTCACGGCCCAGTCGCCAGCGCTGCGGACGACACCACAGGCGCGAGATCCCGGCCACCAGCTTCAGCTCCAGCCGGTTGCGCAGGACGGATAACACCCATGGCCAATGATCGCGGCACATCGCGGCGTGCCAGGCGGCGCGGCCCAGCCGACCGCTGCGAACCTCCCGCGCCAGTTCCAGCTGTGCCTGACGCCGCAGAAGTGCCTGCCGACGAATGCCCGCGTGGAGTGTCAGCTCCTCGCGCCTATCCTGCGCAACCAGACCATCCAGCGCATGGATCTGTGCGGCCAGATCCTCGGGCACGTTGCGATACGAAACCGACGCCGGGTGCCGACGATAGAGATAGGCTGCCATCGGCAGCACCCACATCGTCGCACCCGCCAGCAGAAGACGCAGATAAAGGTCATGATCCTCGCCGATCCGCAGCGCGGGGTCGTAACGCAGATCGCGAAGAAGTTGATTTCTGATCAATGGCTTAAGGTATCCGATGTGACTGATGCCCTGAGGGTCAACCCCGCTCAGGACCAGATCCTTCAACGTCAGCGCACGGGCGTGTTGCGGTGCATGACCACCCAGAATGGTTTCTCCCCGCACCATCGGTCGCTCTGAAAACAGGATCAGGTCATCAGCGACCACATCGGCCCCCAGATCCCGCGCCGCTGCCTGCATCAACTCCAATCGCCGGGGATGCTGGCTGTCGTCACTGTCGCAAATCGCCACCCAGTCCCCGCGTGCAAGGCCGAGCGCATCATTACGTGCCCGAGCCGGACCGCCGCAGTGCGGCCGCCGTTGCGCCCGTATGCGCGGATCCTTGGCCGCAGCCGCACGGATCACCGCCCAGCTGTCATCGTCGGAGGCGTCATCAATGATGATCAGCTCCAGATCCGCCATGGTCTGTGCCAGTACCGCCCGGATCGCCAGCGGCAGATGAGCGGCGGCATTGCGGGTGGCCATAATCACCGAGATCTGCGGGCGCGGCTCAGCCATCCCGGCAGCCCTGCGGCGGCATCAGATCAGAGACCACAGCCCCGCGCGCTTTGATATGCGCGGCGGCCGGGATCCGCCAGGCCGCCGATAGCCCGGCCTCGTCGCCATAGGTCACAGTCAGCACACGGCGCGAGGCCCGATAACACAGATCCGCCCATAGACTGCTATGGCCACCATCGGCGCCGGGGTCCGGGACAACGACATGTTGACCCTCTCCCTGCGGCGGCAGCCCATCGGCAGGGCCGATCAGATGGACCCGCTCCGCCGCAGCCTCACCGGCCTGTCCAGCTTGGCCGCCGCCCTGCCCCCTGCCAATACTGCGCATCTTCGCCCAGGCGATCTGCACCAGTCGAACCCCCAGCGCAGGATGCCGCAGGATCTGGCGCAGCGCCGCCCCAAACCGCCGCTGTTTCAGCGTCTCTGCCAGCGTCTCAAAGGCCAGACGGTCTTGTAGCACTTGCCGCCTCTCTTCTATAATATGTTTTAATTCAATATGTTGTGATGCACTCAATTGACCCGGCAACGCCTCCATCGCAGCAAGCGCCGCAAGAATCTGCCGTCGGGTCGATCGATGTGACAGGGAATGCGGATGTCGGCGGTAAAGATAAAGCGCCTCCGGCAGCAGCCACATACGCGTTCCTTGCAACAGCAATCGCAGATAGAAATCCTGATCCTCGCCGATCGTCAGCGCCTCATCATAACGCAAGGCCGCCAGCGCCTGACGGCGGATCAGGGGCTTCAGATAGCCCAGCTGCGCACCAGACGTGCCCGGTTCCGGCACCCGCAGCATATCCGCAGGCCCGATCTGTCGCGGCACCTCCGGCGCATCACTGCCAAGAACGCTGCGCGGACCAGCCAGCGGCTCCGTCGCGAAATGCACCATGTCATCCGCAACCGCATCCGCATCCAGCGCCTCTGCCGCGGCCAGCAGGCGCCGCAACCGGTCCGGGTGCATTATGTCATCGGAATCGCAGATTGCCAGCCAATCGCCACGGGCCGCCGCCAGCGCCCGATTGCGGGCGGCAGCAGGACCGCTGGGTGTTTCATGCAGCAGCACCCGCACGCGGGGGTCCTGGCGTGCAACCTCTCGCAGGATATCCACCGATCCGTCACTGGACCCGTCGTCGGCCACGATCAACTCCCAGTCGGCATGGGTCTGCGACGCCACCGACCGCAGCGCGTCCGGCAAATATGGCGCGCCCTGATGATTGGCCATGATGATCGAAATCATCCGCCCCTGCCCTGCCGGTTCCTGCATGATGCTGCCCACTCTTCTGCCGGCATATCTAGCATGTCCCCGCAGGGTGAGGCCAGATGCCGGGCAGCGGCGTTTGACGGAATGCACGGGGTCATTTCCCGTGGCACAGCCGATCCGAGGTGCTAAGACTGGCGCTCAGTACCGCCGCAATCGCCACGCCGACAGGAAAGACCCGCCATGACCACGCCCCCCCTTGCGCCATCCGGTAACAGCGCGGCACAGGCTGGTCCAACGCTGGTGGGTATTGGCGCACAGAAATGCGCCTCCACCTTCATTCACGCGGCCCTCGGTGCCCATCCTGATGCCGCCGTATCGGATCCCAAGGAACTGGATTTCTTCAGTGCCTATTTCGATCGCGGCTATCAATGGTATCGCAGCCATTTCAGCCATGGCGCGGACAAGACGGTGAGATTTGAGGCATCGCCCTCATATTTCTATGACCCGCGCTGCCCCGACCGGCTGAATGCCTTTGATCCGAACATCAAGGTGATCTGCCTGCTGCGCGATCCGGTCACCCGCGCCTATTCCAACCACCTGCATGAGGTGATCAAGGGCCATATTCCTCCCCTGCCCTTTCACGACGGGCTGGCGAACAATCCGGCCTATCTGGAACAGGGGCTCTACAGCCGCCATCTGGGGCGCTGGCTCGACACCCTCGGCCATGATCGCGTGCTGGTACTGCTGGCAGAGGAAATCAGCGCCGATCCGGTCGCGGCTGCCCAGACGGTCTATCGTTTTGCCGGGCTCGACGATAGCCACAGCTCTCCGGTGCTGCATGAGCGACGAAACGAAAGCGACCGCGCCCGGCTCCCTGCTCTTCGCAGCCTGCTTCGTGCAGGTGGTGATCAACTGCGCAAAGCCGGGCTGGAGGATAGCCTGGCCCGGCTAAAATCCACCGGGCCGGTTTCCGCAGTGCTGCGTGCCAACAGCCAGAACATGCGTGATGTGGTGCCGCCCCTTCGCGACAGCGATATCGCAGACCTGCGCAGCTGTTTCGCGGAGGATCTGCGCCAACTTCCCGCCCTGCTGGGCCGTGACAGCCTGCCCTGGGAGAGCTGGGCTGCGGTCACACGGTAGGCCACTACTGTACACACATGTCTAGAACAGGATCGCATCCTGAGCTATCAGCAGATCCAGTGTCAGCGCATCCGCCCGGTCATCGATCACCGCAACATTCACCCAGCCATCTTCGCCCTCGGCCTGCAACAGATCGCGCGTACCACGACCACGCCCACCATCAAGCCAGCGCAGCTGATCCGCACCATCCAGATTGAACCGCGTCAGATCCAGAACGTCCCCTTGGGACAGGGAGAAATCATTGACCCGGTCCGGCGTCCCGCCCTGGCGGAAGATAAAAACATCCGCGCCGCCCCCGCCACGCAGCTGATCACGACCGATCCCACCGTCAAGCTGATCGTCACCGCCGCCGCCCGCCAGACGATCCCGGCCGCGACCACCAAACAGGAAATCATCTCCGTCCTTGCCGCGCAGAATGTCCCGCCCCTTGTCACCATAGAGGTGATCCGAACCACGATTGCCCACCAGCTGATCCGCACCATCGCCACCGTGGATCAGATCTGCACCAGCGCCGCCGAACAGATCCTCTGCCTGCTCCGTGCCACGCTGTTCGCTGTCGAACTCCGGCTCGCCGGGATCTTCCTGTCCCGGCAGGGACACATCCGCAATCACCGCGACCAGCGGCGGCGCATCCGGGTCAGGTATTCCGGCCCAAGCCGTTTGATTGTCGGACACCGCCCAAAGGTCAGCAAAGCTCTTCACCGCCCCGGAGTACCAAAGCCCACCCGGCATATCAGCCCCGCTGAGATCGGCGCGCACCTCTCCATCTACGCGGAAAATCGCGCTGGTGCCGGTCAATTCGATTTCATAGGTATGCATCCCCTCGGCGGCATCGAACCCAAGATCAACGACCAGCGGCCCCGCGGGGCCATCGGCCAGTCGCACGCGGCTGCCATCCTCCGCCTCTATATGGATGCTCAATTGAACCTGACGGGTATTGGCGCCAACGAATTCAAAATCGAACTCCAACCAGCGATCGTTCCGATAGTCCTCCTGATAGAGGAACATCCCAAAGACCGTGCCATCCTGCATCTGCGGCGCCTGTGCAGTCCAACTCCAGATGCCGGTCTCATGGGCCGCTTCGGACTGGATTTCACCACCGGTGAAAAGCCGCTCTCCAACGCCATTATCCGACGTCAGATGCAGCTCAACCGCGCCGTCACTGTTGATCTGGACATTATCCTTTGACCACGTGGTGTCGCGCGATTGACCGGCATTCCATGTCGACACCAGCCAGTCGTCGCTGTCACGCATCTCGCCGGGGACCCGCAGGTCCAGCGCCGGTGTCTTTTCTGCCTGCGCGCTGTCTGTTGATGCCATGTCGATCACTCCAAACCTTGGTGCCGCGGAAAACGGCCATGCCTTTGGTTTGGTTGTCGGGGCGAACGATGGCAGGATTGTGCCTTAATTATCGCCCATTAATGCCCCATTCAGACAGTTTAACGCAAACTCAAGACCAGTTTTAGAGGGTTGCTTTTTAGTCGAATTGCGCAGCACGCAAGAGCCACCGGAGCGACAGCCAAGAAGTCACCGGACAGCACATCCCCCGATGCGCCAACGAGCGTCATCTCACCAGCACTTGCGGCGTGGCGGGTGTCCCCGCAGGGACAATGATAATGCTCTGCTCCCTTCAGCAGCGCGGCGAGCATGATCAATGACAATCCACCCATCTGAAGCCTGGCTCAAAAAAAGGCCGTCCCCGCAGGGACAGCCTCATTGATACCGTCGTGTCGGCCAGCTCAGCGCTAGGTCTGATCCCCGTCCAGAGCATCAAAGAAAGCCGTGATCGCGGCCTCAAGCCGACGCTGGTCAACCGCCGAGAAATCACGCTCCATCGCCATTTCAATCCGCCCGTCCCGCGCCAGACACCGCACCGTCCCCGCAGGGACAGAACAGCGCAGCGTGGTCTTGGCCATGCCGGCGCGCTGGCTGGTGCTGGCCTCCTTAACATCCGATGCAGGGGCCTTGAGCACCTGCCGCAACACGGCCAGCTCTTCCTCAGCGCTCGAAAAACTCCGCTCCCTTAGGCGTTGCCGCAGCGGCTCAAGCGTGGCCGGGTTCTCCAGCAGGTGCTTCTTCAGATCCAGCCCTAATGCACGGGGGATCGCCTCGGCATAGGACAGCTCTTCTCCAATCAGCTCCAGCAGCTCTGCAAAGTGGCGAATGTAGCTGCGCTTCTGACGCCCGGCTGAGGCATAAAGCAGCGCAACAGAGTCTTCTACAGAGTCTGAATCCGTCTCTGGATCCTGCGAATAGGAGAGCGCGAGCTGCGCCATTTCGGCAAAGGAAATATCCCGGCGCACCAGGTTTTCATCCACCATTCGCCGGTACAGACCCTGTAGCGTCTCGCCCCGCGCCACCAGTCCGGCCGGGATCAGGCGGAACTGTTCCTCTCCCGTTTCCTCGTAAAGCGCGCGATAGGCCGACAGTCGCCGGAAGCCCTGTACCAGCTGATACCCCTCGCCGTCCTCTTCCACCCGGATCGGATTGGACAGACCAAGATCGCGGATCGACTCCTTCAACTCCTCCAGCTCAGGATCCCGGTTGACGGCGCGATCGCGGATCAGCTTGCTGGTCGAAATCAGATCCAGCGGGATCCGATCGACCACCAGACCAAGGGTCTTCAGCCGGACGAATTCATGCGCCAGGCGATCGTTCTCGGCCCGGATATTCTGCTCGACCTCCGCCCGTGTCCGCAGCGCTTCGGCGTTTTCGCTGATGGCGGTGGCCATCGGGCCACGGCGCGCCTCGCCTGAACGGAACGCCGACTTCGTCTCAAGCTCAGGGGCGCCGGGGTGCGGGTCCACCGGGGCAGGGGAGGCTGCCTCGGGCGTGGCGGGGGTGGGATCCGACGGAAAATCGATGTCGAACATTCTGCGCTTGCTCATGCCTCATCCTCCAGCTGGGCCCATGCGGTCAGGGCGTTGCCCTTGAACTCCATATAGGCCTGGTCAAAAGACGCGCGCGCCCGTCGCCAGGTCTCGCGCGTCATATCCCGGTAGTCGATTTCGTAAATCGAGCTGAGGAAGCGCCCGGATTGTTCCACCGCTCGGGTCATCTCAATCGGGTGTTCCGTCATCCGGTCGCCAAAGACCTTGACGAAGGCATCGCGCATGGCGCGGTGCAGGTCATTGCCGGATTCATAGCGGGTGAGCAGGAACCGGACCTCCTGAAACACCTTCGGCAGGCTGAACGTCCCCGCAGGGACAACCCCGTTGAACGCCGAGAGATCCTCAAGCGCCTCGGAGAGCTGGCCGATGAACGAGGTGGTGGAGTCATACTCCCAATATCCGGGACCTGACGGGATATAGAGCATATCGGCGGCGAAGACCGCATTCATAGACTGATAGCCAATGGCCGGCGGGCAGTCGAAGATCATCATGTCGTAATCGTCCGACGGCAGCTGATCGAGATAACGCGACACCGCTGCAAAGAAGGACCATTCCGGATTGAGGTGGCGATACTGCGCCGATGCAAATTCGACAAAGGCGGCATTGGCGCAGCTGGGGATCACATCAATCGTGGGCCAGCTCGTCGGCTTTACAAAATCGCTGATCCGAAGATCCTGCAAGCCCATGCCGGTGATCGCTTCTGGCAGGCGCCGCTCGGGCAGGGCGGCGCCGGACTCGGCGCCGCGCGCACTGGCGTTCATCCGTTCGGTCTCACGTACGAGGTCCCGCGCCATGATGCCCCAGACCGTATAATCTTCGGTCACATCGCTCAGCCCCATCGAATGGGACAGGGTGGCCTGCGGATCAAAGTCAACACAGAGCACACGATAACCGTCCAAGGCGGCGGCATGGGCAAAATGCAGCGCTACGGTCGATTTGCCGGCACCCCCCTTGAAGTTGGAAATCGCCACCCGCAAGGCCCGCTTGCCCGCCGGTCGCTCTGGCATCAGCGATTTGCGGTTCACCTTCAGCCGACGGCGCAGCTCATTGATTTCCTCAAGCGAATACCAACGCTGACGCCCGTCTTCCTCGACATGGCCCTGGGGCAGGCTGGGATCGGCCGCCAGCCGTCCACGCAGCGTGGACTGGTTCACCTTGAAGATCAGCTCGGCCACCTCCCAGCTGGAGAAGCGCCTCAGCGTCTTTTCCAGCTTGGGAGAGAAGGTCTGCTGCCGGATCCAACTCTGCATTTTCAGGGATTGTGCCTGCATATTCGCCAGGTCTTGATGGGTAAACATCTCTGCTCCTCGATCTCTGTAGTGCGGCCTTATTCACCAAGCGGACGCTTTTTCTACCTAGAAACTCGTTTACGCCGAATTTGCAAAAAACGCAAAACCTATTATCGTAGGAATAAGCGTCCTGTCCCCGTGGGGACGTCGACAGGAATAGGCGGCAATACCCTTTGTTTATCGGGCGATTGCGATTCGGTCGGGCTCCCGCGCCGCTGACGGGGTTTCTGGATACTCGACCCTGATATAGGGGGACGCGCCCAGAGCTGCCCCAGCATATTGGGGGACATTTTTCGATCAATAGGGGACAGCCTATCTGTCACCCAATACCATGAATACCTATTTTTGATTCAAAAATGGAATTGGAACAGCCCCTCGGGCAACAGCGCTCTTGACAGAATCGTATCGCTGGACGCAAATCAGATAAACCAACCAAAGAACGTTGAGTTCGGATCAAAAGGACCCAGAGTTGCGACGCAGCGCAACCCACGGGCCACCCGGTCCGACTATGAACCCAACAGGATCTCGTGGAAAACATGAGACGACAGAGGCAGCCATCCACCATCGGATGGAGACAAGAGGGCAGCCATGCTTGCCAGCAAACCCGTCGGGCGTCAGGCCGCGGCACTGAAATACGATATCCTCACCGCAATGGGGACCTATGCCCTGTCTCTGGAGAAGGGGCCGCAGCGACTGGTTCTGCGGTTCATGACGCTGATGACCGCGCGCTACAACTGGCAACGCAATGAGCTGGCAGTCGGCCAGCGCGAGATTGCCCGCATGTGGTCCGTCGACGAACGCACGGTGAAACGCGAGATGGCCAAGCTGCGCGCACTCGGCTGGTTGGTGGTGAAACGGCAGGGCGCGCGGGGGCGGGTAACGGAATACGGTTTTGATCTGGAGCGGATCCTAGACGACACCCGCAGCTGCTGGGCCGCCGTCGGACCAGATTTCGATCACCGGATGCGTGGCAGCGATGAGCCGGAGAAAAACGTGGTGCCGCTGATGACCGGCACAACCGCGCCCGCACCTGATATCAGCGACGGCAGCGAGTGGAGCCTCGCGAAGGCGGTCCTGCATCAGGAGGACCCGGCCATTTACGCTGCCTGGATCCAGGCGCTGACGCGGGAGAGCAGGGCAGGGGGCCGTCTGATCCTACGCGCGCCAAGCCGGTTTCACGGAAATTACGTCACCTCACATCTGCAGGAGCGGCTGCTGGCGGCCTGTCACGATATCGATGGGGATGTGGAGCAGCTGACCATCCTGTCCTAGGTGCCTGTGAACCGGACCGGCAGGCACATGGAAAAGCCCCCAAGGCGGCCCTGGGGGCTCTTTGATCTTGCTGGGCGGGTGATTATTGCCGCTGCGGGATCCGGTCCTCAAACCGTTTGAAGGCGAGGGTGATCAGCCCGGCAATCACCATATAGACAAGCGCCAGTAGCAGCAGCGGCTCATAGACGATAAACGTGTCAGACCGCACCCGCGAGGAAACCGCGTAGATGTCCAGAACCGTGATCGTGGCCACCAACGGTGTCGCCTTCAGCTGAAGGATGGTTTCGCCCCCAAGCGTTGGCAGGACGTTGCGCACCGCCTGGGGCAGCCAGATCCGGCGGAACATGGTGCCGCGTGGCATACCGTAGGCCTTGGCGGCCTCCAGCTGGCCCTTGGCAACGCCTGAGAAGGCCCCGCGCATCACCTCGCCCTCATAGCCTGCATAAGACAGGGTCAGGGCAAGCACCGCATATGGCCAGGCTTGCCGCAGATAGGGCCACAGCTCGCTGGACCGGATCCACGGGAACTGCGGGAACAGCGATCCCAGCCCATAATAGAGCAGCCATATCTGCAACAGCAGCGGCGTGCCGCGAATGACGGTGCAAAAAACCCGTGCGGGAACCGACAGATACCAGGGGCCAACCGCCTGGGCGAGGCCAAGCGGTACCGCCAGCGCAAATCCGAGGATACTGGTTACCACCAGGATCCATATCGTCGTCCAGAGCCCTTGGAGCGCGAGCGGCGCATAGGCTGGAATCCAGTCCCAGCGCAGGGAAACCGCGCACCAGACAATCAGGCCTGCGAATAGCGCCATGAGGACAAGCCGGTGAGGCTGCATCAGAGGTTTCAGCACACTCATTGGCGGGTCTCCCGCAGGGAGGGCTGCCCACGTCTGGCCCAACGTTCAATCCAGTTGAAAATCACGCCAGAGCAGAGGGTTACCATCAGGTAAAGCGCCCCAGCCGCGAGGAAGAAGGTGAAATAGGCCCGCGTACTGCTGGCGGCCTGCCGGGTTTCCAAGGTCAGCTCGGCAAAGCCAACGATGGCCAGCAGGGCGGTGTCCTTGGTCGCGATCAGCCACAGGTTGGCCAGCCCCGGCGTTGCAAAACTCATCATGGCCGGGATGGTAACCCGGCGCATGGTCATGAAAGCAGGCATGCCATATGACCGGGCGGCCTCAATCTGGCCCGGCGGTACCGCCTTGATCGCTCCGCGCAGGACTTCGGTCGCATAGGCACCCTGCACAATGCCAAGCACCCAGATGCCTGCCACAACGCCGCTGATTTCGACCCGGCCATAGCCGAGGTCGGCGGCCAGCCTGTTGATCAGATCGGTGCCGACATAATAGAGGATGAGGATCAGCACCAGTTCGGGAACGGCGCGGATCACGGTGGTGTAAATGGCGAGCAGATCCCGCAGGATCGGCCCGCCATAGAGTTTTCCATAGGCCCCGAAAAGCCCGATAATCAGCCCCATGCCAAATGCGCCAAAAGCGATCTGAAGCGAATTGGCGAGGCCCCGTAACAGGTTGCCCCCCCATCCCGGCGGCGAGAGCGACAACAGCTGCGCGCTCTCGGCCAGACCAAACAGGTCGAGGAGTCCGGTCACGTTATGTCCTTACTCGGAGTAGATGCTGGTCGTGAAATACTTCGAGGTGATATCGGCATGGGTGCCATCGGCCAGGATAGCGGCGATCCCTTTGTTCAGGGCTGCCAGAACATCGGCGTCGCCTTTGCGCACGCCCGCGCCGACGCCTTTGCCGAGGATCGCCTCGTCATTGGCCACCGCGCCCTTGATCTCACAGCAGCTGCCCGCGTCCGAACCGACAAAATCGGCCATGGCGATGCTATCGGCCTGGGTGGCGTCGATACGGCCGGCAAACAGATCCTGATTGGCCTCGTCCTGGGTCTGGTAGACGCGCAGTTCGGAATCTTTGAAGTATTCCTGCGCATAGGTCTGGTGAATTGTAGAGGCCTGAATGCCGATCACCTTGCCCGCCAGCGAGTCCGGGGTCGGCTCGATGTCCATGGATTTGTCGGCGACAATCACAGCCGGGGTGTTGTAGTAGGGGTCGGAGAAATCAATTGTTTTCAACCGCTCTTCGGTGATCGACATGGAGGCCATGATGGCGTCGATCTGCTGGCCGGTGAGGGAGGGTATGATGCCATCCCAGGCAACCGGCGTGATCACGCAGTCCAGTTCGGCGGCAGCGCAGACGGCATTGATAATGTCGATTTCCCAGCCCACCCACTGGCCGGATGAATCCAGCGAGGCAAAAGGCGGATAGGGTTCTGCGGCGACACCGATCTTCACCGGTTCGGCCTGGGCAATTGCCCCGCTAGCCGCCAGCAGAGTCGCAGCAAGAGCTGTGCGTTTGAGGTTTGATTTCATGGACATGACTGTCTCCCTGTTTTGTTATTTGTTTGTTCGAATGGCGAAATCATCCGACTGAGCTGAGGAACTGTTTGAGCCGCTCCGACTTTGGATTGCCGAAGACTTCGGCCGGCGGGCCCTGCTCTTCGATGCGGCCCTCAAAGAGATAGACAACATGGCTGGCAACCTCGCGGGCGAACTTCATCTCATGGGTGACCAGCAGCATGGTGCGCCCTTCGGCCGCCAGATCGCGGATGACCGTCAGCACTTCGCCCACCAATTCGGGGTCCAATGCGGATGTCGGCTCGTCAAACAGCATCACGCTGGGATCCACGGCAAGGGCGCGGGCGATGGCGGCGCGCTGCTGCTGGCCGCCGGACAGAAAAGCGGGAAAGGCATCCGCCTTGTCACCAAGCCCGACGCGGGCGAGCAGCTCATGGGCGCGGGTGATGGCCTGCGACCGGGGCACTTTCAGCACATGAACCGGCACTTCGATCACGTTTTCCAGCAGGGTGCGATGGGTCCACAGGTTGAACTGCTGAAAGACCATCGCCAGCCGGGTGCGGATACGTTCGATCTGGCGGCGGTCGGCGGGGCTTCCATCGGGGCGCATGGTGATGGTTTCGCCCGCGATGACGATTTCGCCGGAATTGGGTGTTTCCAGAAAATTGATACAGCGCAGCATGGTGGATTTGCCGGACCCGCTGCCGCCGATAATCGCCACCACATCACCCTGTCGGGCGGTCAGGGAGACACCCTTCAAGACCTCCAGAGACCCAAAGGATTTGTGCAGGTCGCTCACCCGGATCGCCTCGGTCCGTTCCGTGGCCCGGATGTTCGCGGCACCGGCATCCGACGCGAGGAAAGGGGCTGTTGAAAGCGGGGCAGGGCCAGCGGCAGCCGGATCGGGCATTTTCTATTGTCCTCATATTTCGGCTTGTAGTAAGGCTGACTTGGCGTAATTATGCAAGTGTATAATTACTGCATCCCAGCAACCATTCAGCCATTGGAGAGCCCGTGTCAGGTGAACGCCGGAAGTTTAAGCGTGCGACCGCAGAGGAGCGCAAGGACGCGCTGATTGCCGCAACGCTGGAGCTGGTGGCCGAAAAAGGCGTGCGCGGTGCCACCGTGCGCGACATAGCCGAGCGCGCGAATGTGACCCAGGGGCTGATCCGACACTATTTCTCCTCCAAGGAAGAGCTGATGACCGCGGCCTATGAACACCACATGGTCACCATCAGCGATCTCACCTATGCGCCGATCGCCGGGATCGAAGGCGATGCCCGGTCGCGTCTGGCGGGGTTCGTCGAGTCATCGCTGCGCCCGCCCGTTGTAGAGCCGACCGCCGTGGCGCTTTGGGCGGGGTTTTTGAACAAGGTGCAGCAGGATCCCGACATGCGGCAGATCCACCAGCGCACCTATGATTATTTCCGCGACAAGCTGGGCGAGCTGATCGCCGCCGCGCTGAACGAGGCAGGGCGGCCGGTGGATACGGCGCGGCTGCATCATCTTGCGGTGGCCTGCAACGCGGTGATCGACGGGCTGTGGATGGAGGGCGGTGCCTTGCCGGAGGCCTTTGACGAGGGCGAATTGCCTGCCATCGGATTGGAATCCGTCAGCGCAATTCTGGGACTGAATTTGCAGCATAAGGCGGAAGAGCCATGAGAATGACCGATGTGACCAAGCGGCTTGCGGGGCTTGGCGGGGCCAAATGGGCTGTGCATCTGACCGCGCGGGAGATGATCGCCGCGGGGGCCGATATCATCGAAATGACCATCGGCGAACCTGACGTGCCACCCCCGGATGTGCTGATGCGTACCGCTAGCACTGCGATGGTGTCTGGCCGGACCGGTTATTCGGACGGTCGTGGTGAAGCGAACCTGCGCCAGGCGCTTGCTGCGCGTTATAGCGCCAGCACGGGGCGGCCTATAGGGCCGGATAACGTCCTGTGTTTTCCCGGCACGCAGACCGCGCTTTATGCGGTGCTGATGGGTGTGGCCCAGCACGGGGACGAGGTTCTTGTCGGCGATCCGATGTATGCCACCTACGAAGGAGTGATCCGGGCAAGCGGTGCCGATATGGTGCCCGTAACGCTTCGGGCCGAGCATGGTTTTCGGATGCAGGCCGATGATATCGCCGAGAAAATCACGCCGCGCTGTCGCGCCATCCTGCTGACGACACCGCATAATCCGACCGGGTCAATTCTGACAGTTGAGGACCTTGATGCGATTGGACGACTGGCCGAGGCGCATGATCTCTGGATCATCTCTGATGAGGTCTACGAACAGCTGGTGTTTGAAGCGGCGGAGTTTGTCTCGCCGCTGGCGCGGGCGGCCTTCTCGGAGCGGGTGATCGTTGTCTCCTCGATTTCCAAATCCCATGCCGCTCCCGGATTCCGCAGTGGCTGGTGCATTGCCAGTAAAGCCTTCTGCGACGGCTTGCTGCCGCTGTCGGAAACAATGCTGTTTGGTAACCAGCCCTTCATCGCGGATATGACCGAGCAGGCCGTGCGCGACGGATCACCGGTGGCGGCGGGGATGCGCAGGCGATTTGCCATGCGTGCGGCGAAACTTGCAGAGCGGCTGCACCGCGACACGGCATTGCGGATTCACAGCCCGCAGGCCGGAATGTTTGCGATGATTGACGTCTCGGCCACCGGTATGGATGGCGATGCCTATGCGCAGGATCTGCTCAGACGGGGTGGGGTTGCGGTGATGCCGGGATCCTCATTTGGTGACAGTCTGCGGAGCTGGGTCCGGGTGGCGTTGACGATTGAGGATGAGGCATTTGACCGCGCGCTGACGCGGATCGTCGATCATGCCAGCCAGCGATCGGCGGAGGTGGCATGAGCAGGCCCGCCCAAGACGCGGCACCGCACACCGTCGGCGAAGCGCTGGTTGAGGCGCTGGCAACACGGGGCGTGCGCCATGTTTTCGGCATTCCCGGTGTGCATACGGTAGAGCTTTACCGTGGGCTGGCGCTCTCGGACCTGCGCCATATCACACCGCGTCACGAGCAGGGGGCCGGGTTCATGGCCGATGGCTATGCGCGGGTTTCCGGCCGACCGGGTGTGGCTTTTGTGATCACCGGACCGGGGCTGACCAATACGCTGACGCCGATGGCGCAGGCGCGGGGGGATTCGGTGCCGATGCTGGTGATATCCGGGGTCAACGCAAGCGGCTCTCTCGGTCAGAGGCTGGGCCATCTGCACGAGCTGCCGGATCAACATGCGCTGGCGCAGCTGGTTGCGCTGAGGTCGGAGCATGTGGCGGCGCCGGAGGGTCTGGCGCGGGCGCTCGATCAGGTTTTTGCACCGGTTGACGGCAGCGCGTTGTCACGCCCGGGACCGACCCATCTGCAGGTTCCGCTGGATGTTGCAGGGGCGGCGGCGGTCCAAACCGGCCAGTCGTCGGCAACTGATGTGAACAGGGCAGGGCCGTCCGCCGCGGATCTGGCCGCAATCAAGCAGCGCCTGTCGACAGCACAGCGCCCGGTGATCCTGGCAGGCGGAGGCGCGCGGTTCTGCGCCGATCAGTTGCGCCAGCTGGCGCAGCATCTGGGCGCGCCGGTGATCCAGACCGTTAATGCGCGTGGGGTGCTGTTTGACCATCCGCTGTCGGTGCCCGCAAGCCCCAGCCTCGCCTCGGTGCGGGGGCTGATCGAGACGGCGGATATGGTGCTGGCGCTGGGAACCGAGCTGGGGCCGACCGATTACGATATGTATGCCACCGGAGTGATGCCACAGATGCCGGGGTTGATCCGGGTTGATCTCTGCGCTGAGCAGTTGGCCCGACACCCGGCTGAGCTGGCGATCCATGCGGATGTGGCGGATGTTCTTTCTGCGGTTCTCGCCGATCTGCCGTCAGTTGCCAGCCCCTCCGGCGACTGGGGCCTCACACAGGCGGGTCTGACCCGCGCGGCAGCCTGGGAGGAAATCGGCGAGGGTTACCGCGCGCAGGTCGAGGTGCTGAATGCGCTGCGCGCAGCAGTTCCGGGGGCAATCATCGTTGGCGATTCTGCGCAACCGATCTATGCGGGCAATCTCTACTACGATCATGACCGCCCAGGGGGCTGGTTCAATGCGGCCACCGGCTATGGTGCGCTTGGTTATGGCATTCCGGCCGCGATCGGCGCCGCCGTTGCGGCACCGCAGACGCCGGTTATCTGTATCGTCGGCGATGGTGGCGCGCAGTTTTCCCTGCCCGAGATCATGACAGCCGTGGATGAAGCCTTGCCGATCACGTTCGTCGTCTGGAACAACCACGGTTATCAGGAAATTGCCCGCTCGATGCAGGAGGTCGGCGTGGCTGTGGTGGGCTGTGATCCGACACCGCCGGATTTCGCTGCGGCGGCGCGGTCCTTCCGGATCTTGCATCGGGCGGTTTCCGCCGATCCGCAAGAGGTTGCCGCGGCCATCAAAGACCGCGCCGCGCAGGCAGGCCCCAGCATCATCGAGATCATCACGCCCAAATACGTGCCGACACAGGCTACAAAGGACTGAGACATGACAAACCCAACATATGAATTCTCCCGCGCCATCACCCGCCGTCCCGCGTCCAGTATCACCGACGGCCTGCGGGCCGAGGATATCGGTACGCCCGATCTGGACCGGATGCTGGCCGCTCATGCCGATTATGTTGCCGCACTGAAAAGCACGGGCGCCGAGGTGATCGAGCTGCCTCCGCTTGAGGCCTTTCCCGATGCGGTGTTTGTTGAGGACACCGCCCTCTGCCTGCCCAAGGGCGCGGTTCTGATGCGCCCCGGCGCGCCGTCGCGTCTGGGGGAGGTGGCCGAGATGGCACCGACCCTGCGGCAATGCTACGGCGAGCTGCGCGAAATCAACGGCCCCGGCTTTATCGAAGGCGGCGACATTCTTGTGACGGACCGCGAAATCCTTGTCGGTCGTTCAGCGCGGACCGATGCGGCCGGCGTGGCGGAACTGGCAGAGATCGTGTCTGACTGGGGCCACAGCCTGCGCGAGGTTTTCACGCCAGAGGGCGTGCTGCATTTCAAGACCGACTGTTCGCTGATGGATGGTGAGACCATCCTTGCCACCAAACGGCTGGACGCATCGGGCTGTTTTGAGGGCTACCGCGTGCTGCATGTCGCCGAGGGCGAAGAGGCTGCGGCCAATGCCATCCGCTACAACAATCTGGTGATCATGGCGGCAGGTTTCCCGCGCACCGCCGAGATGCTGGATCGCGAAGGCTATGAGGTTGTTCAGATCAGCAATACCGAGTGCGCCAAGCTGGATGGCGGCATGTCCTGCCTGTCACTGCGCTTCTGAACTGGCCCAAACGGTGGATCTCTCCCGGTTTCGGGAGGGATCTGGCCACATGAGGTTGAAACCTGGCGCCGCCGCCCCTTATGAAAGGCAATCGGGCAGACAGAGACCATTGAGGCGGCGGTATGAGCGGGACAGAACGGATTTGCGTGATCGGGCTTGGCTATGTCGGTCTGCCGCTTGCGGTGGAATTTGGCCGATCGCGCCCGGTAGTGGGCTTTGACATCAGCGACGACCGGATTGCGGCGCTGCGCTCAGGGCAGGACAATACCCGCGAGATCAGCGCCGAGGCGCTGGCGGCTGCGTCGCATCTGACATTGACCAGCGACCCGGCAGAGATTGCCGATTGCACGATCTTTATCGTCACCGTTCCAACACCGATCGACAGCAGCCGTCGCCCGGATCTGACGCCATTGCTGCGGGCGTCAGAAACGGTTGGTGGCGTGCTCAAACCCGGCGATCTGGTGATCTATGAATCCACGGTCTATCCCGGCGCCACCGAGGAGGACTGCGTCCCGGTTCTGGAGCGCGTGTCCGGGCTGACATTCAATCGCGATTTCTTTGCAGGCTACAGCCCCGAGCGGATCAATCCCGGCGATAAGACGCGGCGTCTGCCGGATATCGTCAAGGTGACCTCCGGCTCAACGCCTGAAATTGCGGCGCGTGTCGATGCGCTCTACCGTGAGATCGTGACGGCGGGCACCCACCAGGCCGAGAGCATCCGCGTCGCCGAAGCGGCCAAGGTGATCGAGAACAGCCAGCGCGATATCAACATCGCTCTGATCAATGAGCTGGCCAAGATTTTCAACCGCATGGATATTGATACCGAAGCAGTGCTGCGTGCTGCCGGAACCAAGTGGAACTTCCTTAACTTTCGTCCGGGTCTGGTCGGGGGCCATTGTATCGGGGTCGACCCCTATTACCTGACCCACAAGGCAGAGCAGCTGGGCTATCACCCCGAGATCCTGTTGGCAGGGCGGCGGCTGAATGACGGCATGGGAGCCTATGTGGCGAGCCAGATGGTCAAATCCATGCTGAAACGCAAGATGGCCATTGCCGATGCGCGGGTCCTTGTGATGGGGTTGACCTTCAAGGAAAACTGCCCCGATCTGCGCAATACACGGGTAATCGACGTGGTGCGCTGCCTTGAGGAATACGGTCTGACGGTGGATGTGCATGACCCCCATGCCGATCCAGATGAGGCGCGGCAGGAATACGGCGTCAATCTGGTGACAACTCCGCAGCCAGGGGCCTATGACGGTTTGGTTCTGGCGGTGGCCCATCAGGAATTCCGCGATATGGGGCCCGCGCAGATCCGGGCCTTGGGTCGGGACCATGCGCTGCTGTACGATCTGAAGTATGTGCTGACGCCGGACCAGTCCGACCTGCGGCTCTGACCGGCCGATCAGGCTCTGAAGCGGGCTATTTCGGGACCTTTGGCAATTTGCCGCCGCGCCAATAGGCGCCGGTGTCTTCCCGCAGGGTCTCGTAGGTGCGGAACCTGTCCTGCGCCGCCTCTCCTCCGGCATCGACCAGATGGGTCAGCAGACAATCAAGCACTGCCATCGCGCCGCCATAGCCACCAAAAGGATGCAGCGTATTGTCGGCCACCAGCAGCAGGTGGTCGGGCTGCAATCCGGGCGCGATTACCTCGCTATCTGAGATGAGGATCAGCGTCGCGCCTTTGTTGCGCGCCTGTCTCAGCGCCTGCAGCGTCTCCGATGAATATGGCGCGAAGGTCATGGCAATCAGGCAGTCCCCGGCGCCGATATCCATCAGCTCGTCCACGGCGGTGCTCATGTGGCGCGGCACCAGATCAAGCCCCGGCAAGGCCATTCGTCCGACGTAGTGGAAGTAATAGGCCAATGCGTAACTGGCGCGGGTTGCAGTAACATAGCATCGTCGCGCCGAGGTCAGCGCCGCAACGATGGCCGCAGTGCGCCCGGGGGTCATCAGGCGCAGCGAGCGGGCGACGATGTTCACCTCATTGCGGGCGATGCGACCGTGGCGGGTGGTTTCGGGAGCCTGTTCCAGCCGATCGAGCCAGCCAAGGCCCAATCCGCCCTCACGCTCGGTTGTCAGCGCGGCCCGAAAGGGCGCGCGCAACGCCTCGAAACTGTCAAATCCAAGATGTGCGGCCAGTCGCACCAGAGAATTCGCGCTGACCCCTGCCTTGGTCGCCGAGACACGGATCGGATCAAGACCAAAGTCGCCGGGGGTGTCGATGATGTATTTCGCCGCCGCCGAGAGGGCGGGGGGCAGGCTGTCGATCTCGGTCTTCAGCTGGTCGAGCAGGCGATGGGTCTGTCGGGGATCAAGATGCTGGTCCATGGCCCCAGTTCAGACCGTTTGCGCGAAAAGATGCAAGATGGAACATATGTTCTGCCCCTGCCTTTGAGACCGGAAGGGTCAGGCAGGGGCAAAAACGGATGGTGGATCAGGCCGAGACCTGTTGCAGATCCGGCGTCTCGCTCGGGGTGATTGAGCCGTCCTCGCCAACCATGATCAGCTCACCATGGGACAGCTGGTCGAGCCCCTTGCAGGCCACCAGCATCAGGATGTTCTTTTCCCGCGCGACAATCGCCATATGGCTAAGCCAGCCGCCCACCTCGCTGAGGACAGCGCCGGAGCGCTGGACATAAGGAAGCCAGGCCGGGTTGATCATGCGACATGCCAGGATGTCGCCGTCCTGAAACCCGTCAAAGACCTCCGGGCCGATAGCGGTTTCGTCTTCAACCCAGAATACGCGGGCCTCCACGGTGCCGCTGCCGGCGACACAGGTGCCGCCCAGATGCCCATCAGCGGACCCCGCCTGCACGCCGAGCGAGAGCAGCTCGCAGTCACGCAGGGTGAGGCTGACATCGGTTGGCGCCGAGGCCTTGCGCAGATCTTCGACGTGTTTGCGGCTGGCGGCGTGCTCTTTCAGCAGCTCAGGTCGGGTCCAGTCGCCGGTCATGATCTCTTCCATGGTCAGGTAGAAGATCAGATCCTCCAGCTCGGTGTCGATCCCCAGGGCCAGCAACGCCCGGCGCAGCTCCGCCAGAACCCGCAGTGCCTCGTGTTTGGCCTGTTCCTTGAGGTCCTGATAGGCGATCGCAAGCTCTAGCGTGTCGCGCAGATCTTCCGGCAGGTTTGCCGGAGTGGCCACGGTGCCGCTGATCGGCTCAACCGAACTGTCGAGCAGGGAGGCCAGCAGGCCGGGCGCTTCGCTATAGCGGGGTGCCGACAGTTCGTAATCAAAGATCGAGCGATGCCCCATCAGCAACTGCGCATAGGTTTCTGCATTGGCACCGATACAGGAGGCCAGCAGGCTGGACGGGGCGTGGGGCAGTTCGGCGTGCATCAGGTGGGCGCGCAGGGCCGGATCGCCTGCGGCGGCGGCGCTGGCTTCGCCCATGGTAAAGCCTGCGACAATATTCACCTTCTCCGCCTCGACATAGATGTCGGTGACAAAGAGATCGCGCAGGGTCGCAATCGCCTCAAGCTGTTTCTGGCGGGGCAGGGCGGTGTAGTCCACAGCCTGCCAGAACGCCAGCTGATCGGTGAGCTGGGGCAGCACCTCCTCGCGCATGCGGGTGATCATCGGGCGGGCCTGCCTGCGCAGCTGCTTGGCCTTGGCGGCGGTCAGTTTCAGCGTCATCTGCTCTTTTAGGCCGACATCGACGTAGGTCTTGCCAAAGAGGTTCACCAGATGGCCCGCCCGGCCTTCCGGCAGGTTATAGGGGACGCTCAAGGCGCGGCAGGCCAGATCGACGCTGCCGCCCGGCGCCCAGAGGCTGCCTATCAGCGAGAAAGACAGCGGGGTTGGGCGCGGCAGCACTTCGGACATCTCATCCTGTTCCAGCAGCGGCTTGTCCGGATCCACCCCGGCGTAATGGTCCAGCAGATCGCGCCATTCCTGAAGCCGGATCCGCTCAGCTTCGGTTCCAAGCGACAGGGTGGTGATGTCGCGGCTTTGCACGATCTGGAACTGGCCGTTTGCATAGGCCCATTCCACATCCTGCGGGCAGCCAAAGGTCTCCTCGATCTGGCGGCCAAGCGCCAACAGCGGCGCCATGTCCAGCGTCTGGTCCTGATCTTCCGCCGCAGGCAAGCCCGAATAGCGGCCAAAGCGTAAAGACGTCGGGGTGACGCGGCCAGAGACCAGATCCTCGCCGCAGCCTTCGACCCATTCGATCATGCACATGCCGGGGGCCATCGGATCCTGGGTGAAGAGAACGCCGGCGTAGTCTGCCTGCACCATCTCCTGCACTACAATGTTGCCCTGATCGGTGCTGTCGCCCTCGCCCGAATAGCTGGCGGCGCGCTCGGACGAGAAGCTGGTCACAACTTCATCCAAGGCGGCGCGCATGGTCTCCGCGGTGACGTCCAGCACGGATTCGAACACTCCAGCAAAACTCTGGTCAGCGCCATCTTCGTTGCTGGCCGAGGAGCGCACGGCGACCGGCTTGCCGCCAGCCAGCCGATAAACATATGCGGCAAATGCGTCTTTTCGGGCGTCAGGCATCTCGCGATAATCGTGAATTGCATCGGAGCGCAAGACCACGCCGCCCGGCACCGGTAGCCCTGCGTTTTTGAGAATGGACAGGCGCAGGGCCTTGTTGCCGGCGTGCTCCAGCTCCTCGGTGTAGCCCATCGGGATCACACCGCGCGGCAGTTTGGCGAGGCGGCGCTTGTGGGCGCGCAGCGACAGCGCCTCAGCCAGTTTGCGGTGCATGCCGGTGACATAGGCGCGCTGCATCAGCAAGAGCGTCAGGCTGAAGCAGAGATAGGCATTGGCGGCGCCCGACAGGCTGAACACCATGGCAAAGAGCGCAGGCATGCCCAGCACCATCCACAGGGTTTTCTGGCGCTTGGTCTTGGCCACGGCCCACAGCAGATAGATGGCGGCGAGGGCGCAGAACAGCACCGGCATGATGAACAGAGGATCGGGCAGGCCGAGGTCGGCCATCCACAGGAACGGGGTCTGCAGGCTGACGCTGGCCTCTTGCGCGGCGGAGACGCCCAGCATCATCACCGGCAGGAACAGCAGCGCGGTGAGGTTCTTCATCGGCGTCAGGCCCTTGTCCTTGTAGAACGCCTGCACCGCGCGCGCCTTGCGCACCGGGTCATGGGCCAGTTTTTCCTTCAGCGCCTTCATCTCATCGGCGGTCTCACTGGTGGTGATCTGGTCGCGTTCAGATTTCAACGCCACTGGCAGGATCATGATCCGGGTGATCAGGGAGAGGGCGAGCAGACCCAGCAGGATATGGCTGCGCTCATGCACCCAGAGCAGCGCGGCGGCCAGCGCCGAGATCGCCTTGTCCCAGAGGCCGCTTTGCTGATCGGCAAGCCAGGCCTGCACATGAGGCTTCGGCTTGGGGGCTACAAAATACTCCCATGGCAGGGTGTAGCGGCCACGGAAATCGAACCCTTTCTGCGACAGCTCCAGCCCCAGAACCTGGCTCATGAAACAGCTGCGACGGTCGTAGCAGGCCGCCAGCGTTGGTTTGGTCGGATCAAGTTCACTGATGCGCTGCATCAGATCGGCGGTTGTCATCTTGCGGATCGGAATGTTCACCGCGCCGGGAAGGTGGCCCGCCTCAAAATCCCCGGGGTAGCGGGTATCGACGATCTGCAGGTCCTCGGTGTTCATCAATTCGGTGAAATCCGCGGTGCTGAGCAGCACATCACGACCGGGATATTCCGGAATGGCACGCAGGTCAGAGAGGGATTTCACGTCCTTGTCAGAGAACGCGCGCCCTTCGACAATCCATTTCTCGATTCCGCCGGCGATGAAGCTGCAGTCGATGCCCATCGCTGCCAGCTTGGCACAGGTTTCCGAGCTGCGGTTGCCGTTATGGCAGAACAGCACGACCTTCTGGCCGGGTTTGACCGGCTGGCTCTCGACGAAGTCCGGAAAACGGATATGGGTCGCGCCGGGCAGGGTGCCCATGGCATTTTCGCCGGTTTCGCGGATGTCGTAGAACAATGTGTTGCCATCCTCCAACGCGGCGGCGGCGTCGGCTGTCGACATCGCAAGCGGATGATCTGACTGGCGCGCAAAACTTGTCTCTTTCAGCGCCGCGTCCTTGATCTTGGTTCCGTCAAACTGCGCCGGCCGCATGAGGGTTGCCTGCAGGCGCGCCTGCTCCGCCGCCCGCTGGCTGCTGAACTGCCAGTAATTCATAACGGCCAGTGTCAGCGCCGCCAGCACCAGACCGGTGATCAATCGGACCGGATAACGTGTTGCCACCGCAGAGCTCTTCGGCTTCAGACCAAGCTTCGCCGCAACCACCGCGCCGAGACCCGACATCATCGCGATCGCCACGGCCAGCACCTGCGACAGGGATGATACCGATCCGATCACCAGTTCCGGTGAGGGAATGGCCCAGGCAGCAGCGGGGGCGAAGCCGGAAAAAAGGGCGGCCGCAAGCAATAGGCGGGGAACGGGTCTGCGGGAAATTATGTGGTTTTTGATCACGGGAGGTCCTGCCGGGCTTCTGCCCGATCTTCAAATTTATGATGAATTTTATAAAAGAGCGCCGAAATCGTTACTGAAACGTTAATATTCATGCCACGCTCTGAGGCGAGCCGTAAAATTATTTATACTATTTCAGGGCCACTTAACCAAATTTTCTCACTATTCAGGGTAAACAGATGCGCGAGACCACCGATCGGGCAGCGCCTGGATTCAGACTGGAGACGATGATGCATACCGCTTCGAAACATCATAATAAACCAGCCGGCATGGGCCGCCTGTGGTTGGTATTCTGTGTCTGTCTGATGGCGCTGCTGGCGCCGATGACAGCACGCGCCGAAATAACCCTGACTTTTGGGACCTATGCCGCGGATAAACCGACGGTAACGGTTAAGAAATACCGCCCCTTCCTGACGTTCCTGTCGAACCGTCTGGGCGAGGTGCTGGGCGAAAAAGTTGTCATTCGGATGACAGTTGCCAAGGAATATCAAGAGGGTATCGACCAGCTCGCCAATGGCGAGGTGGATTTCGCGCGTTTCGGTCCGGCCTCTTATGTGCATGTGATGAAACAGAACCCCGACATCAGGATTGTTGCCATGGAATCCAAGAAGGGGCGCAAGCGTTTTAAGGGTGTGATCGTCGTGCATCGCGACAGCACCATCACTCAACTGTCGGATCTTGCGGGGCTCAGCTTTGCCTTCGGGGATGAGCTGTCGACGATCGGGCGCTACCTCGCCCAAAGCCAGCTGCTTGAGGCCGGGATCGACAGCGGTGATCTGCATACCTATGAGTACCTCGGCCGCCACGATCTGGTGGGGGAGGCAGTTGGCGCCGGAAAATTCACGGCAGGTGCCCTGAAAGAGAGCACCTACAAGAAACTGATCGCCAAAGGGGTGCCGATTCGGATCTTGGCGAGCTTTGATAATGTGACAAAACCCTGGCTTGCATCCTCGACCCTCTCGGAGGAGGTGCTGCTGGCAATGCGGGAGATCATGCTGTCGTCAGAAAATGAAGAGATCGTGCGCCGAGTGTCCAAAAACGGCTTTCTTCAGGGGGCCGACTCCGACTACGACCTGATCCGCGATGCGATGGAGCAGAGCCAGGCATTTTAGCGTCGTCACCGAGGTCTCCTATGAAACGTACGGGCATACTCTTTCAGATCGTCTTGTCATTGTCGCTGGCTGCCCTGCTGGTGGCGGTGGCGATCGGCGATGTTGCGCGTCGCTACGAGACCCGCAACCTGCAGGACCAATTGAAAGAGCAGGCTGAGCTGACCATCTCGTTGCTGAGCGGGCTGATGCTTGAATCGATCATCGTCGAAGATGTGCCGGTGCTGGAAACCGGATTGACCGAGGCGATTACCCGCAATCCCAAACTCCTGAAGATCCAGATCCAAGATAGCGCGGGTACTCCGATCGCGGAGGCGGGCCGTACGGATCAGGTGGGGCCGGATGACTTTGTGATGTATGACCGCCCGATCACGCTCGACGGGTTCGATTTTGGCAATATGGTTGTTCACTGGTCTACCCGTGAGGGGCAGGCAATGGTTCAGCACAAGGTCAGCCAGACCATCATGTGGACGGTGGTGGCCGTGGCAGTGCTGTCCATTCTGGTGCTGATACTGGTGAGCGTGCTGGCATTGCGCCCATTGCAGATCATTCACCAGCGCATGTCGGATGCGATCGCCGGCTTGTCGAACCGGCAGGCCCGGCTGCCCTGGTTTGCCTCGCGCGAGTTTCGGGCCTTGGATTTCTCTGTCGGTGTGCTTGAGGATACCTTTGAAGAGCGGGACGAGCGTGAGTACGCATTGGATGAGGCGCGGAAATCGGCTGATATCGCCAACCGGGCCAAATCCGAATTCCTGGCCAATATGTCCCATGAAATCCGCACTCCGATGAATGGCGTCATCGGCATGGCGGAACTGATCCTGGAGACGGATCTGGACGAAGACCAGACCATGTATGCCGAGACGATTGCCAAGTCTGGCTCGGCGCTGCTGACGATCATCAACGACATTCTGAATTTTTCGAAGATCGAGGCGGGCAAGATGGAGCTGGACCGCGCGCCCTTCAACTTGCAGACCGCAATTGAGGACGTCGTGACACTGTTGTCGCCCAAAGCCGCAGAGAAGAATGTCGAGGTGACACTTCGCTATGATCCGAACCTGCCGGAATGTTACGACGGCGACGTTGGTCGTATCCGCCAGATCCTGACCAATGTGGCGGGTAACGCGGTGAAGTTCACCGGCAGCGGCTATGTGTATATCGAGGTCTCAGGCGAGTCTGAGGATGGCTACACGGATCTGCGTATTTCGGTCACCGATACCGGCACCGGCATACCGGAGGACCGGCTGGACCTGATTTTCAATGCCTTTGAGCAGGCCGACGGAGCCGCGACCCGCAATTATGAGGGCACCGGACTGGGCCTTGCGATATCCACGCGCTTGCTTGCGCTGATGGGCGGTCGGATCTCTGTGCGGTCGGAACTGGGCAAGGGCTCGGTGTTCACCATTGAGTTGCCACTGCGGATCCGGCCCAACCAGCCGAAGCCTGCTCAGGATGAGCGGGATTTCAAGGGGCTGCGGGCACTGGTTGTTGATGATCTGGAACTCAACAGGATTATTCTGACTGAGCGGTTGGCGACCTGGGGGGTGAAAAGCATCGCCGCCGGATCGGCCCATCAGGCGCTGGAGATTCTGCTGGATGCACGCCACGACGGTGTGCGTTTCGACGTCATTCTGCAAGATTTCCAGATGCCGGGGATGGATGGGAAAGAGCTGGCAGAGCGGATCCGAGATATCCCGGAATATCGCGATCTGCCGATCGTTATCCTGTCCTCGGTTGAAAATACGCTGGACCGGGCCGCACGCGAACATCTGGGTCGCTGCGAAGTTGCGCTGAAGCCACTGCGTGCAGCGCAGCTCCAGTCGGTTATGAGTCGGGTGCTCGAGATACCCGCCGATGCGCCTCAGGACACGGTTCAGCCACCGGTCGCGGATGATATGGAGGCCATACCGCAGGTGAAACTGCTGCTGGCGGAGGACAATCGAACCAACCAGCTCGTCGTATCACGCATGTTGAAGGCGGCTCCCATCGAGGTCTTGATCGCCGCGAATGGTGAGGAGGCGGTGACCATGTTTGCGGAACACCAGCCGGATATCGTGCTGATGGATATGATGATGCCGGTCAAAGACGGGATAGATGCGACGGCTGAAATCCGTCAGCTCGAACGGGAGCAGGGGATGCGCCGCTGTCCGGTCGTCGCGTTGACGGCAAATGCCCTGCAGTCCCACCGCGAGGAATGCCTTGCCGCAGGCATGGATGACTTCCTGAGCAAACCGATCAATAAGAAGGCCCTGCTTGGAGCGGTAAGCAAATGGGTGGAATGCGGCCCGTTGCTGAAGACCGGAACCTGACGCCACCTGATGGCACCGGGCGCCAGCCGACAGAACCGCCGCGATCAGGCAATAACCCCCTGGTTGACGGCGACCGATTGCTGATCCGGCCTGCGGTGTTTGCTGATGAGGGTTTCCTGGCGCATCTTTCCGGTGCTGCGGCGTTGCCTCAGGCTCGGCTGAAGAGCTGTTTGAGGCTCGACAGGGCAAACAGGCTCGCGGCGAGGCAGACAATTGTCGGCCCGGTGGGCGTGTCGAACATGAACGCCAGTTGCAATCCGCCCAACGCCGAGATCGCGCCCGTGATGGCTGCAATCACCGTCATGCGTTCCGGTGTCGCGGCAAACGGGCGCGCGGTGGCGGCCGGGATGATCAGCATGGCCGCAATCAGCAGAACTCCGACAACCTTGATCGCTACGGCGACCACAACCGCCAGCGCCAGGGTCAGCACCAGTTGTTCGCGGCGCGGATCAATGCCTGCGGCGTAGGCCAGATCCGGGTTCAAGGTCGCGGTCAGCAGGGCGGACCAACGCCACCACAACAGGGCCACAACAAGGATCGCGCCGCCCCAGATGATCATGAGATCCTGACCATTGACCGCAAGGATATCGCCGAAGAGATAGGCCATCAGATCCAGCCGTACACCATGCAGGAAAGAGACGGCCACAAGACCAAATGCCAGCGATGAATGAGCGAGCACCCCGAGCAGCGTGTCAACGGCATAGCCCCGACCGCTGAGGGTTGAGACAACCGTCGCCATGATCAGTGCCATGGCAAGGACGCCGACAAAAATCGACGTGTCGAAGCTAAGCGCAATTGCGATGCCGAGGATGGACGCGTGGGCCGTGGCATCACCAAAATACGCCATCCGTCGCCAGACCACGAAACAGCCCAAAGGGGCCGCCGCAAGGGCAACACCGACGCCTGCAAAAGCGGCGCGGATCAGGAAGCTGTCGAAGATTGTCATGACAGTTGTCTCACCAGATCGGGCGTTGCAGGTTGCGGGTCATGCGCGTGATCATGACCGCAGCTGTGATCATGGGAATGATTGTGTTCGTGCCGGTATAGCGCCAGAGCGCCCTGGGTGCCGGTGCCGAACAGCGCCCGGTATTCCGGGGCGGAGGCGACATGCGCAGGCGCGCCTTCGCAACAGATATGACCGTTGAGGCAGATCACCCGGTCCGATGCGGCCATAACCACGTGCAATTCGTGACTGACCATCAGAATGGCGCAGCCCAGATCGCGGCGCAGCTGTTCAATCTGCTGGTAGAAGGCGGCTGATCCGGGCTGGTCCAGCCCCTGCGTGGCCTCATCAAGGATCAACAGCTGTGGATCGCACAGCAGGGCGCGCGCCAGCAGAACTCGCTGGAACTGACCTCCCGAAAGACCGGTCATCTGGCGTTTCATCAGCTGCCCGGCGCCCGCTTGCTCTAGCGCTGTTCGTGCTGCGGCGTCGGTCACGGGGCTGGGCAGGCTCAGGAAGCGGCGCACTGTCAGCGGGAGCGTCGGGTCGATATGCAGTTTTTGCGGCACATAGCCGATCCGAAGTCCCGGCGCCTTTGACACGGTGCCGCGGGTGGGACTCAGCGCGCCGATGATGGTGCGCAAAAAGGTCGATTTGCCGGAGCCATTGGGGCCGACGATCGTGACAATCTCTCCGGGGTTAATGGCAAAGTCGACGTTGTGCAGCACGGGGTTTGCATTGTGGCGTACGGTGACGCCGTCCAGATTGACCAGTGTCATTGCGCGTCGTCCTGCTGGCATTTGGGGCACAGGCCCTCGGCCTCCATCACCGTCCGTTCGATCAGGAATCCTGCCTCGCGGGCGGCAGTTCCCAGACGACCGTTGGTGGTTTGCGAGGGGGCTTCGGCAACCGCGTTGCAGGTGCGGCAGATCATGAAGACCGGCGCGTGATCGTCGCCGGGATGGCTACAGGCCACAAAGGCGTTGAGTCGTTCGATCTTGTGCACAAAGCCGTTCTTCACCAGAAAATCCAAGGCGCGATAGGCGATTGGTGGCTGTGATCCAAGCCCTTCGTCGCGCAGGATGTCGAGCAGATCATAGGCGCCCATGGCGCGATGGGCCTGGAGCAGGATTTCCAGCACGCGGCGGCGTACCGGGGTGAATTGCAGGCCATGTGCACGGCAATGGGCATCTGCAACGGCGATACCGTCGTTTATGCAATGGCTGTGGTCGTGCGCATGAAATCCGATGGGGTCCATCTGAGGCTCCGTTGGGCGGTCTCTCTTTCGGGGTTGATATGTTATGTTATGACGTTTATCAACCGCCGTAATGTTATACAATTACATGAGGCCGTCATGGGACATCTCCGCTATCTTGCAATTGCCGCAACTGTCTGTACCACAGCGACGACAGCTCTCGCCGAGGTTCCGACGGTCGCGGCTGATATCACGCCAGTCCATGGCCTCGTCTCGCGGGTGATGCAGGGGGTTGGTGCCCCTGAGCTTGTGGTGCCGCCCGGCGCTTCGCCGCATAGCCACGCGATGCGCCCCTCGGAAGCGCGGGCATTGGATCAGGCGAATCTGGTGTTCTGGGTTGGCCCGAGGCTGACCCCATGGTTGGAGGGGCCTATCGCGACGCTGGCCTCTGACGCCAAGGTTATCTCCCTGCTTGAGGCTGACACAACGCGGCAGCTGACGGTGCGTGACACAGTTCAGTTCGGGCGCGGTGATCACGATGAGCACGCAGAAGAACACTCCGATGACCATCATGAGGGGCATGGGGATGACCACAATGATGCCCATCACGATGAGGAGGGGCACGACGATCACGGCCACAGGCACGAGCCGGGAAGCCTGGATCCGCATGCCTGGTTGATGGCGGAGAACGGCAGCGCCTGGTTGCAGGTCATCGCCGAGGCCCTGGCTGACGCCGATCCCGACAATGAAGCGCTATACCTGCGGAACGCCGCAGAGGGGCAGGCTGAAATTGCGGCGGCGACCGCTGAAATCTCCGCCAAACTGACCCCGGTTGCGGGCAAGCCGTTTGTGGTTTTTCACGATGCTTATCAGTATTTTGAAACCGGGTTCGGTGTTCAGGCCGCCGGTGCGATCTCGCTCAGCGATGCCTCTGATCCAAGCCCGGCGCGGATCGCGGAGATTCGCGCGACGGTCCAAGAGATGAAAGTGCAATGTGTGCTGTCAGAGCCGCAGTTTAACCCGGGCCTGGTTGCGACGGTTCTGGACGGTACGGAGGCGCGCACAGCTGTTGTTGATCCACTGGGTGTAACGCTGGATCTTGGCCCGGATTTCTATCCGAAGCTTCTGACATCTGTCGGGGCGGCCATCGCCAGCTGCTATTGATCAGCAGCTGGCGATCTTGAGCCCGAGCGTTCGGCCAACAGATGGATCAGCGTGGCCCCTGTTTCGTAATAGGCGCCACGCAAACCTGCGAAGGGCAACCGGTGATGGTGGCTCAATGGGACTGGCAGCTGGGATGGGTCTTCACCAATCAGCGCGTCTGCCATGCGTCTGCCAAAGAGCGTGCCGGGACCGATGCCCCGGCCCGAATATCCAAAACAGGCAAACCCTTGACCAAGATCTATAATCTTGGGGATGTGCTCCGTTGTCATGGCGATTCTGCCTGCCCATTGCGTCTCGAGCGGGTAGTCTGCAAGAGCAGGGAACATGCCCGCCAGTTTGCGCCGCAACCAGTTGCTGTGCACACGGCCGGCTGGGTGTGAGAGTTCCCCCATGCCGCCGATGATCAGCCTCCCCGCACGGTCGCGGCGCCAGGAAGACATGATCAGACCCGTGTCCCAGCAGCCTTCGCCCTGCGGCAGGATCTCGTTGGCCAAATCATCGGGCAGCGGCGCTGTTGCCGCCTGAAAATAGCTGACCGGAATAGACGCCGGTGCTGCGTAGCCCGCGATGGGTTGCGGATAGGCATTGGTCGCCATGATCAGATGTCTGGCGCGCACCGTGCCACCGGGCGTCGCGACGAGCCAGCCAGTGGCGTGACGGTCAAGAGACACGACCGGAGACTGGGCGTGCAGACGGGCCCCCTGGGCCATCGCGGCGCGGGCCAATCCGATGGCATAGGCCAGCGGTTGAATCGTGCCGGCACGGGGGTCGAACAACGCGCCATGGACCGCGTCGCTGCCGACCCGAGCAATTGCTTCGCTGCGCGACAGCAACCTGACCGGAGCGCCAATCGCAGCCAGCTGCCGGTGGCGATTGTGAAGATCCTTCAACCCAGAGGGCGCATGGGCGCAATGCAATGTTCCACTACGGACCGGTTCACAGTCGATCTGATGGGTCTTGATCAGATCAAAGACAGCTGCGGGCGCTGCTGCCAGCAGCTCCGAAAGCCGCGCGCCAGCCACATGTCCCAGTGCGGCGTTGATCTCTTCTGGCGGCAGCCAGAGACCGGCGTTGACCAGCCCGACATTCCGCCCGGATCCGCCTGCGCCAAAGCTATCGGCCTCCAGCAGGCAGACATCAGCACCCATCTCTGCCGCGCGCAAAGCGGCGGAGCATCCGGTGTAGCCGCCGCCGATGACAACGAGATCGGCCGAAACCTCGCCGGTCAAAACGGGGGCCGAGAGCACCTCGCGGGTGGTTTCCTGCCAGAGGCTGCGACCCGGCTCGTGCGTCATGACCGACGGCCTTCGACCTCGGGAGACGTCGTCTCGATTGTCTGGTGTTGCATTTGCGCCTCCCTCCTTGGCGTGACGGGTGTCGGACACCGTTTGCTGATGGCCTGTCACCCTTCGGGCATATCGCAGCGACTGGCCTCTGCCGAGAGAAATCAGCAGAGCGCACACGGTTTACCGTGAGATTTCATTCGGCATATGTTTGCCCCTGTGCGCACCGCCCACGTCCTCGGGTGCGACGGACACGGATTTAACGATAGCATGGCACTGTGTCCCAACCGCGAGGTTCAGCGCAACGGCAGATCGTCGGGTGACCCGCGCCAACAGGGCGCCGGCGGGCGTCTGCAATGATATCATAATACCCGGTCCCCCGCCGCTGCGCAGGGCGGTGATCCGACCCGGAAGAATGTTCAGCGCAGACAGGCCGATGGGGCGCTCACGCGAGAGGATCACCTCGTGTGCCGATATTCGCACACGCACGGTTTGACCCGGCGGATGTGGCACCTGCGGCAGGAACAGCGCAATGCCACCGGCATTCAGTTGGCTCAGCCCATCTGGATGGTGCTGCTCAACGACGGCCTGAAGGATAGCGCCCGCGCCGCGCACGCCGGTCGGCATGATGGCCGGATCAGCGAGGACAACATCGGCAGGACCAACGCGACTGCATTTTCCATCCTGCAGGGCGACCACTGTCGTTGCCAGGCGGGCAACCTCGGCAACGGAATGAGTCACATAGAGTATCGGCACCGAGAATTCGTCGCGCAGCCGCTCAAGATAGGGCAGGATCTCTGCCTTTCGCGCCTCGTCCAACGCGGCAAGAGGCTCATCTGCCAGTATCATGTCCGGTGCGGCCAGCAATGCACGGCCGATGGCCACGCGCTGTTTCTCGCCCCCGGAGAGATGTGTCGGGTGGCGTTTCAGCAGCCCGCCCAGCCCTAGCATGTCAACCACGGTGTCAAATGGCGCTGCCTTACGGTTCTTGCCGATAAACCGTTGACCGTAAGAGAGGTTTTTTGCCACCGTCATATGCGGGAAGAGCCGGGCATCCTGAAAGATATAACCGATGCGGCGCCGATGAGGCGGGATGTTGATGTCGGCACCGGTGTCCAGAACAATGCGATCCTTTACGCGGATCTTGCCAGTGGCCGGTTTCAAAAGACCTGCGACCGCGTTGGTGACGGTGGTTTTCCCGGCGCCTGAGCGGCCAAACAGGACGGTCACCCCGGCCGGCGCTGCAAAATCGACATCAACGGCAAGTTGCCCCAGTTGATGGGTGAGCTTGACCTCTAGCATGTGGCGCCCCGCACACGTTTTGCCACCCGTCGCGCCAGCCATTCGGAGGCCAGCAAAGCTGCCATGGCGATGACAACGGAGACGATCACCAGACGCAGCGCGGCATTTTCACCGCCAGGAACCTGCAGGAAGGCGTAGATCGCCGAGGGAATGGTCCGCGTCTGGCCGGGGATGTTGGAGACGAAGGTGATCGTTGCTCCAAACTCGCCCATCGCCTTGGCAAAGCCAAGCACAGCACCCGCAAGCACGCCGGGCAGGATCAGGGGCAGCGTGATGGTCACGAAAACCCAGAACCGCGATGCGCCAAGCGTTGCAGCGGCCTGTTCCAGTCTTGGATCTACGGCCTCCAGCGAAAGGCGCATGGCGCGCACCATCAGCGGGAATCCCATGATCGCGGCGGCGAGCGCAGCGCCGGTCCAGCGAAAGGCAAATGTGATCCCGACCGCATTCAAGGCCGTGCCGACCGGGCTGGGGCCACTGAAAACAATCAACAGAATGTAGCCGGTCACCACCGGTGGCAGGATCAGAGGCAGATGGACCACCCCGTTCAGCAGGGCCTTGCCCCGAAACTGCCCGCGCGCCAGTGCCAGCGCCACCATCAGCCCCAGAGGAAGCGACAGCAGGGTTGCCCAGAACGACACTTTCAAGGACAGGGCGACCGCCTGCCATTCCTCGGGACCAAGCCACTGCATGTCGAAGGATCACTCCACTAGAACGGTGAAACCTTGCCCGACAAAGATGTCTTTCGCAATCGGGCTGCTTAAGAAGGTGAGGAAATCCATGGCCTTCTGCCCATTGTGGGTTGCCGCGGCAGGGTAGACTATCGGCCCGTGGCTGTCTGCCGGGAACCGGTCAACGACGGTAACGTCGCTCACTCCGACAATGTCGGAGCCGTAGACGATGCCAAGCCCGGCCGCTCCACGGCGGACAAGCGCCAGGGCTGCCCGAACATTGTCTGTCTGGGCAATATGTGGGTGCAATTGATCCCAGAGCCCGAGGTGCTGCAACGCGGATTTGCCGTAGATGCCTGCTGGCACCGCATCAACCAACGCCATCGCCAGCGGGCGATCCTGCACCTGTTCCAGAAGCCCTGACCCGTCGTTCAGTGACAGCGCGTCACTCTTTTGTTGTGCGGCGGCGGGTGCAATCAGGAGCAGAGAGTTGCCGAGCAGATCGAACCGGGTATCCGCAGCAATCAGGTCTTGGCTCTGGGCCCAGTCCATCCAGGCTGCGTTGGCAGAAATGAAGACATCCGCCGGTGCACCATATTGCAGCTGCCGGGCCAGAAGGGAGGACCCGGCCAGGGACAGATCAACGGCGATGCCGGTTTGCTCCTCATAGACCTGCGATATCTGCTCCAGCGCGGTTTTGAGACTGGCTGCGCCAAAGATGGTCAACCGATCGGCCAATGCTGCCCGGGGCAGCACGAAGGTGAGGGCAAGGGCAAGGCAAGCAACGCACCGAATTATCCACGATCCCAGACCCTTGGGCAGGGTGAACTGCTGGTTGTGTTGCACGGTAGATCCTGTCGTCGGATGACACATTGGATCATAGCGGCTCATCCGGGCAGGCTGCAAGGCGCAAGAGGGTTGGTAAAGCCTCAACCCATGACCAAAAAGAAGGGCCCGAAACTAGCGGACCCTTCCTGAAATTTCTGGCGATTGCGGACACGGGACACAGGCGTGTTGCCCGTCCCTTTCTGCCTTAGAACAGCGTCACTGCGCCAACATCTGCCGCAGGCTTGGCAGCCGGTGCCGGACGTGCCGCGACCCGTTCCTGTTCGCCCAGACGCCGATCATCCTTCACCTGTGTCTGCTGTGCAGCACCCGAAACAGCGTGGAAGCGGACCCGTCGTGCCGAGGTTCCACCGACGCTGGAGGAGACAACAGCGATGCCCTCATCCCTCAGAAAGCGCTGGACAAAATCCGCATTTGAGGCCCCGATATCGGAGAGGTTGGCCGACATCTTGGCGCCGCCAAAGACCTTTGCCTTCAGGTTTTCGCGGCGAGCGCCCTTTTTCATGATGCCGTTGATCAGCAGTTCCATCGCGTGGATCCCATAGCGGGCATTGACGCTATCGCTGGCCGTCGAGGAGGCCAGCAGGAAATGGTTCATGCCGCCGACGCCCACTTGGTCATCGTAGATACATGCCGCGATACAGGACCCAAGCACGGTAGAGAAGACCACGGTTGGTGATGTCGATACGCGATACTCGCCCTGTAGGACGGTCACCGTGGTGGAGTTAGCAAATACGCTCAAGGTGATTTCCTTCCCAGTTATCTGTCAGGTCTTGCAAGCCTGAATCAATGTTCCGGCCATTCGCGCAAGCGAGACCTGTTGCTGCGCGGCGCCCATTTCCCAGGCGACACGTGGCATCCCGTAGACGACGCTGCTTTTTTCGTCCTGAGCAAAGGTTTTCGCCCCAGCTTTGCGCAGTTCAAGCAGCCCTTGCGCCCCATCTTGGCCCATACCGGTTAAGATTGTCGCAACAACGCTCTTTGCCATCGGGACTGCAGACATAAAAAGCGCATCAACCGACGGCATGTGACCCGAAATCGGCGGGCCTTCCTTGAAGCGTGTGCGATAGGGTTTGCGAGGGGTGAGCCCCATGTGGCGGGGCTGCCCTGCGGCCACATATACATGGCCGGGCGACAAGTTCATATTGTCATCCGCAGACAGCACCTTTGCCGGACAGATGCGATCCAGAAGCGAGACCAGCCCGCGCCCAAAATTCTTGCCGGTGTGCTGAACAATCAATGTTGGCGGACAGTTCAGCGGAAATCCGACCAATACGCTGCGCAGGGCTTCGACACCGCCGGTGGATGAACCGATAAGGATGATCTTGTCGCTGCCGGGGCCTGCGGCAGCGGCAGTGCCCTTTTGCATGGGAGAGGCCTGATCCCGTCGTGGGGCCTTGACCATCATGTCGAAGTAGCGGGCAAAATCACGCGGATTGTCGGATTTTGTGAGTTCGAAGATCCCGGCACCCACATCGAGCAGGGGGGATGAGCTGCGCGCCGGCGTCGATGTCTGGCTGTCCATCACAGATACCCAACGGATATCCAGCGCAGAGAACAGGGCCAGCATCATTTCGAATTCGGGCAGTTTGGTGAACCCATCTTCGACAAAGGCGAATGTGGGTTGCCCGGCTTCCGCCTGATTATAGGCCATCATCAAATTATTGGCCAAGAGCACTTGGAGGCCAGGATAGGTGGCCTCCATGTGGTGTTGTATGGTCTGCGCAAAACGCCGGTCCGTGGTGATGATCAATAGGCTCTGTGACAATGCTCATTCCGCTTGTTGCGTTCGGACAAGGGCCGAAGTGTTTCAGATGTAGGGGCGCCCGGTCCAACTACGGTCCGGGCGCCTTCCGCAGGATCAGAAATCCTGCCAGATGTCCCTGGCCGCGTTGCCATTGGTGCTGGCAGCTGCCGGTGCCGGTTGCGGTGTGACCGCCTCCATATCCCAGTCGTCGCCATGGGCGCTGGGGGCAGAGGGCGCCTCGTCAGGAGCTTCGTCAAACGCCATGGTTTGCGGCTTCTGCATCGCTCCGGTCTGGCCTTCAGTCGATTTTGGCATGGGGGCTGTATTGCCGCGGGATTGAGCTGCGCCCGCCGCGACCCGGAAATGGGCGACCAGCTGGGCCAGCTTGGTGGCATCGGCATTGAGCATATGCCCGGCGGCAGTGGCCTCTTCGACCATGGCGGCGTTCTGCTGGGTGACCTGGTCAAGCTGGGTCACGCCGGTGTTGATCTCATGCAGACCGGTCGACTGTTCGCTGGCGCCGGTTGCGATGCCCGAAACCAGTTTCGAGATATGACCGACCCGCTCGACGATGCTTTGCAGCGCGTCGCCGGTTTTGCCCACCAGATCAACGCCCCGCTCCACCTGCTTGGTGCTGTCGCCGATCAGCGTCTTGATCTCCATCGCCGCATCCGAGGACCGCTGCGCCAGGGCGCGCACCTCGCTGGCGACCACGGCAAAGCCCTTGCCCGCCTCGCCGGCCCGCGCGGCCTCGACACCGGCGTTCAGCGCCAGGAGGTTGGTCTGGAAGGCGATGTCGTCAATCACCCCGATGATCTGCGAAATATGGGTCGAGGACTGCTCGATCTCGGTCATTGCAGAGACGGCGCTCTGCACCACGGTGCCACTTGTTTCGGCCTCCTGTTTGGCTTCCTGCATGATGCTTTCGACACTGCGGGCGCCTTCGGCGGCGGATTTCACGCTGGCCGTCATCTCGTCCAGGGCGGCGGCGGTTTCCTCCAGCGTGGCGGCCTGGCTTTCGGTGCGGTTGGACAGGTCGTCGGAGGCCTGGCTGATCTCATTGGCGCCGTTGCGGATGCTTTCGGCAGTGTCGATCACCTGGGTCACAGTGGCGCTCAGCGTTTCCGCTGTGCGGTTGAAATTCTCCCGCAGCTTCTCGTGATGCGCCGGGAACGGATCGCTGATCGGCTGGGAGAAATCGCCACCGGCAAGACGCACCAGGCCGGAGCTCAGCTGTTCGACGACGATTTCCTGTTGCCGCTGCAGTTCCGCGCGCTCCAGTTCCGCCGAGCGAGCCTGTTTCAGATCATCCTGCAGGCTGATCAACTGCTTGCCGATATCGCCGATTTCATCGTTTTGATTCGCTTCCGGGATCGGTGATTCGAGATTCCCGGAGGCAACCTCTTCGATTCGACCACAGATCCGGTTGATCGGTTTGGTGATTGAGCGCGCAAACAGCCAGCCGAATACAGACATACCTGCGGCACAGGCCAGCGAGATCAACAGCAGACGATTGCGATCGCGGTTTACGGGGGCAAACAGCTCTGCGCGGTCCTGTTCGGCCACGATCGCCCAGTTGGCCTGCGGCAGGCCTACGGGCTCAGAGTAGGCGACTACAGCACTGCCGGTCACACCAGTTGTGTTGGCATAGAAGCCTGAATTGCCAGCGAGGGCGTCAGACAGGTGCTCGGCTGTGTCCAGTTCGTCAAGAACCTTGTGATGGTCGTCATGGCGCGATTTGGTGCGGACCTTCATATCCTGACCGACGATGAACACATTCAGCGTTTCGGTCATCTCGCTTGCCGGGTTTACGATATTCGTCAGCATCTCGACGGGCACTTGCAACGCCAGGACACCCTGAAGTTTTCCTGCACCATCGAACACTGGAGTCGCAACAAATGCGGCCGGATCGCCGTTGCTGGGCGCATAGCCTTCGAGATCGGCAAAGATCACGGTTCCCGCCGATGCCTTGATGGCCGAGCGGAATGCCTTGCCCAGACCTGATGCGGCATAGGCGCCATCAACCAGATTAGAGGCATAGTCCGCTTCCTTCGTCACGGAATAAACGATGTCGCCTGCCGGGTTGATCAAGAAGACGTCGTAATACCCCTTGTTCTGCAGAACGGCAGTCAGTGATGGATGAAAACGGGCATGGTGCATGTGATAAGGCGAATCGCCGACCCCCCGGTTAAGGAGGTGTTTTTCGCCGGCTTTGTTCGGGTTGGCGTCAACATAGGCGTTCCGCAGAACCTTCTGTGCGTCACCTTCGATCCCGTCCCAGGTCATCGTGAACCACTCCAGCGCGGTGGCCGTCGACGGAATGGTGGCCAAGGTCGACGCATCCGCCTCGATACCCTCCATCAGCGCACGCAGGGCAACACGGCGATCCTCTGTCATCGCGTGGAATTGTTGTTCGGCGTGTTTTATCGCCGCATTTTGCAGCGCAACCGAGCTGATCGTGACGAAAGCCGCCGTTATCAGCACACCGAACCCCACAATGAAGAGGGGCAACTTATACGCCAGACGCAAGGTGGGAATAATTTTCATCGGACACTCCATTCACAGGCACAAGAAGAGGATGGTGGCCTCTGCTTTCCCTTCTTGATGCCTGCTAGGAGTTAATTTCGAGCTTACGAGCGGTTGGTTTTTCACGGCAATTTCCCGGTAAAACTCCACAGCCGGGGCACCGCCGGAGTCCGTATAATTATATTACCCTACGCTGCTGCTGTTTTTGTGGCGGTACGCCAGGCGGAAAAATTCAGACGATTTGCAGCCGGTAAAATTTTGCGAAATTGCAGTTGGTTTTTACCGCCAAATCCTCGCTAATTCCGGGCCCCGGGGCGCCGGTCCGGCAATCAAATATTAAGGCCCGGCGTCTACTCCTACCGTATCGACTTGAAACCTGTCGCCGAATACGGGGGTGCGAATCGCTGACCATGACGACGGAAACGCAAAAACACATCTTGGACCTGCCCAATGCTTTCTCGGATCTTGATCCGCTGATTTCATTCTTGCGCGGGGCGCGCACTCAGGCAGTGGAGATTGATTGCAGCAGTGTGGCGGTCATGCCGTCACGCTGCCTGCAGCTTCTGCTGAGCGCAGAACAGCAATGGCGATCGGAGGGGCTGGGGTTCTCAGTCTCTAAGATCACTGAAGGGTGCCGGAAATCGCTCACTCTTTTGGGGCTCGAGCCCAACCGATTTGAAGACGAGGAAACAGCATGAAGACGAAAGTTCTGGCAATCGACGATTCCCGCACGATCCGGAATCTCCTGGCCGCCGCTCTTGAAGAGGCCGGTTTTGAATACCATTGCGCGGTGGATGGCCGCGAAGGTGTGGACATGTATGCCGACGTGGCTCCGGATGTGGTGATTACCGACATCAACATGCCAAACCTCGACGGGTTCGGCGTCATCGAAGAGCTGCGCGGGGAAGGCATCAATTCCAAGGTTCCAATCCTGGTCCTGACCACCGAGAGCGCGCCCGAACTGAAGGCCCGCGCCCGCGGTGCCGGCGCGACCGGATGGATCACCAAACCATTCGACGACGCATCCCTGATTTTCGCGCTGAAACGCGTCACCGGGGCCGCAGCATAAGATGGCCGGGTCGATACAGGACACATTCTTCGAGGAGTGCGAAGAGCTCCTCGAAGCAATGGATGAGGGTTTGACCGCTATCGAAGGAGGCGATCATGACCCTGAGGTGGTCAATGCTGTCTTCCGGGCGGTTCATTCGATCAAAGGGGGGGCGGGCGCATTTGGCTTGGATGAGCTGGTGGCCTTTGCCCATAAATTCGAAACCGTCTTTGACGAAGTGCGGGCCAACCGGCTTGGTCTTGATACCAAGCTGATCCAGCTGTTGCTGCGCTCCAGCGATCATCTCTCTGATCTCGTTTCGACCGCGCGCGATGGTGGCAGCACCGATGAGGCCCATCACGATGTGCTCATCGCGGCTCTCGAGGAATATATCGATGAGGATGAAGAAGAGGTGGTCTTCCAGCCAATGGGGTTGGGCGGTGCCTTTGAGATGTCGCCAATCGAGGTGGAGAAAGAGCGGGTTTACTCGATCCGTTTCCATCCATTGAAAGACATGTACGGGACCGGTAACGAGCCTTACTTCCTGTTCCAGACGCTAGCTGATCTGGGCACGCTGGAGGTGACGCTTGACGAGAGCGAGTTGCCAGGTTTCGATGCTCTGGATACCGACGAGAGCTATCTTATCTGGGCCTTGACGCTCACCACAACAGAGCCAAAGTCTGCAATCGAATCTGTGTTTGAATTTGTCGAAGGGCTGTGCGAGCTGTCCATCGAATCCGACATGGATGAAGAAGACGAGGCCAATGCTCTGGCTGCACTGGAGGCTGCATTTGGTGCCGCTCCAGAGGAAGGCGGTGATCAGGTGGCTGCCCCTTTTGAACCGCCGGTCTCAGCTCCAGAACCGGAGGCTGTGGCGGCCCCGGTGGCCGCGAAAGCGGCTGCGCCAAAAGCTGAGGCCGCGAAGTCCGAGCAGCGTGGGCCAAATCCAACGCTGCGGGTCGACCTGGAACGCGTCGATCGTCTGATCAACGCCGTCGGCGAATTGATCATTAACCATTCGATGTTGGCACAGCAAATTGCCAACCTTGATGTTGCGGATCTGCGGGACGTCGAGACCGAACTGGAGGGCTTTAAAAATCTTGCCCGCGATATCCAGGAAGGTGTCATGTCTATTCGCGCGCAACCCGTCAAACCGCTGTTTCAGCGTATGGCGCGGATTGTTCGTGAGGCCTCAGCCGCAACTGGAAAAACAGCTAAGCTGATCACCGAGGGTGAGAATACCGAGGTCGACAAGACGGTCATCGAGCGTCTCTCCGATCCGTTGACCCATATCTTGCGGAACGCGGTCGATCACGGTGTCGAAAAGCCCGACGATCGCGAAGCTGCGGGTAAAAGCCGCAGTGGCGAGATCCGTCTGTCAGCGTCTCACCGGTCCGGTAGTGTCTGTATCGAGATCAAGGACGATGGTGCCGGCGTTAATCGCCCGCGGGTGAAGCAGATCGCGATCGACAAAGGTCTCATTCCAGAGAATGCGGACCTGACCGACAGCGAGATCGACAACCTGTTGTTCTTGCCTGGTTTCTCCACAGCCAAAGAGATTTCCAATCTCTCCGGGCGTGGTGTTGGCATGGATGTGGTCAAAAACGCTGTCACAGCTTTGGGCGGGCGGATCAATATTGCCTCTACCCCGGGCAAGGGGTCGGTCTTCACCATCATTCTGCCCCTGACACTTGCAGTCATGGATGGAATGGTTGTTTCGGTCGCCGACCAAACGATGGTTGTCCCGATCACGTCCATTGTCGAAACAATGCGCGGCAGTGATGACATGGTCAACAATCTGGGGGCCGATGGCACGCTGCTGTCGATCAGGGGTAACTTCGTCCCTGTTTGCGATGTGGGCGGGGCGCTTGGATTGTCCAAGGCCGACCAGGATCAGCCACCGGGCGTCTATCTTCTGGTAGAAACGGAGACTGGTCAGCGCAGTGCCTTGGCCGTGGACGATATTCACGATCAACGCCAGGTGGTCATCAAAAGCCTCGATGGCGTTTGCGGGAATATTCCCGGCGTCGCCGCTGCCACCATTCTTGGTGACGGTAAGATCGCTATGATCCTTGATCCTGAAAGTATTCTTGCGGCTTCGCCTTCTGCAGCCGCTTTCGACACAGAGCGGAGAATAAGCAATGCAATCGCAAGCTGAAGCCAAATATGAAGATTCAGAAGTCAAACACGCCCAGCACAGCGAATTTGTCAGTTTCACCGTTGCTGGCCAGGCGTTCTGTCTGAAAATCACGCAGATCCGGGAAATCCGTCGCTGGTCTCCGGTGACGATCCTGCCTCATGCGCCCGCAGATGTCTTGGGCGTGATGAACCTACGCGGCGCGGTGATCCCGATCTACGATCTGTCCGCGCGGTTTGGGCTGCAGCAGACCGAAGCGAGCGAGCGAAACGTCGTGATCGTTGTCTCGGTGCACGGCAAGCCGGTTGGTCTGCTGGCAGAGTCCGTATCGGAGATCATCTCGATCAACCCGGATGATATCCAGGACACCCCGCCGGTGGATAGTCGCAACACGATGGACTACATCCAAGGGATTATTTCGCACGATGAAACCATGGTGCGGATCATCAATCTGGATGCGGTCATCACTGTACCGGAACAGGTGATCTCGTGACCATTGCCAATCCCATTGATTCTCGTGCGGATGGTTTCACCCTGTCTGATCAGGATTTCGAAGCCATCGCCGATTTCGCGCACAAGCACTTTGGGCTGGCCATGTCCAGCAGCAAGAAACCCTTGGTTTCTTCTCGCTTGGCGCGGCGGTTGCGCAAGCTCAACTATACCGATTTCAAATCCTACCTGAAGGAGTTGAACGGACCAAATGCGGATGTGGAGCGCAGCGAGCTGCTGTCTCTGCTGACGACAAATGTGACGCAGTTCTTTCGAGAGCCGCATCACTTTGACACTTTGCGCGACGACGTGCTGCCGCCGCTCCTGGAAAAGGCGCGTCGCGGAGATCGGGTGCGAATTTGGTCGGCAGGGTGTTCGAACGGGCAGGAACCCTACACCATCGCGATGGTGCTCAAGGAACTGTGCCCGGATGTTGAGAAACTGGATGTCAAAATCCTTGGCACCGATATCGATCCTGTTGTTGTCCGCAAGGCGTCGTCGGCACGCTACTCTGCTGAAGAGCTGTCGCAGATCCCGCAGAAATACAGCGGCTACTATAAGATCGAAGGGCAAGATGGTGCGATCCGCGAAGATCTGCGTGCCCTGCTGACATTTGGTGTGCTCAACCTGATCGAACCCTTTCCGTTCAAAGGAAAGTTTGACGCCATCTTCTGTCGAAACGTGGCCATCTACTTCGACACCCCGACCCAGCAAAAGGTCTGGCACGCCTTTCAGCGCAGTCTCAATCCTGGAGGCTATCTGTTTATCGGCCACTCGGAACGTATGTCCGGCCCTGCGGCATCGGCGCTGCAGACCGTCGGAATCACCACTTACTTAAACTCTCCTGCCGGTGGGAACACCTGAGCAGTCCGGCAAAAAAAGAAAAAATGAGGAACTAAAAATGAGCTTGAAAGACTCTCTGCGTGTGATGGTCGTTGACGATATGTCTACCAGCCGAGGCATCCTGACCCAATGTCTGGACGAGCTTGGCGTGAGTAACTACATGGTTGAAAACAACGGGCAATCTGCGTTTCAGAAGCTCGTGACCAATCCGGTTCACCTGGTGCTGTCCGACTACAACATGCCGGGCATGGATGGGCTTGGCCTGCTGAAAGCGCTGCGTGAGCACCGCGTGACACAACGTGTAGGCTTTATCCTCGTCACGGGCAAACCGACACCGGAGATCGTTGAAGTCGGTCGTCGCCTGGCGATGAATAACATCATTCGCAAGCCGTTCACCGTTGCCACTATGAAGCAGGCAATCGAGCAAGTGGTTGGCCGCCTATGAACATGCAGTCGACACCACCGCCAAAGGGTCACACGGTGAGTGATCTTTGCGATGTGTCACGCGCGGAAATGCAGCGGTTGCAAACGCAGGTGCAGGCGCTTGAAGATACGGTGCTTACAATCTTTGAGCGTGGGACGCCTCCAACCCGCGAAGAGCGGCAATCGCTGCAGGATTTCGATCTTGTCGTGCAGACGCTTGCGGCCTTGGGAAAGTTCTATGCTGAACTACAGAAGCTTGCGAAGGAAACCGGCGGTATCAATCTCAACGATAGCAGCGCCGTGGTGACATTGCACAAACTGCGTGACCGGCTCCGCGATCCGGCCAGCGCATCTCAGAAGTGAGACGCTCTGCACCGCCCATCGGGCGGTGCAGTCATATCTTGGGTCGTGCGCATGCCTGGTCGCTGGCGTATCTGCCGCATGTTTCGACTGATGTTATGTCAGGCGGTGGCGTAGCGCGGGCAGGCGCGTCAGGATCAACCCGTCCAGCATCAGCAGCGACAGAAGAGCCAGCCCCGCCATCGGAAAGGCAATGCATACGGCAATCCCGACCAGTCCTGCGCCTTTCCAGAGAGGCAGTTCCTTGGGCATCGGCGGGGCGGAGAGACGGCCTGATTTGGCAGGACGACGCTTCCACCAGAGCACCACGGCACTGGCACATAGAAACAGGATGGAGAGGCAAACCAGCGTATTTGCCAGAACGCTCCACAGCCCCAACGTGCCCATATGGAGGGCAATCCCGACGGCCATCGCCTTTCCGGGCCAAGAATAATCGGCAAATCGGACATCCGCCAGAATCTTGCCGTTGTAGCGGTCGACATGGACAGTCCGGTCAGAGGTGGGGTTGATACTGTCGGTGCTCATGGAATCGCGGCTCAGGGTCCAGACACCGGTATCGCCGCGTGCAATGCTGAGCTGATATCGTCCGCCAAATCCGATCTGGCGCGCCAGGGCGTCAACGCTGTTGATGTCGACAGTTGCACCGATAACACCGCTGATGCCCGCAGTTCCCCCTGAAGCTGGCATCGGCGTCTGCTCAAGTGCCCAAGGAACCTCGCGGCGGGTGTGGTCCATGCTGGCATGGGTATCGCCGGACAGGGGGACGTTGTCCCATTTCTCCGCCGGAAACTGGCTCCAGGCCTGAACCAGTTTCCCACCCCAGAGACCGGCCCAGGCAAGGCCTGAAACCAGAAACAGTGCAAGGAAAAGCGAAATCCCGAAACCGACCACCCCGTGCAGAGATCTCCACGTCGTCCGGCCGCGTCCCCGGCTCGGCAGCAATGCGTGGCGCCAGCCCAGATTTCGGGGCCACCACATGTATAGGCCGGTCGCGATCAGCAGCATGGTCAGAGAGGCAGCGGTTTCCAGGATGCGGTCGCCAGTGACGCCGAGCATCAGATCGCTATGCAGACTGTCGGCGAAATCATACCATCCGCTGCGGCGCGGGAAGGTTTCGATGACCGTGGCCGTATACGGGTCGACCGCAACCATCACTGCGTCACCGTCGTGATCGATGCGAAAGAGCGCGGCGAGGTCGGCCCCTCGGGGGGCCACGTATGTTTTCAAGATGCCATCAGGCAGGATTGCCTGCGCGGCATCGGCCTGCGCCGAAAGTGGCAGGGCGTGGGCTTGGGCAGTGACGGGGGTACGTTCGCCATCGCGCCCGTCAACCCAGGCGATCCACAGCATGGCCAGCCCGGTTAGCGCGAGTGTTGCGAGAAACGGAATGACGAACAGACCGGTGTAGAAATGCCACCGCCAGGCAGCAAAATAGAGTTTCTGCGTGCGGCCCTGCGGCTGCACGGGGGAATGGGGCAGGGTCATAGGTTGGCTCCAGGCCTTTTTTGGCTGCCGGTGTGGCAGCGCATAGTTTGCAATTGACGTCAGAGAAGGAAGGTCAATGGCGCTGGAGGGGCCCGGGTGCGATGTGCCGGACCACGCGGGCGGTCTCGGCGCAGCGGTTTGACGACGGCTGCGCGTGTTCTCGGACGCTGTACCAAGCTCAGGCCGGGCGTTTCTGGATGGCTCGGCATCAGGGCCGCAGCGGTCAGTCGGCAGGCCTCACATTTTGCAAGAGCACCGTGATCTGGGTCCGTGCTGTCACCACAGAGATCGCTTAATGTGCCGCCTGCGGCGACAAAGGCGGCATAGTCGGGCGAGTCAACGGCGCGGTCATAGCGATGTGCAAATCCGGTGCCGACCATGGCCAGCACCAGTGCTAGCATCATGGCCAGCCGTGGCAGGATATGTACCGCGAATCGCATGTGCAGTGTGTTACTTCGACTGCGGCGTGATGGCGAGTGATTCTGCTGTATTACCTAAGTTTTTGTGAGCAAAATCATTGCACTAGGTTGGTACAGTCCCGACGATGGTGTCGCGCTAGGTGTCCGTCGCCGGTCGTCGGGTGGAGACCAGGGCCCGTCCGAAGAGCAATGCGAAGCCGAAGAAGGCGATGCACCACGCGATTGCCGAGATCAGATAGAGCTCATGCGCGATATCGGACCCGCTGTTCGCCACAAGCCGCGCGAAGGTGGCTATTATGATCGCCAACAGGAGCAGTCGGGTGCCTGCTCCTGCGACCAGTGGGCGGCCGGTATGTCCGAGCGTGGCGCGGATCATGACGGCCAGCGTCATTATGCCAATAGCCCCGGCCATCCACAGATGCTGGGCGGATGCGGGATCCAGCGGCAGCCGCAGCAGCCGGATCGAGGCCATCAGGAGGGCGCCGATGGGGATCATTGCGTAAGCCAGGTGCAGAATGCCCAGCAGTGGCTCCGCTCCTGTGTGATGTCCCTGCCAGCGGACCAGTCGCAGCATCTGCGCAACACCAAAGATGGCCAGCGCCGCTGCGGCTGCGATGTGATCTGGTACAGCAACCCATATGGCCAAGGTCGGCAGGCTGAGTGCCAATGCGATTTTGTCCAGAGATTGCATTGGATCCGCAGGGCGCACATCAGCCCCCCGTTTGACCAACCAGTTCCGGGTGAAATTGGGGATGATACGTCCGCCGATCAGGCAGATCATTCCAATCGCGTTGGCCAGTCCCAGACGCAGCCCCAACCCCTGTGCGGGATAGCCGCCCGCAGCCGTTTCCAGATGCAGCAGAAGCAGCGCCAATGCGTGTATAGCCAGCAATAGAAGGATGACGAGGTTGCGCCAGTTCTTTCCTGCGATGATCTCGCGCAGGACCACGGCGCCAAGCATGAGTGGAAAACTCACATCGACCAGAGTGACGGTCCAGACCGGAAGAAATGCACCACATAGCGTCACGAGACGTCCCGCCATCCACAACAGAACCAGTGCCAGCAGCGGTCCTCCGGTGAGCGGAGCGCGACCGGTCCAATTTGGCACGGCGGTAAGCAGAAAGCCCGCGAGAACGGCGCTGAGGTAACCAAAGAGAAAAGACTTCGCGTGCCAGGATACAGGATCAAGCCTGAGCGGTAGGGTCAGCGTGCCGCCGAGCAGCCCGATCCAGGCGATCATCGCCAGTCCTGCCCAAAGCGTCGCAAGCAGGAAAAACGGCCGGAAACCATAGGAGAGTATCGGCGGAGTGCGCAATGTCGTTGTGGTATTTCCGGCATCTGCCTTGGTGGTCACGGCCATGGGTCAGCTCCGCTGGTATTCGGGTAACAGGTTCAAGATTGCGGCACTTCGGCGCTGTCCATAAGGCGTCGGATATGTCCGGCAAAGGCGTAGGTGGCGGGCAGGGCGATTACCGCACCTATGATGATCGACGGGGATATGCCCAGAACGGGCAGACCCAGCCAGCTGGTGATCAGAGCAGCGAAATATACGTTCAGTGCCATCGCACCGGCGCCAAACGGGTAGAGTGCGACGGCTATGCGCAAGCGCGACCAACCGGCTCGCGCGGTCATCGCCGCATCACCAGCATGTGCACCGCCGCAAGCGCCATAACCAAGGCGATGCAGGCCAGTGCAAACCAGAATTCGGCAGTTGCCGATTGCGCCTGCGGAACAGGCCGGTCAAAGCCCTTGGCCATGGCGGGCGAAGCGACGGTCGCGGCGCAGGATAGGATGAGCAAGATACGGCGCATGTCAGGTCTCCAGTGTGAGTGTTCGGTAAATGTCGGGCAGCGCGCGGGTCAGCCGTGTGGGATCCGACAGCAGTGAAAACCCGCCGCGTCCGAAAATTCGGGCAAACCAGTCCTGACCGTCTTCGTCGATGATGATGCCGTGCAGGCGCTGGCCTGCGCGCCGGGCTGTCCGAACGGCCATGCGGCTGTCTTCGATGCCATGCTGGCCTTCGTAATGGTCCAGATCGTTGGGTTTGCCATCTGTGAGGATAATCAGCAGCTTACGGCTGGACGACTCCGTTGCCAACTGCGCGCTGACGTGGCGGATTGCGGCGCCAAGCCGTGTATAATGGCCCGGTTGCAACGCGCCGATATTGGCGGTGACGTCCTCAGACATCGGCGTGTCGAACCCCTTGCAGCGGGTCAGGAAAACGCGATCGCGGCGGAGCGAGGAGAACCCCCAGATCGCCAATCTGTCGCCGGCCACGTCGATCCCGAACGCCAGCGCCGCCATGGCATTGCGCGCAATCTCAATCACGCTGCTGTCCGCAATTGCGGCCTCGGTGGAACGCGATGTGTCGATCAGAAAGGCGACCGATAAATCCCGCTGTTGCTGGCGTGTGTTCTGCCAGAGCCGGTCACTGCCGCGCCCTGTTGCGGCCAGCTCGGCGCGGGCGCTGATCACCGCATCGAGATCCAGCTCGGCGCCGTCGATCTGGCGCGGTTGCAGGATCCGGCGTGGACGCAGGGCCTCGAACTGGCGACGGACGCTGCGGATCTGGCGCGGATTGGGGCGGAAGGGACGTGTGGTGTCAGGCTGCGCTGCGGCCTCCAGCACGCGGCAATGATCCGCCATCTCGCTTTGGCTACGATGGTTCCATTCGGGATAGGTGAATTCCGCGCTCAACCTTTCGTGTTCGGCATCTGCGGGCGACAGGTCCAAATGCAGTCGAAGCCGCGAGGCAAGGCGACGGTCGTGTTTGGTCAGAGTTATCAGATCCTGATCCTCGGCGGCCTTCTGGGCATTGTCCGGATCGTCGTCATCAACGCTGCGGTTGATATTCATGGATTCGACCCAGGACAGGATTGATTCAAATCGGTGCAGGATGAAGCTGTCCTTGCGACGGGCCTGCTCCTGGTCTGCACGCACGCCGAGCTTGCGTTGGCTCATGGTGGCGGCGGCCAGTGGCGTCCTTTGGTCATCAGGATCGGCCGCAGCCGAGGCGGAACTCTCGGGGGAGGAATAGCGCAGCCAGATCGGCACCGGAGCGAAGGGCATGTATCTTTGGGACCTGCTACTGTCTGTCGAGGGAGTGAATTCGCCCCAGTCGGCCGCCATGGCCCAAGGATCCAACGACAGGGCGGCGACGATCTGCTCTGCCACTGCGCGTTCGGCCGTATGCAACGGTCGTGATTGGCGCTGTGTCACACATAGAGCGGCCATCCGGAGATAAGCGGGCCGCAGGCCCGGACAATGTTGGGCAGCCCGCCTGCTGGCGGCAATGTTGGCCCGGATCCGGGCCATGTCCAGCGCCTGCGCAGGCATGTCGGCGCGCGGGTGCAGTTCTGCTGGATCGGTTACCGCCGCAAGCGCGACCAGCCAGAAATAGGCGGCCCGGTTCAGATCGTAGCTGGGAAAGCAGGCGATCACCGGCGGCAGGGCCAGCCGGGTGCCGTCATAGCAGGGGATATATTCACGCAGCCGGTCAGCGGCGATCCGATGGCCGAAGGAGCGACGATGCTGCGCGACGGTAGCGGGGGTTTCGACCAATTCCACAGAGGCAGATCCCCCCAAGGCGCGAAACAGGACGGAAAGGCTGCGTCGCAGGTCCTGCAACCGGCAGGCCGCAGCAGATAGCATTTCACCATCCGTTGCGACCTCACCGGCGAGATTGCTGGCCATATCGTGCCAGAGGTTGCCAACAGTTTCCTCCGGCTCCATCAGGTCGAGCAATTTCATGGCGCTACCCGTAGATCGTGGCGATCAGATCGCGCAGCGCTTGTTTGATATCCTCTTCATCGGTGAGGGGCTCGATGATCGCGGCGTCCAGTGCCGCTTCTATCGCCATGCCGCTTTGGATCAGGCTGGCGGTGTAGATCAGCAGCCGGGTCGAGACACCTTCCTCAAGATCCATGCCCGACAGAGACCGGATGTGCCCGGCCAGCCGGACCAGAGGCTGAACACGGGACGGATCTAGGCCGCTTTCCTGCACAACGATGGCGATTTCCGCCTGCGGGTGCGGGAAGTCGAAGCTGGCTGAGAGAAAGCGCTGACGTGTTGAGGGTTTGAGACGCTTTAGCACGTTCTGGTAGCCCGGATTGTAGGAGGCGACCAGCATGAAGCCTGGCGGCGCCACCAGCTCCTCTCCGGTGCGGTCGATCATCAGCCTGCGGCGGTTATCTGTCAGAGGGTGCAGCACAACTGTCACATCCTTGCGCGCCTCGACGACCTCATCAAGATAGCAGATCCCGCCTTCTCGGACAGCCCGGGTCAGTGGTCCGTCGACCCATTGGGTGTCGCCGCCCTTCAGCAGGTAGCGGCCAATCAGGTCGGCGGCCGAGAGGTCATCGTGGCAGGCCACAGTGTATAGCGGGCGGCCGAGCCGGGCGGCCATATGTTCGACGAAACGTGTTTTGCCGCAGCCGGTTGGCCCCTTTAGCAGAAGGGGGAGACCCTGGCTGTATGCGGTTTCGAACAGGGTGCATTCTCCTGCAATTTCAGAGTAGTGCGGGATCGCGCAGGGGGTTTGCATATTCATGGCTATTCTCCTGCGATGGTGCTGGTCTCATGGACCGGGCCCGGTGCGATCAGCTCGTCCCGACGCACCACGAGCAGCGCATAGATGAACAGGAGGGCGCCAATCACAACGGCGGCCCCGGCGCCAAACCGCATCAGGTAGAAAATCGCCAAACCATCCTGAACATCCATGTAGTAGTCGCCAATGACGCGCTGCATATGGGTCTGGATGGTGCCAGCAAAGGTGAGGACGAAGGTCATGAAGGCCATGCCGCCGGTCATCAGCCAGAAGCTCGCCATGTTCAGGACCTGGTTATAGGGTGCCCGTCCACGCAGCATCGGCATGGCATAGGTGAAGACCGCGAGATTCAGCGCCACATAGGCCCCGTAGAAGGACAGATGCCCATGTGCAGCAGTGATCTGAGTACCGTGGCTGTAGAAGTTGACACCATGCAGGGTATGAAGGAACCCCCAGACACCGGCGCCAAAGAACGCCACGGTGCTCGATCCCAGCGACCACAGAAGCGCGGCCTTGTTGGGGTGGTTCTTGCGCCCCTTCCAGACCATCACAAAGGCAAAGGACATCATCAGGAAGAAGGGGATCACCTCAAAGGTGGAGAAGATCGAGCCGATCCACTGCCAGTAGCCGGGCAGGCCAATCCAGTAGAAGTGATGTCCGGTGCCGAGAATGCCCGAGAACAGCGCGGTGGCAACGATGACATAGAGCCATTTTTCGACCACCTCACGGTCCACGCCCGTCAGCTTGAGCAGCAGGAAGGCCAGAATCGCCGCCATAACCAGTTCCCAAGTCGCTTCGACCCAGAGATGGACGACGAACCACCAGTACATTTTGTCGAGGGACAGGTTCTCGGGGTTGATAAACGCAAAGACCCAGAGCAGCGACAGCAGCCACAGGCCCATCAGGAGCACGTTGGTAATGGCGGTTTTCTTGCCCGCCAGTACGGTCATCGACACATTGAACAGGAAGATCAGCGCGGCCACGAGGATGCCGAATTTCACCCAGAGCGGTTGCTCCAGAAATTCGCGCCCTCCGTGGATGCCCACCAGATAGGAGCCAACAGCGCCAAGTGTGCCGATCATCAGGATGGCAAGTTGCAGATAGGCAAGTTTGACCGAGAAGATCTCCCGTTCGGATTCCTCAGGGATCAGGAAATAGGCAGCGCCAAAGAACCCAAGCAACAGCCAGACGATCAGCGCGTTGGTGTGGATCATGCGAATGATGTTGAACGGCAGAAGCTCGGACAGGAAATTGGGGGCGACATAGATCCAGCCTGCCAATAGCCCGCCGATCACCTGAATTCCGAACAGCGCCAGAGCGCAGATGAAATAGGCCTGAGCGACCTTCTGAGATTGATATTTCATTGTGTCTCTCCCTTAGCCCGCGTCATTGGGCGGCCAGCCCTGAGTGTCGGTCTGATCGGCCCATCGCAGAAATTCGGCCAGGCCCCGGATCTCTTCGTCGGTGAGTTGGTAATACGGCATCTGACGGCGACCCTCGACACCGCTGGGCTGGCTCTCCATCCAGTTCTTCAGTGTCTCGAAGGCCTCTTCCGGTTCGTCCTGAACGCCCCAGCGGGTCATGACATTGCCGACTTCGGGGGCAAAATAGGCACCTTCGCCGTGCAGCGTGTGACAGTTGATGCAGGAGTGACGCTCCCAGACACGTTTGCCGAGGCTGACCTCTTCGGTCAGGGGCATTCCTGCGGTCGAGGTGGTCACGACGTAGCGGTGGCTGTGCACGGTCATGCCAATGAACACGACGACGAAGAAGATTGACCCTCCGTAGAACACATTGCGCGCCCGCGACTTGGTCAGAAATTCAGCCATGGCTTGGCCCTTTCCGGCAGTTGCTGATCATCCGGTGATAGCGCGCTGCGCAGCGGCAAAGGTTGCGCAAGCGCAAGGTTCGGCGCGATTGCGGCTGTTAGCGTGATATCGAAGAGAGGACAGGCTTGTGAAATTGCCACCAAAACTGGATGACCCTGACCTGCCGCTTGACGTGCTGCTGACCACCTGGCCGGAAACACTGCGGGTTTTCATGGATCATGGCATGTTGTGCGTCGGCTGCATGGTCAGCCCATTTCATTCGGTTGCAGAGGCCTGCGCCGAATATCACCTTAACGAGGATATGTTTCGCCTCGAACTGGCTGAGGCAGTTCGCTTGGCTCGCGGCGACCGGGGTTAAGTCGGTTCCTGCGGCCAGCGATGACGCTAGGCAGGCAAGCCGACCCGCCGCGCGATCAGGGATCGCTGAGCAGCATCAGCCGATGCGGATCACAGATTGTGATCTTCTTGCGTTTGCTGCTGACCATGCCGTCTTTTTCCCAGGCACTCAGCAGGCGGCTGACCGTGTGCAGCGTGGTGCCGGTCAGTTCAGATACATCCTGGCGGGTGATCGGAAATCCGATCTCGATGCCCTCGGCCACCTTGACACCGGATTGATTGATCAGCCGCAGCAGCGCACGGGCGATGCGCTGTTCGACATGCTGGGTCGACATTTCCATGATGCGGGTGTTCATCTCACCCACCCGGGCGCCGACAGTTTTATATGTCTCAGTTGCAAAGCCCGGGTAGTCAGCGGTGAAGCTGTTCCACAGCGAGGTCGGCCATGACAGGATCAGCGCCTCACTGGCGGTCACAGCCGTTGCAGGGTAGCGGTCCTGTCCCAATGCCTTGGCGATACCGAAGAGCTGCCCGGATGGGATGTGGAGAGAGGTGACCTGATCGCCGTCGCTGGTGATCCTGACGACGCGGATGGTGCCGTCCAGAAGCAGGTAGAAGCGATCAGCAGGCGCCCCTTCTTCAAAGATGGTCTCTCCGGGTCCGAGGCCGCGGCTGCTTGCCTGATCAAGAATTCTGCGGATCTGGATATCCTCCAGCTGCGAGAAGGGCGGCAGCGGTCGAAGCAGGCTTTCATGTAGGTGGCGCACGGCATCTCCGAACAAGGAACTGGTTCATCCTATCGCGATATCGCGGTGATGGTCACCCATGTCTTTAGTCTGTTGCCGCTCTCGCAGCCAAAAAGCCGCGCCGTCTTTGCGCTGCCGCAAAGTTCTGTCGGGTGTGACGAGCTAGATTAATCGCGACACCAAGACCTGCGGGATGCGCTGTCTTCCGGCTGCATCGGCGCAGGAAAGGACGCCTCCGCCCCTGAGCGGCCGGAGACCCCTATTCCACTCACAACGCCCGCCGATTTTGGGCTGATCGAATGATAAGGAGAGTGACAATGACCAAACGCTTCAATCCCGGACTTGCACCGACAAGCCGTCGCAACGTTTTGCGTGGGACAGTTCTGGCGAGTGCTGCGGCCCTGACCGGCGGACTGGCATCCGCGGCGAATGGTGCAGCTCGTCGGGCCGCTGTTCCGCCACTGCGCGGCGCGGCGCCACGGTTCATTCAGGCCGAAGCACAGGCTCAGGCCGAGGCGGCGCCGGTTGATCTCTCCGGCTATACCCGCGTCAAACAGGAGCTGGTTGCACCTCCCTTTGCCCCCAAGCACGAGCAGGTCGCAACCGGTGGTCCGAAAATCGTCGAGATCGAGTTGATCACAGAAGAGCGACTGATGGTTGTGGATGAGGATACCGGCGCCGAAATCTGGGCGTTGACCTACAACGGGTCGGTCCCCGGTCCGCTGATTATCGTGCATGAAGGCGACTACGTCGAACTCACTTTGCGCAATCCGACCGATAGCCAGATGGAGCACAATATCGACTTCCATGCCTCGACAGGGGCGTTGGGCGGAGGCGGTCTGACCCATGTCTTCCCCGGCGAAGAAACCGTCTTGCGCTGGAAGGCAACCAAGGCCGGCTGCTTCACCTATCACTGTGCGCCGGGCGGCGCGATGATCCCCTATCATGTCACGCATGGTATGAATGGTGCCATTATGGTGCTGCCGCGCGATGGTCTGAAAGACGGTGAGGGTAACCCGCTGCGCTATGACAGTATCGCCTATATCGGCGAGCAGGATTACTATCTGCCGATGGATGAAAACGGCGATTACCGGACCTACGATTTGGCCGGTGACGACTACGCCGACAGTATCGAAGCGATGCGCACTCTGGTGCCGACCCATTCCGTGTTCAATGGTGCGGTTGGCGCGCTGACGGGTGAAAACGCCCTGCGGGCCAAGGTCGGTGAGACCGTTCTGATGATCCACAATCAGGCCAATCGCGACTCGCGTCCGCACCTGATTGGTGGGCATGGCAACTATGTGTGGGAAACAGGGTCGTTCACAGATGCGCCGCTGACTGGCATCGAGAGCTGGTTCGTGCGCGGCGGAAGTGCCATGGCGGCGATGTATACCTTCGAACAACCCGGCGTTTATGCCTATGTGAACCACAATCTGATCGAGGCGGTTCTGCTGGGCGCCACAGCGCATTTTGTGGTCGATGGGGCCTGGAACAATGCGCTGATGGAACAGGTGGTTGCTCCCCGCAGCTTTGAAACCTGAACGGCTGCGCCGCCAGCGCTTGCAGAAGGAAGGCTCACATGACTGCCGCCATTTCGCACGATATCGGGAACCGGATAGCCCTGCTGGGTCTTGGCCTGGCTGTGGCGGCAGCGCTGATCTGGGCGCTTGGACAATATCTCCCTCGCGGGCCCATCGGGTCGGCGGGGGAGAGTGTCCATCCAGAGCTGGTTCTGGCCGCCATGGAGCCAGATGCTGGGCGCGGACTTTATGTCATGAGACATGAAGTCACCGTCGCCGAGTGGAACCGCTGTCACGCAGATGGGATGTGCAGCCTAAAGCTGCGCACTCGCGCCAATCAGGATGCAAAGACAATGCCTGCAACGGGAGTGAGCCATGTTGATGTGAGCCAGTATCTGGCGTGGATCAATGCGGGCAGTGATGGCGGCTATCGCCTGCCAAGTGTTGCGGAATGGGCCTATCTCGCGGAGTCGGTACTCCCAGCCGAGCCTGAACCGATCTTTAGCGATCCCGATCTTAGCTGGGCTTCGGCCTATCTCCTTGGTGAGCAGCGCAGCCGGACGCTGCGCCCCCAGGGCAGTTATGCAACTTCGCCTGATGGTGTTGTCGATCTGGATGGCAATGTATGGGAATGGACACAGGACTGCTATGCCGGCGAGTCCGGGGCCAGCCTCGATCGTTGTCCGGCGTATTTCGTTGCGGGCGAGCATCTGGCGGCAGTTCCGTTTCTTGTCCGCGATCCCGCTCGTGGGGGCTGTGCAGTAGGGTCACCCCCGGCGCATCTGGGCGTGAGACTTGTCCGTGATACGCCCATCTGAGGTTATTCTGCCCTAACTGCCGCAGTGATGAATCCTTGCAGGTTTGCGCGCATACGCCGGATCGGAACCCTGTCCAGGACACTGCGATAGGCGCTGCCTTCGATCAGATCGACAATCATCTGCGCCGTGCCCTCCGGATCGAGATCGCGGCGCATGTCACCTGTGGACATACCGCGTTCGATTACCTTGGCGAGGGCCGCAACCAGCGCGTTTCGATTGTCCAGAAACAACCGAGCGATATCGGGTTTGCGGATGGCCTCGCTGGTGATCTCCAGACCCAGAATAACGTTTTCAGGCACTGCGAGATATTTGGCATAGGATTTTACAAAACTGTCGAGCAGTTTAAGCGGCGGGCGCGCTTGGGTGAGCGCGTCGATAAACGGCGAGAGTTCCTGTCGTTCCAGCGCAGCGATTTCGACCAGCACATCATGTTTGCCGGGGAAATGATTATAGAGATTACCGAGGCTGACGCCGGCGCGCGTCGCGATATCGCGGACACCGGTCTGGTGATAGCCAGTTTCAAGAAAACATCTGACTGCCGCCTCAAGGATCTGCTGCCGCCGTTTGGCGGTGGTCTCGGTCCGGGTGAGTTTGGGCTTGCCGTCTGACATCAGTGTCCTGAGGTGAATGCTCTGTCGCGCAGCTGTGCGGGTCTGCGGTCTGCGGAGAGATGTAGCCTCCGCGCAACAGGCTGACAAGGTCGAGGCCCTAAGGGGTGTATTGCCGCCGCGCGGTTTGGCTGGGCGAATGCCCGAACCGTCCCTTGTAGTCGCGCGCAAAACGGCCCAGGTGGGAAAACCCGTTGGAAAATGCAGCGGTGGTGACGTCGGGTGTGTCGCGCTGCGCCATCAGTTGATAGTGGGCCGCATCCAGTCGCGCGTTGCGCAGTACCCGCATCGGGCTCTGCCCAAAAGCGCGGCGAAAGCCCTTTTGAAGGGTGCGGACATTCATGCCCGCATGTTCCGCAATGTCGGTCAGCTGTATTGGGTTGCTGAGATTGGCGTGGATGAAGTCCATCGCCGCGCGAACGCCGGGTGGCAGGGACCCGTGGTCAGCCCGTTCAATGATGTGGGAGATATTGCTGGGCAGCCGCGTCAATAGCTCTCGCGCCAGATCCTGTTCCACCCGGATATCCGAACCACGCAAACGCCCCTGGAACAAAATGCCGACTTCTGCCGCCTGAACGCAGGCACAGACCATCTGCCGCAGCCGCCGCCCGCTAGGAGCAAGCAGATCGACGCGGCTGGCAAAACGGATTGGCCCCGGCAGTTCTGCTCCGATCAGCTGCCGCGCAACCGTTTCAAGGTAATTCCGGTCGATCTGAAGCAGCAGCTTGCGGCAATCGGCGCTCCACCGCATCAAAGCGTCCCGATCGGGATTGAGCACCGTTGCAGTGGTTATGTCGGCCAGGATCTCGGCGCCGCGATGCCGGACGCTGGCCTGGCCGCAAAGCGGGATCTGCAACAGGTAGAACGAGTCCAACATACCGGGGTCAATAGTCACCTCGGCGCCGTAGTGCAGGTAATTGATCGAGCAGTGACGCCCGGCTGCGTGATTATGGCGGACCGCGAGATCCTGATGCCGTTTGGCGAAATCCAGCCGGTGATCGCAGAATTTCTGCCCCACCCGGTGGCGTGCCTCGTCCAGATCCCCGGTGCGCAGCAGCGGATGATTGCTCAAATGCTCAACTGTGTCCGGGTTGGCTGGGATGGCCATCTTGCCTCCAGATCAGAGGACTGCAGCTTAGATTGCCCCGGAGATATTTCAAGCCTCAACCATCCTGCCATCAATTGGGTTCGTTTTCTGGATAATCGAATGTGCGACGCTGGTGCAGTCTGGCGGCATTAGATCAATTTCAGGGAGGAGACGTCATGGAAAAAGGGATCACCAAGGCAAAAGACGGTATTCGCGGCATGTCCTGGACCGTTGTCGGGCAAACTTATGTGCCCAAGTTGCTCAGCACCGATGCCTTCATATGGGCTGCGGTTCTGCCGGCCGACACCTTTGTACCGCCGCATATCCATCCAACCCAGGATGAATGGATCAGTGTCCTGTCGGGGGAGCTTGAGGTGGAATTCTCGGGCGATGTGCATAAGGCGGGGCCGGGGGATACAGTGCGTATGCCCAAGGGCGAAGCACATGCGATATTCAACCGCTCCGGTGCTGAGGCGCATTGTATTTTCGGCGTCGCGCCCGCGCGCAAACTGTTCGACCTGTTCATTGAGCTGGACGGTCTGACCGACCCGGAGGAGCTGGTGCGTCTCTCTGCGCTGCATGAGGTCGATTTTCTGCCACCCCCGGCTGACGCATGAGCAATCCGGAGCGCGGGTGGGGCGGTGCCACCGTCCAACCCCGTTCCGGCAGGAAACACACCGGCCTGCGGGGAGGCAGGTGAGGGACAGAACGGTTCATCGCAGATTGGATCGAGAGGGGAGAACAGGACATGACAACACGCAAAACAGTTGCGGTTATCGGCGGCGGTGTCAGTGGTCTGGCTGCGGCCAAAACCTTTGATGAACGCGGCCACAGGGTGATCGGTTATGAACGCAGCCATGATTTCGGCGGTGTCTGGGAGCTGTCGCGGTCATACCCGGATGTGCAGACACAGTCGCCGAAGGATCTATATTGCTACACCGATCATCCGATGCCCGCAGATTACCCGGAATGGCCGAAAGGTCCGCAGGTTCACGCCTATCTGCATTCTTACGCGCAGAAACACGGGCTGGCGCGACTGTTCCGGCTCAACACTTCCGTTACGGCGATGGAGCGGCGTCAGGATGGGCAGCCCGGCTGGACCCTGACCCTGGAGGCCGCCGGGAAGAGCTGGCAACAGGATTTCGATTTTGTTGCGATCTGTACGGGTCAGTTTTCGGAAAAGAACATCATCACCCATCCCGGTCAGGACGCATTCATCGCCCGTGGCGGACAGGTGATACATTCATCTGATTATACGGATCCCGGCATGATTGTGGGCAAACATGTGGTGGTGCTGGGCGGCTCTAAATCGGCCACCGATATTGCTGTCAATGCGGCCAAGAGTGGGGCGAGATCTGTTCGGCTGGTCTATCGGGAGAATGTCTGGCGGGTGCCCTATTATGTCGGCGGCATCAACTTCAAGAAGCTGCTATATATGCGGGCGCAGGAGCAGCAGTTCAATCAATGGGGTAAGTCGCCTTTTCAACGCGGTATCGCCGCGCTGCTGAAGCCTCTGGTCTGGGCCAATTTTCGCGGTTTGGAGACCCTGCTGAAGCTGCAACTGGGTCTGAAGAAGCACAATATGGTCCCCACCACGCCGATTGAAAAAGAGGTGTCCTGCTCGGTCCCGATTGTGACTCCAGGTCTGTTTGAGGCGTTGAACGATGGCAGTATCAAGCCCGTTATCGGCACGTTTGAGAGCTATCAGGAGGAAGGTTTGCGGCTGAGTACCGGCGAGGTGGTGCCATGTGATGTGGCGGTGCTGGCGGTTGGCTGGAAGCTGGGTGTGCCCTATCTGGCGCAGGAGTATCGTGACAAGTTGATCGAAGACGATGGGCAGTATCGCGTTTATCGCCTGTCGGTGAACCCGGATCTGCCCGATATGGGGTTTGTTGGTTTCAACTCCAGCTTTTGCACGGTCCTGTCGGCCGAGATGATTGCCAATTGGCTGGTTCGCTATGCCGATGGCAAACTGGCTCACCAGCCCAGCCGGGCGGAGATGGAGCAGAATATCGAGATGATGCTGGACTGGCGCCGTCGGGAGCGACCTGCGGCGCAGGTCTATGGCGGTCTGTGTTCAGCACCGTTTCATTTCAAACACTTCGACGAGCTTTTGGCCGACATGGGAGCACAACAGCGCAAGCGCAAGAATCCCTTGGTCGAGCAATTCTCGCCCCCGGATGCGGCGGCTTATGGGCAGTTTCTGGCCTCGGCCCCGCAGTATCAGGCCGGCCAACGCTGCCAGATCGGGAAATAGGCTGGCGTCGAGGGGGCGATCATGGCTGCGTCCTGGACGCCGGGTTTCACAGCGCCTAAGCCTGCACGCCGCCCAGTCGGGCGCTGGTGTCTTCGCCCGCGTCGCCGCCTGCCATTCGCGCAAAGGCGGCGCGCCAGCCTGCGGCGAGATCAGCGAGATCGGCCAGGCTGGCGGCCTCTCCGGCTGTGATCTTGCGAGTCAGCCTCGCATGGGTCACGCGGTGTACGGTCCATTCGGGATGGCGCCGTTCGATAAGCCTGATCTCGTCGTGCGTCTGTGCCGCCCCCGGCTCAAGGACGCGGTAGTACCATCCGGTGCGGCCGGTCTTCTGGAACAGGTAGGGCATCCGCTTGTTCTGAGTATAGAGACCGAGTTTCCAGCAGGGCTGTCTGCCCTGGCTGATCTGAACGACAGCACTTCCCAGTCGCAGGATGTCTCCGATGCAGAGGGTGTCCTCAGTCAGCCCGTAACTGGCGATGTTTTCGCCAAAAGCTGCCGGAACCGCTGTCGGAGGCAGCTCGGCCTCGTCCTGCCACAGGCGGTAGTGCTCGCTGGCGTAGTGGTGGATTGCCTTGTCCGCTCCACCATGCACCGTCAGATCGGCCTGCGAGTCGCCGGTGAAGCCGTTGATGTCGATCATCTGAGATCCGGCGACTGGGGACTTGTGAATGGCGGTTGGCGGTTTGTCGGCCCATGGGCTGTGGACAGCGCCATGAAAAATGCCCGCGATCGGGGCGGATAGGTCAGGTCGTGTCATCTGAAAGCGCCTTATGTTCAACACATATTAAATCTCGATCGCCGGGCTGCAGCGGTAGCTGCAACAGGGTGCAATACCCATCGGCAGGGCCTGCGTCGTGATAGGCGCAGGTCCTGCACAGGCCAAAGGGGCGCCCGCCACGGGCTTCCAAAGCCGCACGCAGGGTCGCGCTGAGCGCCTCTTCCAACGCGGCGGTTTCCGCGTCCTGCATTGCGGTCAATGCGCCGCCGATGACCGAAGGCGCTTCGGCTAGTGCCTGCCCCTCAGCTGTCACGCCGTAAGAAATCGAACGCTGATCGCCAGTTGTTGGCTCTTCGCGCACGAACCCTTTTCGGGCGAGTGTCTTGAGCGTTTGCGACATGGTGCCGCGTGTGGTGCCCAGATAATCGGCCACATGCGAGGGCGCCCGTGAGTAGCGATTGGCGCGCGCGAGGTAGTCCAGCGCCGCTGTTTGGGCCGGATTCAGGCTGTCAGACCATCCCCCGGCGGCGTCGAGACGGGCCAGACGATTGATGAGCGCGCGGATGCGGTGATGTGATGTCATGAACAATTGGTATCGACTCGAAATCAAAACTGCAATAACTCTTATTTGGTAGCGAGTCGCTACGAACTAAGATGGAGACGAAAATGACACGATTTCTAGTGACGGCTGCGATCCTGGGCCTCGGTGCGGCGGGCGCAACCGGCGCGTTCGCCGATGGCGATCATGCCGTGCATCAGCAGGGCGCTATTATCTCGGCATCCGATGGGGGGAAGACGGCATCCTTTGATATTCTTGCGGCTCATGCGCACCGCAAAGGGAACACTGTCACCTTCCACATGACGACAAATGGCAGCGCTGGCGCGGATACGCCCGAAGCAGTCGGTTCGGTCGGCGGGGCTGAGGTTTTCTCCTATGTTTGGCCGACCTCGCTTGACCCGGCTGCCGTCGGGTTTGAGGCAGGCAGCGGAATACTCGCGCTGGCTGCAACCAGTCACCCGGACTTTGACGACACGCCATTGGTGGATGAAAACAACGACGGCGATACCGGCAACGACGGTCTCCTGTGGCACAGTCATTGGGTGGTTCTGACCCCGACCGAAGCCTGCGGGCCGGGCGCGTTGGCGGTGCGTGACATTCCAGAAGGCGCCACCCCGCAGCTGCCGGCCACCTGGCCGGGGCTTCCGATCTATCTGGATAGCCCGGGATTTACGCCCCTGTTCAACGGGCCGGAAGTGACTGTGACGGTCGGATTTCGCAGCGATGTGACTCTGGCTGATGTGGCGTATGATGGTGTTACGTCGGCCCTGCGCGTCAATGCAAATGTGCATGCGCCGTTGCTCTGCGTGGTGGATGTTTTCGATATTGCGTCGGGCGACCTGACCCTGCCGGGAAAAATCAACTGAACGCAAATGGCGCGGCACATGTGCCGCGCTACCTCATGCCTATGAACTATCGGTGCTGGGATCGTGATTTGAGGCGTTTCAATAGATTTCGGAACGGTTGCCCCGGCCGATGTTGGATCGGCAGGGGCCGGAGGTGATGAATACGATCTCTCGCCAACGCATTTGGATTTGCCATTCAATTCGAAAACCACTCATATTCAGGTGAACTGACTTAATCCCTGGTCCCACGAATGGCGGCGCATCATGTCCAGACGACACTACGACCTGCCGCCGCTAACCACATTGGCGGCCTTTGAAACCGCAGCCCGGCACCTGAGCTTCAAAAATGCGGCGCAGGAACTGTCTGTGACACCCGGAGCGGTCAGCCACCAGATCAAGGCTCTCGAAGGCGAGCTGGGTGTGGCGTTGTTCCAGCGGAAACATCGCGGTGTCGAGCTGACGCGCGAAGGTCAGGCGCTGTTTGAGACTTTGGCCACATCGTTCCGGCAGATCTCGCGGCAATTGTCTAAGACCCGTCAGATGGGCGAGGAAGATGCCGTGACCGTCGGATCGACGACGGCGGTCGCAGCCCTTTGGCTGTCGCCGGTGATCATCCGATTTTGGCGTGATTATCCGGATTTGAACATTCACCAGATCACCCAGGATCGACCATTTCACGACACGCGGGAGTTCGATTTCTTTATCAGGTATGGGCGTGATCCCGACGCTACGCTGGCCCATACGGCGATCTATCGGGATCGACTTGTCCCGGTTGCCCGGCCGGATATCGCCGAAGGACTGGCGGGCTCATCGCTACAGGATCTGGCAGCGCAGCGGCTGATCCATCTGCACAACGTCAGTCAGAGCTGGACCACCTGGGCCGACTGGTTCCAAGAGTTGGGTCATCGGGGCGACATTTCGGTTGGCACCCGCGTGACCAGCTATTCAGTGGCGTTGCAAATTGCCCGTAAGGGGGCGGGCGTAGCGCTTGGCTGGAAGCGGCTTATCCAGCCGATGCTCGACAGCAAGAAGCTTGCCATTGTCGGCAATCAGAGCGTTCCGGCACCGCAAGAGTTCTATCTGGTGGGTCTGCCGGATGATGAACTGTCGCCGAATGCCCGCAAGTTGAAAGCCTGGATCCTGTCGGAAGCAAGCCGCAGTTCGGTTTAGTCAGGCTCATTCATGAATGAGGTTTTCCCCTATTGAGCGGAATTGATCCGATCCTCCAATAGGGAAAAGCTCACGCCATGGAGAGTTCGATGAACACGCATACCCCCCTGTCGTCCGTGCTGACCGAGGTAAACACGGCAAACGGCCTGCCAAATGAACACTATGTTGACCCCCGCGTCTTCGATGAGGAAAAGCGCTCGGTTCTTTTTGCCAATTGGTCAGGAATTGGGTTTGGCAAGGATATTCCGGAACCAGGCGATGCCAAACCGGTCGACTTTCTTGGTGTGCCGCTGCTGCTGGTGCGCGACCGAAACGGTGACATCGGCGTGTTTCAAAACACCTGCCGCCACCGGGGTATGATCCTGGTGGACAAGCCACAGAAAATCCGCGGGGCCATACGTTGCCCCTATCACAGCTGGTGCTACGGGCTCGACGGGGCATTGCGTGCGACTCCGCATATCGGTGGTCCCGGGCAGAGTACCCATGACGATGTCGACATCAGCAAGCTTGGCCTGATCCGCGTCCGGGCGCATATCTGGCGAGACGTGATTTTTGTGAATGTCGATGGCGAGGCGCCCGAGTTCGCCGAAGCCCATGCCGCATTGCTGGACCGCTGGCGCGAATTTGAGACACCGATTTACCACGGTGGCGAAGGGTCATCGCTGAAGCTGGAGGTGGCAACCAACTGGAAGCTGGCGGTCGAAAACTACTGCGAGAGCTATCATCTGCCGTGGGTTCACCCCGGGCTTAACAGCTATTCGCGGTTGGAAGACCACTACAACATTGAAGAGCGGGGAAAATACTCGGGTCAGGGCACGCTGGTCTATCGCCAACTGACCGACGAAGCCGGTGCGAAACTGCCGGATTTCGACGGGCTGAGTGATCAATGGGATGAGGGTGCGGAATATGTCGCGGTCTATCCCAACGTTCTGTTGGGGGTGCAGCGTGACCATAGTTTCGCGATTGTTCTGGAGCCGAAGGACTGCGGGCATACGGTCGAGCATATCGAGCTTTACTATGCCAGAAGCGAGCGGGACACGCCGGAACTTGATGGTTTGCGTGCCTCTAATGCGCAGCTGTGGAAGACCGTCTTCGAGGAAGATATCTTTGTGGTGGAGGGCATGCAGAAGGGGCGTCACGGCGTGTTGTTCGATGGCGGCCGGTTCTCTCCGGTGATGGATGGGCCAACTCATAACTTCCATCACTGGGTGGCGACCGAGGTTCAGAAAGGTCGTGCAAAATGAGCGAGTTCCTGTGCCATGGAACGCGATGAGCTTGATCGCGCCCTGTTGCAGGCGCATGCCGCAGATGATGGCGCGGCTCTCGTGCGGCTCTATTCACTGGCCGCCGATTATGCAGAGGCGGCCGACGATATAGACAGGGCCTGTTTTTTCCTCACGCATGCCTTTGTCTTTGCTCTGGAACTCGGCGCGCCCGAAGCCGATCCGCTGAATGCGCGGCTTGCGGCACGGGGGCGCGTGCAGCGCCTCAGCTTCTGACATGTCACAGACGGGTATTTGTGCTGAAAAAACCGGCTGGCATGGTGACCTGTGCGACCGGCCACAGGCACCAAGCGGTTCAACCGATAGCGGAGGCAGTGTGGATCGCTGCTCCGTTAAGATAGGCTCTTGAAGGGAGCAAAGATGCGTAGAGAAGCACAGGCAGTTGTCATCGGTGGAGGGGTTATTGGGTGTTCAATCCTCTACCACCTGACCAAACTGGGATGGTCAGATGTGGTGCTGCTGGAGCGGAACGAGTTGACGTCCGGGTCCACCTGGCACGCGGCGGCAAATATCCACGGGTTGCATGACAGCACCAATATCAGCCGTATCCAGCACTATACGATGTCTCTCTACAAGGAACTGGAAGCTGAGACCGGACAGAGCTGTGGCGTATTTCAGCCTGGGTCCCTCTATTTGGCGCAGACAGTGGAACGTGAACACCAGCTGAGGTTGCAGGCCGCAAAGGCCAAGCTCTACGGGATGAATTTTTACGAGATCAGCATCGAGGAGGCCAGGCGCCTGAACCCGCTGGTCAATTACGATGGCATCCGCTGTGTTATGTATGAACCCGATGGTGGCAATGTGGATCCCTCTGGCGTGACGAATGCCTATGCCCTCGGGGCGCGCCAGCGGGGCGCCGAAATCCATCGTTTCACCCCTGTGACGGCGACCGAGCAGCAAGACGATGGCAGCTGGATTGTTAAGACGCCCAAAGGAGATATCCGCACGCTTTGGGTGGTGAATGCGGCAGGGCTCTGGGGCCGCGAGGTCGCGGCGCTGGCGGGGATCGAGCTGCCGTTGCAGCCAACTGAGCATCAGTATTTCGTTACCGAGACCATGGCTGCCGTGGCCGCGCATGGGACCCGCCTGCCATCCGTCAGTGACCGGGATGGTGAGTATTATCTGCGGCAAGAAGGGCAGGGGCTGCTGGTTGGCGCCTATGAAAAGGATATGAAGTTCTGGGCCGAGGAGGGCACGCCGCTCGACTTTGCACATGATCTCTTTCCAGATGATCTGGAGCGGATCGAAGAGAACATGATGAACGCCATCGAACGCCTGCCTGCGGTTGGTGACGCTGGCATCAAGCGTGTCATCAATGGTCCGATGATCTGGTCGCCGGACGCCAATGTCCTGATGGGGCCGGTGCCCGAAATTGATGGATATTTCTGCTGCAATGGCATTATTCCGGGTTTCTCGCAGTCCGGCGGTATGGGGCTGATGGCGGCGCAATGGATCATCGAGGGTGAGACCCAATATGATATGTTCGCCTGGGACATGGCGCGGTTTGGCAGTTGGGCGACCAAAGATTTCACCAAGGCGCGGGTGCGGGATCAATATGCCCATCGCTTTGCCATCCATTTTCCCAATGAAGAACGCAGCGCTGGTCGCCCGGCACGGACGCGGCCGATATATGAGCAACAGGCGGAAATGGGCGCGGTCTTTGGCCTCAACGCCGGTTGGGAACATCCCCTCTGGTTTGCAGAAGCGCCCGGCGCCAAGGATACCAATGGGTTCACCCGTCAGAACTGGTGGGGACCCGTTGGCGATGAGTGCAGAATGCTGCGGTCCCGTGCGGGCATTATCGACATATCCAACTTTGCCAAATACCGGTGTGCGGGGCCCGGGGCCGAAGAATGGCTGAACGCGGTCTTTGCCAATGCGATGCCAAATGCGGTGGGACGGTCCTGCCTGACGCCGCTGATTTCGAAACGCGGTGGGATTGCCGGGGATTTCACGGTGACCCGTGTTTCTGAGGATGAGTTCTGGATCATCGGATCCGGCATGGCCGAGCGCTATCACAAGCGATTCTTCAAGGAGGTGCCGCTGCCAGAAGGCACTATGTTCGTGTCGCTGACAGACGAGATCTGCGGTTTCAATGTCGCGGGGCCGAAATCACGTGAGATGCTGCAACGCCTGACAAATACCTCCCTCTCGACCGATGAGTTTCCGTTCATGCGTTCGGCCTGGATTGATCTTGCCGGGATTCAGGTGCTTGCACTACGGGTTTCTTTCACCGGCGATCTGGGATGGGAGCTGCATTGCAGGCGCGAAGATCAGCCGCGTCTCTACTCGGCGCTCCTGGCTGCTGGTGAGGAGTTCGGCGCAGGTCCTGTCGGGAGTCGGGCGTTGATGTCCTTGCGGATCGAAAAAGGTTACGGCTCTTGGAGCCGGGAATATAGCCCGGAATACTGGCCGCAGGAGGTCGGGCTGGACCGGCTTTGCAAGTTGCAAAAAGACTTCCTGAACAAAGCTGCCGCAGAAAAGGTCCTCGAGAACCCGGCACGTGAACGGATGGTTCTGCTGCATCTGGATGAGGCCGGAACGGCAGCTTCCAATGCCGATGCGACCGGCGGAGAGCCTATATTCAAGGATGGTAAGGGGATCGGCCGCGTAACCTCGGGCGCCTATGGATACAGCGTGGGCATGTCGCTGGCGCTTGGCTTTGTTCGAGAGGCAATGCCCGGTGATGCGGTGGAGGTCATGGTCCTGGGGCGTCCACACCGGGCGGTCATTCTGGAGCGACCGCCGTTCGACGCAGATGGTGCCATTCTGCGGGGCTAGCGTTCAGGAGAACGAATAAAGGAGGCCATATGGCCTCCTTCATCGTGGTGTCTTGTGTTCCTCGCGACGGATCAGAGAAGGTCGCGGACCTTCTCCAGCAGTGCGGCGTTCACGGCGACGCCTTCAGACGCGGCGCGTGTGCGGCAGCCACGACGACCATCGCCCGGCAGCCGTGCGCCATCCTGATCATGGATTGATGCGATCAGGTCGGTCAGCCGGTCGTGGAATGCGCCGCCCGAGGTCGCTGCCGGATCGATCGCAATGAAGAACTGGCCGGTTTTTGGTGGCCCACCCGCGGTGCCAGAGAAGGGGCTGGCGACGGAGCCGAGGGTCGCGCCGGTCATGGCAGCCGCCATCAGTTCAACAGTCAAGGCGATGCCGACGCCCTTGTATCCGCCGGAAGGAACCATTGACCCCTTGAGCCCGGCCTCGGGATTGGTGGTTGGTTGTCCGTCAGCATCCAGCACCCAGCCTTCGGGGACCGCTTTGCCCTCCCGGGCGTGTTTCATCACTTCGCTCTTGGCAATTGTGCTGGCGGACTGGTCGATCAGCAGCGCGGCATTCCCGTCTGCGTCGGGGGCCGCGATCGAGAAGGGGTTGGTGCCGACAACCGGCTTCGCACCGCCGGAGGGCGCGATCGAGGCGGGCGCATTGGTGAAACCGACGCCAAGCAATCCTGCCTGCGCCAGCCGTTGCGTGTGAACTCCGAGGACACCGCAGTTGTAGGAGTTGTTCACCGCCAGAACCGCAACCCCCATCTCGCGGGCCAGCGGGATCAGTTTTTCAAAGCCGAGATCAATGGCGCTATGGGCAAAACCGGTCGCTGCGTCCACTGTGACAACCGCCGGGCGGGGCTGATCCACAACCGGCTTTGCCTGACCATCCACCTTTCCACATTCGACATGTTGGGCATAGATCGGGATATAGGCCAGCCCGTGTGAGGCGACGCCATCGGCTTCGGTCATGGCGGTTGCAACAGCAAGGGGGCGGGCGTTGGCTTCGGAGGTGCCGGCCTTGACCAACACGCGGAAGGCCAGGTCTTCGATTTCGGCAAGGGTCAGGGTTTCGGTTGCGGTCATATCGGGCTTTCTGTTTTTCAGTCTTCGGGTCAATGCCGGGCTGACCGGCAGTCGATGGGTGGATCAGTCGTTGTCGCTGAGGCCGGCCCCGGCGCCGCGCAGGCGGCTTTCCTCGGTCGCCGGGGCAAAGGTGCGATGGGCAAACTTGCTCAGCTGGTCCCAGCTTGCGTTGGAGACGCTTGCGCGCATCACCGGTTCTTGCTGGCCGGTCATCTCCGCAGGGGCGGAGAATACCATCCGTTCCGCCAGCCGGCTGTGCAGCGCCTCGCTGGAGCCCTGCACGCAGAGCCGCTTGCCATCGGAGGCCAGGCGCGCGCCCTGCCATTCGGCGGCAACCGGTCGGCCCAGTCGCAAGGCCGCGCCGCCCATGAAGGGCACCGCCAGCAAGGGAAAATTGACGTTTTCCATCGTGATCTTGCCACGCTCCAGCAGGCGCACGGCACAATCGCTGAGTGCTGCACCGGCGATCAAGGGGCTCATCCGGCGGGCAGGGGCGTGCCAGACCTCGGCCCGCAGCGAAACGGGCGATACGTCAATCGAGGGAATGCGATCATTCATCGTCAGCAGATCTGCCAGCATCTCGGTGCCGGGAAACCCAAAAGACGAAAGCCAGCGCGTGCCCTTGGCGGCCTCTTCTGCCAATCCCCAGGACAGGCCTGCGCCACGGGCGGCGCGCTTGCTCATGGCCTCGATTTCATTCAACGAATGGCTCATGCCAGCCCCTCTTCCAGTTCGGGGAATACCCAGAATTCCGCGTTCTCAACGGTGAGTTCGGTGGGCAGCGGAGCATTGCCATACATGCAAATCCGCACCCAACGATCTGACCGGGGATCAAATTTCGTCGCGCCAAAGAATGCCAGCTTGCAGCGCAGCATATCGATCGGCAGGACCTGATCGGAAATCGTGTTGTCACGGATTTCCGCGTAGGGCGCGCGGCCGACGATCTGAACACGGCGCAGAACATGGCGGTGTTCGGAATGGCGCAACAGGAAATCTGCAACCTGCGCCTCGTCTGGCCAGTGGGCCAGAGCCTGGTACAACATCGCGGCATCTCGACCCGGTGCCAGCGGCTGCTCATATTCTTCGATGGGCTCCTCAAAGCGCTCACCCAGACGGGGTTCGAGCTTTTCCTCCGAAACATACCAGGCGCGTGCCTTGTTCTCTGGGGCCTGCCAGTTTGTGTCGATGGCCCAAGCGTATACGTCCCGCAGGATCTTGCGAAGATCGCCAATGGTCATAGCACCCGCAATGCGAAAGGTTGCGGTGTTATCTGCTGACATATCTTCGGCGAAGCCATCGACAAGCCCGCCGTAGGGCTCCAGCATCAGCGACGCGATCCATTCCTGACCCTCGAGCGAGAGCGTCTCTTCGGCCCAGCGGTAGAGGGCATCCCAGGGCTTCGGACCGGCCAGCGTCTGGATTTCTAGGTAGCTGGTCACCTGATCAGCGTCGGCGCGCAGCGCGCTCAGTTTCTGGATCTGAATCGGATGCTGTGACTGCCAATCTGCAATTGTCAGCTTGCTGCGTGCCACCAGAGAGCGGAACACAGCGATATCGTCCGGATGCGCTTCCTCGATATTGCGCACCGCCTGGATCGCCTTTTCGCGCGCCGCGACCCAGTTGTTGAATAGCACCGGGTGGTTGAGCAGAAACGGCGCCATTCCAAGGCCGGTGGAATTGCCGATCCCCATGGACCGGGCCAGATCCGGAGCCAGTTTTGCGGCGGTGGTGCCCTCAGCCTTGGCGCGACAATCGGCCATATGCTGGACCAGATCGGTGACAAACCAGCGGGTCAGGTAGACCGATAGCATCTCAACCTGGAACGGCGCACGGAATTCGGGGCGTTCTGCGATCATCTCGCGGTCAGCCGCACCCAGTTTGCCGGACCCGTAGACCGCCGTTGTCCGCATCAGATAGCCGACGGCGTCGATCTGCTCTGCGGAGGGCTGCTGGCCAGAGGCCAATGCGCCGACCACATGTTCCCAGAGGCGCACCGACCGGTTGGCACGGGATACAGAAAGCTCCGACCCGGACACACGTCCGGCTTCTTGCACGGGGATATTCTGTGACAGCCGGGCGATATCCGCGTCAGAAGGAATACCGTCAAATAGTGTGAAAGTGGCGTCCCAGGCCTCTGCAATCACTCGGTCGGAGCGTTTTTCAGGCGGCAGGTCGTGGGCAAAGGCGACCAGGGAATATGCGCGCTCCGGCCCATATGCGGTGTAGACTGCATGGCCCTGACCGCTGTCGTCTATGTCAAATGCGGTCTGTTCAAATCGCCAGCCTTCGCGCGCCAGACGACGGGTCAGCACCCGCATGAATGACAGGCGCGACTGGTGCATAGAGCCAAGGCGTGCCAGACGCATGACGGTGTTCGGTTCACGGCAGAGAATGTCGGTCATTCGGATTGGCCTTTGTAATCAGGTCGTTAGTCGTATCCCGTATGATCTGAACAGGTCGGGCAGTTTGGATGGGTGGGCCGGGCGCCAGCAGCGCCCGGCAGCTATTCAGTTCTCTTTGCCTTTTGCCAATGTGATGCGCAGAGCATCCCAGAGCGATGGCAGAAGAATAAGCGACACCGGAACCGCGGTGACCACGATGAAGCTCTGTAGTTTTGATACGCCACCGGAACCGACGGAGATCAAAATGACCGCCATCACACCCATGGCGATGCCCCAGAAAACACGTACGGCGATGCTTGGGGTGTCGCCGTTGGTCATTGTAGCGGAAATCACGTAGCTCATCGAATCTCCGGTCGTGGCCACAAAGATCGTGGTCAGGATCAAGAACAGGATTGAGATCAAGAAACCCATCGGCAGATTGTTCGTGATTGCCAGTAGTGCCGCAGGCAGGTTGAAGCCTTCGAAAGCTGCGGAGATGGTGCCGGGCTCAGCCAGTTCCATCGCAATGCCCGTGCCCCCGATGATGGTGAACCAGAAGTTGGTCACGATGGGTGCGATGATCGACAGCATGATGATGATGGACCGGATCGACCGTCCGCGTGACACGCGGGCAATGAACATAGCCATCAGTGGCCCGTAGCCCATGAACCAGCCCCAGAAGAACACGGTCCACCATCCCAGCCAGCCGGGAGCGCCGAATATGCCTGCATCACCGCGATAGAGCGCCATCTGGAAGAAGTTGCCCAGATAGGTCGTAAAACCTGAGAAGAACGATCCGAAGATGAAACCGGTAGGCCCGGCAATGAGCACATAGACCAGCAACACGGCGGCCAGGATCACATTGATCTTGGACAGCATCTGGATGCCGCGCGACAGGCCGGTCATCGCCGAGATCGTGTAGAGTGCCACCAATGCGCCGATCACCACGAACTGAGTGGCAAAAACGTCCGGGATGCCGAAGAGATCGGAGAGACCATAGCTCACCTGAAGCCCAAGAAAGCCGATCGGACCGACGGTACCCGCTACCACGGCGATGATCGATGATGCGTCGGCGATCACCCCGATGGGGCCGTTGATAGCCTTGTCCTTGAACACCGGATAGAGCAGCGTCCGGGGGGCCAGCGGCAGGCCCTTTTCATAGTGATAATGCATCAGCATGACCGTGGAGAGCGAACCGAGGATCGCCCATGCCAGAAACCCCCAATGCATGAAGCTTTGTGCGATAGCGGGGGTAACGGCGGCTTCGCTACCTCCTTCGGCCCCGTAGAGGGGAGGCGAGTAGAGGAAATGCGCAATCGGCTCCCCGGCAGCCCAGAACACGCCACCACCAGCAAGCAGAGTACACATGACCATGGATCCCCACTGGAACGTGGTGAATTCAGGCGCGGCCAGCCCGCCGAGAATAGCGCGCCCACCGGGCAGGACGCAGAGCAGCAAACCGATCAGAAAGGTCGCAAGCAGTAGAATTTGCCAGTACAGGCCAAAATAGGTCGCCGAGATGTTGAACCCCCAGTCGACCAGTGCCGACAGCCCGTCAAGATTGACCAGTGCTGCGGCACAGAATAGCGCGATAAAACCGCCTGAAAGCAGAAATAGCGGCTTGTTGATCCGGCTCTCCTGCGGTGTTGTCTCCATAGATGTCTCTGACATCTTTCCCTCCCATTGGTTGGCCCGCGCACTGGTCGGGCCGATATTTCTGTCTATCCCGGTCTTTAATCCCCCGATTTTGGACCGAAATTCTCTTCAAAGAAGCGATACCAGTTGCCTCCCATGACAGCTGATACCTCGTCGTTGTTCATGCCGACCTTGCGCAGCCCGTCTTCGATATTTCCGAAGTCGCGGTTGTCTTCGAACCAGCTGGGCATTGGCGGGAAACCCGGCGCGGATTTGGAGCCTTCGCCGTAGTCGATCTCCTTGGTCCAGCGACCCACACGCATCCATTCGACGACGCTGTCCGGCTGGTCCTGGCAAAGGTCAGTGCCGATCCCGAGATGTTCAACGCCGAATTTCTCAGCGGTTCGGGCAATCATCTCGCAGAAGCTTTGCAGCGTGCAGTTTGACTTGTCCTTCAGGTGATGCGGATAGACCGAGAAGCCCAGCATCCCGCCATGGCCGGTCACTGCGCGGATGACGTCATCCTTCTTATTGCGCAGGGCCGGCGACCATTCATGCGGGTTGGCATGGGTGATGGCGATGGGGCGGGTGGAGATCTCTGCCGCCTCGATGGTTGAACGGTCGGCGGAATGGCTCATGTCCACGACCAGGCCGACCCGGTTCATCTCCTTGATCACCTGCTTGCCCATGCGGGTGATGCCCATGTCCTCGGCCTCATAACACCCCGTCGCCAGCAGCGACTGGTTGTTGTAGGTGAGCTGCATGAAGCGGGCGCCGAGCGTGTGCAGGATCTCCACCAGGCCGATGTCGTCCTCTATCGGCGATGGGTTCTGGAAACCGAAGAACACTGCAGTGCGGCCGGTTTCGCGGGCCTTGTCGATATCAGAGGCCCACTGCCCCTTCATGATCAGGTCGGGGAACTGTTCGAACCAGCGGTTCCATTTTTCGAAGTTCAGGACCGTCTCGCGGAAGTTCTCATGATAGGCAATGGTGACATGGATTGCGTCCACGTTGCCCTCGCGCAGCTGGCGGAATATTTTTTCCGACCAATTGGCATATTGCAGGCAGTCGATACGATATCCGGTCATTCAAGCACCTCGGTTTTCAAAGTCCACTACCCGGCCTGTAATACCAGGCAGGATGCGCCCGCCTCGGGGGAAACAAGGAGGGCGGGCGCGTCCGCAAACTGGCAGGCCGGCGATGCGGCACTGCCAAGAATTCAGTCTCAGACCGGCTTGCCGGCGCTGATGTAGGCGGTTTTGACGGTGGTATAGAACTCCGCCGCGGCCTTACCCTGCTCGCGCGGGCCATAGGAACTGTCGCCGCGGCCACCGAATGGCACGTGGTAGTCGGTGCCTGCGGTTGGCAGGTTGACAGTGACCACACCGGTGCGCGCGTTGCGGCGGAAGTGGGTGGCGCGGGCCAGCGACTGGGTGACAATGCCCGAGGTCAGGCCGAAGTTGGTGTCATTCACCACCGACAGCGCCTCGTCATAGCTGCCGACCTTGATCACGCTGGTCAGCGGCGCGAACATTTCCTCGCGGTTGATGCGCATGTCGTTGGTGGTGTTGAGGAAAACGCCGGGGGACATGTAGAAACCCTCGTGCGGCATCTCCAGGCGCTGGCCGCCGCAGGCCAGTTCAGCACCTTCAGAAGTGCCAATGTCCACATAGGCCAGGTTCTCATTCAGTTGCTGTTCGCTGACCACCGGCCCCATCTGCACGCCCGCTTCCAGCGCGTGGCCCACTTTCATGGCCTGTGCCCCGGCGACAAGCTTGTCGACAAAGGCATCATGAATGGCCGCGTGGACCACGAGCCGGGAGGAGGCGGTGCATTTCTGTCCGGTGCCGCCAAAGGCGCCGCCGAGGGCCAGCGTGACGGCCAGATCCAGATCTGCGTCGTCCATCACCGCCAGCGCGTTCTTGGAGCCCATCTCCATCTGCACCTTGGTCAGGTTCTGGATGGCGGCGGCAGCAATCCCTTTGCCCACCGGCACCGAGCCGGTGAAGGAGATCGCGTTCACTTTGGGGCTTTCGACCAGACGCTGGCCGATGGAACGGCCGGAGCCCATGACCAGCGAGAACAGGCCCTTGGGGATATCCTGCCGGTTGATGATCTCGGCCAGCGCGACGGCTGATGCCGGGGTGATGTTGGCCGGTTTCCACACCACGGCGTTGCCATAGCAAAGCGCCGGCGCGATTTTCCAGGAGGCGGTAGCAGTCGGGAAGTTCCAAGGGCTGATGATCGCCACCGTACCGACCGCTTCCCGGCGCACATCCACCTCGATGTCGGGACGCACGGAGTCGGCGTTTTCCCCGATTTGGCGGAGGCATTCGGCGGCGTAATAGGTGAAGAACTGGCCGGCGCGGTAAACTTCGCCTTTACCCTCGGCCAGCGGCTTGCCTTCTTCACGGCTCAGGAGCGTGCCGAGTTCTTCGGCGCGGGCCATCATCTCGTTGCCGATTGCGTTCAGCACGGCCTGCTTACGCTCAAGCCCATAGGCTGCCCATTCACGCTGGGCCACCTGCGCCTGGTCCAATGTCGCATCCAGTTGATCGGCGCTGGCCTGCGCGAAGATACCAACGAGGTCGCTCAAATCCGATGGGTTGCGGTTCTCAACTTCGCTCTCACCAGCCAGCCATTCACCGGCAATCAGGTTCTTTTGGATATCAGTCATGGTCGGAGGCCTCACACAGAATTCAGTTTCCATGGGTATGGACATGCGCGGCCACTTCAATCAAACTCAAATTACTGAACATCATTTCAGAAACTCTGAAGTTAGTGCTCATGGCTTTGAAAATTGAATTGCTCCGCGGTTTTGCTGCAGTCGCTCGAAGTGGAAACCTGAGTGATGCTGCCGGTATTCTTGGGCGCACGCCCTCTGCCGTATCGATGATGCTCAAGCAGCTGGAAACCCATCTTGGCGAACCGCTGTTTGAAACCGACCGTAAGAACAGGCTGACCGCCCTTGGGGCCTTTGTGCTGGAACAAGCAGAGCGCGAGTTGCAGCAATACGATACGATGGTCAAAGCCATAGAGGGCTATGCCAAGGCCACCCACGGACATGTCCGCATAGCCACGGTTCCATCGGTCGCCGGCACCGTCATGCCCTTGGTCTTTTCCAGGTACATCAACGATTTCAAGAATGTAGATATTGAGTTGCGAGATATGGACTCGATCTCGGTTCTGCATGAGCTGTCCCGTGAACGCATCGACATCGGCATTGCAACACTAGGCCAGAACAGCTCTGGATTGCACAGCCAGCATCTGCTGTCGGATGCGTTCGGAGTGATCTGCGCACCCAGTCACCCGCTGGCGCAGGAGCAGGGGAAAATCGAATGGGAGATGCTGCGCAACGAAAGGCTGATCGCCAATAGCCTGTCGGCCAGCATCAAGGCGGAGCAATCCAGAGAGCTGCACGACAGGGCGCTGTTGAAGGCACAGAACCTGACCTCCATCATGGCTATGGTGCAGGCTGAAATCGGGGTAACTATTTTGCCGGAGATGGCCGCGCGAGCCGCGAATGCGACGGGGCTGGCGTTCCGACCATTGGCTGATTCGCTTGCGACTCGCCAGATCCACCTGCTTCGGAAAACCGATACGGCGCTGTCTCCTGCGGCCCGTTTGCTGGAAAAACACATCCTGAGCTGTGCTGCCGAATTGACCAAAGGAGGCCTGTCGTGACCCTAACCAAGACGCCGCTTACGCTTGGCATTATGATCTTTCCCGGTTTCCCTATGGCTTGCCTGACGTCTTGCATCGAGCCACTGAGGGCTGCCAATGAAATCGCCGGGAAGGAGGCGTTTCGCTGGACTGTTGTTGCCGAAACAACGGAGCCGGTCGCGTCCTCGGCAGGGGTGACGTTCAGCCCGGATCGTATGCTGGCCGATCTTACGGATCACGATTATCTGTTCTTTGCGGCGGGTCCTAATGCGCGCTTTGATCAATCGGCGCGTGCCAATGCTGCGCTCCAGCGGCTTACCCGGAACAAGACCCGACTTGGCGCCTTCAGCGGGGGGGTGTTTCCGCTGGCACGCACCGGTTTGGTCGGGAGCGACCCGCTCTCGGTTCACTGGTGCTATGAGGCTGCTTTTGAAGCGGAATTTCCTGAGATCGAGAGGCTGAGCACAGTGATCTGCGATGAGGGGGCTTTCACCACGATTTCCGGGGCGACGGCGGTTTTCGACTATATGTTGACACTGATAGAAGACCATTTGGGCGGCGATATTATGGCCGAAGTTGCCTGCTGGTTTCAGCATCCATATGTGCGCAGCGCCACGACGTCGCAAAAGACACCCGCGTTTTCAACAGCCAAGAGCAAGGATCTGCTGCCCAAGAAGGTGACGCAGGCCATTGAACATTTTGCCGAGCATATCGAAGACCCTATTCAAATCAGCGATGTAGCGAATGCCATTGGTGTATCGGCGCGATCCCTCGAACGCAGTTTCAAGGAGGCGACGGGTCAGAGCCCGCTGAAATACTATCGGATGATGCGGATGAATCAGGCGCGGCAACTGGTGCTGTATTCCAGCACCTCGGTCACCGAAATCGCCTATATGGTAGGTTACAGCACGCCGGGCGCGTTCCTGCGGATCTACCGCGAGAGCTTTGGCGTCACGCCGATCAATGATCGCCGGGCGAAAAACTCCCTCCGCGTAAAAAGCGGCGACGCCCTGCCTGCGGGATAGGTCACCGCAGACAGGCGGGTTTTATGCGATGGAATGAGCTGCGCTGATAAGCGCGTGGTGAAGGGAGGCCGCGGAGGAGCGCGGTCCCAATACTGCCATGTGATCCTCTGCCCGGCGCCAGAGGAATACGCCGAGATGTTCCAACGTTCCCCGAATAACGCGCCCTGTTGTCATATTGCGCACAGGTGCATTGCTGAGCCGTTCGAACAGATCGCAGAGTGTCGGACCGGCGACATCGAAACGGCACCAGCCATCGGTCTGTTCGACCACCGAGGCAGCCGCACCCACCACTTGTTTCAGATCACGCGCCAGCAATTCATGGCGGTCATGCGGGGCCGAGATCATCCATTGAGCGGGTCCGGTCCAAAAAACGGAGATACCCCCCGAGTCTGAAGATGTGCCGACATCTGGAAGCGTCATGCCATGCACCGAACCAAGAGCCGCCCGCAGTGCCGTTTCCTGATCTTTGCGCGCTGTAACCGAGGCCAGGGCCTGGTCTGTCACCTCTGAGATGGTCAGGTCGCCGACCCGGTCAATCCGGGCCGTATCGCTGCCAAGTGGGCTGATTGGACTGAGCTTATGCACGGAGCTTCTCCCCTTCCGGGTCAACAAAATGTGGGCTGACAATCTCAACCAGGACTGTTTGGTTTTCCAACGGGTTCACAAGGCGCAGCCGTTCTCCTGTGCGGTCCGACCCACCTTTGACAAAAGCCAGGCCGATCGCGCTTTTCAGGATGGGTGAATAGGCCGCGGAGGTGACATATCCCTGATCATGTGCCGCATCCACGGGGCCGTCGGCTGCCATCAGATGCCCCCCGGCAGGCAGGCTGTCGCTGCTGTTGACGGGGCGAAGCCCTACCAGATGCAGCGCCGCTTCGGTATTCATCCCCTCGCGTCGGCTGAGGACATTGCCAATGCAGTCCTTGCTGGTTGAGACCATGCGCCCGAGTCCGAGGTTTAGTGCGGATGTTGTCCCGTTCAGCTCATTGCCGGCGGCGTGTCCTTTTTCGATCCGCATGACACCCAGAGCTTCTGTGCCATAGGGGGTCACGTCGAATTCCTCACCGGCGGCCATCATTTCCCGCAGCAGCGCGTCGCCATAGCGTGTCGGCACCGCGATTTCATAGGCCAGCTCACCGGAGAAGGAGATCCGGAACAGTCGGGCGCGGCATCCGCCGCAGACGGTGATTTCGCCGCAGCCCATGAAGGGAAACGCTTCGTTTGAGATGTCAAATTCTGGGTCGACAATCTTCTGTAGCAATCTCCGCGCATTTGGCCCGGCGACGGCATATTGTGCCCAGGCCTCGGTTGTCGAAATCAGTTGAACATCCAGATCAGGACACAGGCACTGACGCACGAATTCCATATTGCGATAGACCAGAACCGCATTGGCCGTGGTTGTGGTGACGACAAAATGATCCTCTGCAAGACGGGCCGCAGTGCCGTCATCATAGGCGATACCATCCTCACGCAGCATGAGCCCATAGCGCACCTTGCCAACCGGTAATTTGGCAAACCCGTTTGCATAAATCATGTTGAGGAAGGTCGCGGCATCCGTGCCCTGAACGTCGATCTTCCCCAAAGTGGTTACGTCGCAAATGCCCACCGAATTACGCGTTTGCAGCACTTCGCGGTCGACGGATTGGCGCCAATGGGTTTCACCGTCACGCGGGAACCACTGTGCGCGCAGCCAGTTGCCGACCTCAACGAACACCGCGCCTTGTTCCTCGGCCCATTTGTGACTGGGTGTCAGGCGGGTTGGGTGGAAATCCTTACCCACCGCTCGCCCCGCCAGAGCGCCCATCGCCACCGGCGTATAGGGCGGACGAAAGATGGTCGTGCCGGTTTCCGGGATTGACTTGCCGGTGAGCTCGGCCATCACTGCCAACGCGCCAAGGTTCGAGGTTTTGCCCTGGTCGGTGGCCATGCCAAGTGTGGTGTAGCGTTTCAGATGTTCCACCGAGGTGAAGTTTTCCTGATGTGCCAGCTTCACGTCCTTTACCGTCACATCATTCTGGAAATCCAGCCAAGCGCGCTTTGCGCCTTTGACCTGCCAGAACGGGGTCAGCGAGACGGGTGCGTCTTCAGCACGGGGCAGATCGGCTGCACCGGCCGAGATGCCGAGATCGGCAAGCGCCTCGATCGTTTTCTGGGCTCCCCCCGCAAGGGCCTGTGCGGTGGTCATATCTCCCATAGCAGCCCCGGCGACCAGCTGACCGGTTGGCAGCCCTGCGGCCGGAACAAAAGACTGGATGGCCTCGTTCCAGACGGGGCGACCACGCTGGTGGCACGTCAGGCCCAGGTTGGGATTCCAACCCCCGGACATGGCCAGCGCGTCGCAGGCGATTGTTCGGGTTTGCCCATTTGCCAGGCGCAGGGTGACAGACGTCAGGCCAAGCCGCCCCTTGGTGTCGGTAATCTCGGCACCTGCCAGAACTTCGGTTCCCGGCAGGGCTGGCGCATCCGGTCGCACGTCAATGATCGCGGGGACCTCGACACCCTTTGCCATGAGGTCACGAGCGGTTTGATGTGCATCGTCATTGTTGGCGAACACCACGACCGAATGGCCGGGGGTCGCCGCCCAGCGATTGGCATAGGCACGCACGGCGCCCGCCAGCATAATGCCGGGCCGATCATTATTTTCAAAGGCGATCGGTCGCTCAATGGCTCCCGTGGCGATCAGCGCGCGTTTGGAATAGATCCGCCAAAGGGTCTGACGCGGTTTGCCAGCTGCGGGTTTTGGCAGATGGTCGGCATTGCGCTCAACCGCACCATAGATACCGTGATCATAGGCGCCAAAGACTGTGGTGCGAGGCATCACCCGCACATTCGGGAGCGTCGCAAGCTCTGCCTGTGTCTGGTCCACCCAGTCCGGGCCTGACATATCGGACAGAGCCTGAGTTTCACTTAGCAGACGACCGCCTAGGTGACTATCTTCATCCGCGAGAATGACCTGAGCGCCAGCGCGCCCTGCGGTCAATGCTGCGGCCAGCCCGGCTGGTCCGGCGCCTATGATCAACAGATCACAGTGCAGATATCCCTTGTCGTAGGCGTCGGGATCCGCCTCACCGGTCAGGCTGCCAAGGCCGGCTGCCTTGCGGATGATCGGTTCATAGAGCTTTTCCCAGAATGCTTTGGGCCACATGAAGGTCTTGTAGTAGAACCCTGCGGTCAGGAAGTTCGAGAACCGGTCATTGATCGCCATCACGTCATGTTCGAGCGATGGCCAGCGGTTCTGCGATTGGGCCTCCAATCCTGCGTAGAGTTCGATAACCGTGGCGCGCGTATTCGGTTCCTGACGACCACCGGACCGCAGTTCAACGAGGGCGTTCGGCTCCTCGCTGCCCGCGGTCAGCACGCCCCGCGGGCGGTGGTACTTGAAGGAGCGGCCCATAAGGCGCACGCCATTGGCAAGCAGTGCTGACGCCAGCGTATCTCCCTGATGGCCTTGGTAGTTCTTACCGTCGAATTGGAACGACAAGCCTGTGTCGTGGTCGATCAGTCCGCCGGACAGACGGTTTTTCAGTGGGGAGTGCGAACTCATTGCAGCGCCTCCTGCGGCGTGTTTGCGGCTCTGTTCGCAAGGGCAACATCCCGCGCCAGTTCAACCTTCAGTATCTCATGCGTGACCGTATTGCGGGTGACGACCAGCCAGGAACGATCGCCCTGTTCATGAAACCACAATTCGCGATGCTCCCCTGCCGGGTTCTGACGCAGATAGAGGTAATCATGGAATTGCTGTAGCGCGGTCTCCGAAAGCCAATAGGGGCGGTTCATAAGGCCAGCATCGCCCAGATAGGTGAATTCCTGCGCGTCGCGTGGGCCGAGTAGCGGATGGTTGATGATCATCTGGACAAGTCCTCAATGCAGGTTCGGTTGGGCGCCCTGGCCCTTTTCGTCGATCATGCGGCCAGTCATAAAGCGATCCAGCCGGTAGGCGGTTGCCGTCTCATGCGGGCGGTCTGTTTTCAGCAGATGGGCAAAGCAGTAGCCCGCAGCTGGCGTGGCCTTGAAGCCGCCGTAGCACCAGCCCCCGTTGAAATAGAGCCCGTCGATATGGGTCTTGTCGATGAAGGGAGAGCCGTCCATCGACATATCCATGATGCCGCCCCAGCTGCGCAGGAGACGCGCGCGACCAAGAGCCGGGATCAGGGACATGCCGCTTTCCACCACATCCTCGACCACTGGCAAATTCCCACGTTGTGCGTAGGAGTTATACATGTCGATATCGCCGCCAAAGACGAGCCCGCCCTTGTCTGACTGGCTGCAATAAAAATGCCCGGCGCCATAGGTGATCACCCCAGGAATGAAGGGCTTCAGCCCCTCGGAGACGAAGGCCTGCAGAACATGGCTCTCGATGGGCAGGCGCATCCCGGCGAGGGCCATGACCCGGCTGGAATTGCCAGCAACCGACACGCCCACCTTTCCCGCGCCAATGTAGCCGCGAGAGGTTTCGACACCGCGCACCTTGCCTCCGTCGATACGCAGGCCCGTGACCTCGCAATTCTGAATGATATCGACGCCGCGCTGATCCGCGCCCCGGGCATAGCCCCAGGCCACCGCATCGTGGCGCACCGTACCGCCGCGCCGGTGCAGCAACCCGCCCTTGATCGGGAAGCGGGCATCGTCGAAGTTCAGGAAGGGATACATGGCGCGTACACCGGCGGTATCCAGCAGTTCCGCGTCCGAGCCGTTCAGGATCATCGCATTGCCGCGGCGCCGGGCTGCGTCGCGCTGCGCATCGCTGTGGATCAGGTTCAGGATCCCACGCTGGCTGACCATCGCATTGTAGTTCAGATCCTGCTCCAGGTTTTCCCAAAGCTTGAGCGAGAACTCGTAAAAAGGCTCATTGCCATCCAGCAGGTAGTTGGATCGGATGATGGTTGTATTGCGTCCGACGTTGCCGCCACCAATCCAGCCCTTTTCCAGCACCGCGATCCGCGCGCCGCCGAACTCCTTGGCGAGGTAATAGGCAGTGGCCAGACCATGGCCGCCGCCCCCGATGATGACGTAATCGTAGGCGGGCTTTGGCGCTGCATCGCGCCATTGCGGGCGCCAGCCTTTGTGCCCGCTCAGAGCTTCCTTGATCAGTCCAAACGCAGAGTATCGCATGGGGGCTCCTGTTTCTTGCCGCACCAGTTGCCGCGAATTCGAGGGATCTTGCCGATGCGCTTTCGGACAAGATTCAGGTCAGAATCGACATTCGGGGCCTGGGCCCCTCGCCAGTCTTTGCAATCTTCGATCCCGAGTGCTTGGAGGGGTCATCCTACAGGGCCGAAAGTGGCGATGATTCCGGAGCGGGTCCAGTCGGTATTGGCGGGCGAGGCGCATGAATTCCACCACGTGGAATACGGCTCTGGCGTCATGGATGCCGGTCTGGATTTACCCGATCATCGGTCCCGATTACCCACAAAAACGGTACCAAGATGACACAGAGCCAAAATCGAGAAGAGTTCCGCGCGTTGATAGCTGATGTCGATGATGTGGTTGTGGACCGCTTAATGGTCGGTGCCGTTGATCTCCACGTGCATTCAGGACCCTCGATCATGGAACGCCAGATCGACCATATTCAGGCGGTCGAGCAAGCGGCGGCTGCCGGAATGAGTGGCATCCTGTTCAAGGACCACCATTACTCGGCTGCACCCTTTCTGCCGATGATGAAGCGTCTGGTCGGGGATCTGGGCGTAGCGATGTATGGCGGGTTGGTTCTGAACAACACGACCGGGGGGTTCAACCCGCATGTGGTTGATTCCCAGTTGAAACATGGCGGTACGATGATTTGGATGCCGACGGCGCAATCGGCCAATCATATCCGTTCGTCCTTTCGGAAATCGCGGTTGGCGATGAATGTGAAGCTCAAGCCTCCACGGCTTTTGACCGTCGTGGACGATCGGGGGGCGATCATTGATCCGGTCAAAGAGATACTGGATTCAATTGCCGAGTTCGATGCGGTTCTGTCCTCAGGGCATCTTCACGTCTGGGAGATATGGAAGCTGTTTGAGGAAGCCAAAACGCGTGGGGTGAAAAAACTGATCGTCAATCACCCAATGTACGGGCTTCACTTTACCTACGACGACATTCGCGAGATCGCCGAATTTGGTGCGCTGGTTGAGCAATCTGCCTGCCTGTATGTTGATAGCCGCTTTAACGTGTTCGAACCGCATCTTCTGGCTGACCACATCCGCGCTGCCGGTGTCGAACATTCTTCGATCGGATCAGATTTGGGTCAGATCGACAATCCAACTCCGGTCGAAGGAATGCGACAGGCGATCAAGCTGTGCCTCGTCAGCGGCTTCAGCGAGGATGAAATTCGCCTGCTGGTGCGGGATAACCCGTCGCGTCTTGTTGGTCTGCCGCTGGCCTCCGACGTGTGAAAGGGCAGGATATGACCTATGTTAAGGGCGGATTTCGTCAGAGGTTTCTACACGAAACCAATCTGACCGGGAGTTTTCTGAAGATTGCGCATACCATGCCTGCGGAAATCCTCGGGGTGGTCGGCTATGACTTTGTAGTGGTCGACGAGGAGCACGCTCCGATTTCTCGTGAGGCCACGGATCGGATCGTTCTGGCCTGCAAGGCGGCAGATATTGGCTGTCTTGTTCGGGTAAAGAGCGCCGAACCGGCGGACATCCTGTCGGCTTTGGATTGCGGTGCAGACGGGATTCTTGTTCCGCATGTTGACACAGCACAGAAAGCCAGGGCGATCGTCTCCGCCGCGCGCTATCGCGGCGGATCGCGGGGCTATTCGCCGACGACGCGTGCGGGTCGATTTGGGGAGGTCACGCTCGCCGAGCATGTTGAAAAGGAAGACAACAGGGGCCTGGTCATCGCGATGATCGAGGATCCTTTGGCGGTCGAGCAGATTGACGCGATAGTGACGACCGATGGGCTGGATGGTGTGTTTATCGGGCGCGGCGATCTGACCGTTGCCTATGGCGAAACAAAGCCCGGGTCAGAGCCTGTATTGCGGGCGACAAAAACCATCTGCGCAACGGCGCGGGCGCACGGGGTGGCGATCTGCGCCATGGCGGGTTCGGCCAAGGATGCCGGATGGCTCTGCGGACTGGGAGCGACCGCCTTCGTGCTCGCGTCTGATCAGACGTTCATCCGCGATGCGGCCCGCGCGCGGCTTGCCGAGCTTCGCAATGCCCTTCCCGCAGTACAGGAGTGACTGATGGCCTATGACAAGACAGACCCGCGGTCGGCGCTGCGCACAAAAGCCGCGGCCAAGCCCAGAACGGGGCTAGTAGCGATTCCGCAGATTGGTGAGTTCGACAAGATCGACCCCGCTGTTCGCAGCAGCGACGGCCTGACATGGTGCCTGAGAGGCCAGAACTTTGTTGTCATGCGCACCGAAGCGGAACCGGGAGGCAGTTTTACCAGACAAAATCAGTGCGACGAATATGTTGTCCTGCTGCCGGAGAACGGCGCGACGATCACTGTCGGCGGTAATTCCTGCGACGTGCCTGGGAACTCCATTGCCTTTGTGCCACCCGGCGACAGCGCAGTGATCCTTCCCGAAGGGGGGCGTTTTTTCCGGCTGTTCACCAGCCGATCAATGGATCTGGTGGCGCTTTGCACCAATGGTGACGCTTATCAATCGCTGCGCAGTCATATTCCGCCCTTGCAAGACTGGCCAAAGCCCACCGATGGGTGGCAACTCCGGCATTACTCGTTGGATGTCCCGCCAGAGCCGGGTCGATTTGGCCGGATTTTTCGATGCACCACCTTCATGGTCAATGTGCTTGATCCTTATTACGGGCCACGCGACACAACCAAAATGTCGCCACATCATCATGATGATTTCGAACAATGCTCACTGGTGCTTGAGGGCGCTTATTCGCATCATTTGCGCTGGCCCTGGACCACGGATATGGCGGATTGGCGCCCTGATCAGGAGGTCAAAGTGGGCGCCCCGTCGGTGACTGTTATTCCTCCGCCCGTCATCCATACCAGTCGTGCGACGGGTGCTGACAGAAACGCAATGGTTGATGTCTTCTGTCCCCCGCGTGAGGATTTCAGTCTGAAACCCGGTTGGGTGTTGAATGCGGCTGACTATCCGATGGCGGGCTGACCGGATCGGAAAAGTCTTTGAAGGAAATGGCGATGAACGAACGAGTTGGCGTTGTTGGGCTTGGCAAGATGGGCGCGGCACTTGCGGCAAGATTGGCTGAACAGGGCTGTTCAGTTTCGGGCTGGACGCGGAGCGGGGTGGACCTGGATTGGGCCGATGCGCGGGGAATTGGTGCCCCTGCCATATTGGACGATCTGGTTGCGGAGGTCGATATTGTCCTATTGTCGCTGTTTGACGACGGGGCGGTCGCGGCAGTGCTGGACCGGCTGATAACCTGTGATTTGCGTGGCAAGCTGGTTGTCGACACCAGCACGGTTAATCCGGCCACGCTGAAAGGATATGCCGACAGGATCACGGCTGCCGGAGCTGGGGTTCTGGACGCGCCTGTTTCGGGCTGGCCCAAGGTTGTCTCGATGGGACAGGCAGGCGTCTTTATCGGCGGTGAGCCTGTTGATGTGGCCCGCTTCGTGCCGGTGGCCGAATTCTTTGCAAACCGGGTTTTTCACGTCGGCCCGTTGGGCCAGGGGTTGGCGGCAAAAATCGTCAATAACATCATGCTGGCCAGCTATTGGCAGTCGCTGCGCGAAGCGCTCGGGGTAGGGCGCAGCCTCGGCCTGCCGGGTGAGTTGATGTTGGACATTCTGATAAGCGGCCCTGCAGCAAATGGTGCTCTTTCCGGGAAGTCCGAGATTATTTTGGGCAAAGAGAGCCCGGCGAGCTTTACAGTCGCCGGCATTGCCAAGGACCTAGGGGTGTTTTGCGAGGTGGCAGCCCAAGGCGGAGTCGCGACGCCAGCCTTGCAGGCTGCGCTTGAAAGCTTCACCCAGTTTCGGGATGCCGGGTATGCAGATCGCGATTTCGCGGCCATGCCGGGTGCAATTCTGAAGGATGGCAATGATGTTCTTTGAACCGTCAAAAGGGCACGGCTTGCCACATAACCCTATCTCTGCCTGCGTTGCGCCACGGCCAATTGGCTGGATTTCGACTGTGAGTGCCGATGGCATCCATAACCTTGCGCCGTTCAGTTACTTTAATCTCGTGCATAATTTTCCGCCCACCGTCATGTTCTCGTGCAATGGGTTGAAGCCGGACGGCACGCCCAAGGACAGTTGGGTCAACGCTGAGAATACGGGTGAATTCGTCTACAATGTCGCCACCTATGATCTGCGCGAGGAGGTCAACCTGTCCTCGACTGCTTGGGGCAGCGAGGTTAGCGAGATCGACGAGGTCGGGCTAGCTTCGGTCCCGTCTAGGCTGGTCCAACCGTTGCGGGTTGCGGCTTCTCCCATTCAGTTTGAGTGCAAGACCATCGAGGTGCTGCATTTGCCAACTGAACGTCCTGAGAACCCCAATACGATCGTGTTTGGCCATGTGGTTGGTGTTCATATTGACGATGCCTGCCTCACCGACGGGATGGTGGACTACAACAAGGTCAGGCACATCAGTCGCCTGGGCTATCTGGATTTCGCCGAAATGGGGCCGCGATTTCAGTTGCCTCGGGTCTACGTCAAGAAAGAACAGGATTGAGATGATCAGGTACGATGCGCTGCGGCGGCTGACCGGCGATCTTTATGATTGGTCATTAAAGAAGATCCCCGAGGACACGAAAGCACGGCTTGCCGAAGCCTATGCCGAGGAAACCGGTGAGAACGCTAAGAAGGTGCTGAACTTCATGATCCGCAGTTCGGAGCTGGCCGAAGAACACGACCGGTTTTTGTGCTCGGATGCGGGTGTGCCGGTCTATTCTGTTAAGATCGGCAGTCAGGCACGGTTCGAAGGGGATGTGAAATCTGCCTTCGTCGATGGTTTTGGCGATCTTGTTGAGCGCATCGATCCGCCGCTTTTGAAATTTGTTCAGAACCCTCTGACAAACGAACGCTCCTATCAGGGCAAGGATATGCCCATCATCAACTGGGATATCGTCGATGGCGCGGATTACATTGACATCACATGTTCACCCAAGGCGCTCGGCTCAGGTCGTTGGGCGGCGCTGGAGATCTTTGTTTATCCTGGACTGGCCGATATTGAGGAGTTCATCTTCAAGACGGTGATCAAGGCCGGTTCGCAGCATTGCCCGCCCGTCATGATTGGCGTCGGTATTGGCGGGTCCTTCGATCAGGCTGCAAAAATCGCAAAGAATGCGACCTTGCGACCGATGGGTACGACAAACCCCGAGCCGATCCTGGCAGATATGGAAAAGCGTTTGCTGAAGGCAATCAACAAGCTGGGTTTCGGTCCAATGGGGCAGGGCGGCGATACGACAGCATTGGGCATCCATATCGATTATTCCGCCGGTCATGGGTTTACCCCCGTGGCAGTGTGCTTCAACTGCTGGATCAACCGTAGAACCCGCGCGCGCCTCTATAACTCAGGCAAAATCGAGCGGATCGAATGACCAATACGCAATCCCAGAGCCACAATTTGACCTTGCCGCTGCAACAGGATTGTCTGGACAGGCTTAGGATCGGTGACCTTGTCTATCTCACAGGGGATATCGTTGTAACCGTTGGTCTGCCGACGCATAAGCGGATGAAGGACTGTCTGCAAGCGGGGGTTGAGCTGCCGATAGACCTCAAAGACGGTATGTTGTGTCAGGTCGGTGCTTATATCGAACAGAGTGGATCCGACAAAACATGTCGCTACATCAACCCGTCAACCAGCACGCGATTTGAGCCCCATCTGCCAGCGATCATTCGCGCCAGTGGGGTAAAGGCGATCGGTGGAAAAGGCGGTGTCGGTCCGCAGACGGTAGAGGCAATGCGCGAGATGCGCTGTGTTTATCTGTCATTTGTGGGTGGGGCCAGCGCATTGACGTCAGAGGCGGTCGAAGATGTAATCGACGTGGCGTGGACAGATCTCATCCTGCAATTTCGGCTGACGCGCCTGCGCGTGAAGCAATTGGGCCCCTTGACCGTTGGTGTCGATGTGCGTGGCAATTCTCTCTATTCCGAGTTGCAGGCCCAAGCGGATTCCCGCTTCGAGGCGCTGATGAAAGAGTTGAACGAAACCCGAGCACGTTGACACAGCTCTCAGGTCAGATCGCGGACATTGCTGGCGATCTGTTTGGCCGCATCCTGTAGCGGGCGCAGAAAGTCGCGAACGGCATCCGCGCGCCGGACGGCCGAGCGGAAATAGGTAATACCCAAAGTCCCCAGTACGCGGCCTTCGCCAAGGATCGGAACCGCGATCGTGTTGGAGCTTTCGTTGCCGGCGGCGCGCAGCCGCTCCGCAAATCCCTGCTGCTTGATGAGGGCCAGTCGCCCTTGCAGCCCGGTTTCTGTGTCGCCTGATTGCGGCGTCTCACTCCTGCCGCGTTCGAATATCGATTTCAACAAAATGCGCTGCTCGTCCTCGGGACAGAAAGCCAGATAGGCAAGTCCCAGCCCATGAAGATCCAATGACAGGCGCATATTCACCGTTGTGTGAAACGGTGAAATCGGGCTGTCGGGAATGGTTGAGAACCGAACCACGACATCGCCCTGATCTGGAATGGCGATTGAGACCGGCCAAGTAACCTGCTTTGTCAGGGCAATGGCATAGGCTCGCCCGGCTTCGACAACCAGCGGGTCATTGTGAAACCCGGCACTAAGCGACATGACCTTTGAGGTCAGAACATAGCCCGACTGGCGTTCATCTCTGCTCACATAACCGATGTGTTCCAGCGTCTGGAGCAACCGCACGATTGTCGGCTTTGCGAGTTTGGTGCGGAGATGCAGTTGAGCAACCGTGGAGCTTTTGACGCGGTTCATTTCCTCAAGCACCGCCATCGCCCGCTCGACGGATCTGACCGGAGTATACCGTACCAACAACCTGCTCCCTTATGCGATGTCCGGAACGCTTACCATATTGTTCCACACAGTGGAACATCCCTGCGCAATCGTTGAGAGGTCGCAGGCAAGACCTGACAGTAAACCACAGGTTAACTCAGACGCTCGTCCTGGTTTTCGACCAAGGGTTTTCAATGGGGCAAAGGCCAGGGCGACTGAGTTCTAACCAGAACAAAGGGCGGAAACCGGACCGCGTAACCGACTAGGAAGTGTGAGAAATAGAAATGACCAAAACGCTTAGAATTATGGGTCCGCTTTTGGCGATGTGCCTGGGCGGTGCCGCCGCGGCGGAAGAGACCAAGCTGCCCGATACGTTGTCGTGGACAGCCTATAATGTCGGAAGCTCGGGCTATAGCCAGTCGGTTGCTATCGGCAAGGCGCTCCAGGACGAATACGGCGTTACGCTGCGCGTTGTTCCAGCTAAAAATGACGTCTCTCGCGTTGTGCCAGTGGTGAGCGGTCAGATCGATTTTGCCGCTGCCGGATCTGGCGTGTTCTATGCAGCTGAGGGCGTCCTCGGGTGGGCGAAACCGGAACTGGGACCACAGCCCCTGCAAATGGTGATGAGCGCATCCGGCAACAACTGTCTCGCGCTTGGAACTGCGGCAGATGCGAATATCGTGACTGCGGCAGATCTCAAGGGCAAGCGGTTGCCTTGGGTTGTCGGTTCACCCGCGCTACAGACCAATGTGACGGCCTTTCTCGCATATGGCGGATTGACTTGGGACGATGTCACCAAAGTCGAGGTAAGCGGGTTTGACGCGGCATGGAAAGCAATCCTGAATGATCAGGCCGATGCGATGACTTCATTTACCACAGGCGGCGGCACCGAAGTTGACGCGTCTCCGCGGGGTTTGCGCTGGCTTGAAACTCCACATGATGAAACCGAAAATTGGGCGAGAATGCAGGCCGTGGCCCCTCATATGGCCAAACGGATCGCAACGGCCGGTACCAACATCTCGGATGCTAACCCGTTGCAATGCAGCGGCTTTCCCTATCCAATTCTCGTGACCGCGCCGGATCGCGATGCTGAGCTTGTGATGAACATGGCAAAGGGCATCGACGAGCAGTTCGAGAGATTTGTCGCCGCCGAGCCCTCCGCCAGCGGCTGGGCCAAGGATCGGCAGAATTTCCAATGGGTCTTGCCGTATCATGAAGGAGCGGTTGCGTATTGGAAGTCGGTTGGCCTGTGGTCTGACGAAAATGAAGCGCACAACCGGTATCTTCTGAGCCGGCAGGCTGTGATCGCAAATGCGTGGCAAGACCTGGAAGACAAAAGCGCCGATGACTTCCAGAAGCGCTGGATGGCCGCGCGTGCAGATGCGCTGCGAGCGGCAAATATGCCGACAGTTTGGGATAACTGATCCATGAGTACGAAGATGGACGACCTAGAAGCGTCGGTCAGCCGTTTCCGACCCGTCGGCAATGCCTGGCTCTGGTTGCTGCGGGCAAGCACCTGCGCCGTAGTGTTTCTTTCGATCAATCAGGCCTTCAATCTGCATTTCTTTGTGGGCCATACACTTCTTGCAAATCAGTATATGTATCTGCTTTTGCTTTTGATCATCCCGTCCGTCTTCATCATCTTGCCCATTGGCAAGGCTGCGACCGACACCAGGGTGCCGTTTTACGATATCGTCCTGGCGGTCCTGACCGGATCTGTGCTGTGCTGGTTTATCGCAAACTCGCTCAACATGATGCAAAATGGCTGGGAACTCGCGGCACCCGCGCGCGCCACCTATGTTTCGATGGCACTCTGGGTCCTGATCTTTGAGGCCTCGCGCCGCGCCGGCGGCACGGCACTCGCCGTTATTGTGGGCGTCGTGTCCCTCTATCCATTGTTTGCCGATGCCATGCCCGGCCCCATTCGCGGGTTTTCCTACCCGCTGGAGACTGCGGCGGGTTACCATGCCATGAGCAACGAGAGCATTGTGGGCATCCCGATGCGGGCGTTCGCCAATCTGGTCATCGGGTTTCTGATCTTTGGTGCAGCGCTACAGCATACCGGGGCGGGCACATTCTTCATTAATCTTGCCTTTGCTCTGCTGGGACATATTCGTGGCGGGCCAGCGAAGGTTGCGATTGTAGCAAGCGGCCTGATGGGCTCGATGAGCGGCTCGGTTGTGACCAATGTCATGACCACCGGTGTGATGACCATCCCTGCGATGCGCCGTATCAAGCTAAAGGCACCCTTTGCCGCCGGGGTCGAGGCCTGCGCTTCAACGGGTGGTGTGCTAATGCCGCCAGTTATGGGCGCCACAGCCTTCATCATGGCCAATTTTCTCGAGGTCTCTTACGCCAGTGTTGCAATGGCCGCGATTATCCCGTCGTTCTTATATTTCTTCGGGCTTTTCATCCAGATCGACGCGCGCGCGGCGCGCGAAGGTATCAAGGGGCTTGAGGCCGCGGAATTGCCATCGGTGCGACAGACGCTGAAAGAAGGGTGGTTCTATATCTTTGCCTTCGCTCTCCTTGTTTATCTGCTGCTTTTCCTTCGCCGCGAAATGCTGGCGCCGTTCTATGCAACTCCAGTGCTGCTGATCATCAATCAGCTGTTCTCAAAGAACACGCGCTGGGGACGTGACGAGCTGCTTGCTTTTGTTGACACGCTGACGAAGCTTTTTGCCGAACTCGTTAGCGTATTGGCGGGGATTGGTTTGATTGTTGGTGCCCTCTCGATGACCGGGCTTGCCGGAACGTTGGTGAATGACCTGCTGTCGATCGCTGGCGGCTCGCCTATGGTGCTTTTGATCATCGGGGCGATGACCAGCTTTGTGCTTGGTATCGGTATGACGGTGACGGCGGCCTACATCTTTCTCGCGATTATTCTTGCTCCCGCACTGGTTGCGACCGGAATGAATGCAATGGCCGTCCATATGTTCATTTTTTACTGGGGTATGCTGTCGTTCATCACGCCGCCTGTTGCGCTGGGGGCGTTTGCCGCCGCCTCGGTCGCAAAGGCACCGCCAATGGCCACGGGAGTTGAGGCGATGAGACTTGGCAGCGTCATCTACTTCATCCCCTTCTTCTTCGTGCTGGATCCGGCGTTAATTCTGGTCGGCAGCCCGGGTGAAATCGTGATCGCACTTAGCATCGCGGTCTTGGGTGTGATGTGCTTTGCCAGCGGTATGCAGGGCTATCTGGCGGGTGTTGGTCGTCTGAAGCTACACGACCGGCTGCTGCTCATTGCGGGTGCGATCATCATGCCGCTCCCCGGGCACACGGTCATCCCGCTTGAAAAGCATGAAATCCTGGGTTTGGCGGGGCTTGTGATCATCCCGGTGGTGGCCTCTGCCTTTCTGCGGGAGCGGCGGCTTGGCAAGATCGAGCTAAGCCATGATTGATGCTTTCCCAATACTGGCCGCCGGACCGGAAACCATTCTGATCCCGGGGCCGTCGATCCTTCCGGATGCCGTGCGCACGGCGATCCAGCGCCCCTCCATCGACATCTATTCCGGGCCGCTTCTCGACGTGACGGCCCGGTGCGAGGCAGGCTTGCAGAAAGCATTCGGCACATCGCAGCGGGTCTTTCTCTATGCGGCCAACGGTCATGGCGTCTGGGATGCGGCGCTCTGCAATACGTTGTCGCGCGGAGATCGAATTCTGGTCTTGGAATCCGGCCGGTTCGCGCTTGGCTGGGGAGACATGGCAGAGGCGATGGGATTACAGGTCGAGATCCTGCCGGGCGACTGGCACCGACCCATCGACACCGACGCGCTGATACGGCGATTGACAGAAGACAGCGCGAACGAGATTGCCGCCATCCTCTGTGTTCAGGTCGATACCGCCTCAGGCGCCTGCAACAAGATCGGTGCCATCCGGCAGGCCATAGACGTCACTGGTCATTCTGCTCTGCTGATGGTGGATGCCATCGCGTCGCTGGGCACCATGCCATTTGCTTTCGACGAATGGCACGTGGATGTGGCGGTATCAGCGTCACAGAAAGGTCTGATGTGTCCAGCGGGACTGGGTTTCGTGGTGGCAGGACCGCGCGCATTGGCGGCCCATGCCTCAGCGGGTCTGCGGTCCCGCTACTGGGATTGGACCGCGCGAATGACGGGTGATCACTACTCTAAATACTGTGGCACGCCGCCCGAACAGCTCTTGTTCGGGCTCGCGGCAGCACTAGACATGATGGAGCGGGAGGGGCTCGGCGCGGTCTTTGCACGTCACGCAGCGCTTAGAGATGCGACACTGGCCGCAATTGGCCAATGGTCGGCGGCGGGCGCGATGGCGAATATTATAGACCCGTCTGCTCGCGCGCCATCGGTATCGGTGCTGAACTTTGCCGACACACACGCGCATAGGATCATCGCTTTCTGCAAGCAACATTGCGGTGTTACGCTGGGCCGGGGCCTGGGCGACTGGGCCAACAAGTCGATACGGATCGGGCATATGGGCCACATCAATGCACCGACCATTCTGGGGGCGATCTCAAGCATTGATTTGGCTCTGAAGGTGCTCGGCATACAGGCCGATGCACGCGGAGCAGGGGCGGCGATAGAGGCCTTGGCCAATCTGGAAGAATCCCGCCCATGACCGACCAAGCACCCTGCATAATCTGTGTGGCAATTACCGGGTCACTGCCCCGCAAGTGGGACAATCCGGCGGTTCCAATTTCAGTTGATGAACAGATCGAAAGCACCCAGGCCGCGTTTGAGGCCGGTGCCGCGATTGCGCATTGTCATGTTCGGAACCAGGACGAAACACCTAGTTCGGATCCTGAGAAATTCGCGCGCCTGATGGAAGGAATCCGCAAGCACTGTGATGGCATGATCGTCCAGCTGTCCACAGGTGGCCGGTCCGGGTCTGGCCGGACGCGGGGAGGTATGCTGTCACTGCGGCCCGATATGGCGTCGCTTTCGGTCGGATCAAACAACTTCCCAACACGGGTCTACGAAAACCCGCCCGAGCTGGTGGATTGGCTGGCAAGCGAGATGGCGGCCTACGGTGTGATGCCGGAGATTGAAGCCTTTGATCTTAGCCATATCGTAAATGCGTGCACGATGGCGCAAGAGGGTAAGTTGCATGACCCGCCTTATGTGCAGTTTGTCATGGGGGTGCGCAATGCGATGCCCGCAGACAGAGCCATATTTGATATCTACCGGGCAACGCTGCAACGGCTGTCGCCGACATCGCCGTGGTGCGCTGCCGGCATTGGCGCTGCCCAGTTGGTTGTCAATGAATGGGCAATCTCGACAGGTGGACACACGCGAACGGGTCTTGAGGATAATGTCAGGCTCGACCGCAATACGCTGGCGCCGTCGAACGCTTCACTCGTGGAGCGTGTGACAGCGCTCTGCGAAAAATACGAGCGTCCTGTCGCGACCACAGATGAGGCACGCCGCATTCTGGGATTGCGGGCGTCGACGCCAGGGCCGCAGGTCAAGGAGACTGTGTGCTCAGGGGAACGGCTGGAAGTCGGCGGGTGACGCATGGCCAAGCTTGAGACCCGCATTGGAGATCTTTGCCTGAAGAACCCGGTGATCGCGGCGCCGGGAGAACATCTGATTGATATCGAGGGGGTCCGTGCTGCGATTGAAGCCGGCGCGGGTGCGGTGGTCGGCAAATCTATCAACGAGTCGCAAGCCGCCAGGCACCAGTTGCAGCAGGCTGAATACACTTTGCTGGATCGAGACTGGAACAAGGTGGATTGGTCCGAGGATGCTCCGCGCGGACTGACGGTGTTTACCCGATCTGGGCTACCGTCACTGACCTTTGACGCTTGGCTCTTGCAAGCTGTGAGTATGGACCGTCTGGCAGGTCAACACGACTGTCTGTTCGTACCGTCACTGGTCCTGGCTCAGCCAGCCGCAGCCCTGGACATGGCGCGCGCGATCCAGGCCGCCGGGCTGAAGCTGCTGGAACTGAACATCGGTACGCCCTACGCCAGCCAGGCGGCGCGCTGTGCTGTCAGCACGGAGCTGGTCCCCGAACGGGTGGCAAGGCTCACCGGAATGATGGTTGAAGCATTAGATATTCCGGTCTGGATCAAGATCTCAGGTCAAAGCGAACGCGTAGGCGACCTCGCTGAAGCAGCGTTTTCCGCAGGCGCCCAAAGCGTGGTTATGGCAGGCCGGTCGCTTGGGTTGGTGCCTGATCTTGAAACACAAAAACCTGTGCTGGACACAAGCTGCGGTATCGGGGGGTATTGGAACCTGCCGATCACTTGCCATTGGTTGGCAACAAGCCGACGACGTCTTGGTCCGGGCTGCCCATTGATTGGCACCAACGGCGCGACAAATGGTCGGGACGTTGCCCGGATGATGCTGGCTGGTAGCAGTGCCGTAGGGCTATCCTCCGAGGTGATGCTGCGCGGCTGGAGGGTGATCACGGACGCGGTGGATGAACTGGAAGCCTATTGCGACAAAATGGGCATGTCTGCCGCCGATCTCATCGGTCGCGCCGCCGACGCACGGCGGACCTATACAGAACTGCCCACCGTCGGGGATCACTGGCGCAATTTTATCCCATCAACAGCGGATGCCGCGCCCGAGGGATGAGGAATTGCGCCCACAAGATGATTGATAATGGTAGTTATGTTAAAAATAGGATTGATTGAGTTGACAAGACAGGCTTGGTTTCATGCACGTAAGGCCGCCGCTAGATCCTGAACGCCTTGGTCAAGTGTGTCTTCTGAGAACCCTGCAAAGCCCATGACCAGCCCTTGCATGTTGGGCGTCTGTGCAAAAAATGACGACAGCGGTCTAACGGAAACCCCGGCCAAATCGGCGCGCTGTGCAGCCTCGACATCGCTCATGCGGCTCTCGAGCGAAGATGTGAGCCTTGCCACCAAGTGCATCCCGGCAGGTACCGGATCCACGGCCAGTAGATCGCCTGCATGGACGCAGATCGCCCGCAGCAGCGCCGCATGTCGTTTTGCGTAGAGGCGTCGCATCCGCCGGATATGGGTGGCAAAATCGCCGCTCTGCATGAAACGGGCCAGCACGGGTTGCAGCATGAGTGACGCCTGCGGGTCGGTCTGTTCCAGCACGGCTCTGACCTGCGACAAAAGTGGTTTTGGAAGAACCACAAACCCTAGCCTTAGTGCAGAAAAGACCACCTTGGAGAAGCTGCCGACGTAGATCACCCGATCCTGATTGTTGAGGCTCATCATCGCCGGGAGCGGTCGACCCTGAAATCGATACTCACTGTCAAAGTCGTCCTCGATCACATAGGCCTGTCTCGCGACGGCCCATTCGATCAGTTCCAGTCGGCGGGAAAGCGGCAATGTCACGCCCAGCGGGTACTGACGCGACGGTGTCACAATCGCCGCTTTTGCCCTCGGTGTGGCTAGCAGTGCGCTCTTGATGTCGAAGCCCGACTGATCAACCGGCGACGGCACTGGGATTAGCCGGTTGTGATGCAAGGCGCGATTGAGGATCATATACCCGGGATCTTCGGTCAGGACCTCATCGCCTTCGCTTAACACGGCAGCCGCGATCAGGCCAATCGCTTCGACGACACCGGAGGTGATGAAGATCTGCTCTGGCGTGCAGGGCAAGCCACGCCATTCTCGCAAATGATCGGCAATCGCGCTGCGCAGCGGCGGCCAACCAAAAGGATCGACGCGCGCCAACAACGCGGCTTCGGGCATACGCCAGGTTTTGTCGTGGTGGCGGCTCCATTGGCGGTATGGAAACAGTGCGATCTCAGATGCGGAGATATCAAAGGTTCGTAACTGTGCGGGCATGTCGGGAGTAGCGTCCGGCATGGCTGCGTCTGTATCCTGCGGGCCTGGTGCTCCTGCCGATCCCGGCAGCTGTTCGGGCAATTCTGCTTCGACGTAGACACCGGATCTGGCGCGCCCTTCCAGATAGCCCTCGCTGATCAACTGATCGATCACGGCGGAGACCGTCACCCGTGACACCGAGAGTTCATCAGCCAATGTCCGGCTTGACGGGAGCTTTGACCCTGGCGAAAGCACATGCTCGAGAATCAGGCGTCTCAATTGAGACAGCAGCTGTGCCTGCAACGTTTCTGGTCCGTCGCGATCCAGTGAAAGGGAGAGCAGTGCCGCTCCTGATCTGGCCTTAGTCATAGCACAACTATTGATAAGTTCGATCAGACCAGTCAAGGCGAGAACTGCCTTTGTGGCCGCTGCCCCCCGAATGGTAGGTCCCACCCACCCTGATCCGGATGGGCGAGAGGAATGCTGCGTTATTCATTCGGACGAACGCGTGCAGCCGTTTTGTTCGCAAAGGCTTCAAGCCGTGCCCGTGCCGCGGGCTGCGTGTTCACAACACCGGCGACCACCGCTTCGGCATAGGCGGCATCCATACCGGACATATTGTTGAGATGGCTGATTGCGGAACAGATCGCGTAGTTGGTCAACGGCAGGTTTTCCGCCGCGCGATCGGCAAGTTCCAATGCCTTGTCAAAGCTGGATCCTTCAGTGATGTATTGCGCCAGCCCAAGGTCAACGGCCTCCTGTCCCTGATAAACACGTCCCATCAGGATCATGTCGATCATCCGTGATTTGCCAATCAAATCAGAGACACGGATGGTCGCGCCGCCACCGGTGAAAATGCCACGCTGGCCCTCTGGCAGCGCGAAATATGTGCTTTGGTCTATCACCCGGATATGGGCTGCGCTGGCAAGCTCAAGACCGCCGCCAACAACCGCGCCCTGCAAGGCTGCGATGACGGGAACCCCGCCATATTCCATCTTGTTGAATGCTTCGTGCCAGCGCAGGCAGACATGCATGAATTCGTCCGGGCTGCGATCCTCTTTCCAATGTTCGACGAGGTCCAGACCTGCACAGAAATGGTCCCCCGCCCCGGCCAGCACCACCGCCTTTACACCGTTGCGATGTGCACCGCTGAAGAACTGAACCAGCTCTTCAATGGTTGCGGTGTCCAGCGCGTTTCGTTTCGAGGGGCGGTTGAGTTTTACGACACAGACACCGTTGTCGCGCACGTCGATGGCGAGGTTCTGATAGGAGCTGAAGCTGTCTTTTGCCAACATGGCGGGATCCTTTTCGGATTAAATGGGTGCCCTGGGAGGGTATGCTGCGGAAGGTCAGAGTCGGCTTGTCTCGTCGAGGATACTCGATGCACCGTTGATGATCCGGGCCCGGTCGCTTTCGCATTCGACCAGGACATGCCGGGCGAAGATCTGGGCGGTGGTGATTTTTTGTGCCATGAATTCAGGATCGCTGCCCTGTTCCAACTCAATCTCGGCAGCACGCGCCGCGCGTGCCAGTTGCCATCCGGCCGCAAGCGTCCCGGTTAGATTGAGGAAAGGGACGCTGCCGGCAAAGGCGGACCTGAGATCATCGCTGCCATTGTCCAGCAACCAGTCCAGGCTGGCGTCAAACGCTTCCCGCGCATCGCCAAGACATTTCGCGATGTCCTGCGCTTTCGGGCTCCCAGTTTTCAGGGCGCTTTCGGTCTCTGCAATCATGGCCGAGAACCGGCGCGCTGTCTGTCCGTCGTCTCGCAGCACCTTGCGTCCCAATAGGTCATTCGCCTGAATTGCCGTGGTTCCTTCGTAAATCGGCAAGATCCTGGCATCCCGGTAGAATTGCGCGACGCCGGTCTCTTCGATGAAGCCCATTCCGCCATGGACCTGCACTCCGAGGGATGCCACTTCGACCGCTCGCTCCGTGCAGAAGGCTTTGACCAGAGGGACGAAGAATTCGGCGATCGGCGTTGCCTCTGCGCGCGTGCTGTCGGTTCCGTTCCGAGACAGGTCCAACCAGCCAGCCGCTGCCATGCTGAGCGACCGGCCACCTTCGACCAGAGCCCTCATCCGCAGCACCAGTCGGCGCACATCGGGATGGCCGATGATGGTCGGAACCTGTTCAGGGTCCAGTCCGATGCCTTGTCCCTGAACCCGCTCCTGGGCGTAGGCAAGCGCGTGCTGATAGGCGCGGTCGGACAAGGCGACCCCCTGAACGCCGACGGCAAAGCGCGCGGCATTCATCATGGTGAACATATATTCCAACCCGCGGTTTTCTGCCCCGATCAGATATCCGGTGGCACCTGCATATTCCAGAACCGCTGTCGGACTTGCCCGTACCCCCAGCTTGTGTTCGATGCTCACACAGTTGACACGATTGCGGTCGCCGGGGTGGCCATTCTCATCAACGAGGTATTTCGGCACCAGAAACAGGCTCAGCCCCCTGTGCCCCTCCGGCGCGTCGGGAGTGCGCGCGAGAACCAGATGAATAATGTTCTCGGAGAGATCATGTTCGCCATAGGTGATGAAAATCTTGGTGCCACTGATGCTGTAACTGCCGTCCTCGCGCGGCTCAGCTTTGCAACGCACGCGACCAAGATCACTGCCGGCCTGAGGCTCGGTCAGGTTCATTGTTCCGCTCCACTTGCCGGACACCAGCGGCCGGAGATAAATTTCCTTCTGTTCATCCGTGCCGGAGAGCTCCAGCGCGTCGATGGCACCATCGGTCAGAAGTGGGCACAGGCCAAAGCTCATGTCCGACGCATTCAGGATCTCCGTCGCGGCAGCTCCGACGGCTCGCGGCAAGCCCATTCCGCCATGGTCCGCAGGGTGTGCCAGGCTTTGCCACCCCATGTCGACAAACTGCGCGTAGGCTTTTTCATAGGCTCTTGGGAGAACGACTTTGTTCCCCTCAAGTCGCGCGCCCGCCGTGTCGGCCTCATGTGACAGCGGCGCGATGAGATCCCCGCAGAACCTGCCAAATTCTTCCAAGGCAGCCTGAGCGTCAGCGCGTTCAATTTCGCTGTACTTGTCCAAGGACACGATCTGCGGCCATTGGGAAAGATGTTCGAGATTGAACATCAGGTCACGGATTGGAGCTTGATAAGTCATTGGCGCCTCGCTGCTGTGCTACCTGCTGTCGCGTATCTACGGTACGGTCAGTTTGCTGCCCATTCCAGAATTTGACAAACGACTTTCCGAAAGTGACAAAACAACCTAATCTGACGCAGTGATGACACACTCCGATCCAGACACGCTGGCGACCGTATCTCTGCCATTCATTGAAGACTGGCTTCTGGCTTTGCAGACCTGCTGTAACGGAGATCAGATGAGCTCTATTCTGCAACGCTGCGGTCTTGCCCCGCTGGTCAAGCCGGAGACTGTCAAACACATGGGCGCGCAGCGGGTAACCCTTGACCAGATCGTGCAGCTCTATCAGGTTGCCGCCGTTGAAACTGGTGATGAAATGACCGGTTTGTGGGACCGCACTGTCCGGCCTCGCGCGCTGCAACACCTGTTGACCACGGTGCGTGCAGCTGGAACCCTCCCGGCGGCCCTATATCGGTTCTCCACATTCTGGAATTTGATACTTGATGACTATCAAGTTGATTTAAAATCTGAAAATACAGATCTCATTCTCAAGATCGTCCCCCGCGGATCGCCTGAGATCCAACGGTTCGGGCATATGCTTATGCTTAAGCTGGCGCATGGTCTGCTCTCTTGGCTGGCGGGCTACGAGGTGCCGGTGAAGGCCGTGCAATTTGCCTTCGATCGCCCCGAATTCGCGCAGGATTATGGTGTCGTCTTTCCAGCCGCCGTAACATTTTCTCAGGGCTGCTCGGCCATCTCATTCGACGCCCAGCAGCTGGGCGCACCTCAGCCCCGCACTGCTGCGGAGTTGGCGGAATTCCTGGACCGCGCTCCGCGTGACTGGATCTTCACCGGCTTTCGGGAGCACCGGCTTTCGCTTCAGATCCGAGAATTCCTCTACCAATCCAACTGGGAAAACTGCCGACTGAGCGATGCTGCGGCAATGCTAAATGTGACACCTCGAACATTGATGCGGCGGTTAGATGCTGAGGGAGCGTCCTTCCAGTCCATCAAGGATGCACTGCGCCGCGATATCGCGATCCGTGATTTGCGAGCCGGGCAGAAGTCGATTGAAGAGATATCGCAGGATCTTGGATTTTCCTCTGCGGCAAACTTTCATCGTGCTTTCCGGCGCTGGACAGGCGGCACAACCAGCTCCTATCGAGCCCTTGATACATAGGCACCGGGCCGCTCGGGTTCAGGATACAGGCGCGACGCATAATCGAGGATCGACCCGAGGGCGGTGAGGCCGTTCATGATTGGTGGCGTTCGGATTTTTCAGGGCAGTACGAATGAATTCGTGCTATCCAAAGACAAATATCAACGGGCCTTCTATGACGCATTCAGACCTCGGGACAGGATCGGACAAAGTTCTGGAGCGCCAGTTGGGTGTGCAGCAGTTTGGTGAAACCATTCTGCTAGACTGCGTAGTGATCCCCGCAGGCAACAGCCATGCCGCCAGGCTGTTCTTCAAATCAGGGACCCATTGCAACGATGTTTTGGCTTCCGACGAAAACACCACGCTAAGACATCGCCCGGATTGCGTTCAGTCCCTCGATCTCGGATTGAATAGCCCGATGGGCCCGGTCGTTATCGCCGTCAACGGTCAAGAATGCCGTGTTGAGGCCCAAGCTGCTGAGACGGACCTTTTTTCCGGGCTGAACGTGATTATAGCGACGCGCAATGGTGAAAGTGCCGAAACGGCCTTTGACTGGCTGACCTACCATGTGTCTCAGCATGGGATGCAGGCAGCCGTCATCCTAGATCAAGCGCCACCTGATGAAAGTCGGCAGTTTATCGCGGCTTTGCAAGGCTTTGCTAAAGAGATTGAGGGGCTCGTGCGCGTGGTCGTGGTTCATTCTGCCTGCCCGCTTGGCAAAAAAGGCCTGCCAGCTGAAGCTCATCCACTGAATGTGTTGGGTGCACCGAAACGCAGGCAGACAGCGCCGCCGGATGACCCCTGGAGGGCGCCGCTCGGTGAGTTCGTGATCTATGAGATCATTCGGGCGCGTTTTTTGGCCAGCGCCCGTGCAGTGGCCAATCTTGATTTATGCGACCTGCTGGCCTGTAACAAAGGTCCAACGATTTTTGATCGCGCGGTTCAGGTCCCTGGTAGCTACACGTGCCTGCATGGGGTGCAGAGCTATCCTTGGCGGGTGCGTCGCGGCAGAAACGCCTCATTTTCCGATCATATCTGTACGCGGTTTGATAGCGACATACGCCACCTGCGTTGGTGCGTCGCCCCGCAAGACTGCCGCGCTGACAGCATTTGGCATCAGTCACAGATCGTAGGGGCGACGCCCGACACGGATCGCATCGCCAAGTTCTCCCGCAGTATGCTCCTGCGCCATCCAACTGAGAAGCTATCGCAAATTGTCCCAAAGGCTGGCCTCGTTGAGGTGCCGGAACTCCTAGATGTGTCGTTGCAGCATTTCGGCGCAGATCCGGTTCGTATGCCCAAGGCAAAGCTTTTGCCCACTGGCGGCAGTGGAACGCGGACGGTTGTGATCACAACGATGAAGAATGAAGGGCCTTTCGTGCTGGAGTGGCTGGCCTACCACCGTGCCATCGGCGTCGATGAGGTCCTTGTTTATACAAATGACTGCAGCGATGGCACCGACAGTCTTTTGCGGGTTTTACAGGACAAGGGCTACGTCCAGCACAGGGATAACCCATATCGCGGAACCGACCTGAAGCCGCAGCACGCCGCGTTTCAAGCGGCGGAAGAAGAACCTGTCGTTCGCACCGCGGATTGGCTTGTCTGTATGGATGTGGATGAATTCATCAATATCAGATGCGGAAATGGGCGGCTCAGCGACCTATATGCTGCGATCGGTGACGCGAATATGATCGCTATGACCTGGCGCTTGTTCGGAAACAATGATGTGTCCAGGTTCTCCGGCGCGTTAGTCACACGAGAGTTTACGCGCTGCGCCCATGAAGTCACGCGCAGGCCGCATCAGGCTTGGGGCTTTAAAACGCTGTTTCGAAATAACGGTGTCTTCAAACGTCTCGGCGTTCACCGGCCAAAGGGGCTGCAATCACAGCACTGGCAGGACATTCGATGGGTCAACGGATCGGGTCGCCCGATGCCACGGGACATATTTCGCAATGGCTGGCGCTCGACCATCGCGACCTATGGATACGACCTAGTCCAGCTCAACCATTACGCGGTGCGCAGTGCAGAGAGTTTTCTGGTCAAACGCGACCGTGGCCGGGTGAATCACGTCGAGCGCGATCAGGGATTGTCCTACTGGTTCAGAATGAACAACAACGCCGAAGACGATCGCTCGATCCAGCGCATGATGCCTGCGCTTGAGGAGGAACTGGCCCGATTGCTGACGGATCCAGACATTGCCGCTGCGCATGAGGACTGCTGCCGAAGGCATCGCGAGAGGATCAGCGAACTCAAAGCGCGCGAGGATATGTTTGCGCTGTTTCAGGACATCACAGGTGAAAAGTTGCGAAAACTCTCGAGGATGCACGCCCATTTCTGCACCACCGTGTTTCTGAGCGGCCCCGAGGTTATTCCTGACGAGGTTGCCGAACGCCCCTTAGGGAGCGACTTTTTTTTCAGCGTGAAGCGGGGCGAGACCAACCATTAACGACAGGAGCGATCCGGGATTTGCGTATGGCTGTCCCGGTGTCTGGTGTTTTAAGTCTTGCGGTTTGTTATATTATAAAATAATAAACTGGAGCAACAAAGGGGGCCATCATGCGAAAACGCGCAACGACACGCCAATCAGATGTCCTGACCGTGTTGGAGTCCTGCGACAGGCCGATGACGGCATATCAAATTCTTGAACAGCTTCAGGTGAGCGAGCCAAGTATTGCGCCGCCAACAGTCTATCGTACGCTGTCGGCTCTGACCGATCAGGGGCGTGCGCATCGCCTTGAGTCAATCAACGCCTTTGTCCCCTGTCGCTGCGACCATGCTGAAAGCGTGCCTGTTCTGGCCATCTGCGAAGACTGCGGATCGGTAGAGGAACACGACGGCAGTGACCTGCTTCCGAAGCTTACAGAACTGACCGATAAAAATGCCTTTAAAGCCCTGCGCCATATCGTCGAAATCCACGGCCTATGTGGCACCTGTGCTGCCTGATCATTTTCCACATTGGACATTGTTATGAAACGAACTCTCTCTCTTCTCGCAATCGTTACTGCCTTGCCGGCGTTGGCCGAGGGCACCCGTCAACTTGGCGCGCATGAACACGGCGTTGGCACGCTGAACATTGCGATCGACGGGAGCACGGTATTGATGGAGTTCCAGGCGCCCGGTGCTGACCTGGTCGGGTTTGAACATGCCGCAAAGAGTGCCGCGGATCGTTCAGCAGTTGATGCTGCAATCGCCCGGCTCAGTGATCCGTTGGCCCTGTTCATTATGCCGGACGCCGCTCGGTGCAGCGTTGGCGAGGCGAGCGCAAAGCTGGAGACTGCCAGTGACCACGGTCAAGATGAGCATGAGGATCATGCCGAAGATGCCGGGCATGATAACAACCAACACGGTCATAACGACCACGAAGGCCACGCGAACGACAAGCATGATGACCATGAGCATGAAGGCCATGCTGAGCATCACACCGAAAAAGCAGATCACGCCGAGTTTAATGCAAATTACATACTAAACTGCGCCGAACCTGCATCCCTGACGAATATCAGCTTCGCTTACTTCGACGCCTTTCCCAACGCGCAGAAGGTTCAGGTGCAACTGGTCGGTGCATCCGGCGCGCACGCATATCAGGTCGAACGTGGCACCCCGATCCTGACGTTGGAGCGTTGAACGTAGGTGACGGATGCAACGCTCGAAATCACTGGACTGGCCTATCGTTGGCGCGGACGAACCGGGTTCTCGCTGAGTGTCCCGCAATTCTCTCTTGCAGCGGGTGAAACAGTCCTGCTTCTGGGCGAAAGCGGGTCGGGAAAATCAACGCTGCTGTCATTGATCTGCGGTACAATCCTGCCGGATCGCGGCGAGATTTCTGTTGCCGACAGAGATATTTCCCGATTGAGCGGAGGCGCGAGAGATACGTTCAGGGCGGAGCATATCGGCGTTATCTTCCAGCAGTTCAACTTGCTCCCATTTGGATCCGTGATCGACAATATCCTGCTGCCCCTCCGCTTTGCGCCCTCACGCCGCAGGCGGGTCAGCCAGCCCGCCGCGGAGGCAGCACGCTTGTGTTCTGCCCTGGGTCTGCCGGAGCATCTTATCAACGCAAAGGCCAGGACGCTCAGCGTGGGTCAGCAACAACGCGTCGCGGTGGCCCGTGCCTTGATTGGCCAGCCCCCCCTTATCATCGCGGATGAGCCGACCTCTGCCCTCGATAGCAACGCCCAGTACGCCTTTCTCGATGTGCTGTTCACACAGACTGCGTCTACGGGCTCTTCACTATTGATGGTGAGCCATGATCCCCGTCTGGGCAAAAGGTTCGACCGGGTCATCACCCTTGAGGACATCGCCGAAGTTCAGAAAGGTGTATCATGATTTTGCGGCTGGCGATTGCGTCGCTGTTTGCGCGTGCGCTGACGGTGGGCATGACAATCCTCGCTATCGCTTTGTCGGTCGCCCTTTTTCTTGGCGTCGAAAAGGTGCGAACCGGGGCCAAGGCGAGCTTTGCCGACACGATTTCCGGGACCGATCTGATTGTCGGCGCCCGCTCGGGATCTGTGCAGTTGTTGCTCTATTCAGTATTTCGTATCGGGAATGCGACAAACAACGTCAGCTGGCAAAGCTATCAGGACATCGCGGGCCGGTCTGATGTGGACTGGATTGTGCCGATCTCCCTTGGCGACAGCCACCGGCAGTTCCGTGTGATGGGCACCACCCAAGAGTTTTTTGAGCATTATAGATATCGGCAAGGCAGGTCGTTGACGCTGGCAAATGGCGCCGTCATGGATGATCTTTTTGATGCGGTGGTTGGGGCCGACGTCGCGTCCGCATTGGGTTACAAGGTCGGCGATCCGATCATCGTGGCGCATGGCCTTGCGTCTTTCACCGAACACAAAGATCAGCCATTCCGGGTCTCTGGAATTCTGGGAAAGACCGGTACGCCGGTTGACCGCACGGTCATCATAAGCATGGAGGCGATAGAAGCCATCCATGTCGACTGGCAGAGTGGCGCACAGATCCCCGGTCAGGCGACGCCGGTGGATGTCATCCGTCAGATGGACCTGACACCGAAAGCGATAACGGCGGCCCTCGTCGGTGTCAAAAGCCCGCTCCAGACATTTTCTCTGCAACGTTCCATCAACGAATATCGCGAAGAGCCGTTGCTGGCGATCCTGCCGGGTGTGGCTTTGCAAGAGCTATGGGGTATTGTTGGCATAGCCGAAACCGCGCTTGTTGCAGTCTCGGCTATGGTGGTTGTGACCGCGCTGATCGGAATGATGGCCACGATCTTTTCCAGTCTGAATGAACGGCGCCGCGAAATGGCGATCTTTCGCGCGATGGGTGCAGGTCCGCTAACAATACTTAGCCTGCTGGTGTTGGAAGCGATGATGATGGCCACTCTCGGGGCAACACTTGGATTGGGGTTGGTATATGTAGGGTTGATCATCTCCCAACCCCTTCTCGACAGCGCGCTTGGCTTGTGGTTGCCGATTGATGCGCCAACACTGCGCGAGTTTTGGGTCATTCTGAGCGTTATCTGTGCCGGCATGGTTGTCAGCCTCATACCTGCGATGAGAGCCTATAGAATGTCCGTTGCCGATGGTATGATGGTAAGGATGTAGTGGACTAAGCGAGGTGGACCAAATGATGAACCGCAGAACGGCGTTGATGCTCTTGTCTGGATCAGTGGTTGCCCCAACGGTGGCCTCTGCAGCGACGCCGCGCGAGATCATGTGGGATGACCTGATCCCGCCGGGAGTTCCCTATTCGGAGATCACCGGCGAAGGCGATATGGACGTTGAGAATGACACCTGGCGGCCGATCTACGACGCAAATGCGACGAAGCTGAATGAAGAGCTGAACGGTGTGTATATCAAGATGCCAGGTTTCATCATCCCCTTCGACGTCGGAGCAAAGGGCGTGACGGAGTTCATGCTGGTGCCCTATGTCGGCGCCTGCATCCATACGCCCCCGCCCCCGGCAAACCAGCTTGTGATGGTCACCGCGACAGAACCATGGCCGGGGGATCAGCTCTGGGATCCGGTTTGGGTTACGGGAACACTGCGCACGCAACTGCAATCTACCGCGCTTGGCCAAACGGGCTATTCCATAGCCGCCGACAAGATGGAGGTCTACGTCTGGTGACGAAGCAGCTCGACGTTTTTCGAAAGCTCCAAGCGAGGCAAGAATACCCCGCTTGAAGCCCAATCGGTCGCAGTTACTTTTTAACAAACTGTCGCGTGTGATGGCGCGGCAGTCTTGCAATTGAGCGGTGAGGCGAAGACAAGGAAACCGGCCGGCGCCGTGAGCTAGAGCTCCTGACTATGTTGATGCAATCTGCTCCGCGAACTTTATCAGCCGGTTCCGCTGAAATTCGACGAAATCGGCTGCGGGCTGGTTGGCCTCGGCAACGCCGCGGAAGGGGTCTTCGACATGGCTCTTGATGCCTGCCATGGTGGCGATCACCTCATGGGCACAGAAAGGCACCACTGCCTCGGCATAGCCGCCTTCATGAACCGCAACCAGTCTGCCACCGCACAGGTCACGCGCGGCCTTCATCACCGCGCGGGTGAGATAGGCGAATGTGCCGCTGTGGGCCGTCATTCGGCTGAGCGGATCGAAGTTATTGGCATCCAGCCCGCAGGCGATGATGATCAGATCCGGTTTGAATTCGTAAAGCGCGGGCAACACCAGCAGCTCCATCGCATCGGCGTAAGACTGGTGGCCTGCGCCCGGTAGCAGCTCGACGTTCAAGTTGCAGTCGGCTCCTGCTCCCGCGCCGCGCTCCTCCCCCAAGCCGGAGCCCGGCGGGAAGCAGCTTTGCTGGTGAACCGAAACCGTCAGAACATCATCGCGCTCATAAAATATGTCCTGGGTGCCGTTGCCATGATGCACATCCCAGTCAAGCACTGCGACGCGGCCTAGCCCTTTTTCAGCCTTGGCGGCCTCGATCGCGATCGGGATATTAGCCAAGAGGCAGAACCCCATGGAACCATCCCGCCCAGCATGGTGCCCCGGCGGGCGCGACAGGGCATAGGCGTTCTGATAGGTTCCGTCCAGCACATCGAAAACCGCCTGTCGCGCCAGCCCGGCCGACAAAGCGGCAATTTCGTAGCTGCCAGCTCCGAAAGGTGAGAACAGACCAGCATTCCCGCCGCCCGCATCGCTGAGCGCCTTGAAACGCTCAATGTAGTCACTGCTGTGGACCCGCGCCATTTCGCATTCGGTGACGGGCCGGGCGGACTGCACGCCCAGTTGGGCGGTCAGTCCGGACACATCCATCAGCGACTTCAGCCGCCGCTTGGATTCTGGCGATTCCGCGTGACCGGCGCCAGCGGGCGGCTGCACCCAGCCCCCGACCGGCATGATCAGCGCGTGTTCGCCAGTGGTGTGCCACAGGCAATGCTCGTCAAAGTAAAATCCTGTACCCGGCATTGTCGTCTCTCCTCGATGTGCAGGTTTCAGAAGCGCAGCGTTGCGTTCAGCAGCGCGGTGAACTGGTCGTTGCGGCCGCCGCCAAACAGTGTGCCGCCGCCGTCATAGGTGTCGTAGCGAAGCTCTGGCCGGATCCGCAGCGCGGGGGTTGCCTGCCACTCCAGCCCCGCCGTCACCGCATAGACATTGCCGCCGGTGGCGCCGTTCGCGGCCCACAGGATGTTGGCGGCGTTGTCGTCGCGAAACCATTCGGCACGCCCGTTCAGGTGCAGATTGTCCGCAAGCTGGTAACGGGCCTGGGCATTGAGGCCGTACCATTCGCTTTTCTGGGTGATCGCGCCGGGGGCCGGAATATCGCCGCCCTCCTGAAAGCCGTAGCTGGCCTCAAAAGCCAGGGACAGATCAGGGTTCACCTGATGGCCAACCGTCAGGTAGGCCGCCGCCCGGTCGAGCCGTTCACCGGTGCTGCTGAGCGCGATATAGGCGGAACCGCCGCGGGACGGGCCGTAGGCATCGCCCTCGCCGTTTCCATAGATCGCCTCGAAGTCGACCCAGGTTCGGAAATCCGCACTGCGCCAGCGCAGCGCGCCGATCAGCGTCAGGCGGCTGTCTTCCACCGTGCTCCAGCCGGTCACGGCGCCCAGCTCAAAGCCCCAGAGTCCGGCTCCCTCCCGCGTGGGCAGACGAGAGCTGATCAGCACGCCGGTATGGGTCCCAGGCCCATGCTGCAGGCTGTAGGTATGGGTGGAAAACCAGTTGGGCGGGGTGAACGGCAGGCCGATTTCCTTACCAGAGACTGGCGACAGGAAGTTCCCCGCCAAGACCGTGGTGCCGCCCAGCACCGGCAGATAGACCTCAGCATAGGCCTGCGGGAAGGCCAGCTTGTTGTCATCGTCCAGATCGGAGGTGAAGTCGTCAAACCCCGCAGTACGGAAGAAGTCGGAATCCCTCCCATAGGTCGCGGTGATATTGAAACCGAACTCCACCTGCTCGCCGCGCGGCCCCGGAAACGGGCCGACCCGGGCGATAACGCCTTGCGGGCGGCCGGCCAGCGGACCGGGGCAGCTGATGCCGCGGCAGAACACCAATCCCAGCTGGTTGAGGTTCAGCCCCTCCTCGCCGGAGAAGAACGCGCCATTGCCGAGCGCTCCGTCCACGCCAGTGCTGGACGCCGTGATGGCGGTTGCATCCACCCAGCCCAAGACACCAATACGGTGGTTCTTTTCCAGGCCGTCACCCGCGATGCTGCGGAACAAGGAGCCGTAGGCGTCCGGTGGCGGCGCATCCTGAGCACGGGTAGCGGCAGGCAGCAGTGATCCGGCCAGCCAGGCGGCCAGCGTCAAACTCTTCTTCATTTTCCCCTCCTGAAGGTATGGTCTTGCAGGCCTCAGACGGCCCTTCTGATATTGGGGAGCAGGCGGTCCAGCAGGCCGCTCAGCCCCCGCGGCGCCAACAGCATCACCGCAACCGCGATGAGGCCGAGGGCAATCTGGCTCCAGCCGGGATAGGCGGCGAGCCCCTCCCGCAGGAGAACGAACAGCAGCACGCCCAGCACCGGGCCGCGGATGGTGCCAAGCCCGCCGATAACGCAGATAAAGATCGCGTTCACCGTCCAGTTGATGTCGAAGGCGGCGATTGGCGAGACATAGAGCGTGCCAAGAAAACTGATGGCGCCGGCCATGCCGCACCCCGCCGCCGAAAGGACAAAGATGGTCCCTTTGATCCGCCGGGTTTTCACCCCCAGCGAGCGGGCGGCGGTTTCGTCATCGCGCATCGCATGGACATGCAGGCCATAGGGGCTTTGCTGCAGCAGCCACAGCCCCAGACACAGCCCCGCGGACAGTGCCAGCGCAAACCAGTGCGCCGACGCGGGCAGCCAGCTGGTGTCGATCCGCCGAGCCGCATAAAGCGGCAGGCCGGACGAGCTTCCGAAGTAGTCCAGCCGGCCGACAACGATTTTTATGATCTCTGCCGCCACCCACATGCCGATGGCGAAATAGACCTCGCGCAGGCGGAACAGAACCGGGGTCAGGGCAAGCGCCAGCAGCGCCGCCCCGGCCCCGGACAACGGGACCATGATGTAGGGAGAGACAGGCAGGTCCCGTGTGACAGCAAACAAGAGGTACGCCCCGGTGGCGACAAAGGCGTGGTGGCCAAGCGACAGGAGGCCGCCATAGCCCGCAAGCAGGTTCCAGCTTTGTGCGATGGCCAGCAGCACCAGCATTTCGGTCAGCAGCGCCAGCCCGCCTGCATTCAGCGCAAAAGGCGCGGCAGCAAGTGCAGTGAGCAAAAGGGCGAGAAATGAGCGGGTCATCGTGTCACCACCTTTCCGGCAAGCCCCTGCGGGCGGATGAGAAGGAAGACCAGCAGCATGAGGTGCCCGTAGAGCAGCCCCGACGCCGGATCAAAGTAGAAGCCCGCCACATGCACCAGCGCCAGGGCGATGCCGCCAAGATAGCTGGCCCAGATTGAGCCAAGGCCGCCGATCACGATCACCTCAAAGGCGATGAGCAGCCGCTCCGCACCGGAAAACGGCGTGATCGAACTGCGTGAGGCCAGCAGCATTCCTGCCAGCGCCGCACAGGCGGCGGAGACTGCCATGGCAATGGCAAAGATGCGTCGGCGGCGGATTGCAAACAGCGCCACGGTTTCCGCATCATCAGAGGTTGCGCGCACGGCACGGCCCAGCCGGGTTTTGCTCAGGATCAGATGCAGCCCGCCGAACAGCGACAGCGACAGCAGGAAGATGCCCAGCGGGAGCCAGCCGATTGTCTGGCCAGCAATGGTGAGATTTGCGGTTTTGACCGCGCCCAGGTCGATGCTGCGGCTGTTGGCGCCGTATAAGCCGACCATCGCATTCTGCATCACCACCGACAGGCCGAAGGTGACCAGCAGCGCGGGCATCGGATCGGGGCTCAGCACCCGGTTCAGCAGCTGGGTCTGCAGCAGCCAGCCAAAGGCGAAGGCGCCCGCGCAGACCAGCGGCATCAGCAGAAATGGGCTGACGGGCCAGGCCGCGCTGAGGGTAAACAGCGCCAGCGCGCCGGCAATGGCCAGCTCTCCATGAGCAATATTGGCAATCCGCATGACACCGAAGATCAGCGACAGCCCCAGCCCGAACAGCGCATAGAGCCCGCCCAGGAACAGCCCGTTCATCAGGATTTCTATGGCTGTGCTCATTGGTTCTCTCCGAAATAGGCCTGACTCACCTGCTCGAAACAGGCACCATCCGAAGCGCCTGCCAGCGACACTTGCCCTGCCAGCAGGCAGTAGAAACGGTCAGAGGCTGCCAGCGCCCTGCGGATATCCTGTTCGACCAGCACAATTGTGGTGCCGCGCGCCTTGAGGCCGGCCAAAGCCTCATACACCCGATCAACAATCACCGGCGCCAGCCCGAGGGAGGCCTCATCCACCAGCAAAAGCTCCGGGTTGGTCATCAGCGCGCGGCCGATGGCCACCATTTGCTGCTGGCCGCCCGACAGCAGACCTGCAGGCCGCTGCGCCATCGGCGCGATTTCGTCGAACAGCTGCAGCACCCGCGGCAGGGTCCAGTGGCCGCGCCGTCCGACATCGCCGCCGATCATCAGGTTTTCCGCCACGGTCAGGCTGGGAAACAGCCGGCGGCCTTCCGGCACCATGGCAATGCCGCGCTGCGCCAGCGCGCCGGGATCCAGCGCCAGAATGTCCTGCCCGGCAAAGGTCAGCTGCCCCGCCTCGCGTGTGCCCAAGCCTGCAATCGCCCGCAGCAGCGTGGTCTTTCCCGCGCCATTGGCACCGATCAGCGCGACGGTCTCGCCCTTGGCTACATGCGCATCAATTCCAAACAGGGCCTGGAAATCGCCATAGCGCGCGGTCAGGTTCTGCATCTGCAACAGGGTCATGCCGCCGCCCCCAGATACAGCGCGCGCACCTGCGGGTCGGCGGCAACCGCCTCCGGGCGGTCCTCAATCAGCTTGCGCCCCAGCGCCAGCATCATGATCCTGTCAGACGCTTCCTGCAGTGCGTGGGCGATATGCTCAATCCACAGGACCGCCAGCCCCGCTTCCTTCAGCCGCTTGACCAGCAGCACCATCTCGGCGGTTTCCTGATCGGTCAGCCCGCCGGACACCTCGTCCAGCAGGATCACTTTGGGATCAGAGGCCAGTGCCTTCGCCAGTTCGAGCCGTTTGCGGTCCAACAACCGCAGCGCGGTGCCGGGATTGTTGCGGTGTGGTCCCAGACCGGTGATCTCCAGGATCTCCTCCACCCTTGCCCGTGCGGCCGTGGGCGCGATGCCGTGGCTGGCATGCTGGGCCAGATAGAGTGTCTCTTGAACGCTGAGAGAGGCAAATGCGCGCGGCACCTGAAAGGCACGTGCCAGCCCGGCACGGACCCGCCCGGCTGTGTCCAGCCCGGTTACATCCCGCCCTGCCACATGGACCGATCCGCCATCGGCGCGTGTAACATCGGTCAGGAGGTCAAAGAACGTGCTCTTGCCCGCGCCATTGCCCCCCATGATCCCAAGGCAGCTGCCCGGTGCGACGGTGACCGAGACATCCTCGATCACCCGCAGGCCGCCAAACGCCTTGCTGAGATTGCGTGCTTCCAACATGGCTCAGACCTTGGGCAGTGCGATGGTTTCGCTTTCGACGCGAATGTCAGGCGCGAGGGTGTTTTCGGTAATCACCAGTTCAAACGCATGCTTGCCCGAGGACTTGCGCCACTGGCCGCCCGCCAGCTGGGTCTTCGCCACGTTTTTGACAGGGCTGGAGGCAAAATCCACCGGCCCCACAACCGTGTCCATTTTTGTGGCAGCAAACACGTCGCGGACTGCGGCGCGGTCCTTGGGGGCGCCGGACTGTACCAGCGCATTCAGACCCACCTCGAACAGCGCATGGCTGTAGCCCAGCGTCTGCACCCATTGCGCGTTGCTGTCTGCTTCCCAGGCACCGGCCAGTTCGCGGGCGCTTTGCCCCGTGAAGGAAGAGGCGAAGGGCACATTCGGGGTCCACCAGACCTCAGTCGTCATGCCATCGCCGCGCGCGCCCATCGCCTCGATCGCCTGCGGGAACAGAAAAGCCGCCGCAAAGGTGCAGGCCTTTGGGGTGTAGCCCGCCTGCCCCGCCTGATTCCAGAAGGTGATCCAATGCGGCGGGAAGCCGAAGCCAGTCACAATATCGGCGCTTGCGTCGCGGAAGCGGCTGACCTGGGCGGAATAGTCATCCGCGTCGATCTTGAACATGCCGCCATCGGTACGCGAATACCCGCCCCTCTCGATAAAGCCCGGCAACCCCATCGCCGGATCGGCAAAGGCCTGTCCGACCGGGTTGTCGAGATAGAAATCGCCAACGCTCTTGTTGGTGTCGATCTGATCCCAAAGCCGCACAAAGGTGCTCATGGCGTCATCAGCCCCCCAGAAGAAATGGAAGGTCCAGGGAAAGCCCTGTTCCGGGTTGGAGCCGCGCGGGAACATCCAGGCTTGCCAGGGCTGCATCGTGCTCATCGTCGGGATGCCGTGGATATCAGCGATCTCGCCCAATGCCACCGCCGCATCGCCGTCGTTGATCAGCAGCATATCGACCTGATCGCGCAGGATCAGCTCATTGCCCGCAGAGATCGACCGGTTCATGTTGGACTGGTTGTCCTTCACGATGATCTCCACCTCATGGGAGCTGCCACCTGAGTTCAGCCCGCCCTCCAGCTGCTTGCGGATGCTGTCGACCATCCACTGATCCGATGTCCCGAACGAGGCGCGCGGTCCGCTCAGCGGCGAGATGAATCCGATCCGCACCTTCTTGGAGGCGGCGGTGGCAATGGACGGCATCGCGAGTGTGCCGGTTGCGGCGGCCGTTCCGGCCAGGAAACTGCGACGGCTGAAAGATGTGTTTCTGGTCATGGTGATCCTCCCTTTTCCAAAACGGTACGGAAGGGCGAACGGGCCAGACATAGTGCAGATGCACTATCCGGCTGCGGGCTTTTGTTCGACCCTGCAGCGCTTGCGGATACAGAAAGAAGCTGCAGAAAATCAGCAGTCTAGTCCCGGATTCAACTCAATCGCAAAAGGCCGGGCGCAGCTCTAGCGCGGCAGGCCGCCCGCCAAGCGGAGCAGTTCGACTTTGTTGTGAACGCCAGTTTTCCGGTAAACGGAGGCCGCCTGATTCCGCACGGTATTGACCGAAACGCCGACGTCTTCGGCAATAGCCCGCATCGTCGCGCCGGAAATCAGCAGCTCCGCAACATGGCGTTCCTTCGGGGACAGGCGGCTCAGGGGGCTGACCGGCTGTGCCGAAATCAGCCAAAGGTCGTCAGAGTAACGGGAGCGGCCGAAGGTCGTCCCGGAGGGCGGGGTGATCACAGTATGACCCGCCAGTTCCCGCATCATGGCCGTCGGCTTCTGCCCCGGCTCAAGCCCGTCTTTCACCGCCGCATTGAAGCCGGAAGAGCACAAGAACAATTCGCCCTCATGGTCCAGCAGCGCCCATTCGTTGCAGGGATCCACCCGCAATCCTAGGTCCAGCTGTAAGCACATCGACAACGCCTGCTCCAGATGCCGTAGGATGGCCAGAAAATCCGCAGTCTCTGTGTCGGTAAAGGCTGGCTTCTGGCCATGCCGGTAAAGCGACATGAAAAAGTTGAACGGCCCTTCGCGCACCTTGCAATGGCCGTTCAGCATCTGGGTCAGATCGAATTCCTCGGCGAAGACCTTAAACCCGGGATCTGTCACAGCATCCTCGACCGACAGCGACCGGGCGTACCGTTTCAGGGAACGGCCGGTACGCACAAAGGGGTCATTCACCAGATGCGCTTTGACCTTGGGCTCGAACCCCTCCGGCAAACCGCTGACCATCGTATGGACCATCGCGATCTTGCCGCCCCGGAAAACCGACCAGCCCCACCAGGCGGAATCAAACACCGTAATGCCGCGCATCAGCCCGATCATGTACTGCTGGAAATGCAGCGGCGTGTGGGTGTTGGCCTTGTCCATCAGGCTCAGTACAAATTCACTCAGATCATAGCGGTTCATGAGGTCCGGGTATCCCGCGCCAAGCTGCCAAACACATAGTGCATCTGCACTATACAGCACCTCCCTTTCCCTGGCTAGCGTTGGCGTCAGCGCCCCGGGACTGCCGAGGGCATGCGCAAATCCAAGGGAGGATTACACCATGACTGCAACCCTGAAAGACGTGATCGCCGAGAAGTCGCGCCAGTTCGAGGCGGACTTTGCCGCTGGCGATGTCGCCGCGCTGGTGGAGGGCTACTACACCGCCGACCCGGTGGTGATTGGCCAGGGGATCGGAACCTTTACCGGGCGCGACGGTGCCTCAGCCTACTTCCTGGGTGCGGTGCAAGACATGAAGTTGGCCCAGCTCTCAACAACATCGGTGCAGCAAGAAGGCTGCAGCGCGATTGAGACAGGCCGCGTGGTACTGACGCCGCGGGCCGAGGGCGCAGGCGATATCCATCTGGCCTATGTGGTTGTCTGGCAGAACGGTGACGACGGCTGGAAGGTCCATATGGACTATTTCATGCCCGCCGCCTGACCTGCAGCCAAGGAGGACACCCTATGACATTTGAGATGACAATCGGCGGCGCGCCCGCGCCAGCTGCCGCCAGTTTCGACGTTGCCAACCCGGCAGGCGGGCTGGCAGGCCGAGCACCAAACGGAACACTGGCGGACCTAGACCGTGCGGTAGCAGCCGCGCAGGAGGCCTTTGCCAGCTGGTCGCAGCTGCCCGACACCGAACTGCGGCGCTATTGCGAAGCCGTCACGGACAAGATCGCGGAGCACGCTGAGGAGCTCGCGCAGCTAATCACCGCCGAACAGGGCAAGCCGCTCAATGGCCTCGGATCACGTTTTGAGATGGGCGGAGCTCAGGCCTGGGCCGGTTACACCGCTCAGCTGTCGCTGCCGGTCAAAGTTCTGCAGGAAGACGCCGAAGGTCGGATTGAGCTGCATCGCAAACCGCTTGGTGTCGTCGGCTCGATCACCCCTTGGAACTACCCGGTGATGATTGCGATTTGGCACATTCTGCCCGCGCTGCGGACCGGCAATACAGTGGTGATAAAACCCTCCCCGCTGACTCCGCTCAGCACCCTGCGGCTTGTGGCTTTGCTGAACGAGGTGCTGCCTGCGGGAGTCCTAAATTGTGTCGCCAGCGACGACCAGGCTGACAATCTGGGGGCAGCAATGTCTGCCCATCCGGGGATCCGCAAAATTGTCTTCACCGGCTCTTGTGCAACGGGCGCGAAGATCATGGCCTCGGCCGCGCCGACGATGAAGCGGCTGACGCTGGAAATGGGCGGCAATGACGCGGGCATCGTGCTGCCGGACGCCGATCCGCAAGCAATCGCCGAGGGGCTGTTCTGGGGCGCCTTCATCAACAACGGCCAGACCTGCGCCGCGCTGAAGCGCCTTTATGTGCATGAAGACATTCACGATGCAGTCTGCGCCGCGCTGGTGGAATTTGCCCGCACCATTCCGGTGGGTCCGGGATCCGACGAGTCCTCCATCCTTGGCCCGCTGCAGAATCCCATGCAGCACGCCAAGGTGTCCCGTCTCGTAGCAGCGGCCCGCGATAAAGGCCAACTGCTGCTGGGCGGCAACCCTGGTGAAGGGCTGTTTTTTGAGCCGACCATCATTGCCGGTCTTACCAATGGTGATGCGCTGGTGGATGAGGAGCAGTTCGGTCCAGCCCTGCCGGTTATCAAATTCCGCGACGTTGAGGAGGCGATTGCAGCCGCCAATGACAGCCCCAACGGGCTGGGCGGATCGGTCTGGTCCAGCGATATTGCCAAGGCGCGAACAGTGGCGGCACGACTGGAGTGCGGCTCAGTCTGGATCAACAAGCACGGGGCAATCCAGCCCAACGCGCCATTCGGCGGGGTGAAATCCTCGGGGCTCGGCGTGGAATTCGGCGAGGAAGGACTGGCAGAATACACCGATATCCAAGTGGTGTTCACCTGAACGGGCGGCCGGGGCCGCAGCCCCGGCCCTATCCTGCGTTGTCGTAGCGTTCCCGTGCAGTCATGATTTCCGGGTGCTTCTCTACCGCCCAGGCGGCCATCGCGCCGATAGGGTCAAACAAGGATCGGCCCAGCTCGGTAATGGCATAGTCAACCCGCGGCGGGATCACCGGTGTGACCTTGCGCGCCACCAGCCCATCGCGTTCTAGCTGCCGCAGGGTCTGGGTCAGCATCCGCTGCGAAACATCGGGGATTGCCCGTTGAATTTCTGAAAACCGGTATTCCCCGTCCCGCAGCAACAGGATCACCAGCAGGCTCCATTTGCCGCTGATCTGCGCCAGCACGGTTCGGATCGGGCAAAGATCCAGACCCAGCTCTCGTTCGATTTCCTCACGCCGCTTCATGGATTTTCCTTAGTTACTAAAAAGTGCCTTCTTCCACATAGGAACTACACTTCTTAATAGTAACTTATGTGACCGACTCAGGCAACAGCCACGAAGGAGACTTGAATGACCATTTTCGAGAAAGCGGCAACAACAGCGGTGCTGGCCGCAGCCGTAGCAACCTCTGCAGCCGCTGATCCCGCAGAAAACAAGGCCACCGCCCGGACTCTTCTTGAGCAGGGCCTCGCTAAAGGCGACCGCGAGTTTATCCGCGCGCATGTCGCCGAGGATTACATCCAGCACAACCCGCAAGCCGCCGATGGGCGCGAAGGGCTGTTGGGCTTTGTGGACTTCCTTGAAACGCTGGATCCGCCCGTGCAGGTCAACCCCATCCGGGTGTTCGGTGATGACAGCTTTGTGGTGATCCATCAGACAGCGGAATTCTTCGGCCCCAAGGTGATCATCGACCTGTTCCGCTTTGAAGACGGTAAACTGGTTGAGCATTGGGATGCGATCCAGGATGAAGTGACTGAAACCGCCAGCGGCCGTTCCATGATTGATGGCACCACCGAAATCACAGATCTGGACAAGACCGAAGCCAACAAGGCACTGGTTACCGGCCTCGTCACCGACGTGCTGATGGGCGGCGACCTTGCCAGGATCGACGACTACATCCGCGCCGATTACATGCAGCACAATCCTTATGTGCCAGACACCCGCGACGGGCTGAAGGGGTTCATCGCCTATTTGGCCGAGAACGAAATCTCCTTCGGCTACACCGAACTGCACAACGTGGTGGCTGAAGGCAATTTCGTAATGACCCAAGCTGCAGGCATCTACGACGGCAAACCCACCGCTTTCTATGACCTCTGGCGCGTCGAGGACGGGCTGATCGCCGAGCATTGGGACGCGGTGCAGGAAATCCCCGCCGAATTCGCCCACGGCAACGGCATGTTTTGATTCACAACCCCTTTAACTTCACGTCCAACGGAAAGGATACGCAATGACCAAAATCCACCTTCTCAGCACCCTCGCCGCTCTTGCCATCATGACAGGCGCAGCCGCTGCAGCAACTTACAAGACAGATCCTGGCCACACTGAGGTTCGCGTGGGCTGGAACCACGCCGGCGTCTCAATGCAGCACGGCGAATTCACTGCGGTCAGCGGCACGCTGGAACTGGATCCTGCAAACCCGGAGACCGCCAGCGTCACAGCGGCCATCGCAACGGACAGCTTCTTCTCCGGCGTCGAAGCGCTTGATCAACATGCCAAAAGTCCGGATTTCCTGGACGCAGGCACCTATCCGGAGATCACCTTTACCAGCACCGGTGTAAAACTCACCGGTGAGGATACAGCCGAGATTACCGGCGATCTGACCTTGCACGGTGTCACCAAACCGGTGGTGCTTGAGGCCCGCCTGACACACCTTGGCGCGCATCCGGTCGGTCAGTTCTTTGATTACTACAAAGGCGACTGGGTGGCATTCTCCGCGTCGGGCACAATCGACCCGGCAGATTTCGGCGTCGGCAGCAGCATCCCGGTGGGCCAGCTGACCATCGAAATCGACACCGAGCTTAAAGCAGCCGAATAAGCTCAGGTCTCAATATACCAAGTATTCCGACACCGGGGCGCCAGCTTCGGGGTCGGAGTCTGCACATCAGACTGGTAGATTCAGCGAGACGGTCCATAATTGAGGATATCCACCATGGAATTGGTCACAGCTTGCGGTTGCAAACCAAGGGTTCACGAAATGCCTGAAGCCGACATCCATCGTGCTGTTCAGTTGTTGACCATTCAGAACGTAGGTAATCACTTGCGCTTTACTGCGCTGCAGCAAGCTTAGCGAGCGTTCTAAGTCAAAGGAGCCGCACAGCTGCAACGCATTCTAAGGTTCTTCAAGCGACTGGACACCCTAAGCAGAGGTGGTTCGGGTCGTTTGAACAGTTTCCGGCCGTTTCGTAGGTAGATTTCCCGCTCGATTATGCTGCGACCGGGATTTGTCGCAACGGTTTGAGATAGGCCTGATCGGGCGTCTGCCCGTCCAGCGATGAGTGCGGCCTCCTGCTGTTATAGAACGCCAGATATCGGCACAGGCTCTCGCGGGCTGCTGACACGCTTTCATACGCGCGCAGGTAGACCTCCTCGTATTTGATCGTCCGCCACAGCCGTTCGACAAAGACGTTGTCCCGCCACGCACCTTTGCCATCCATGCTGATCTGGATGCCCGCGTCCTTCAGCGTCTTGATGAAGTCGATGGACGTGAACTGGCTGCCCTGATCCGTGTTCATGATCTCGGGCTTGCCATGACCGCGCAAGGCATCTTTCAAAGCCTCGATGCCCGGGCCGGTTTCCAGCGTTGTCGACAATCGCCAGACCAGAATCTTTCGGCTGAACCAGTCCAGCACCGCAACGAGATAAACAAATCCGCGCGCCACGGGGATGTAGGTAATGTCCATCGCCCAGACCTGGTTTGGCCGTGTCACAGCAAGCGTTCTCAGCAGACTGGCCTTGGCGAGCGCTTCGCCTAAAAAATCGTTTTCCAGCGTCAACTGGCCTATCTTCGCGTGCAACGATTTGACATCGATCTCGGGCTCCTTCGTCCCAGCACGCTGCCGGATCAGGAGCGGAAAATCCACCTAGCTCAACTGTCCATATTTCTCGGGCCAAATCTAATGGCCGCTCTATCTCTCTTCGCAAAGATCAGGGAAAAGCTGCTCTGGCTTAGTTTGCAAAGCGTCCGCCAAAGCCTGCTCAATCTTCGCAGATCGACACATTCTTTTTCCTACCAAAGTGACAGCAGAGTCAGTCACGCCCAATTCGCGGGCGATCTTTGCGAGAGAGCTTCCCCGGACGCGAAGATCGGCCCTGAGGCGTTCATGTCGATCTAACTGTTGTTTTGTGGGCTGACGCATGTTGGCACAATAACGCAGCGCAAGTTTTAGGACAACACGGAACGCCAGCGAGCAGTGTTCGGATGCTGGGTGAATGTTGCGGCGGAAGAGTTCGGCCGGGACTCTGTTGGGTCAATGATGTGACGGAAAAGTCAAACACCTCTGACGTCATACAAATGGGGAAAGTGGCGGACCGAGGAGGATTCGAACCCCCGACCCCTTGATTCGTAGTCAAGTACTCTATCCAGCTGAGCTATCGGTCCACTGCGGCGGGGTTTAAGCGTAGCGGCGCGGGGGTGCAAGTCAAAAGCGAGGGGTCGGCCCTTTTTTTGGCTGACCCCTGAAACGGCTTCTTACCCGGATCAATCAGAACCCCAGTTTGGACCGGGTCTGTTGAACCTGGGCCTGGAATTTATATCCACGGACGAGACCCGCATCTTTCCCCATCGGCCACCATTCGGGATCGTTCGGCCAGCTTCGCCAGATGACACCCCAGGCGTCAACCACATGGCTGATGCAGGATTTGTCGTTCGCGCTGGCTCCGGCACGGCGTCCGCTTGGGTAGTACCAAACGAGATCCTGGCACATCTGCCCGTTTGCATCGACCGCCCAGGTTCCTGCGCCCAGGTTGTCGCTTTGGTCGGCACACCAGGCGCGCGCCTGACCGCCCGGTGCGAAATAGATGCCTCCGCCGCAGTTGTTGGTCCAGAGTTCAGTCTTTCCCGAGTATATTTTTGCAATTTTCTGCGGATTGGCAATTTTTGCACTGCGCGGCAACGGGTCTGCGGATGTCACCGCAGGTAAAGTGCAAAGCAGCGCCGCAGCAATCAGGTTACGTTTAACACTAGTCATCATTTACCTCCTCGGGTCTACCTGGAATCTGTCATCTTGATCTGCTGAACCGCTCTCCAGGCGCGAAGCTTGGAGCGTCATTATATCAGAACAAGAAGTGATCGGCGTCCTGCAACTCTGTGTATGTCATGTTTTCGACGATCACGGTGACATCGGCAAAATAGATTGCTGCGTCATCGCCGACCTGACCAAAATCGACATCCTGCATGCTCTCCGCTCCGCGGCCAAGCTTGATGCGGTCCACCCCCGCCTCAAAATCGGTGATGCGATCAGTGTGATCGCCCTCATTGAAGATAAATATATCCGCCCCCGCTCCGCCGGTCATCACGTCATCACCGGCCCCGCCAAATAGGCGGTCCACACCGGCGCCGCCACGCATCGTGTCGTTGCCAGCCCCACCGATCAAACGATCGTTGCCCCGGCCGCCCCCGATGAAATCGTCACCAAGACCGCCAAAGATACGGTCACGGCCGATGCCGCCGCGCAGGATATCGTCGCCGCCGTTCCCGTGGAGCGTATCTGCACCGGAGCCTCCGCGGAGGTTGTCGATCCCCAGACCACCCGTCACGAAATCATTACCCCCGCCGGCAGCGACCGTGTCGTTTCCGGCGCCAAGTGAAATGCGATCGCCGCCGCCATAGGTACGGATGGCAGTCACATTGCTGTTGAGGAGGGCAGTGATCTCGTCGTCACCAGAGAGCAGCTCACGGGCCAAATCGTCGGCAGGCAGTGAGGCAAAGCGATCAAAGGTCATCGAGATATTGGAAACTGATACGATTGGGGCGCCGTTCAGGGAGTGGTCCATCGAGTAGATCTGCCAATCCGCCTGGTCCTCGCTGGAAAAATCCCCGCCGAGGCGCAGCACGGATCCATCGGCGCCCGTCTGTTCAAGCTCGGTGGCAGAAACAACGGTACCGAAAGAGTCGCGCGAGGTTTCAAAGCTGTCAAAGGCCAGATAGTTACTCAGTGAAGATGCGCCTGGAAACGACGCAACGAATACATTTGCCATTGTGGGCTCTCTTTCACACTGGTTGGAACGATTTGACTAAAAGCTGATAGGTTTATTCGGCGCTGCGGGCAAATATTTGGCGCCTTAACCATATTAACGGACTGTTAATGGGCGTCTGCGGCGTACAAACGACGAAATTTCGTGCGACTGTTTCCAATGCCACCATGGAACGACCCGCGCTCTCCGCTCCAGAGGGAACTCCGATTCTCTTAGTTCAGGTCGTTTTTCTTATCTCGATTCGGCCGGCGGTCTTCTGCGCCAATGCGTCACCTCGATGCGCTGTTTTTCGCCGCTGGGGTGCTCAGTATAGCAGTCAGAACCGCCGATTCCCGTCCACCCTCTGATAGGTTCTTGCTATGCAGAATGCGCATCCGCCGAGGTGATTGAGCCAACAAATGCCCCATAAGCTTTTGAAATATTTTTGAAAAACAAGCTATACGCATTTTGCATAGCCGCTTTGCAATCGGCATTGGATTGTTCGCGACCCCTGCGATACCGATGAAGTAACAATACAGTAACGGGAGGACGAATAATGAAACATTTTGCGAGTACGCTCGCTGTTGCCACTCTGACGGCAACCCTGAGCACGGCCGCGATGGCCGAGGTGACCATCAAGGTCGCCTATGACGCTGATCCGGTTTCGCTGGATCCGCATGAGCAGCTTTCCGGCGGAACGCTGCAGCTGTCGCATATGGTATTTGATCCGCTGGTCCGCTGGACCAAGGATCTGCAGTTCGCTCCGCGGCTGGCAGAAAGCTGGGAGCAGATCGATGAAACCACCATGCGGTTCAAGCTGCGCGACGGTGTCACGTTCCACAGCGGCAACCCGCTGACCTCGGCAGATGTTGACTGGACGTTTGATCGTCTGAAGTCCAGCCCCGATTTCAAGGGTATCTTCGCGTCTTTCACTGACGTCGAAGTCATCGACGAGCTGACTTTCGACCTGAAGACCTCCGAGCCGTATCCGCTGGTCCTGCACACGGCGACCTACATCTTCCCGATGGACAGCCAGTTTTACTCCGGCACCACCGAGGATGGCAAAGAAAAGGCCGAACTGGTCAAGCACGGCGACAGCTTTGCATCGCGCAACCTGTCCGGCACCGGCCCCTTCACTGTCACCGAGCGTGAACAGGGCGTGAAAGTCGTCTTTGATCGCTTTGATGGCTACTGGGACACCGCTTCCGAAGGCAACGTCGACAAGATTATCCTGACGCCCATCAAGGAAGACCCGACACGTGTCGCAGCCCTGCTGTCTGGTGACGTTGATTTTATCGCACCGGTTCCGCCAACTGATCTGAAGCGTGTCGAAGAACACGAAGGCACCACCCTGATCACCGAACCCGGCACCCGTATCATCACGTTCCAACTGAACCAGAACCGTGTTGAAGCGTTCAAAGACGCACGTGTTCGCAAGGCGATCGACTATGCGGTGAACAACGCCGGCATCGTGGATCGCATTATGCGCGGCTTTGGCACCGTTGGCGCCCAGGCAAGCCCGGCCGGCTATCTCGGCTATGACGAGAGCCTGACCCCGCGCTTTGACGTTGAAAAAGCCAAGGCTCTGATGGCCGAAGCTGGTTACGCCGATGGTTTCTCGGTCACCATGATGGCGCCGAACAACCGCTATGTGAACGACGATAAAATCGCTCAGGCCGTTGCTTCGATGCTGGCAAAGATCAACATCAAAGTTGACCTGCAGACCATGCCCAAAGCGCAGTACTGGCCGACATTTGACGAACGCGCTGCCGACATGATGATGATCGGCTGGCACTCCGACACCGAAGACTCCGCGAACTTCCACCAGTTCCTGACGCATTGCCCGGACGAAGCCACCGGCAACGGTCAGTACAATTCCGGCAACTACTGCAACCCGGAAGCCGATGCTCTGATGGCTGAAGCCAATGCGACAACCGATCAGGCGAAACGTGGCGAACTGCTGCGCAAACTGGAAGGCATCCTTTATGAAGACGCGGCCTTCATTCCGCTGCACTGGCAGAATCTGGCCTGGGGTGCTCGTGATGGTGTCCACGCTGAAAAGATCGTGAACGCTCTGAACTTCCCCTACTTCGGCGATCTGAAAGTAGACTGATAACTCTTAGGCCGGGGCGGCGTCGCTGCCCCGGCCGATTTGCCACCAATTCCCAGATTTTCACCACTTCTTTATGGGCATGTCCCTGCCGCCCGTCGGGCGTCAATGGCGTTGTGCCCATCAACAAGTGACTGATACAAGGTAACTCCAACATGCTCGCCTACCTCGTGAAACGCGTGTTTCAGGCTATCGCGGTGATGTTTGCCATCTCGCTGATCGGCTTTGCCATCCAGGACAATCTCGGCGACCCCCTGCGCGAACTGGTCGGTCAGTCCGTTTCGGAAGAGGTCCGCCAGCAACTGCGCGACGAATTGGGTCTGAACGACAGTTTCGTGACACAGTACATCCGATTTCTTGGAAATGCCCTTCAGGGCGACCTCGGCACCAGCTATTTCTTCAAAGAACCCGCACTCGACGTGATCCTGAAGAAGCTGCCCGCCACTTTGGAACTGGTTATGGGTGCAACCCTGATCATCGTCGGCCTCTCCGTACCCTTGGGCGTTTATACAGCGATCAAACCGAATGCGTTCTTCAGCCGCTTGATCATGGGAGTCTCGATTGTCGGTATCTCGATCCCGGTTTTCCTGACCGCAATCCTGATGATTTTTGTCTTCTCGGTGGAACTCGGATGGTTCCCATCTTACGGGCGGGGCGATGTGGTGCATGTCTTTGGCTATTGGGAAACTAATTTTGCGACCGCAGATGGCTGGGTGCACATCCTGCTGCCTTCAGTCGCGCTGGCATCGATCATGCTGCCGCTGTTCGTACGCCTGATCCGGGCTGAGATGATGGAAGTGCTGCAAAGCGAATACGTGAAATATGCCCGCGCCAAGGGCATCCGCCCCGGACGCATCTATTTTGTGCATGCGCTGAAGAATACCTTGTTGCCGGTGATCACCGTTGGTGGTGTGCAGATCGGAACTATGGTCGCCTACACTATTCTGACGGAGACCGTCTTCCAGTGGCCAGGCATGGGGTTCATGTTCCTTGAGGCGGTGAACCGCGTCGATACCCCGTTGATCGTGGCATATCTCATCATTGTGGGCTTCATCTTTGTGGTGACCAACACAATCGTCGACCTGATCTATGGGCTCGTCAATCCAACAGTCAATATTGCGAGGATGGGCGCATGAGCAGCCTTAGTACAAACCAAACCACCCCGTCGCGGTTTAGTCGCCTGTGGAACTCCAACATGGGCTACAGCTTCCGGCGCAACCCCGTGGCGATGGTATCCTTTGCGGTGTTCATGGTCATCACCCTCGCCTCGATCCTGGCACCGGTGCTGGCACCGTTTGATCCCTATGATCCGGCCCAGATCGACATTATGAACAGCGAATACCCGCCAGCCTGGATTGATGGAGCCGACCCCCAGTTCGTGTTTGGCACCGATGATCAGGGACGGGATCTGTGGTCGACGATCCTCTACGGCACCCGCCTGTCCCTGCTGATCGGTCTTTGCGCCGTCGCCTTGCAAGCCTTCCTCGGGATCTCAATCGGGTTGGTGGCCGGCTATGTTGGTGGGCGGCTCGACAGCCTTCTGATGCGCTTTGCCGATATCCAGCTGTCTTTCTCGACGTTGATGGTCGCTATCATCTTCCTCGCGGTGACACAGGCGATGTTTGGCAGTGAGACCTTCAACCAATATGCGATCTACTTCCTGATTGCAGTGATCGGCGTCGCCGAATGGCCGCAATATGCCCGAACGGTACGCGCCACTGTTCTTGCTGAGAAAAAGAAGGAATATATCGACAGCGCCCGCGTGCTGGGCTTCGGCCCGATGCGGATTATGGTGCGGCATATTCTGCCGAACTCGCTGTCGCCGATCTTTGTGATTTCGACGGTGCAGGTGGCGAATGCGATTATTTCCGAGGCGTCACTCAGCTTCCTGGGTCTTGGGATGCCCCCCAGTCAGCCCTCGCTCGGATCGCTGATCTCCTCCGGTTTTGACTATATCTTCTCCGGCAGCTGGTGGATCACCGCCATCCCCGGTGTGGTGCTCGTTGTCCTCGTTCTTGTCATCAACCTCTTGGGTGACTGGATGCGTGACGTGCTGAACCCGAAACTCTACAAAGGATAATAGCGATGTCGTTGCTTTCCGTTCGCGACCTCACGGTCAAATTTGCGATGCGTGATCACACCGTCACCGCATTGAACCAGATTTCCTTCGACCTTGGAAAAGGCGAGCGTCTGGGCATCGTAGGTGAATCCGGGGCCGGTAAATCCATCACCGGTTTCTCTCTGATGAACCTTCTCAGCCGGCCCGGATATATCGACAGTGGTGAGATCCTTTTTGGTGGCAAGGATATCGTCAAACTGTCCGACGCCGAGATGCGTACGATCCGTGGCAATCGCATGGCGATGATCTTTCAGGATCCGATGGTCACTCTGAACCCGGTCCTGACGATCGGCCAGCAAATGGTCGAAACGCTCAAGGCGCACCGCTCGCTCAGCCAGTCTGAAGCGGAACAGATCGCTATTCTGAAGTTGCGGGAGGTCTATATCCCCTCGCCCGAAGAACGACTGAACCAATATCCCCACGAGCTGTCCGGCGGCATGCGGCAACGGATCATCATTGCGATGGCGCTGCTTCTGGATCCGGAGCTGATCATCGCAGATGAACCGACAACTGCGCTGGATGTGACAATTCAGGCGGACATCATGGAGTTGCTGCTGGAACTCTGCCAGTCCAACAAGGTGGGCCTGATCCTGATCACTCATGATCTTGGCGTGGTCAGTCAGATGACCGAGCGCACCCTCGTCATGTACGCCGGTCGTCTGATCGAGGCAGGTCCGACGCGCGAGATCATCAACGACCCGCAACACCCCTATACCCAAGGGCTGATCAACGCGTTGCCGCAACAGACCCTGCCCGGCCAACGACTGAAACAGATCCCGGGCAACATGCCAGGGCTGACATCCATCCCCCCCGGCTGTCCCTTCAGCCCTCGCTGCGAATATGCTGTCGACCACTGCCGCAAGGTGTTGCCGGAAACAGTAAGCTATCGCCAGGTCGAGGTCGCCTGCCACGAAGTCTCCCGCCTGCAGAATACCAGCCTTGAGGAGGCAAGCGTATGACAACCCAGATACAAGACAGCAAACCTTTGCTTGAGCTGAAGAATCTTGAGAAACGCTTTGAATTGGACCGCGGGTTTCTAGAAACCATCAAGCTGCGCGGTGGTCGCATCACCCGTGAGAAACGCGCGGTGCATGCGGTCAACAATGTCTCGCTCACCGCCGACCGTGGCGAAGCGCTGTGTATTGTTGGTGAATCCGGCTGCGGAAAATCTACTGTAGCGCGGCTGGTTGCCGGGCTGCTGACGCCTAGCGGCGGCGAAATCCACTATGATGGTGAACGGATCGACGATCGCTCCCGCGGGGAAATGATGCCCCTGCGCAAGAAGATGCAAATGATCTTTCAGAATCCCTATGCCTCCCTGAATCCGCGCATGACTATCCAGCAGGCGTTGGAAGAACCCGTTCGCCACCACAATCCGTCGCTGTCGCGTGGCGAAGTGCGTGATAAAGTGTCGGAGGTCATGCGGTCTGTTGGTGTGGATCCGAGCTGGTCCAGCCGCTATCCGCATGAATTCTCGGGCGGCCAGCGCCAGCGGATCGCAATCGCCCGGGCATTGACTGTCGACCCCGAGTTCATCATCGCGGATGAACCGATTTCGGCACTGGATGTCTCGATCCAGGCACAGGTTCTGAACCTGATGCTGGAAGCCAAGGACCAGCGGGGACTGACCTATTTCTTCATCACGCACGACCTCAGTGTGGTGGAGCATTTCGGGACGCGCGTTGCGGTGCTCTATCTTGGTACGCTGTGTGAGTTGGCCGATACCCGGACATTGTTTGAAAACCCCAAACACCCCTACACCAAGGCGCTGTTGTCCGCGGTGCCACAACTCAAGGATGAAGGGCCAAGTCACATCCGGCTGCAGGGCGAAATCCCGACACCCATCAACTTGCCTCAAGGTTGCCCCTTTCAAACGCGCTGCGCATTTGCGAATGCTAGATGTCGCGAGTCGCGTCCGCGTCCATTACGGCAAGCAGATGGCAGCACCGTTGCCTGCCACGCGGTCGAAGAGAACCGGCTCGACGGCTAAACACCGGGACCCCCGGCCCACTGGATGACCCCAGAACGGACCTAGGCAAGTTGGATATAATCTGGCTCAGAGACTTTGAAGCGCTGACAACGCACAAGAATTTTTCGCGTGCTGCAGAAGAGCGGAATGTCAGCCAACCCGCATTCTCCAGGCGTATCCGCGCCCTGGAGGATGAGGTTGGTGTGAAGCTGATCAATCGACAGACCTTCCCGCTGTCGCTGACGCCTGCTGGGGATGTGTTTCTATCGCAGGCCAAAATCATCCTACGCACCTACTCCGAGACGCTGGAACGCTGCCAAACGATTGACGCTGCGGGGGAAAATGTCATCCGCTTTGCGTCATCTCAGTCGCTTTACATGACCCATTTCCGGGACCATATCGAACCGTTGATGGAGGCCGGCGGGTTGGATGTCGATCTCAACTCCACCAGTTGGGCGGCAGATCAATTCGTCACTGCCTTGCAGCAGCGCTATTGCGACGTGATCCTGACCTACTGGCATCCCGCAATGGATTTCCTGTCGCCGCTGGAGGTCAGCAAATGCGATTACTTGACGCTATCAGAGGATGAATTCATCCCGGTGTCAAAAACGGATGCAGGTGGACACCCGCTTTTCCACCTCGGCCGCGATACCAAACGACAGATTCCGCTGCTGTCTTATGGCAGCGCATCCGCGCTGAGATCGGTTCTGGATCACACCTTGCGCCAGCAAATCTCGCCTCCAAATCTGCTGGTTGTAAACCAGAACTCTCTCGCGAACTCGGTCAAGGCGATGATCCTGGAGGGGTTCGGCCTTGGCTGGCTGCCGCGCAAGCTGTGCGAGGATGAATTGAGCGATGGGCGTCTGGCGCTTGCCGGCGGAGAGTCGTTTGTCACGCCAATTTCGGTTCGTCTGTACCGCGAGACCGAGAATACCAAACCCACATTGAATAGCCTTTGGCGCAAGATGGGCAACAGTGCAGCGATCGTCGGCTGACAACAACAACGCGCGGACTGTTATCTGACTGTTACGGGTCGGCCTCATGCTAGGAATGTTTTGAACCCCTCGCAATCCAGGGCAGGCAAAAAGGCGCTCGCCATGACGTTTCTCTCCTAACCGGCGGAATACAGCCCAACTCATCCATTGCGGGTGTTTCTGTTTTGACTTCTCGCAAAGAGGGCATAAAAGTTGTCTCGCGCGCGTCAGCCAGGGGTGGTGGCGCGCCATCTAATAGAGGCGCAGGCATTCGATGCGCCCTATGGCATTTGAAGGGGTAACCATGGATATCAGTCAACTCAAGACCTTTGTCACAGTGGCAAGGGAAGGCAGTATCACGCGCGCGTCCGAGCTGTTGTTTCGCAGTCAACCGGCCGTCAGCGCCCATATCAAAACGATGGAAGACACGCTGGGCCTGACACTATTCCAGCGTACACCGCGCGGGATGAGTGTCACCACCGACGGACAGCGGCTTCTGGTAGAGGCTAGGCAGCTGCTTGATAATCATCAGAAATTTCTGGAAGAGGCCTCGCGGTTGCGTGGGCGTTTGGCCGGCCAGCTGCGAGTCGGCGCCGGGCGCAACCTGGGGTCGACCGAGGTGAGCCGCCTGCTCGCTGATCTTTCAAAGAACTTTCCAGATCTCGAAGTTGCCCTGCAACATGGCACATCTTCAAGTGTGTTGGACGATATCCGTAATGGTCGCCTGGATGCAGGTTTCTTTATCGACCCTGACGAAGCCCAGAATGACCTTGAAACCCTCGAAATATCGCGTTTCAGCGTCTACCTTGCGGCCGCTCCTGATCTGGTCCCGCCGGGTCCGGACCTTGACTGGGACAAGCTGGAGGCTATGCCTTGGATCTACCCCACTTATAGTTCGTGTTGTGGACGCATCGCGGAGCGCCTGTTTAAGGAAAACCGCATTCAACCCGCCCGGATCATCAATGTCGATGATGAGACTATTACACGCGCCTTGATCGCAAGCGGTGCTGGCATCGGTCTGGTTCACGTCAGCAGCGCAGGAACCGAACCCCCGAGTGGAGAGATCGCTCTGCTGCGAGAAGTCCGCAAATCGACACGCGTTCTCTTCGCTCATCTCGCCAACCGCACTCAAGACCCCATCATCAGCGCCGTTCGCGATCTGCTGGATACAGATAGGATGGCCATCTCGGCCTGACCAGCTCTATTGCCAGCCAAATGGTTTCACCCGTTGAGCCAGCATCACAAATAGAAGCCACGTTATTTCATCAAAATACTATATTGATGAAACCATAATGAGACGTAAGGTTTCATTATATATAGCAGCGCGATTCCAAATCAGCCGAAAATATTAGATGCTAACTTCTCAGACAGGAGAACCTCAGTGGACCGCAAACTCTATAGCCTTTGTGGCGAAGATCGTAAACGTCACTATTCGCCACATGTCTGGAAAGTCATCATGGCTTTAGAGCACAAGAATTTGAAATATAATCTTGTCCCTGTTTCATTTGGCGACATCACTGCTATTGAGGATGGTCGCTTTACCAGTGTGCCCGTCTTGCGTGATGGAGAAACGGTGCTGGGAGAAAGTTTTGATATCGCTCGGTATCTGGATGAAACCTATACCGATACTCCCAATCTTTTTGATGGCAAGGGAGCGATCGCCTTGACCCGTTTTGTCGAAAGCTACTGCAAAACGGTCCTTCATCCCAGCCTTGCCACGATTGCTGTCATGGATATGCACAACCTGATGTCGCCCGATGACCAAGCCTATTTCCGCGCTGCCCGTGAGCGCAGGTTTGGCATGCCACTGGAAGCCATGGCCGAAGGCGCCGACGGCGAACGCGCAGCGCTGCCAGAGAAACTAGCGCCTGTCCGTGACTTGCTCGGCACGCAGGATTGGTTGTCAGGCACAACGCCTGCCTACGCCGACTACACGCTCTTTGGAACACTGCAATGGTGTAGCGTCTGCACATCTAACCCGTTGCTCGAGCGTGATGATATCGTTGGCAGCTGGTTTGAGCGCTGTCTCGACCTCTTCGGCGGGATTGGTCGCGACCCGACCCGGTCCAGCTGAGACCGCAACCGGCTGTCGGCTTCCTCTCATCGACGACCGTCACCGCTATGATACCGCCTGCACGTCGGGAAGCTCGCCCGGCGTGCGAGATATGGCGCGCAGCTACAGCCTGTTTCCAGACCGTGGGATGGAGGCGGGCTGCTTCGGTTTTTATGCACCACCTTACTGGTCAGGCCTGTCTGGAAGATTTCCGCCTGTAGGTGATCGAGCCTCAGCTATAACCGCGTGAGCTGAGCGACCAGTTTCCTGCTTTTCATGTCATTATTCGAGTTATGGACTGTTCCTCACCATAGCTGAGGAACAGCATCAGTTTTTTCGAATTGTTCGGCGAAGCCATTGCCGCTTCGATGATGTCAGTGAAATGAGATTCGGCGAGCGCATATGAAGTAGAGTTGCCGCGATAAAAGGCAAAAATCAAAGTCACATATAAAATATAGTTCGAGTAGATGTTCAAATACTTATTTGAGCAAATGGATGAAATTTGGTCATTGCAAAGTTAGCATCGACACATAGCGGAAAAGATACGCAATGGATCTCCAAATCGAAAACAGCGTTAACGCTGATTATATTCCGCAATCTGAAACCTTTGGTTGGGTTAAACAGATCCATACGCTTGGCCCTACCGGAACGAATTGTGAGCGAGCAGCTATTTCCTGGGCATTACGTCGGTGTCACGGCGCCTCGGTTAAATTGCACCGGACGATGGAACAGGCCGCTGAGAGTGTAGCCTGCCAGGACGGAGCTGTATTGGTCGGGGTTGTCGCCTACCCCCATCTCCACTCCATCATCTACGCACACATCCAGAAAATGAAATTGCTGGATGTATTTATCATGAATACCGACAACATGGTTCTGGCCTCCCGCACCGGGGCTGAGCCAATGACCTGCGCGACCCATCCTGCGCCCGAAAAACTGCTCCCGGCCACGGTCGAGCGACGCTTTGTCTCCAGCAATGTCATCGCGGCACGCGACTGCGCGGCTGGCAATGTCGACGGCTGCATCACCACGCTTTGCGCGGCCGAGAAATTCGGCCTTTCCATCCTGCGGAAATTCGGCCCCGTCCCGATGGGCTTCACAATCCACGGACCGCTGGAAAAGCGGGCCTGCCAGGATTGCACCCAACACGCCTGAACCCTCGCTACATCGAACCCCAATAGGAGAGACCCCATGTCCAACAAAGCCTTCGAAACACCCGTAGAAATTCGTTACCGCGATACCGACTCGATGGGTCACGTCAGCAGCCCCGTCTATTATGACTACATGCAGTCGGCATATCTGGAATACATGCACGACCTCCTAGAGCTGCCCAAATCCGAAAAGCTGCCGCATATCATGGTCAAGACATCCTGCGATTACATCTCGCAGGCGCTCTACGGTGACAATCTGGTGGTTTGCAGCCGTGTGGTCAGCTTCGGCGGCAAGAGCTTCGAGATGGAGCATGTGATGCACATTGATGATGCAGATCGTCGCGTGGTCGCCAATGCCAAGTCTGTTCATGTCATGTTCGACTACGGCAAGCAGGCCACCTACCCCGTGCCGGATGCTTTCAAAGAAGCTGTTGCTACGTTTCAGGAAAGCGCCTGACCCCCTGTATTGAGGACGATGATATGAATTTGGAATGGACAGCCGAACAGCAGCAGACCCGAACTGCCTTTGCCGCGATCGGCAAAATGGCCGACCGGGACGAACTGCACCTTGGCCGCCGTGCGTTTGACCAGCGGACCTGGGATCGGCTGACCGCCGCAGGTCTGTGGCGGATGATCGTACCACGCGAATATGGTGGCGATGGCCGGGACTGGTGGGGCTTCACCGCTGCGTTGGAGGGGCTTGCCGCCACTCTGCGCACCCCTGGCATGTTGCTTTCGGTGATCGCCCAGGCAGGCATGGTCCGGGCGCTCGATCTTTACGGCAGCGACAGCCAAAAGCGCGAATATCTGGGCCGTATCCTCAATGGAGAGCTGAGCGCTACCGCGATTGCTGATCCGGATACTGGCACCGATGTACGTGCGACTTCCTCCTTGCTGACCCCCGGCCCGAATGAGACATTCCGTCTGAGCGGGGCAAAATACAATATCGCACATGCGCCGGTCGCAAGTTTCATTCTTGTGGTCTGCAAGCTGAGTGATCACGGCCGTGAAGGTATCTCATTGGTCCTGCTGGATGCCGACAGCCCCGGCCTCAAAATTGGCGCACAGGATCGCAAGCTTGGCAATCTGGACCTGCCGACCGGTCAGATGACTTTTGACGATGTTCCGCTGCACTACGGCCATCTTCTGGGAGAACCGGGAGCCGGGCTTCGCAATCTGGTCAATATCGTCTCGATGGGGCGCCTCTACTACGGGTTGGTGGCGGCCTGGCTCATCGAACCGATGCTTGCCGAAGCATTTGATTTCTCTAAGAAACGCAAGACCTTCGACGTGCCGATTATCGAACATCAATACATCCAGAAGAAACTGACGGATATCCGTATCGGCACGGAAAGTGCAAAATGGGTGTCCTACGCCGCCCTGCACCAGCTGCTGAGCGGTGCGCCTGAGGCCGCGATGACCTGCTCGATCTCGAAACTGGTCGGTGCAGATACGATCGTGGAAGGCGCAATGGAGTTGATGAAGCTCTATGGCAGCAAAGGCTACCACGAGGGCCAGGTGACCACATTCCTGCGGGACGCACTGGCCTTTTGCAGCGTTGGCGGCACCGAGGAAATGCACCGTCGCAACATATTTGGCCAGATGACGCGGCTGCATGCAAAAGCCCGGAAAGTCGCAGAGTCTACGACGTCGAAAACTCTAGAGCCCGCATAGCTGCGGGTGACTATTCAATGCACACTACTTGGAGAGAGATGATGCCCTCATCCACCTGCGCGACCGGCCTGCGCGTGTTCCCTTCTGCCGCCCTTGCCCTGGTCCTGATGTCTCTACCAGCCGTAGCGGTTGATAAACCGCAGGAGCAGGCCGTAAACCGCGTCGTCAATACCATTGATTGGGGCGCGGCCAATACCGCGCAAGCGGATGCAAGCAAGAGCGACCAGCGATTGATCGCCGCATTTATCGACACCGCTCCTGCCGGACTGGACGATGTGACCTTGCCCGTCCTTATCCTCGGTACCGATGCAAAGGTTGAACTGCCCGCGTTTCGCGGCCAGGAAAATGCCTATAGCGCCTACTATCGGCTGGATGGCGCCCAGCTCAGTGTGATGGGCGCTCGTACACTTCTGGCAGAGGTTCCGGGCCTGTCATTCAAACATGAGGCCCGTACATATGAGTCCACCGGCGACGGTGCAGATCATATGTTCAGCCGATTTGGCGGTTTCTATACCTTGCGGATCACCTGTGATGCCCCAACCGAAGATGTGCGCTGTATTGAACCCGGTTATCTCGCCGAACTGGCGCAGACCGTCACTGTTGTGAAGGGGGCGGTACAATGATGCTTCGCGCAAATAGGCTGGCGGCTGCCGCCTTCGCCATTGCAATGCTTGCCGCCGTTTCACAGGCACAGGCGGACGATCGGTTCAAGGCGCCGGGCGACCTGATCAAGGATACCGGGGTTGGCCTGTCAATTGGTGCCGTTCTTTATCCAGAGATGCGTTTCCCGCTGGAGGATGGCCCGGCCTATGCCAACTCCCATGTCTACGCACCCGGTGGTTTCAAGGGCAACGGCGGAAGCCAGTGCGACACTGTCAACTACAGCTATCCCTGGCGCGACAATTTCTGTGAACTGCGCCGGTCAAATCTGCCGGTCTGTGCGTCAGGCGGTCATCAGGGCCAGGACATTCGTCCTGCCAGCTGTCAGGCCGACACCCATTGGGCTGTTGCGGTTGAAGATGGTGTGATCGCCCATGTCGGGCGGTTTGCCCTGACCCTGCAAACCCCATCCGGCACTCTCTATCGCTATGTCCACATGAATATGGACGATCTTGCCGTGGCCCCGCTGGACAAAGTTTCCAAAGGAGATCGCCTTGGAAAAGTGTCGAATGCCTGGATTTCGGATTTGCCGATCCACCTGCATTTCGACGTCAAGGACACCGTAAAGATCGGCGATGAAACGCGTTCAGTCTTTGTCCCCCCTTACAGCAGTCTGGTGACCTCGTATCGCCAACTGACAGACTGATCTGCCTGGCGGAAGAGGGGGCCCCTGACCTCTTCCGCCGTTTCCAATTCGGGGGTGTCAGCGCGACCGCTTCAAGGAATAAGAAAATGTCCGATACACTTTGGGTCTTTGCCTATGGATCGCTGATCTGGGACCCCGGATTTGAACCTGCCGAGCAACTGCCGGCACAGCTGGCCGGATATCAAAGACGGTTCTGCCTGAACTCTCTGAGATATCGCGGGACTTTTGCACGACCGGGTCTGGTCCTCGCATTGGACGCCGCGGATGATGCGATCTGCAACGGCGTCGCTCTCGCGGTGCAATCTGGCCAGGAAACCGAGGTTCTGAAGGACCTTCGCGCACGTGAGCTGTTCAACCCCGCGTATCGCGAGATTACGGCCCCGCTGACACTCGTCGACGGCCGCGTGGTTGAAGCGCTCACCTATGTCGTCAATCGTGACCACGAGCAATATGACAATCACAGCTTGGCCCGCCAGGCCGAAATCATTGCTCAGGCAGCCGGGGAACGCGGCCCCAACTGCGACTACCTGTGGAACACTGCCGATCATTTGCGCGCGCTTGGTATTGCCGATGAACACCTCGACTGGCTGTCAGCCGAGGTCAAGACCCTGCAAGCACAGAGCGCCGGCAGCCACCTGCTCTAAGCCACCGCTCCCATAGGGCTGATCCGCAGCTGACCCTCCGATAGAAACCGAATGTCGTGACTCAGGGCTGCCGCCACCTTGGGATCATGCGTAAACACGACCAACGCAAGCCTTTCGGTCACCATCAGACTTCGAAACAGGCGCAGGATAGTGTCGCGGCTACCGCTGTCCAAGAAGGCAGTGGGTTCATCGGCAATCAGACAGAGCGGCCGCGCCAGAAGCGCGCGTGCAATGACCAGGCGCTGTGCCTCACCTCCGGACAAATCCGCTGCGCGCTGCGACAGAAATCGATCGCTGTGCGGAAGGCCGACCTTATCGAGCAGAGCCTGCACATCGTACCGGTCGCCAACTGGTCTGGTCCGCAGATAGAGCCGGACGGCGTCTTGCATGACCTGATCAACAGTCATGTGGCGGGCCAGCGCCCGATGGGGATGCTGCGACACCAACGCCAGTTCACACATCCGGCACGCTCTGGGCTGCGCGGCGTTTGCCTCGCGCCACATGACGCGACCCGCCTGCAGCGGCTCATAGCCAGAAATCAGACGCGCCAATGTGGATTTGCCACAACCGCTCGGACCTGAGACAGCCAGACAATGACCCGGTCTGACCAGAGTAGAGATGCCGCGCAACAGAGGCGTTCCGTTGCGCCAGTAGGACAGGTCCTGCACGACCAAGCCCGATGGATCCGCTGGAAGCGCCTGAGGACGTGGGACCAACGGAGCAACTCCTCGACCCTCAGGCCGTCGTGGAACAGAGGCCAGATTACGCCGCCCTCCGCCGACCTTGGATCCAATAATCACCCTGTCCTGATCACGCAATTTGCCATTTTGCAGCGTCACCGTCCGGTCTGCCATTCTGTCGGCCAGATACAGGTCATGGGTTATGAGCAATTGGCTTCGTCGCGGTCTGCCCTGCTCCAGCAAGGCTACGGCCAACCCCAGATTGCCATGATCCAAGGCCGCTGTAGGCTCATCGAGGATCAGAACCGATGGATCGCGAGCCAGCGCAAGCACTGTCAGCACGCGCTGAATCTCTCCGCCGCTGAGATTGGCCGGATAACGATGTAAGAGACGCTGAGGAATATTGAAGCGCTTACAAAACCTTATCGCCAGCGATCTCCGATCGCGAGAACGCGGCAGCAGCTCCGCAACATGTTGCAAAACTGTCTGATGAGGGTTCAGCGCGTCAGACAGCGCCTGCACAATGAGGCCTATGTCTGTCTGGCGCAGCCGACGCCGCTCGGCCACCGTCGCCCGCAGCATATCGACGCCCAGGACTTCAGCCCGTCCCGACCAACGAAATCCGTTGCTGTTGCGGACGGCCTGCTCGACGTGACACCCTGGAAGGATCCCCACCAGCAGCCGCGCCAGACAGGTCTTGCCGCTGCCAGAAGCCCCCAGAAGCGCAAGCGTACGTCCGCGTGGCACCTCAAAAGAGACACCCTTGAGGATTTCCCGACCATCGTGCCAGAGGCAGAGATTTTCGACCCGTATCACAAGGAAAACTCCGGCACAGCAGCGGAGCGTAGACTCCTGTCGCCCATGGTCAGCGTGACATGCAGCAGCAGCGACAGGAGTGCGGCCGGCGGCAACAGAAGCCAGACCCAGGCGCCACTATAAAGTTGGTCCATAGCCGATTGCATCATGCTGCCCCAGGTTAACAATCGCGGATCCGTGAGACCGAGGAACGCCAACCCGGACGATTTTAGTGCCGCCTGCCTTATGTTCTGGACCATCAATACCCCGCATAAGGGACGCAGCGCGGCAAACAGATGCCAGCGCCAGCAATAGAGCCACCCTGCCCCCATAGCGCGCGCATATTGAATGTTTTCGCGCTGTCGCTCCCTGCGCAAGACCGCAGCGGCGACACGCACGTCATCGCTCCAGCCCGTTATAACCAAAATCAAAAAAAGAGATAAAAACCCAGGGTTTAACAAGGCTGCGAAGAGCAGAAGAACCAGCATTGTCGGCACGACCTGCACCGCATCAACGATCCGTAGCACCATTCCAGACAGAAACTGCCCGGAAAACACCACAAGGCTTGCTGCACCAATCGCAACAGTGGAGGTAGCCATGGCTGTTGCCACAGCTAGAACGAGAGTCGTTGGTGTGGCGAGTATCAGCCCGGTCAGTACATCCTGCCCGAGCTCGTTCGTACCCAGCCAATGCGCTGATCCGGGAGCAATCAGAACATCACGGCTGCTGCGATAATCAAGAAGTCCTGCCTGCCCAGCAAACCAGATGCCAAGGCAAACCACCATGACGCTGGCGGGTAACCACCATTGCCGAAGGACCAACGGCATTCAGCCACGCCTCGCGAGATGGATCACCAGACCATCGACAATCCAATTCGCCAGAAGCACGAAAGCCGCCATGAAAACGACTGCGCCCTGCAGCAGATCATAGTCACGGTCCAAGATCGCACTGTAGATGAGATAACCTGTACCGGGATAGGAGAAGACGATTTCCACAAAAAACACAGCTGTGATCAACCCGGTCAGCGTGTCGCTCAACCGTGAGAGACACGCAGGTATCAGGCTGAGGCCAATATAGGCCCATCTCAGCCTCCATGGTGAAATGCCCCGCGCACGCGCATTCAGCACGAAATCCCGTTGCGCCAGCGTCAGCGTTTCGGCCCGAGCTAAGAAATAGAACCGTGCCAGTTCATGCAGGGCCAGCGCAAGCGTCGGAAGGATGGCGTGGCGCATAATGTCCAGAGCGCCGCCCACAGGTCCGGCAGCAGGAAGCAGCGGCTCAGCCCCGGCGGTTGGCAGAACCGGCCAGAGGATGCCAAAGGCCAGGAGGAGCAGGACCGCACCGGTGAACGGCGGCAGGCTCGCCAATAGCGTGACCACCGGTGTGACCCACCGATCAACAGTACCACCCGGCAACCGACCCGCTTCGATCCCCGTCAGGACACCCCCGATAACGAAGATCGGAGTTGCTCCGAGGATCAGCAATCCGGTCCAGGGCAGTGCCGTGAGCAGAAGTTGCAGAACCGGAGCCGCATGGGGAATTGAGTAGCCCAGATCACCAGCCCAAAGGCCCTTTGCATAACGCCAGACCTGGGAGGCGATATCTCCGGTCAGACCCATGCGCCCCTGCAATCGGTCCAGTTCGCCCGACCCAAGACCGCGTGCCAGATCCGTTGACAGCATGACCTCCAGCGTATCGCCGGGCAACATCCGCGTCAGGATCGCGCATAATACCAAGACAACGCAGAAAATCAGAAATCGCAGCAGAAGCCCGCTCAGAAGCCGCGTGATTATTCCGGCGGCCGACGGTCCGGCATCCAACGACTCTGCCGGTGCCAACTCCAGCGGCATGGAAAAGACATTGGCCACCTGATCACTCCAGGAATATGGACTTATGCAAAGCCGACGGAATCCCGATTGCCACACCGCCGGGCATGAATGGCGCAGACAGTTTGTCATTAAAAACAGTTGCCATCAGCGGGTTCACCAGCATGTAAGAGGGAAGATTATCGGCGTAGAGTTGCTGGAACTTGGCCAGCACTTTGCGGCGTTCATCCTGACTCTGTGCTACGGCTTGCGCCTTGATCAATGCCGCCATTTCAGGATCCGCCGCAAAGCGGTCGCTGTTCCAGCCCCGACCAAAGACGCGGCGCTTGATATTGCCGGGATCTCCCAGCGTACTGGACGAGAACACCGTCAGGTCATAGTCCCCGTCAGCAACGAGGCTGTGCAAAGAGGCAACCTCCATAACCCGCAAATCGACTGAAAACCCAAAAGCTTCCAGCTGTTCGGCAATCACTCTGGCCGGTTTCACCTCGCGCCCATCAGTGATCAGTCGCAGGCGAATTTCATCCCCCTGAGCCAGCCACCTGCCTGCACCGTTCCGGATCCATCCCGCCGCCGTCAGCATCTTGCGGGCCAGAGCCGGATCATAGGTGTAGGCAGCGGTGGTATCATCGCTGTGCCACCTGGAGCCGGATTGGAAGTATCCCGTATCAGCAAGTTCCGCGCCGCCCGGATATGCGATGGCGAGCAGCGCGTTACGGTCAAGCGCATAGGCAATCGCCTGACGCAGGTCCTTGGATACAAACCGGCCGCGATGATTGAAACCCAGCCGCAGCACATGATGGCTGGGGGCTGTTGCGACATGGAAGCCAGCAGTTGTCGCCTCGGCGACCCTCTCGGGAGGCAGGTATGAGATCACGTCAACTTCACCGGCACCCATCGCCTGCAGCGCGGCATCTGGCCCCATTCGGACGATCCGGATCTGCGAAAACCGGGGCTTACCAAGAGGATGCTCTCCGGTCGCCTCAAGCAGGTAACGCCCCTGCGCCTTGTCATAACCTGTCAGGCGATAGGGGCCGCTTCCGATCGCAGCCTCTGGCGCTGCAAACCGGAAAGGATCCGCGACGCCTTCATAGATATGCTTGGGCAGGATCGGCACTGCGGAAAACAGGCCCTCAATCAGACCGTATTCTGCGCGTTTGACGTGCACCCGCAGGTCGTGCGGTCCGCTAACGTCGACCCGGTCAACGGATTTGACCGATCCAAATATATAAGGATGTTCAGCCATATAGCGGAAAGTAAACGCAACATCCTCAGCTGTGACCGTGGTGCCATCGTGCCATGCCGCGTCCCGCTGGAGGTCGAAATGATAGCTTAATCCATCTTCGGATCGGCTCCAGGCTCTGGCGAGGCCCGGAGCCGGATTTCCGTCCGTGTCTTGCCCGATCAGCGTATCGAAGATGTAGCTGGTATAGAGATAGCCGATGCCATTTTTTCGATGAACATAAGGCGCCAGCATACCGCGATCACCTTTACTGTCAGTGATGACCAGGTGCCCAAGCCGCTCCGGCTCCGTGGCCTTCAGCTCTCCCGCGACAAGTGTAGACCAACATGCGAGCGCGAGCCCGATCGCGGCAATACGAGCAGGGCAACGATGGCGTACAATTCGGTAGACTGAAAACATGGCATCACTTTCTTCGTTACCGAAACACTCGCAGGAGACGCGCTACCAGCCGATGGTCGCGTCTGGGCGGGCATCTTCTTCGGGAACAACAGGTTTCAGGTCGATAACCGGGGTTCCGTCGATGCAGTCCAGTCCGCTGATCGTCAGCACGCCATCGGACTGATCCAGCAGTTGCACCGCGCTCAATCCAATGGGATTTGGCCGGTTTGGCGCGCGGCTGGCAAAGATGCCCCTTGCGACCTGACTGCCTCGCGCCTGGCGTACCAAAGCGCTGCGGTCGGACTTATGCAGCCAGTAGAGAACCCAAAGATGAGAGGCGAGCTCGATGTTATGCAATGCAGCCTGATACTCGGGCGCCACTTCAATCCGGCTGGTTGCCGGGTTGCGACGTCCTGACATCGGGCATTCTTTGACCTCTGCAAATCCAGTGCGGATCACACCGATCGGTCTGATTTGAAACGTGTCGGATGGCACAGTCAGTAATTGCATCACATCAGTCATGGCGTCTCGCAATCGGTCTTGGGGAGGGAAAGGGCTGGCGGACCTGAAAGCACAGGTCTGGGCGGGCCACCGTCGAACGGTTTCTTTCTGATATGACGCAGTCCGGGCATCGTAAAATCGAAATATCGGATGCGTGACCTCCATTTTTCTGAGGGCACGCTCTAGTTGTTGTGGAACCTTGAGGTCAGCGGAGCCTTTGGAATTCATGAGACCCCGTCTCCGATAAAACGATTGGCTTCGCACCCTGATCCGGCGGCATATCGTGTCCTGATAAGCGACCATAGGACCCTCAGACGCATGACCGATCAAAGCCACCCCGCAGCCCCGAAATCCACACCGCCAATGCCGCCGACAAGCCACACGCTACCGCAGCTGCTTCGTACGGGGCGATCACTGTGGACATTGCTGCTGATCTTCGCCTGTGCCGGACTCGCGGCGCTCGCGACCTGGGTCCACCTCGCCCCGGACCTGGCCATCGTCGCGGCACTCGCGGTGAGCGCAATCGGTTTGTGGGCGACTGGCCTCGTCCCTGAATATTGGACCGCTCTGGCGTTCTTTCTCGTCGCCGTCGTATTGGGAGTTGCTGCACCTGAGACGATATTCTCGGGCTTTCACTCTTCTACGTTCTGGTTGCTCTTCAGTGGCCTGGTCCTCGGTGCCGCGATCAAGCACACGGCCCTCGACAAGCGGGCCGCCAGCGTGCTGGCCCTGTTGCCCCTGCGCAGCTATGGCGGCCTGCTGAGTGGCATTGTCGTCTTCTCGGTCGCGCTGGCCTTTGTCATGCCATCCTCGATTGGGCGGATCATGATCCTTCTTCCGATAATCTCCGCCTTGGCTGAGCGCGTCGGTTTTGGTCCGGCATCAAATGGCCGGACCGGGATGCTGGCGGTTGCTACATTCGGCACCTTTGCTCCGGCCTTCACCATCCTGCCTGCAAATGCTCCGAACATGATCCTCGTCGGGATGGCGGAAACCATTTACGGACTCAATATCTCCTATTTCGATTATCTCCTGCTGCATTTTCCGGTGCTTGGCGTTGTGAAATCGGCAGTCTTGGTCGGGCTTGCGCTGATGATGTTCCCCGACCGGATACCGCCCCATAGCGTCGCGCCGACAACCACATCTGAACCATTCAGCCGGCAGGAGCGGGCGCTGAGCCTGGTACTGGCGCTTTGCCTGTTGCTGTGGCTCACGGACCAGATCCATATGGTGTCACCCGCATGGGTGGGTATGGCAGCTGCACTGATCTGCCTGCTGCCTGGTGCAAATCTCACACGCAAGGGGTGCATCAACACCGATCTGAGCTATGGGGCCTTGCTGTTTGTCGCCGGCATCATGGGGCTGGGCGCCGTCATTTCGTCGGCGGGTCTGGGCGAAGCCGTGGTTGGTGCGGTCACTGGAACGGTTGCCTTTGCCGCGGATTGGCCGGTCTGGAACACATCTATCCTGATCGGGCTGTCGACACTGGTCGCGATGATTACCAATCTGCCCGGTGTCCCGGCCGTAATGACTCCGCTCGCCGGTGAGCTGTCAGAAGCCACCGGCCTGCCGTTGGAAACCGTTCTGATGACGCAGGTTGTGGCTTTCTCAAATGTCTTCCTACCCTTTCAGGCGCCGCCGCTGGTCGCTGCCATTCAGGCCGGAAACCTTCCAGCCAAAGCAATAATCCGTCTTTGTCTCAGCCTGTTCTTCATCAGCCTTCTGCTGCTTGCCCCGCTGGATCTTCTGTGGTGGCACCTATTGGGCATGCTCTGAGTTGCTGGCCACCTGACCGCGTAGAAGGCGCCCCCAGAAGAAAACCTGAGGGGCGCCTTCGGGACTTTCGATTTGTACGAGCGGCCAAAGCATTTCTACCTATAGCTGCACTTATCACGGACGAGGTACTCCGATGTTGACCCTGACCCCTTGGCGCCACCAGTTGCTCTCTCATGCCTCTATCGCAAGTTTGGCAACAGCCGCTCTTTTCTCTGTTAGCGGACCGGCGCAGGCTGAGCTGGCTGCCGATTGGCAAGAAACCGCGATGCGTTTCGTCGTTGAGGAAAAATGGCCCGGCGCGCAGCGCCAGCGCACGCTGGCGCTGCTGCATGCCGCCATGTTTGACGCTGCAAACGCCGTTGATGGCGCATACAATGCCTATGCCTACGACGGTGCGCAGGATCCGACTGCGGACAGACGCGCAGCGGTAACGCAAGCGGCCCTGACCGTAATGCAGCAGCTGATACCCGAGCGCGCAGCAGATCTGGCAATGGCGGCTGAGACTGTCCTCGCCGAGGTGACAGATTCAACCGCCCGCGCAGCGGGGATCCGGCTCGGTACCGCAGCTGCGCAGGCGGTGTTGGACAAACGCGCCGCCGACGGCGCTGATTTCGCAAACGACTTCACCCCCGGACCAGGCGAAAATGGCATCTATCAGCCTACCTCCGAACGTCCGATGGTTGCTCCGAAAATTCGACACATGCAGCCCTTTGCACTCACCTCCGCAAAGCAGTTTGATGTCCCGCCACCGCCACAGCTCGACAGCATGCAATTCCAGCGTGATCTGGCAGAAGTCGCGCAACTCGGCGGCTCCACCTCGCAAACCGATCCTGATCTTATCGCAATCGCGAAGCTTCACGCCGGGTCTGGATCAGGCGCCTGGAACCAGATCGCCCGTGACAGCAGCCGCGCCTGCGCCCTGCCACTGGTGGAGGAAGCGCGAACCCTGGCGCTGTTGAATATCGCATTGACCGACGCTCTGGTTGCCGGGTTCGATGCCAAATACACCTACCAGTTCTGGCGGCCGGAAACCGCGCTGGCCGCGGTTGGCAACGGGTACGATCATCCGCAGCTCGACACCATGGACGGCTGGGCGCCGCTGGTGGCGGCGCCGATGCACCCGGAATACCCCTGTCAGCATTGCACCAGTGGCAGCGCTGCCCAGCAGGTGATGGAAGCGGTATTCGGCGCCGATGAGTTCACCTTTAGCTTTGAAGGCAAGGATGGCTATAGCCGCAGCTATCAAACCTTTGCCCAATTTGCGGAGGAAGAAGCAGAATCGCGGGTCATCGGAGGGGTTCATTATCGACGCTCCAACACGGTCGGCGACATGCTGGGTTATCAGATCGGCAGCTATATCAGCGCTGAGTTTCTGTCACCCGTAGCCTCCGCACAGGCCGTGAGCGGCGGGGGCGGTGCCGATTGCGCCGGTATCCTCTCAACCAAATTGTCGCAATAATCCCTCCCCCGCAGCAAGTAATCTGCCTGCTGCGGGGCTACGGCCGCGGTGCTTGATCCGGTCACCGCACGTATCCAGCCAAGGAGCCAGACCATGGCGCAGCCTAATTCTGCACAGATGGCCGCTTTCTTGAGCCTTGGGCTGGTCCTGATCGGCGATCCAGCCATCGCCCATGAACCCTGGCTGCTTACGCCTGACGAAGTTCTCTCGCTTTCTCAAGCGACGGTACCGGACCTGTTTCGCAGTCCGATCCTGCTGATCGGCTTTGCGTGTCTTGCCGCAACCGCCATCTTTGCGATGGTCCTTGCCGGGCAAATCCTGCGCCCATGGGAGGACCGCATCTGTAAGCCCCTGCAGAAATGCAGCGCCGATTGGGGGACCTTATGTCTGCGGATCGGACTGGGAACGACGGTCGGTCTGAACGCGCTTGGAGGTTTGCCGCGCCACGGAACCGAGATGTGGAGCACGCCAACGCTCTTCGTGCCAGACATGCAGTTGGCTCTGATCCCAGGTTGGGACTGGCTGGCCCTGCCTGCACTGATTTCATCGGTCTTTCTGGTGCTCGGTCTCGGCACACGGTTCGCCGCCTTCGGCATCTTATGTCTTGTCGCCCTTGGCAGTCTCCTCTTCTCGCTCGATTTCATCGCCTACTACGGCTTCCATTTCGCCGCCCCCGCGCTGTTGCTGCTGCATTTTGGCGGCGGGTCACTTAGCGTCGATTATTACTTGCCGCCAGGTTTCCCTGCACTTCTGCCCAATGCCCCCGGTTTGGTCTGGTGTCTGGTTCAAGTCACCATGGGCGGAACTTTTGCAACCATTGCCATCCTAGTGAAATTCCTTCAACCGACGCTGCTGATCGCCATACTCGAGCACGGCAACATATGGTTCTTTGGACTGCCGCTGCCGTTTGTCGCGCTGATCATGATGGCAATCGAGCTGGTCGCCGGTGTGCTGTTGGCGCTGGGGCAGCTCATCCGGCCAATCGCAGTATTCCTTCTGTTCGCCTTCACCTTCTTTGCCGTCAGCCTGGCAGAATCTCCGCTGCTGCACGGCAATCTTTACGGCGTCTTCCTGTTTTTCCTGCTGCACGGTGGGGCGCCTGTCGACCTATTGAGACGGCCGCATCGCCTTGGTGCACCCCAGACGGTATGAGAATAGATGTTGAAATTCGTCTTCAGCGTCAGCATGCTCGCCTCGGCCCCGCTGATTGCCATTTGCGCCGGTCTGCCTCTTGTGGCGATGATCGACGAGCTGCCGGCAGCACTCTTCGCCACCCTGCCAGACGATCACCCGCTACCCGAGCTTGATGTTACAGCGAGCTACACGCCAGTCGATGGCTGGCATCTGAAAATCGAGGTTGAGAATTTCGTGTTTACCGATCTTTGCATCAGCGAGGCCAAGGCTTTGGCCCGCGGCCATGCCCATGTCCATCTGGGTGCTGAGAAGATCGTAACCGCCTACCAGCCTCATATCGTGATCGGGCATCTGCCAAGCGGGACGCATGAGATCACCGTCTCGCTGCGGGCGCAGGACCATCGCGTTCTGGGGCGACCGGGGGGAGGCATGTTTGTCAAAACGCTGTTGATCAAAGCTCCCTGACAGGCATCAAACGGCGCAGCAGGTGCTGCACCGTATCACCTCAGATTACATGCTGCGGGCTAACCAGCCGAAGGCAAACGGCTTTGCAGAATCTGCACCACCTGCTCCGGATCAGGGAGCGAATGATGCCCATGCTGGATCTTTAGCAAGGGATCGTAGTTCTCGCGCCATACCGGCTCAAAAACCTCATAACCGTCCTCGCGCAATTGCATCACGTTCCGGCGGACTGCGGGTTTTTCCCACATGGGGCCACCCATCACAGGAAAGAGCAGAACCGGGAAAGTCGCCGCAAGGACAACGGTGGTTAGCCGGTTCTGCGAGGACCCGTGCGCAATCGCCGAAAGCGTGTTCGCTGTAGTCGGCAGGATGGCGAGAATGTCATGATCCGCTACAATACGCCCCGGCTTGTCTGTCGGCCAGTCCTTCGGGTTATCGCCGCTGATCACCCGATCAAGGAACAGTGCAACCGCGTCCATGTTTACAAATTTCGTCGCTGTCGGAGTGAACAGCGCGCTCAGTTCACAGTCGATCTCATTTTTGATTGCTCGCAGATAGAGCGGCAGCATTGTGGCATCCAGAGAGCCGGTAACGCCAATCAGAATGCGCGGGCGTGACGGGGTGTCGATCTCGGTGTTCGTCATCGAAAATATCCTATCTCAGTTGAATGTCTGATTATTCAGCGGGCTGTGTGACAGACGCCTCTGGCCTATCCGATGCGACAACAGCCACCGCCGCGGTGCCGGTCCTCTCCTGCGGAACAGGCGGCCAGGTCTTCATCACCAGCGTCAGCAGATCAAAGCGCGCCACGACCGCACCGCAGGCATTCAGCACACAGCAATCCCATCGCACATCGCCAAAAGGCGCAGAGGCACGCGGCGTGATCTCCTTGCAGGTCACGCGAACATGCAGGCAGTCGCCAAAATATACCGGCGCATGAAAGCGCAGATTGTCGGAACCAATATTGGCCAAGACCGGGCCCGGTGCCGGATCGACAAGCAGCCCATTCGCAAAGGAAACGACCAGCTGGCCATGCGCCACACGGTCGTCAAAAAACGGATGCGCACGCGCGGCCTCCCGGTCCATATGAGCGTAGAAGACATCACCGGTAAAATGGGCAAACTGCTCAACATCCTGTTCGGTGATCTTTCTTGTCTCGGTGATTAGCTGGTCGCCGATGCGCAGTGTTTCCAGTGACTTGCGGAACGGGTGACCATTGCGTCTGGTTTCAGCGCCCTCGACCCAACGCCCCGTCAACGCCGTCAGCAACTGCGGCGGTGCGTGAATTTCTGTCCGCATCATATAGGCCGCAACTGCGCGGCGAATATCCTCGGCACCGCAGACCTGACTGTGATGCGTAGCGGAAAAGAGGCGCGGAACGGTTGGATCGGTTGACAGCTCCAATGCCTGACGCGCCATTTCGCTGCCGCAAATTCTGACCTGGCCTTCTGCGGAGGTCAGACAGGCGGCAGCCTCCTGCGCCAGCGGACTGTCATTGGTGAAGACGGTCGAGAACCGCGAACAGGGCGCCAGATTGGCCAGGGCAATCGCATCACATAGGCTATCATAGGCCATCATGGTTGCAACCGGCCCCTGCACAAAGGTCTCGTGGATGACAGAGGACTGGGCAGGCTGGCGACAATGCAGCAGCACTGGTGCGAGAAATGCCCCCCCTCCCGGTGCCGCCGCGAGGATAGGCCTGGATACCACATCGGCGGCGCGGCGCAGCTCGGCAAGCGCGTTCTGAGCCGTCTTCAGATGCGCCCGCGACACCAATGGGCCCATCTGCGTAGCGGGGTCATCCGGCTGTCCAATAGCGATCTCGGATAGGGTTTCGACCAAACGCTCCACCACTTCATCCTCGCGGTAGCGCGGCAGCAGAATGCGACGCACCGCGTGACGCCGTTGACCCGCCCGCAGGATCAATTCGCTGCGGATCTCGCGGAGGAAGAACTCAAATTCCGGGCTCCCGGGTGCGACATCACTGCCTAGAATCGCCGCAGACAGACCTGTCTCACAGGATTGAAAGCGTACCAGACCTGCGGCAATCCCTGGGTGCTGTCGCAACTTCCGGGCGACGTCGCGCCCTCCGGCAAAGCTGACCGCATCACCTGCGGCCAGATACTCCAACACCCCGAGGGGCGGACAATAGAGCAACTGCACTGCGCCAGTTGGCAGCGTTTGGCTCTGATGGATCAGTTTTACCAGACGTTCGCTCACACAGGCGGTGGCGGGATCAGGGCAGATGATGCACGGCACACCGGCGATCAGCGCGGGCGCGATCTGCTCCAGCAGCCCCGATACGGGGCTATCCAACGCGGTGATATGCACGGCAACGCCAGCAAGCGGGGCCAATATCTGTTGTCGACCGGTTGCGCCGGCCGGTCCGATAGCATCTTCAAGATGCAGCACAGGGGCATTGGGCAGGGATTTCAGCGCCTGACCTGCCAGCGCCGCAAGACGCGCAATGCCAGCGTCGACGTCCAGCAGGCAATCGTGCCGCGTCGCGCCGATCGTCAGGCTCTCACGATATAGCCCTGCGCGGCTGTCGTTCAGAACCCGTGCTAGAGACCGCAGCCGTTGCGCGCGATCGTGGAATCCCATGGCGCGCAGCGCCGGCCCGCCAATCGCACGTGCATAGTCGACCGCCTCTCGCCCGTCATCAGCACTGAAGGACAGGATCGCATTCGGTCGATCGGTCGCGGCATTGGCAAGGCTCAGTGTCTCACCCGGGCGATGCTCCCAATTATCCGCAACCAGACTTTGAAGAAAACGGGGTCGTTCTACATGATCTGTCAAGTCAAAGCCCTCTTGCTGCTGCATCGCGGGAGTTTCCGGCTACCTGACAGCAGGACGCCACATGGCTCATCCGATCTGCATCAGGAAAGTCCGGTCATTCCGTCCTAAGGTCTCAGCCAAAGCCGGTGCCACATCCAATCGAAAGTTTGAAAACAGCGCCTCAGGATTTCTGAGGCAGACCTGCGCAGCTGGCTTGATCAACGGGGTTCCAAAACGCGCCGAGGGGAAGCCTCAGGATTTTCGATGTGCAATTTCGACCGCCCGCTGCCAGCCTGCGCAGGCTTAAACAAGCGCCGCCATAATCTACCTATCAATCCGAGGGAACAGGCAATGACCGGAACCGGAGCCTCTCGATACACGCAGGAGAGAACCATCCCCAGCAGGCCGACGGGTCCCCGGCATATCTGTGTCGCAGGCGCCTCCGGTCTTGCAGGCGCGCATATTACCCGCGCAGCCCTTGCACTCGGTTGGCGCGTGACCGGTACACTGCGAGATGCGACGGACAGCTCAAAAACCATTCACCTGATGGCCCTGCCCGGTGCCAAGGAGCGGCTCCGACTAGTCTCAGCAAATTCTGCTGATCCTGAGAGTTTTGCCCCCGCGCTTGATGGTGCCGACGCATTGGTGATCGCGTGCCTGCCCTCCATCCGCAAGGCGCCTGATGGGACTGCTGCGGGTGACCTGGATCGGGAAACGGGCCTGGAGCATTGCGTAATACCCGCACAATCAGCCTGTCACAATCTGATCGAAGCAGCACATCTGAGCGGTATTTCCGATATCGTCCTACTGTCGAGCACGGCATCCGCCGAGCCAGCGAGCGCGCCCCAGATCAAAAATGAACTGCGACACCACTCCGATTTCGAGCTTCAAATCCAGCAGCGGAAATTCATCGCCGCACAGAAAACGGCAATGGAAGTTGCGGCGGCGCGCCTTGCACAGGACCGGGATTTGCGTCTGATCATCTTGCTGTCAGGTATGATCGTCGGACCCGGTGTTCTGCCCTGCCATGATCAAGGGCATATTCTGGGGCGCCTCCGTGAGATGGCGGTCGGGGCGCATCCTTGGCATCATCAGACGCCAAAGGGGTCCATGTCGCTGATCCATCCGTCCGATCTGGCGGCGCTCTGTCTGGCCGCCTTGCAAAAACCGGGGTCCGAGGGACGTTATTTCGCAGTCGCCAGAAGTTGGCAATGGACCGAAATCTACAGCGAAATCGCCAAATTTGTTCCAGTAGGTGCCTTGCCAACCGCTGTCCCCAAGGGGACAGATCCCGTGCCGCCAACGCAGTTTGACTTCACCAGACGCGACAGTCTTGCAGTGCCACGGCACGGGTTGGCAGCTATGATCGCCAGCTTCTTTCACTGGTTGGATCGTCATGACCATCCAGACTTCGGCAAGGTTACCGCCGGCGCGCATCCGACAGGGGCTACCAACCGGTAGCGGCTATCACCGGGCAAGATCAGACCGCATCGCTGAGGTCGGGAAACATGTGGCCCGCCGCCCAGCCGCCTCTTGCCAGCGGCCGATCGAACGACGGGTCTTGAACCCCGCGAGCCCGTCGGCACCGCCGACGTCATGGCCAAGCCGCTCCAGCCCGCGCTGCATCGCCGCGACGTCAGATCGCAACATGTTGTCGACCTGTCGCCATTGACCTTGGAAATCTCCGACACCAAACTGAATGCGGTCACCGACATGCCCCACAAATAGCGCATAGAGGTCGCTCTTGTTGTAGTCTTTCAGCACATAAAAGTTCGGGGTGACCAGAAACGCGGGACCATTCCGCCCAGCGGGCAGCATCAGAAAGGCAACGCCGTCTTGTTCATGCTGCGGAAAGGGCCGTCCAGAACTACGCCGGACACCCAGCGCTTCCCAGTCACGGATGGTTTGCCCCTGATCCGGGCCTTCTAGGGCACATGAAACCGCATCCGGTAGGGAAACCTCAAACCCCCAGTCTCGCGATTTGTCCCAGCCATGGCGCGCCAGATAACCACCGATAGACGCAATTGTATCTGCCTCGGAACGCCAAATATCAGCACGACCATCGCCGTCGCCGTCTTCGGCAAACTTGAGAAAACTGGAAGGCATGAACTGAGGCTGGCCCAATGCGCCAGCCCAGCTGCTCTTCATCACATTGCCCGGCGCATGCCCGGCCTCGGCGATCTGCAGGGCTGCAATCAATTCCTGGCGAAAATAGGGAGCGCGGCGGCTCATGAAGCCCTTGGTGCCCAACACCTCAAACACATTGTGAGGGATCTTCACCTGACCATAGCCGCTCTCGCGCCCCCAGATCGCCAGAATAATCCGCCCCGGTACTCCGGTACGGCGTTCGGTCTGTTGCAGGGCAGCTGCATGTCGCTTCGCCATCCGGCGTCCGACCGACGTCGCACCGTCAACGGAGCCGCGATTGAAGTAGCGCCCCGGCGCGCCAAATTCCGCCTGACGCTGGCGACGGGGAGGGTTGGCCTTAGTGCCCGGGGGGACCAGATCCGGCAGATCCCAGTTCAGTTTCACACCGGAAAACGCAGTATCGAAGGTCGTCCGTCGAACGTCGGCAGCCTGTGCCTCGGGCCATATCTCATGCAGCAGCCAGCGCTGAAACTGGCCCTCAACCTCTGCACGATCCAGAGCCGATGCGGCCCCCAAGGGGAGCACGCAACAAAACAGAAAACACAGTAAACGAGCCACCACGCTCAACCCTCCCGCCAATCGCAAAATGAACGCGCAACAGGCTGCCCTATTGCCGTCGGAACTCGTCAGACGCCCGCAGCCGCCAGTGGTCATTTCATCCGGCGGAGACCGGAACTTCAAGGCTGACTTTCTTGCGCCCCATTACAACCGAGGTCCGGAACCGTCGCACATTTGAGTCTTCGAAAAACAATCGCTTGGTCAGTTCTTCAAAGGCCTCCATATCAGATGCGGTGCAAATCAAACAGAAGTCCGCTTCGCCGGTCAGATAGTAGCACTGCTGGACCATCGGTTCGGATCCGGCCCGGCGGGTGAACGCGTCGATCTGATCGAGGCGCTCACGCTCCAGCTCGACCATCACCACAAATGTCATGGGCATACCAACCTTGGCTGGATCGACAAGCGCGATCTCACCGGTGATCACCCTGCGCTCGCGCAGTGATTTCAGCCGCCGCTGAACCGAGGCCGCAGACAACCCTGCCTGAACCGCAAGTGATTCCAGCCCAAGCCGTGTATTGCGCTGCAGGAGTGTCAGCAGGGTCACATCAGCCTTGTCGAGTCTTTCCCCCATACTTGCCCCTCATGATGCAAGAATTTCTCGTAATGTACCCAAATTTGATCGGAATACAGCAACAACCTTTCCTAGACTGGCCCCATGAACAAGATCAATGTCACGCTCGACCCCGCCCAGCCCCAGCAGATGCTGACCGCCTGCCCGGCCTATCGCCCCTCGCCGCTTCTCCAGCACGAGGTCGACGGTCAGCAGGTGTGGATCAAGGATGAAACCAACAGAATGGGTCTTGGGGCCTTCAAGGCGATGGGCGGTGTCTATGCGGTAGCGCAGCTGCTGATACGCGAAACCGGTCTGACAGCGGCGGATCTGGCCAGTGATCGCGGGCGGGCCGCTGCTTCAGGGGTCACCTTCGTCTGCGCCAGTGCCGGGAACCATGGCATGGCCGTCGCCGCCGGGGCACGTCTTTTTGGCGCTAAATGCCGGATCCACCTGGCCAAGACTGTACCTGAGGATTTCGTGCAGCGGCTCCGAGCAAAAGGGTCTGAGGTGATACGCTCCGGCGCCACCTACGAAGAGAGCATTGCAGCGGCTATCAAGGATGCCGCAGAAAGCGGCGCAGTTCATCTCGCAGATGGTTCCTGGCCCGGCTACACCGAGCCACCCCGACTGGTGATGGAGGGCTATACGGTCATTGCACAGGAAATGCGCGACAGTTTTGCGCGCTCTGCTCAATGGCCGACCCATGTCTATTTGCAGGCCGGCGTCGGCGGTCTGGCCGGTGCTATGGCTTATATGATCCGTGCAAACTGGGAAGTTCAGCCTGAAATCATCGTTGTTGAGCCGGATGCCGCGCCCTGTCTTCAGCATAGCGCGCGGGCGGGCGAGATGGTGACGGTTGAGGGTCCGGTCTCCAATATGGGGCGGCTCGACTGCAAGACACCCTCAATGCTTGCCTATGAGATTCTGTCAAAGACCGCTGATCGCTATTCCACTATTTCCGATAGGGCCGCTCTCAGCGGCGTTGATGCCGCCGCAGACCTCGGAATCCCCAGCACCCCGTCGGGAACCGCCGGCCTAACCGCCCTTTTGCATGACATCAAGGTTGGCACATACCCTGAGATGCGCCCATTGGTGATCCTATCAGAAGGCAGGGTCGAAGATGCCTGATCTGGATCTTGTCGCCTTTCGTCGCGATCTCCATATGCACCCGGAGACCGGGTTTGACCTGAACCGCACCTCCGATGCGATTGCGAAGGTGCTGGAAACGGCAGGATTGCAGGTCACTCGCGGGATAGGCGGGACGGGGGTTGTAGCCACGCTCCGACGCGGCGGGGACACCACGGGGGTTGCACTGCGTGCTGATATGGATTCGCTCCCGATTGAGGAAGCCACGAACCTCTCCTATCGCTCGCGAACGCCCGGGCGATTTCATGGCTGCGGTCATGACGGGCATAGCACGATGCTCCTGGGCGCTGCCCTTCGCCTTGCAGCTGACCCAACATTCGACCGCACCGTCCATTTTCTGTTTCAACCAGATGAGGAGAACGGCACAGGCGCGGCCGCGATGATTGCCGATGGTCTGTTCGACCGCTTTGACATCAGCCGGATCTACGGACTGCACAATATGCCGGGGCTGCCAATCGGCCAGTTCGCAACCCAGGCCGGCCCTTTCTGTGCCTTTGAAGATAACTTTGAAATTAGGATTACTGGGCGCGGCGGCCACGCCTCGATGCCTGAGAAAGCGATTGATCCGATTGTGACCGGGGCCGCAATCGTGACCCAGCTGCAGACCATTACTTCGCGCTCCGTTTCTGCCCGGGATCATTGCGTTGTCTCCGTCACGGATTTTGAAACCGATGGTGCGCGCAATATTCTGGCGAGTAACGTCGTAATATCAGGGGATTGTCGTGGTTTTGAGGCAGATGTCTCTGCCAGGATCGAAGAGAGGATGCGGGCCATTGCCAAAGGGATCTCCATGGCACATGGGGCCATCTGCGAAGCGGACTACTCCACGTCGTTTCAGCCTCTGGTCAATGAGCCGGAGGCCACAGCGCGTGCCGTGGCTGCGGCTGGACGGGTCGGCAGCGTTGACCCCGCTTACGGGCGTGTCGGGTTTTCGGAGGATTTCGCCGCGTTCCTGCAACATCGGCCCGGGGCATTTGTCCTGATGGGCAATGGCACGGAGGGCCCTCACGCCATGCCGTTGCACAATCCCGGGTATGATTTCAACGATGATGCCATCGACGGGGGCGTCTCCTATTGGTGCGACTTGGCCTGCTCAGGATAATCCGCTGCTATTGCTCGGCTCAAACGGCAAGGTAAACACAACCCGCATGCCATTGGAGCCATCCACCTCCGTCGTGCCCGCATATTTCCCAACCATGCTGCGGATCATCCGCCAACCGAGCGACCCGGACCGCTCGGGCCTGGCATCACCCTCAGCCAAACCATGCCCATCATCAGCAATCACCAGCTGCAATGCCTCGTCCTGCTCTGTCAGTTCGATCAGGATTTCCCCATGATCCCGCCCGACAAAAGCGTGCTTGTAGGCATTTGTCAGCAACTCGCCCGCCAGAAGGCCCAGGTCAATCGCCATCGAGCTCGGGATTTCGATGTCATCGCCGCGAACTGCGACCGCCACCTTCAGGGCCTCTGAGTTGAACGCCCCTTCGGCATTGGCCGCAACCTCCCGCAGGAAAGGCAATGCCTGCAAGTGATCGACCCGCGCGGAGCGCTGCAACTGCTCATGCACCCGGATGACGGATTGAACACGTGCCTCCAGATCGGACAGCACAGAAATCGTCTCCTCAGACTCGGCCCCACGTCGACTCATTCGGATAAGGGCACCGATCAAGGCCAGATTGTTGCCGGTGCGGTGATGCACTTCCTTCATCAGGAGATCACGCTCCGTCAGTGCCTCAAGCAACATACGGTTCTGCTCCGCCAATTCTGCGGTCGGATCTGCGCCGCGTATCTTGCTGATGGCCTCTGTCGCGGCCTGCGTCGCCTCGCTCATCTCATTGCTTCTCAACGGGCTGAGAAACAGCAGCTCTATCTCCGTACCCTCCGGGTTGCTGCGCACCGAATGATGATCCGCGAGGCGTGACAGACCGCGCAACCCCAGCCCCAGACCCGCCCGGGCTGACGCTGCTGCGGCGCGCCGTCCGCGCATGATATCATCAAGTCCCTCTATGCCCGGCCCCTGATCCGTGATGGTGGCCCGTAGCGCCACCTTGTTGCTTTCGTCCCTCAGGCCGAGCCGAACCCGCCCGCCGCTGGCATGCTGCTGTGCGTTGCGCGCAGCCTCAAGCAGGGCCGTTACCGCCCGCGTTTGGGCAAACGTGCCGAAATGCAGCGCTTTGGTAATCGCCATCGCAATAAATCGCAGCCTCAGAACATCCTGTTCCGTGTCGATTTTCACCGTTATCAATGCTGTAGACACGAGGTTAGCTCTCTTTCGCGATTTTGATGACCGCCAGACCCGCGTCGTCGCGTCCACGGAAGTTCTCAGCCATAAGTTTCCCCGCAATCAGCAAGGCTGAACGCATCAGCAAAGCGGGTTTTTCGTGCAGGTCTCGTAAAGTCAGAAGACCGTCACTGTGCAAGATAACCGTATCACCGGGCAACAGGTCGATCTCGTCCGAAAACGGCGCAACCGGACCGGCAGCAAGACGACCGTCACGGGTCGCAAATCGCTTGGTTTCGCCCAGTCGGGCGCGGATTGTCGCGATATTTCCAACGGCGGCGTAGGACATGCGCCGACCGTCCGCAGCCACGGCGACACAGGCCGCAACCGCCCCGCGTGTGGCGGCGATTTCATCTGAAATATCTGTCAGCGTTGTCGCAGGGGTCCGGCCTCGCCTCTGGGCAAACCCATGCACTACGGCATCGGCGGCGTCAGCAGCGCGATGTCCATGGCCTAGACCATCACAGAGGATCAGATCCAGCCGCCCGTCCGACCGCGCATTGTGACGTACACAGGCCAGATCCCAGCCGTCCCCGCAGCGCGTTTCCGCCGGATGTGTCACCAAAAGCCCCGCAACCTCCATCGCGGCAGGTCGATAGGGTGTCTGCCGGAACTCACAGGCGACCACCGTGCCTTCGTCGCGGGTCGAATAGATATCGAAATGGTCCGACAGGCGCTGCATGGCGCCAAGACCAAGCCCCGCCGAATCCTCGCTGCTGATACCGTCCCGCATCATCTTTTCCAGACTATCGATCCCCGGCCCCTGATCGACAACGATCAGCGCCAGACGCGGGCCCTCGACCCCCGGCATGACCTGCATCAGGCAGCGACCGCGCTTGGCATAGCGCAAAACATTGGTCGCCGCCTCGCTGGCAACAATTGCGATTTCCTCAATCCGGGCGCGTGGAAACCCGGCCGTCTGCGCCAGCTGACGTGCCGTGCGACGACAGACCGAAACATCGCTCGGATCGGCAAGGGGCAGCCAGTGGGTCATATGCGAGCCATCATTGTCACGCGTGTTCCTCTACCATATTCGGTCACGACGTCGAACACATCAGTCAAACGCTGCGCACCGCCAAGACCGCGTCCCATACTGCCTGCGGTGCTGAACCCGTCCCTGAGCGCCGCGTCCAGATCAGCGATACCAGGTCCATTGTCGATGCACACCACGCTGATTGCGGTGGGGTCACTGTGCATATAGATACGCGCTTCGCCGCCGCCACCGTGCATGATAACATTTCTTGCAATCTCGCTGACCGCTGTGACAAATCGGGTTTTCTGACCCGCGCGTGCACCGCGTCGTTCCATCTCTCGGCCAGCCATTCGACGCACATGAATAACGTCACGGTCCCTAATCAGCGCACATACGCCAACCAGAACACCATCCGTGGGCATCATCCCCGGCTCTGCGCCCGCAGATCACGCAGGGCATGTGTGAGGCTCAGCGCGGTCTTGCTTTCAGAAAGATCCATACCCAGCTCAACCAGCGTCATCGCGACCGCCGGGCGCATACCCACGACATAAGTCTGCGCATCCAGCAGCTTGGAGACACCGGCCAGCTGCGCCAGAATACGGCCAACAAATGTATCGACAATCTCCAATGCGCTGATGTCCATCACAACAGCCCGAGCCGCATCAGCCACCACACGTTCGGAGAGCGCTTCCTGCAGATCCAGAATATCGGTATCCGAAATATCTTCCTGGATTGCCACCAGCAGCACACCTTCGACAAAGTAGATGGCCGATGCCGCAGACATGTCAGTGGTCCTTCTTTTTGACGATCGCGTAGCCGACCCGATCCAACGCATCTGCCAACCCGTTGCGAATGGTCGAGCGGGTGGTCACTTCACCGACATCAACGCCCAGCTGCACCATCGTCTGGGCAATGGTCGGGCTGATGCCGCTGATAATACATTGCGCGCCCATCAGCCGCACAGCCGCTGCCATACGCAGCATATGCTGAGCCACCTGGGTATCGACGGTCTGCACGCCGGTCAGATCAACGATCACCACTTCCGCCTCACGACGTAAAATGGTTTCCAGCAGGTTCTCCATCACCTCCTGCGCGCGCGCTGAATCCATCGTCCCGATCAGAGGCAGCGTCAGCACCTTGTCCCATAGTTCGACCACAGGCGTGGACAGCTCCTGCATCTGGTCGCGCTGCTGTTCGATGATACGATCCCGCTCGGCGATAAACACTTCGGCGCAATAGACCGCAAAGGCATCAATCACCCGGCTGATGAACCAGATTTCTTCGACAAGCTGGCTGGGAAAATCGGCGAGTTTATCTTTCAACCGGTAAAAAATCGGCGCTTTGAGCGCCAGCACAAAGGAGGCCATATCACTGGGCGTCACACCCCGTGAACTGCGCTCCTGGGTGACTTCGACCAGCACGCTGCGCAGCTCTGCCCAGGCGTCGCTGGAGAGATCAAATCGATCACCGGTCGCACCGTTTTCGATCCCCGAGATCAACGCGCGCATCAGGCCACTGGTCTGCTCGCGCCCCTCTTTATGGCTGAATAGATCGGTCCGCTGCACACCTTCATCGCTCTGGGTCGTGATCCAGGCGCTGACAATCTCTTCAAAATCATGCTGCAAGATTGTGAGTACAGTTTCAGTAGCGGTTTCGGTCATCTCTACCTCGTTTGGGCTGGGGACCCGGTATCTGACGACCCGGAAGCTCCGCTGAATTGGTCGATTGATAGCGCTCCCTTCCCCGGTCTGTAAACATAGATATTTTGCAATAACTGAGACGGCAGTGGAAATTTTCCTTTTTTTCTGTGAGGATAGAAGACTATGATCATATCCCGACACACCCCATGATCTGTCGCTCCACAAAAAAGGCAAAACATGTCCGCGCCGCAAACAGCCGCTATGATCGCCTTCGACAGCTTTCTTCTGCGCTGTTGTCTTGCCGTCGCTCTGGGGCTGCTGATCGGACTGGACCGCGAGATAAAGCACAAACCTCTGGGCGCGCGAGCCTATATGCTGATCTGCCTGGGCTGCTGTGCATTGACCATACTGACGCTTAACCTCGCCGCAGCCGCTGAAGAGGGGACCGCAGCCATTGATCCGTCACGAACCATTCAGGGTATCGTCGGCGGCATCGGGTTTCTTGGTGCTGGTGCCGTTATGTCTACGACAGAAGCGGGCAGACTTCGCGGTGTAGGGAGCGGTGCCGCAATATGGGTTGTCGGCGTCGTGGGGATTGCGGTTGGTTTTGGCTTCCTTGCCGAAGCCACAGCGGTTGCGGTGCTGTCGTTTCTCATCCTGACGATCGTGGATTGGGCGCAACAGCACCGGCCAGATCTCGACAATGCCAAGGATGACTCGCAGGACGACAACTGACCACCGCCGACTGGGCTGGCGCAAATACTGCACCAAATCACCGATCTGACGCGAGCAGCAATTGCATCTTCTCCCCTGCACCATATCTTGAAGCAAGCAAAAGGGAGCACTGCGAATGACCACTCGGCACCCCGGTCAGCCCTCGGACCGCACAAGCGGCCATACCTCCGGGCTGAGCCGCAGCGAGGCACGCGCCGCGCAAAATGCTCGCGATCTCGAAAATCACCTCAGCTGGCTCGACAGCATCACCGGCACCGCTCTTGGCGTGCTGGCTGTCGCCTCGGGGATCTACACCTATCTTGGGGTTTCTTCGTTGCTGGATGATACCGGCGCGTTCTCGGTGATTGCGGCGCTCGCCTATTCGGTTGCGGTCTCGGTCGGGATTTTCGTGTTCTGGTCCTATATGATGCGGCTAGTTCCAACCGTACGCACGGCGGCCGCCCGCATTGGCCTTGTGCTGTCAATGGCGCTCGGTTCGCTCGCGATAATCGCCATGTCGTCCTGGCTCAACGCCGCAGCGCTCGCCGGTGCAGCCGCAGTTGAACAGCATCTGGCAGTAACTGTTCAGGACTACCAGACAGCCCTGGAACGTGCGGATGAAATCACCCAGAGCGGCCAGAGCCTTGCCCGTGACGTCGCGCGGGTGCGCCAGACCTTCGTCGACCTGTCCGAGCAGGAAGCAACCGGTCAATTGTCCGGTTTTGCCGGTCAGGGCGCGGTCTTCCGGTTGCTCCGTCAGAAATCAGATGAGCTTGCAGCGCTAGAAACCCAGATCACCAGCCAGCAACCGCTGGTCGAATCCGCCTTTGATGAAGGCAACGCAATCCTGTCGCGTATGCGTGCCCTGACGGTGGAACAGGGGCCGGTCGCGCAACGGTCGGTGCAGTTTTCCGAGGAAGCGGTTCGTCTGGCAAATGTGATCACCCAGTTGCGACAGCTATCGGTTGCCCCTCTGGTGCAGCGCGCGGCGCGGGATCTCTCCGATAGCGTCGTCACCCCCGAGCTGGACGGATCGGATGCCGCCACGCGGCAGGGCCAGCAAGCCACCATCGACAGCGTCCGACGTGTGCTGGCGCAGCGCGCCGACGGGCTGGGCGCTGCTGCTGCCGCCGTATTGGGCATGACGCCCCCGCGCGATACCACATATACTCCGGTCTCCGCAGCTGATGCGGTTATCCTATATGCGGGGAACTTTGTGCCTTCCTGGGCCGGCGCTATCGCGATTGATCTGCTTCCGGCCGTCCTGGTTCTGATTATCGCCATCACACAAGCTGCTATCCGCGCCGGACGCGAAGGCGCAGCAACCGAAGACACCATGACGCTGGCCGAGTTGCGGGCCGCCGTTGCAGCCATCCGCGATATCGACACCTCTCTCGACCGGGCTGCATCAATCACCCCTGCCCACCCCACTCCGGCCCCAGATGTGACCTCTGGCAGCTCAGCATCGGATATAGCCAATCTGGACGATAAACGCCGTGCCGACTGACCGGGCAGACCATCAGCAGGACCTGGCAGCGACAAGGCGCAGACGGTTGCCGGAAACCTGGCGTGTGCTGCGCTGGGTGCTGGCGGCGCAATTTGGGTTCGCTGCCGTATTGCTGGGCACAGATCTCGCAAAGATCGTCCCGCAGCTGGCGTGGCCATCATCGGCACCCGCCCTGACAGCACCGATTGGTCCGGGCGACCAAACCCGGCGGTATACGCCCGATCAACTGCCGGATCGCGCCCCAGCGCCTGGCAGCAGACCGCTACCCGACACCCGGGACATGCCGGACCGATTGGACATCGCAACCCCAGAATGGGAGGGTGAGCCGGTATTGACACTTACAGGGCGGATCGCCGAAGGCGACGCCGCACGGGTCGTTGCCTATCTCGACGCTCTGGAACGCCTCCCGACAGAGACGTACCTCAACAGCCCCGGCGGGTCAGTTTACGACGCGCTTGAAATCGGTCGCGCATTGCGTGCGCGCGAGATCGCCACCGTGATGACCGCCAGCGACATATGCCTCTCGGCCTGCCCCTATATTCTGGCCGCAGGTGTCACGCGACATGCTGATCCGGATGCGATGATCGGTGTACATCAGCATTATTTTGGGCAGAACACGGTGCTCCCGGCGTTTGTCGCGGTGGAGCAGATCCAGCGCGGCCAAGGTGAGGTCATGGAGTACCTTCAGGACATGGGGGTGGATCCATTGATCATGCGCCATGCCCTGGTGACGCCATGGGATGAAATCTATCTGCTGACCCCCGCCGAGCGCGCGACCTACCGGCTCGCGAGCGAGCCTGAAAGCCAAGGGTAGGCATGCCTTTTTCCAGCGGATGGGCTGGCAAATTATCGCCGTCGAAACCTTGCAGGGCGTCGATGATCCGCTAGTGTTGTCCCAAATGAATAACCAGCAGGCAGGCAGATGAGCATTTCACGACGCGGTTTCGGAATTGGACTGATGGCGCTTGGCCTCGGGGCTTGCAGCGGTGGCACGACCAGTAGCGTGACGTCAGGCAGGGCCAGCGGTCTGCCTGACGATCTTCGCCCGGTACCAAACGCAGCCTACGACGCCTGGGTCGCAGAGTTCCGCCAACGCGCTGCGGCTTCAGGGATCAGCAACAGCACGCTCAGCACCGCCTTTCGCAGCGCAGGCTATCTGCCAGGTGTCATCAAACGCGACCGCAACCAGACCGAGTTCAAGCGCAGCCTCGAAGACTATCTCTCGATTGCCGCCTCGGACGAACGGGTAAACAAAGGACGCGCGGCCTATGCACGCCACCGCAATACGCTCAACGCGCTGGAGCAGACCTATGGCGTCGATGCCGAAATCATTGCCGCAATCTGGGGTCTGGAGAGCTTCTTCGGAGAGCGCCGGGGCGACGTGCCGGTCATCTCAGCAACATCAACCCTGGCATTCGACGGTCGGCGCGGAGCGTTTTTTGAGAAACAGCTGATCGCTGCCCTGAGAATCTTGCAGAATGGTGACATCTCGGCAGCCCGCATGACCGGCAGCTGGGCTGGTGCCATGGGGCATACACAGTTCATTCCCACATCCTATCAGGCCTTTGCCGTCGATTTCACCGGCGACGGCCGCCGCGACATCTGGTCGGATGACCCCAGCGATGCTCTGGCCTCAACAGCGGCCTATCTGGCCCGCAACGGCTGGACACGGGGTCAGCGTTGGGGCCGGGAGGTGGTCGGTTCTGCGCCAACCATTGGCACCGTCATCCAGCCGCAGGCAGGCGGTCCAAGATTTGCCGTCACCAGCAACTTCCGCGCGATCAAGCGTTATAACAACTCTGACGCCTACGCGATTGGCGTCGGCCACCTCGCTGATCGTATCGGCGGTGCGGGGCCGTTGCGCAGCAGCTTTCCGCCCGATGCCAATGGTCTGACCAAGGATGATCGCATCCAGCTGCAGAAGCGCCTCACGGCAAAGGGCTTTGACACAGGCGGTGCAGATGGTGTCATCGGACCGAACAGCGAAGAAGCCATTCGTGCCTACCAACGCAGCCGCGGCCTGCCAGCGGACGGCACCCCATCCCAGGCACTGCTGCGCGATTTGGGTTAGGATATCGCCAGCTCGCAGGCATGTGCACAGCCAGTCGGGATGTGCTTCGGCGGCAGAACGTAGATGCACCGCCGAAGCCGCATATTGTCAGAATATAAAATCACCGGCACCGAGGTCGCCGATATCGACCCCGAGAAGGGTGATCGTGTTCCCAAGACCATCCGCAATCACGGCGTTATTGCCGTCCTGCGTCAGATGGTTGTCACGAAGATCCGAGAGATCCGAAATTTCGGCGACAGCTCGCAGATCAATTTTTTCTGCATCACTTCCCGCAGCAAAATCACGGACCGTATCATCGCCAAAATTACCACGGAAAATGAAGTAATCCGCTTGCGCGCCACCGATCAAAAGATCGTTTCCATTGCCGCCGAACAACCGATCGATACCTGCTCCACCCAATATGGTATCATGGCCAGAACCGCCTACCAGCCGATCGTTACCCGATCCACCATCCAGCCTGTCGGCACCGCCTTCACCGTATATCGTATCATGGCCTTGCGCACCGTTCAGAACATCCGCCTGACGTCCGCCCTTAAGCAGGTCCGACCCCCAACCACCGCGCAGCAGATCTGCTCCGCTACCACCGAATAGAACATCCTGGCCGGACCCTCCGTTGATCGTATCATCGCCAGACCCGCCACGGATAGTGTCGTCACCGACATCTCCCTGCCCCGCGATGAAGACATCATCGCCAGCCGACAGAGCGACCTCATCGCTGCCGATAGTACCGGTGAGGATATCATCGGCTTCAGTTCCAACGGGCGTTTCACCGCCCGCGATATTCATAGCATCTACAACAAGAGTCCCGCTATTGATGCCTGCAAACTCGGCGCGCAACAGGTCAAACCCCTCGGTAATATCCGAGGGTTCAATCATCGCCACAGCGTCAAGAATGGCCTGTTTTTCTGCGGCCGTAAGCTGGTCAGAGATAAATGGCGTGTTTAGCAGCTCCGCGATCTGATTGATCAGATCCTGCCAGTTGATCGACAAAATCGCCTGCTCGGCCGCGTCGATGATAATCAGAAATTCTCCAACAGTCAGCTGCGTCACATTGCTCGCGTTGAATGCTGCAAGCAAATCGGCATTACCACTATAGGCGAGCGTACCACCAACGTACTCGAGCCACTCTTCCAGTTCCAGAATATCATTCAATACTGCGTTCGGCATCTTTACTCATCACTCCAGTATCGCAAAAAAACGCGACCCCAACCGGTCAATATATCGCAAACTCAGCATAAGTTCGCGATGGTTCACATGATAAGATGCCTCGAAAATTCTAGTCAAGGATCGATATACGCGCGTTTCACTCGTATCGCGCTCATCGTATCCTTTCGGGCATCGCATCTATCCGGCCTACCGCCTGTGGTGACCGATCCCGGGCGAAGCAATTCTGATACCTCATCTGAGCTAATCAGTGAAGAATTGCCTGCCGGGGTTGAAAGCGTGGCTCGCACGGCCCAGTTAGTGAACGTACGTTCATTCAATTACGGTCTTGGAATGCAACCTTCATCCACCGCCCGTCTGCAAGGCCTAGATCTTGCGCGCTATTTTGCCTTTGTCGGAATGGTCATCGTGAATTTCAAGATTGCCATGGGGGCTGAGGGGGGCAGCGGCCTCGTTGCGCTGCTCAGTACGGCGCTTGAAGGGCGCGCGGCGGCCTGCTTTGTCGTTCTTGCCGGTGTCGGGCTTGGTCTGGCGGCAAGGAGAGCAACCGCCAGCATCACTGTGACGACGTTAAGGCGTGCTGCATTTCTGCTTAGCTTGGGGATGGTGAACATGCTGATCTTTGAGGCAGATATCCTGCACTATTATGCTGTATATTTCTTTTTCGGAGCGGTCTTACTCGGTGCGTCCACAGTGCGCCTCGCCTGGCTCATCGTGATGCTGATCCTGATGTTTCCGGCAATGATCCTCGTCCTGGACTACGACACCGGCTGGGACTGGCAGCTCTACTCCTATGCCGATCTCTGGACGATCCGTGGTTTCCTGCGCCATTTGTTTTTCAACGGCTGGCACCCCGTCGTACCGTGGCTGGCGTTTCTCCTGGCTGGCGTTCTTCTGTCCAGAATGCCGCTGCAAAACCGGCGGTTCCAGATCTATCTGGTCTTCTTCGGAGCCATCACCTATGCCGCAGTTGAAAAAACGAGCGCCATCGCCGTCCAAAGCCTGCGCCAAGTCGACCCTGACCTGGCCGATTTGGCGACGACACTGCCAATTCCTCCTATGCCGCTCTATATGGTTGCTGGTCTTTCCACCGCATGTGTGGTGATCGGTGGCTGTCTCCTGCTTGCACCAATTCTAACCCGCATTGGCGTGATGCAGGCACTTGCGCCCGCTGGGCGCCAGACACTGACGCTCTATCTGGCTCATATTCTGATCGGTATGGGCATCCTGGAAGAGATGGGGCTATTGGGCGGCCAATCCCCCGAAACGGCCGTGTCAGCAGCCCTTGTTTTTTGCGCTGCCGCGACGGTTTACGCATATCTCTGGTCACGCTACGCCAAACATGGCCCGGTCGAGATGGCTATGCGCAGATTGGCCGGGTAGCCGATGATACCAACAACGCCTGCCAGAAGCAGCGCCTACGATTTGGCAAGCGCATCGACCAGATCGGCTTTGGACATGTCGGAGCGCCCCGAGATCCCCTGATCCTGCGCCCGTTCATAAAGCTCCGCCTTCGTATGGGCGTTCAAGGCAGCCTTGCTGCCCTTGGCGCGCCCGTTCTCATCCGTTGCCTTGCGGATCGCCATCATCAAGGCATCCTTGTCCATATCCGAGCGACCTGCGATATCAAGATCCTGTGCCCGCTCATAGAGCATGTCATAGGTTGGGCCACTTTCCTTGATACGCGCTACCTTCTCCTGCACATCCTCTGGTTGGTCGGAGAATTGTTCCTGGCCATCGCGGGTATCGCTCTGCTTCTTTCGGGTCGAGCGCCGGTATTCTTTTTCGGTCAGGATCATCCTCACCTCTTTTGGCAGATACCGCTCTCCGGTCTCGCTGCTATCGGCCCCGGATTTGGTCCCCCAGTCCTCCTCGCTCCATTGATTGAGGTCAGTATCTTCCTGATCGGGACCATCTTCGGCATAGGTACCACCACGGCGCTTGTATTCCTGGACGGCCAGCTGTGCCTTGCGGGCCGACCATTCCCCCGGTTCGCCGCCCTTGCCGCTTTTGGTGAGGTCTTCTTTCACTTCTTCCCAGAGTTCAGGGTCGTTTTTCTTCGCTGTGGTCATTGGCCTCTCCTATGTCAGGAACACCCATCGGATTTCAACGGATCATGCCCCCAGTTCATCAGCGAGTATCGCCACCGGCTGTTTTCAATGTCGTCCTCGGGTCCGCCCTGGGCGCAATGTCGCCTAACATAGCCAACAACCTTAGCCATGTGTTCATAGTCTTCCTGACTCAGGTCATCCTTGTTCGTGCGTTTGATCTTGACGATCCGACGTCCAGACGCATGTCCCGTCGACTCGCCGTTGTCACTGTCGCCAACCGATTTGCTCTCTTCCGTCTCCAGCCAGCTCTCCAATTCAGCAGGCGCCATATTGACGGCTGTTTTCCACTGGTCCCAGATTTCGGCTTTGCTTTTGGATGACATGACCCATTCTCCCAGATCCGCTCGATGAGAAACGCGCAAGAGCCGGTTTCGTTCCGATGGCCGATACAGCCCGCCTCAGGTGGAGATAAACCTGACTGTGCCGAGATCGATTTCAGCAGCTGTCAGCCGCCCGGTTGCGAAGGCACCAGTATCCAAGGCGATCCGACCGTCGGCAACAGTAGGCTCAGTGACGATCCAATGGCCATGAACAACCCAAATATCATCCTTGCGGCGTCCCTTGCGGGCATCTGGGCAACCCCATAGCAGCTGTTGCCGGAATTGTTCTGACACCGGAGCGCCCGGATCCGCACCGGCATGGGCCATGAATATATTACCGGATTGGCAACAGGTGGGCAGACCCTCTACCCAAGCGATCATCTCTGGACCCATCGCTGCGCGCAGCGCAGCCGCTCCCTGCTCCAAACTGGCGGCCGATGAATGCTCCGATATGCCGGTGACACCAAAACTCGCAAGCGTTTGCAGCCCGCCATTGCGTAGCCAGATTGCGGCATGTGCAACCGGGTCGATCAGAAAATCCAGCAGCATGGCTTCATGGTTTCCCATCAGGGCAGTTGTATCCGGCCGGTTCATGAGACGGCGCAGAACTGCGGCGCTCTGTTCGCCGCGGTCGATGTAATCGCCCAGGCAGACCAGAGGCAGCGCCGGATCAAGCCGCTCCAGAAGGCGGGCCAGCAGATCGTCGCATCCGTGAACATCGCCGATAACATAAAAACGCAATTCTGGATTGAGAGCTGCAAAATCTTGTGGTTTTCGCCGAATTCCGGTAATTAACCTTTTGAACATAATCGCTGCTCCCTGGGGGCCTGATGCTGTCATAACCGGCAAATCTGCTGGTCTAGTGTTAGGCGGGGTTGGGAGCAGTGTGAAGAAGCACCGCCGAAAAAGGTGGGCACGACGAGGCTGGGTGGGAATGCGGGGACACGCAATTCTTATGATTGGCTGCCTGGGTACGCTCAGCGGCCCGCTGGGTGCCATTCAGGCTCCGGCCCAGACACTATCGACATATGGAACGCCCGGATTGGTCGATATGCCGACCGCAGAGGTTTTGCCCGACGGAACCATCGCGCTGACCACCTCAAACTTCGATAACACCAGCCGCAACACCCTGACGTTTCAGATGTTGCCGAATATCTACGGCAGTTTTCGCTATAGCTTTCTGCGCGGTTTCGACGCCGGCGTCGACCTTAGCCGGTATGACCGCAGCTTTGATATCCATTTTCAACTGCGCGATGAAACAGCGGCGGGACCGGCTATCGCCCTTGGCCTGCGGGATTTCGGTGGGACCGGCGTCTACGCCAGCGAATACCTCGTGGCGACAAAACATGTCACTCCCGATCTGACCGTCACCGGCGGGATTGGCTGGGGTCGGCTTGCCGGGCGCGGCGGGCAGCGCAATCCACTGACGGCACTCGATGGGCGGTTTGATACACGACAAGATTCAAACGCCGGCGGCATATCCACAACCGGACAACTGGACTTTGGCAATTGGTTCCGCGGCGACGCCGCATTGTTTGGCGGTCTGCGCTGGGATGTAACTCCGCATTGGTCGCTGACCGCCGAATATTCCTCCGACACCTATTCAGCCGAAGCTCAGCGTGGGCTGAATGACATCCGTTCACCTGTCAACATCGGCGCATCCTACCGCTTCGACAACGGAGTCACTTTGGGCGGCTCTTATCTCAACGGATCGGCCCTCGCCGTTCAGCTGAGCTATGCGTTTGATCCGCGCCGCGCCGCTGCTCCCGGCGGTCAGGGAGCCGCCGCGCCTGCGCTGAAACCGGAAGAACAGGTCGCCCTGGCCAGCTGGAACCTCGCCCAGGGCGAAACCGGATCCGCCGAGCCTGCCCGGCTCTACGGCGTGCTGCAATCCCAGCTTGAGTCCGAGGGCATCCGGCTGCTCGGCTTCGAACGCGTGGGCAGCCAAGCGCGGATCACGGTGGAGAACATGCGCTACGGCGCCTCCGCGCAGGCTGTCGGTCGGACCAATCGCGTTATGGCAAATACCCTGCCTCCGCATCTGCAACAGTTTGAGGTCACGCTCGCCGAGAACGGCCTGCCCACGACCCGCGTCACCACGCAGCGGAACGACCTCTACGAGCTGGAAGGCGATCTGGATGGCGCCTGGCGCAGCCTTGCCCGCGCCGATATCGAAGACGCCCCAGAGCCGATCCCCAACAGCGCTGGCATCGACGCCTTCCCTCGGTTCACCTATCGCTTCGGGCCTTACACGCAGCTGTCTTTCTTTGATCCAGATGAGCCGCTGCGCTACGAAGTCGGGGCGGAACTGCGAGCCGCCTATCAACCTGCGCCCGGCCTGACCTTTGCCGGACAGCTGCGCCAACCGGTGATCGGCAATCTCGACGCCTCCGCCCGCCCGTCAAATTCGGTCTTGCCGCGGGTCCGCTCGGACTGGGCCCGCTATGCGTCGGAATCCGATCTGCGCCTCAGCCATCTGACAGCCGATTACGTCTGGCGCCCGCACCAGGATCTGTTTGCGCGCGTCACTGCAGGCTATCTCGAGCAGATGTTTGGCGGCATATCGGCAGAGGTGTTGTGGTTCCCCGTTGGCAGCAGCCTGGCGTTAGGAGCCGAGCTTAATTATGTCCGGCAACGCGATTTCGACGTCCAGTTCGGATTTCAGGACTACGACGTCGTGACCGGTCATGCCTCGGTCTATTACAAAACGCGCGGCGACTATCATGTTCAGGTCGATATGGGCCGGTATCTGGCTGGTGACTGGGGCACCACCGTCACCATCGACCGTGAGTTCAACAACGGTTTCAAGGTTGGGGCCTTTGCAACGCTGACCGATACATCCTCCGAGGATTTCGGCGAAGGCTCCTTTGACAAGGGCATCCGTGTTGAGGTGCCCGTTGCCTGGCTCACCGGCAAACCGTCGCGGCAGAGTATCACGCAGGTTATCCGCCCCGTGCTGCGCGATGGCGGCGCGCGGCTCAACCTGCAGACACGTCTCTATGAAAAAGTGCGCGACAGCCGTGGGCGCGCGCTTGCCGCACAATGGGGGCGTTACTCCAGATGACGATCACCCGACAGCTCCACCACCTGGTCATCAGCAGCGCTGCTATTGGCTGCCTGATCCTCGCAGCCTGCACAAATGACGAGCGTGAGATCCTGACCCTTCAGCAGCTGCGGCAGGGCGGTCTCTCCTCTGCCATACCTCACGTCGCGGAGCTGGCCGAGGCTGGCGCAGAACAGATGCAGGTTGGATTTCTCCAGACAGGAAGAAGCGGCGTGATGCTTCGGGAGACGGAGCGGGCGGGTCTGGTGACCTGGCTGTCCTCGGACGGTGCCAGCCTGCAAACCGACCGGGGTCTGCTGCACGCAACCCGTGGCTTCGGTATCGGTCTTATGGCCGTTGAACAGGATCAATCCCGTGGACGGATTTTTGCACATGCAGAAGGTCCGGCGCTGCGCTTTCACAGCTATCTGACCGGAAACGACCGGATTGAGACCAGGACATATCACTGCGAAATCAAGGATCGCGGCCCCCGCACCCTGACCATTGGCGACCAGCAGATCGCAAGCCGTCTGATGGTCGAAAACTGCCAAAACCCTGAGCAGCGGTTCCTGAACCTCTATTGGCTGCGGTCATCAGACAACAGGTTGATCCAAAGCCGCCAGTGGACCGGGCCGTTTATCGGCAATATGACAACGCGACTGCGAGTGACACCATGATCCGCACACCCCTATCGCATCTGACCAACACTACCCCACCCCGACCGGAGGAAAGACCTTGCGCCTGATTTCTATGATCTGCTGCGCCACGATTGCGCTGGCAGGATGCTCGACCATCTACCGCAGCTCTGACGTCATCCCCGGCGCCGGGGATGGCACGCAGGTGCGTGTGGTTCCGCTGAATGGCGAAACCGTGATCCAGGCCAACCGCGCGCCTTATGCGCCGCAATCCCTTCCGGATGCCTATGCACGATCAGCGGGAACCGGCGCGGGCCTGGTTGGCCGCGGGGCGGGCCGCCTGCCTGAGGCACCCTCAACTCAGGAAGGTGCGCGTAATCAACGCCTCGCCCTGAAGCCCCCCCCTTCCGTACCGCAGATGCCCTATCAGATCGGGGTTGGTGATGTCGTGATGCTGGCGACACCGTCCACGCGCAACACGCTTGAGCAGCTCACCGGCCTGCTTGCCGCGCAAAACAGCCGCAACGGTTATACCGTGCAGGATGATGGCTCTGTCAACATACCCGACGTCGGCCGCATCCGCATCGGCGGGCTGACCATCGAAGATGCCGAAGAGCTGCTGTTTCAGAAACTGGTCGAAGCGCAATTCGATCCGACATTCAGCCTTGAGATCGCCGAGTTCAATTCACGCCGCGTTTCGGTTGGCGGTGCCGTCGGCAAACCTGGCGTGTTGCCGATCACATTGACGCCGCTCTACCTCAGCGAAGCCCTTGCCGCCGCAGGCAGCGTGTCCGTCCCAGATATTGATGTCAGCTCGGTGAGGATTTACCGCGACGGCGACCTCTACCAGATCCCGCTGACGGATTTCTATGCCAGCCCCGACCTGCAGAACACGCGTCTTGTCTCCGGCGATGCGGTATTTGTCGACACGGACTTCAACCTAAACCGGGCCGAACGCTTCTTTGAACAGCAAATTCGCCTGAAGCAGACAACTCTGGCTGCCCGCGCGCAGGAGCTGAGCGAGCTGAACACCGCGATCACCCTCCGCCGCAATGATAATGCTGAGCAACGCAGCACCTTCGAAGCCCGCGAGGCTCTGGGTGCCAATGGTCGCGATTACGTCTATCTGGCCGGGGAGGTCGACAATCAGACACGATACCCCCTGCCGTATGAGCGTCAGGCCACACTGGCCGATGCACTCTATGATGCGGGCGGTGGAATAGCCCGCGAAACCGGTGACGTCTCGCAGGTCTATGTGCTGCGCGCCTCCAGCGATCCGCGCGAGTTCGGCGCGGTTACCGCCTGGCATCTGAATGCCAGCAGCGCCGCCAATCTGACACTCGCGACGAAATTTCAGCTGCGCCCCGATGACGTGATCTTTGTGGCCGAAAACCCGGTCACAAAATGGGGTCGCACCCTGCGCCAGATCACCCCGTCGCTGATCACCACACCTGTTGCGGCAGCAGTCAATTGACCGGCCTGACATCGACAGGACCGGTCACCCGCCTCATGATCATCACTTTGATGGTCCTGTCTTTGCTCGGGGCACCCGGTTCTGCTCAGACCGTTCAGCAGGACGATGATCAGCTGAAGTGCGAGGATGAACGGGATGCGGAAGAGGACGAATGTCTGCTGCTCGTTGAGCCGGTCGTGGGCCAGTTTGCCCCAATGATCGCACCTGCTATGGGCCTGCTGGGGCTTGCCTTGGTGGCGGGACTTGCGGCCTCCGGCTCGACCAGCACGACCAGTACGGATTAGTCGCGCCGATGCTTCACCGCATCTATGCGCAACCAATCAGCAGCCAGGCGAAGGTCCGCGCGTAGGCTCTCGGTGTCACGGCTGCGCTGCTCAGGATCTGGGCTCCGCAACAGATACGATGGATGCAAGGTGATCAATACCGGCGTGCCGTCGGCGCGATGTTCGATGGTGCCACGCCGCCGCAGAATGTCCGCACCTGATCCCAACAGAGCCTGCGTCGCGGTGGCACCGAGCGCGAGGACCAACCGCGGCCGGACCTGTTCCAGCTCGGCCCGGAGCCAGATCTTGCAGTGCTGGATCTCCGATCCATCGGGCCGCTGATGTATCCGCCTGCGCCCACTTGGCGTGAATTTGAAATGTTTGACCGCATTGGTGACGTAGGCTGCCTGTCGCGGGAAACCGGCCTCCGCGGCCAATTGGTCGAACAGTTGCCCAGCGGGGCCAACAAATGGACGCCCCGCCAGATCCTCGTGATCACCGGGCTGTTCGCCGACGATCATCAACGCGGCATCTGTCGGCCCTTCACCGGGCACCGCCTGCGTGGCCGACCGGTGGAGCGGGCAGCGCGTGCAGCTGTTGATGGCCTCCGGCAGACCCCCAGCTGCTCCTTGCCAGACAGGGTTGGCCGCAGGTAGTCGGGCCTGTACCCGCACAGCCCGCAACGGTGGCAGAGTTGGCGCCGCCTCAGCCATCGCCCGCGCCCGCGCCGGGGCCGAGGCGATCAGGTCAGGAATAGCGACGGCCTCCGGCATGTTCTGCCAATACTTCTTGGGCATTTCCGATTGCATCGCCTGCACCTTCAACCGTGCCGGATTGAATATATTGCGGAAATAAGTGATCCACAGCGCCTCGCTCGCATCCTCCGGCAGGTCGGGCCTTGGCTGCCCCGGTTCAAACCTGAGTTGCCCACCCTCGAATATGGCCGACACGTCAGGTGTCAGAATACGCCAGTCCATATCGGCAAAGCGGCGGGCAAAGAATGTAGCGGTCGGCTCCACCGTGTGATGTGTCGGCTCAAACCACGCCGCAAAAGATCGGCGCAGCGCGTCAGCGGCACCCAACTCCCGAAACCGCACAAAGGCCTTCATCTTGTGCTGACAGCGCGACACCGATTTTTCCATCTGGCGCAATCGCGCCAGATCCGCGTCAGCCCGATCGCTCATCAACCCGCGTTCACTGCGCAGGCGCCAGAGAAACCCGTAGAGCCAGGCAAACCGGTTTGGATCACTATGCCAGACAACCTTATCGGCGAGGGTAACAAAGCTGCGCGGGACTTGGACCTCTCCGCCTGAAGGCGGTCGCGCCTCTGAGGCGAATAGACCCGGCGCGGCGCATTCATTGTTCCACAGGATGGCGTCAGGTGGGATATTCTGCGCCAGAAACCCTCGCGCTGCCCGACGCCAGGCCTCTGCCGTCCCGATCAGGGGCATCTCGGCATGATACATCAAAACAGGGCCAATTGTTCCGGCGGCGGCAGAAACCGGGCCCGCAAATCCGCGCTGTCGGTCAAACCGCCCGGTGTCCACCCGCCAGCAACGACAAAGGCACGCGCCTTCTTCATCGAGGCCCCGATACGAACCAGTTCTTCGTATCGCAGCATCCGATGCCGTCGCGTGCTGAGGATCCGCGTGACCGTTTTGACCCCGAACCCCGGAACCCGCAGCAGCAGTTCCCGGCTGGCCCGGTTCACATCCACCGGAAAGATCTCGCGATGTGCCAGCGCCCAGGCCAGCTTGGGATCGACCTGCAAATCCAGATTTCCATCCGACGTAGCCGATGTGATCTCATCGAGCTGAAAATCATAAAACCGCAGCAGCCAATCGGCCTGATACAGCCGGTGTTCACGCTGCAACGGTGGCGAGATCAGCGGCAGCTTGGCCGAACTGTCGGGGATGGGCGAAAACGCGGAATAATACACGCGCTTCAATTTGTAGCTTGCATAAAGCCGGGTCGATTGCCCCAGCACCGTCGCATCATTTGACCCATCCGCCCCTATGATCATCTGCGTCGACTGACCTGCGGGCGCAAATCGCGGCGGACGCCTGCCCGTATAGCTCGCCTCCCTGGCTGCATCAGCGCGCATCCGGACGTCTCCCATCGCCTTGCGGATCTGGCCGGGATCTTTCTCCGGCGCATGTTCACGCACGGCGGCATCGCTTGGCATCTCGACATTGATCGACAGCCGATCCGCCAGAAGCCCAGCTTCGGCAATCAATTCAGGGGCAGCATCGGGAATGGTCTTGAGATGAATATATCCGCGAAAATTCTCCTCATGCCGCAGCTTTCGCGCGATCTGCACCATATCTGACATCGTCGCATCCGGGGACCGGATGATACCGGAGGACAGAAACAGACCTTCGATATAGTTGCGTCGGTAGAATTCTATCGTCAGCTTTACAACCTCATCGACAGAAAACCGCGCGCGCGGCACATTGGACGACACCCGGTTCACGCAGTAGGTGCAGTCGTAAATGCAAAAGTTGGTCATCAGGATCTTCAGCAGGCTGATGCAGCGACCATCCGGCGTGTAGGCATGGCAGATGCCCGTACCCTCATTCGAGCCCAAGCCCTTCCCATCGCGGGAGTCACGTTTTGTCGATCCCGAAGACGCACAGGACGCATCATATTTTGCGGCGTCGCTGAGGATAGCGAGCTTTTGATCCAGCGTTTGTCGAGTCATATGTTCTATATATGTTCCCACCACAAAGAAGGCAATCCAACCAGCAGCGCACCTTAGGTCAAACCAGCAAAAGACAACCGCGACCTCACGTCCTGGCGATTGACGGGAACCCAAACCACCAAGCCACGTTGATCTTGCAAGCCATAGGCAAAGAACTCCCCTCCTGCCGCCAGAGAGAAAGGTCAACCATGTCCGACACCATTCAAACCGTGAACCCAACCACTGGAGAAACCCTCAACAGCTATTCCCTGCTGAGCGACGAGGCGATGGAAACTGCAGTACAAAGCTGCCATGAGGCCTTTCTCAGCTGGCGCCAGACCCCGGTAGAAGAGCGCGCGAAGGTCATCAAAGCCATCGGGGCCGCCCTGCGTGAGCGCAAGGATGAGCTTGCCGAACTGATGACAAAAGAAATGGGCAAGCTGCTGAAACAGAGCCATCAGGAAGTCGAGCTCTGCGCGGCCATCTGCGACTACAGTGCAGGAGAGGCCCCCTCGGCATTCGCCCCCGAAGAGCGCGATATCCAAGGTGGCGAGACAGGGCATATCTTCTATTCCCCCATTGGTGTCGTCTACGGCATCCAGCCCTGGAATTTTCCAGCCTACCAGGTGGTGCGCTACTCAATCGCGAGCTTGATCGCCGGTAACGGCGTACTTCTGAAACACGCCTCCAACGTAACCGGCTCGGGCCAGATGCTGCAGGAGATCTACGAAAGCGCGGGCCTGCCAAAGGGCCTGTTCCAGGCTCTGGTGATTTCCCACGATCAGTCGGACGCGCTGATCAGCCACAACCTGGTGCGCGGCGTGACACTGACCGGCAGCGATGGCGCCGGCCGCAAAGTGGGCGCAAAGGCGGCCGAAGCGGTGAAAAAGACCGTGCTGGAACTAGGATCCAACGATGCCTACATCGTCCTGAAAGATGCGGACATCGACGCAGCTGTCCAGACCTGCGTACAGGGGCGGACCTATAACAATGGCGAAACCTGTATTGCTGCCAAGCGCTTCGTCGTCGTCGACGCAATTTACGACGAATTCCGCGACGCCTATGTTGCCGCCATGAAAGACGTGACCCCGGGCGACCCGATGGGTGACGATGCCGACATTGGACCGATGGCACGGAAAGATCTGCGCGATGACCTCCATCAGCAGGTCAAGGACAGTGTCGCAGGTGGTGCCAAGATCCTCTGCGGCGGCGAAATGCCAGAGGGCAAAGGTTTCTACTATCCGGCGACCGTTCTGGAAAACGTGACCCCGGGCCAGCCTGCCTATGACGACGAGCTCTTCGGCCCGGTGGCCGCATTGATCCGCGCCGAGGACGCAGAGGATGCGATGCGCATTGCCAACGACAGCCGATTTGGTCTCGGCGGTGGCATCATGACAAAAGATACGGACAAGGCGATTGCCCTCGCCCGCGATCATTTCGACACCGGCATGATCTTCATCAACGGATTTGGCCTGGCAATCCCCAACATGCCTTTCGGCGGCGTCAAGGACTCCGGCTATGGCCGCGAACATGGAGGCTTTGGCATGAAGGAATTTGTGAATGTAAAATCCGTCATGGTGATGAGCTGACGCCACTCGGGCCGCCTGCTCGACAGGCGGCCCGCACATTGCGAGTCCGAAGTCCCGCCAAACGTGGATCGACCTGATGAAACTGGTCTATTGCAAGGATGATCAGCCCGGGATCTCGCGCCGACGTCGCGGTCGCGGGTTTTCCTATCATATGCCTGATGGCAGCCACATCGGGGACCGTACCGAAGTGGACCGGCTCAACGGGCTTGGCGTGCCCCCTGCTTATACCGATGTCTGGCTCTGCCCATTGGCAAATGGTCACCTGCAGGCCACCGGGCGCGACGCGCGCAATCGCAAGCAATATCGCTACCATCCCGCGTGGCAGTTGTTGCGGGCAGAACAGAAATTCGACAATTTGGTCAGTTTCGCCGAGAGCCTGCCGCAGTTGCGCAGGTGGATCAGCGACAGGCTGAGCGGCACCATAGGCGAAGAGGAAACGGCGGTCGCTGCTGTCCTTGCCCTGATGGATCGCGGCTCACTCAGGATTGGGAACCCGCAGTACACAGAGGACAACGGCAGTTACGGCGCCACGACCCTGCGCCAACGGCACATCGAGTTCTCCGGTCAGTCGATACATCTGCGCTATACCGCAAAAGGCGGCAAGACAGTTGAGAAGTCGATCCGGGGCGCGGCCCTGCAACGCATATTGGAGCGTTCACAGGACCTGCCCGGACGCGAACTCATCTCTTGGCTCGATGATGGCGGCAGCGTACGCGCCGTCCGGTCAGAGCAGGTACAGGAGGTTCTGACCAACCTCTGCGGTGACGGCGTCTCCGCCAAAACGCTGCGCACTTGGAACGGTACCCATGCAGCCTTTCGCACGGCGCTGCGTGCCCCCAGGCTCACGATTTCAGCCATGGCGGAGGCAGCGGCGGAGCGGCTGCACAATACACCGACCATGGCGCGCAACAGCTACATTCACCCAAAGGTCATCGCATTGGCCGAACTGCCCGACGACACGCGCACCGCACGGCTCAAATCGCTCACCCGGCATAGTATCGACGGACTTCGCATGGGTGAAGGCAGACTACTCGAACTACTGACGACAAACTGATCGGGCTGCCCTCACTGACCCACCAGCCCCGTCTTGCGGCCGACATAATAAGCGCCCGCCACAGCCGCCAGATTCGCAATGACCGCAGCGCCCAGAATTCCGGCATAGCCGAACAGCCAGACCCCCAGCCAGGCCAGCGGCACATAGACCGCAAAGATCCGCATCAAGCTCAGCCCCATGGACCAGAGCGCCTTGGACCGGGCATTCATCGCGGCATTTGCTGTCACCAGGACGCCGTAGCCCAGAAAACTCCAGCTGACGACGCGGAGATATTGCGCGGTCTTCTGCGCCGCTCCATCGTCCGAGGCGATCAGCCCGGCGATTGAAGGCGCCAGAACCGTCAGGAGAAGCGCGACAGCCAAGCCGTAACCGATACAGAATTGCCAGGACCGCCAGACCGCCAGCCGCGCACGATCCCGTTCATCTGCACCCCAGTTCTGACCGACGACCGGTCCGATGCCCGCAGAAAGGGCCAGCAAGGGTACCAGCGCGACCGACTGCACACGCTGAGCCGCCCCCAGCCCAGCCACAACCGTATCGCCCAGCGTGGCAGCAGCTGCGGTGACCATCGCCATACCGGCGGGGTTGATCGCATTGGAGAAGGCCGCCGGCAGTCCGACCCTGACGACTTCGCGTATTGAGCTGACAATGCCATCGGCGAATTCCTGCGGAGGACGAATAACGCCAATCCGCAGCGCATAAGTGAAGGCTCCCACCAAGGTCAGGACGCGCGCCAGAGCCGTCGCAAGCGCCGCGCCCGCCGTGGACATCTCAGGCACAGGACCGAGCCCGTAGATCAGGATCGGGTCCAGCGCGATATTGAGCACCACAGCAACCAGCATGATCACCGCCGAGGTTGCCCCGTCGCCATGGGCCCGAAACACCGCATTCAACAGCGCCATGCCGACCAGAAAAGGAAACGACAGGGCCCAGAATGGCACATAGGATTGCGCCTCGTCCAAGACGGCGCCCCCTGCTCCCATGAGAGAGAACAGCGAGGCAGCACCAAGATAAAACAGGATCGCGACCAGCACCGCCACAACCATACCCAGAACAATCGCATGCACCGAGAGCCTGTTGGTCTCTGCCTCGCTGTCGCCCCGGCCCAGGCTCTGGGAAATCGCCGCATTGGCTCCAGCGGACAGGCCGATGGACAAAGACGTCACCGCCGTGGTCACCGGGTAAATGAACCCGACGGCCGCCAGCGGAGCCTCCCCCAGCTGCCCGAGGAAATACGCGTCTGCCAGTCCAACGCTCAACACGCCCAAAATCCCCAAGGACATTGGAGCGGAGACCGCAGCAAGAGCGCGCGAAACAGTGCCCTGTGTTAAATCCTTCTGCGCCACGGGCCTTCTCCTCGGGTTGGGTAATAGCGGCAGCGCAGGAAACTGCGCCATAGCAGGCAAAACGCCTGAGCCTCTTGATGGTTCCACACTGGATGGCAAGACGTCGGCTCGCCAGCGTCGGCACGGTCTCCCCTTGCCCAAACCCCTGTTTGGCTTAACTTTCCTGGAACACCGCCTAGAAGTAATATGAAGGATCCTGCGCCGTGAATGCACCACGCCTACCGGAAGAGCTGCTGCATCCGCGCCCCGATGGGCTTTATTGTCCTGCTGGTGATTTCTACATTGATCCGGTCCGCCCGGTGCCCCGCGCGCTGATCACTCACGGCCATGCTGACCATGCCCGCGCGGGGCATGGCACGGTCTGGGCCAGCCCGCAGACATTGGACATCATGGCGATCCGCTATGGCGACGCGTTTTGCGACACATCGGTTCCAGTCGATGATCGCACGACGATCGCGGGTGTCGGCGCGACATTCACACCGGCCGGCCATGTCCTTGGCTCCTGTCAGGTTACCGTGGAGGACGGCAACACGGCCATTACCGTCTCCGGCGACTACGCGCGGGTCGATAACCCTGCCTGTGCACCGTTTCAGCTCGCGCCATGCGATGTTTTCGTGACCGAAGCCACCTTTGGGCTGCCAGTGTTCAATCACCCGGACCCCCGGTCCGAGATCGAAAAACTGCTCCGCTCCGTTGCTGCTCAGCCGGAGCGATGCCATCTTGTGGGTGCCTATGCGCTCGGCAAAGCACAGCGTGTCATCGCGTTGTTGCGCCAGGCAGGCTGGGATCGGCCGATCTATATCCATGGCGCACTTCAGCGCCTGTGCGACTACCACATCGCCCAGGGCATTGATCTCGGCGAATTGCGCCCGGCCACCACCAAGGAGGGCAAGGCCGCCTTTAAGGGGCAGATAATCCTCGGCCCTCCTTCGGCCTTTGCCGCGGCCTGGGCGCAGCGGTTTCCTGATCCGGTGATCTGCTTTGCCAGTGGCTGGATGCAGGTCCGCGCCCGCGCGCGGCAGCGCGGCGTGGAGCTGCCATTGATACTGAGCGACCATGTCGACTGGCCGGATCTCACCCGAACCATCAGAGAACTCGCCCCGAAACAGGTCTGGGTGACCCATGGCCGCGAGGATGCTTTGGTTCGCTGGTGTGAGCTGAACCAGATTGCCGCCCGTCCCCTGCGGCTGGTCGGCTATGAGGAGGAGGCAGATTGATGCAAGCCTTCGCAGACCTTCTGGAGCAGCTCGCCTTTACCCCGTCTCGCAACGGTAAGACGGCGCATCTGCTCCATGCCTTTCAAGCCATGCCGGACCCTGAACGGGGATATGCGCTCGCAGCGATTACGGGTGATCTATCACTCCGCAATGTGACGCCTTCGCTTTTGCGCGGTCTGGTGGCGGAAGAGACTGACCCAGAACTTTTCCGCCTCTCCTATGATTTCGTGGGCGATCTGGCGGAGACCGTTGCCCTGATCTGGCCGCGCTCAGACGGCGAGGCATATCTGTCCTTGACCGAGGCTGTGACGGAGCTGTCCGAAACCGCAAAGGCCCAGCTTCCGGCACTGATCATCCGCCGCCTGTCGCAGATGACACCGTCGCAGCGCTATGCCTACCTGAAGCTGGCCACCGGCGGGCTGCGCGTTGGCGTCTCCGCCCGACTGGCCCGCAACGCCCTGGCACAATATGGCGAGGTCGATGTCGCGGAAATCGAGGAGCTCTGGCATGGGCTGACGCCGCCCTACCTGCCACTGTTTTCCTGGCTCGAAGGGGGTGACAAACCAAAAAGCCTTGCCGCCGCGCCGTTCCGACCGGTTATGCTGTCCACAGGTACAGATCTGAACGACCTTTCCAGCCTCTCTCCCGGCGACTTCATTGCAGAATGGAAATGGGACGGTATCCGCGTGCAGGCCGTGAATGACGGCGGCACCCGGCGGCTCTATTCACGCACCGGAGAGGATATCTCAGGCGCTTTTCCCGACGTCATTGAAGCGCTGAACTTCACCGGCACGCTCGATGGCGAATTGCTGGTTAAGCGCGACACCATCATCGCGCCCTTTGGTGATTTACAGAAACGGCTTGGTCGCAAGAAGGTGGGCAAAACCATGCTGGCAAGCCATCCCGCCGCGCTGCGCGCCTACGACCTGCTGTTCTGGGAGGGTGAAGATCTGCGATCTTGGACATTGGATGAACGCCAGGCCCGGCTGCATCGCTGTGTTGCGGACCTGAACGATCCGCGTATCGACATCTCTCACCCGCTCACCTTTGGCACATGGGAGGATCTGGCAGTTCTTCGCGCCAACCCACCCGAAGGCGTAATCGAAGGCGTCATGATCAAACGGCGCGACAGCGCCTACATCGCGGGGCGCAAACGCGGAAACTGGTTCAAATGGAAACGCGATCCTATGCTGGTCGATGCCGTCATGCTCTATGCACAGCGCGGCCACGGCAAACGCTCAGGCTACTATTCCGATTTCACCTTCGGCGTCTGGGACGGCGATAAGCTGGTGCCCGTCGGCAAAGCCTATTTCGGGTTCACCGATTCCGAGCTGAAGGAATTGGACCGCTTCGTGCGCAACAACACGACGGACCGGTTCGGCCCAGTCCGCGCGGTGAAGCCCGAATTGGTCCTGGAAGTGGCCTTTGAAGGTCTAAATGAATCCAGCCGTCACAAAAGTGGTCTGGCCATGCGGTTTCCCCGTATCAATCGCATTCGGACCGATAAACCAGCGTTAGAAGCGGGAACATTGGAGGAGCTTCGGAGCTTTCTTTAAGACTAGATAAGCAAATCGGAATAGCCACAGATGCCGCCCTCAGTTGGCGCCTACATACGAAAGCGAGTTCGATATCATGAGCAAGCAGTCCATGGCCTATCTTACACTGGCCCTTGCCCTAGCCTTTGCCGCCGCGCCGCTGATAACCGACCCGTTTACCGGCTATACAGCTGATCAACTGCCCTATCCACAGCCCGACCCGGTCATTCAACCCATCGGTCCGGCCTTTTCAATCTGGATCGTGATCTACATCTGGCTGATCGTTGGGGCCGGATTTGGCGCGTTTCGCGCGCCGGAGGGCTCAACATGGCATGAGATGCGAAAACCCCTCTCTATCAGCCTGGCCATCGGGGTGTGCTGGCTTTGGGTTGCGAACAGCTCACCCATCCTTGCCACAATCCTGATCATCGCGATGACAGTCACCGCGATCCTGGCTATGCGCCGCGCAGGCCGCAACAATCGGGTCTGGAAACGCGGTCCTGTAGGGCTCTATGCCGGATGGCTGACCGCAGCATCGGCGGTATCCATCAGTATCATTCTTCCAGGATATGGGTTGATGAACCCGCAATTGGCGGGCGTAATCTGCCTGACGGCGGCGCTGGCGGTCGGGCTTTTGGTCCAGGCAGACAGCCCCTCAGCCTGGACATACACCGTCGCAATCTGCTGGGCCATCGGCGGGATTATCATTAACCAATGGGGAAGCGATAATTGGCTCATTATTGCTTTGGCAGGTCTCGGCTGGATCGCTCTTGCACTGCGCGGCCTGTCCGGTGCCGGGTTGATAAATACTACTGAGTAGTATAATCTCATAGTCACCCACAAGAGCCTCAGGTGCGCAAATGAGTGTAAAAGCCTCCATCTCCCTGACCGAAGCACAGGACGACTTTGCCCGCACATTGGTGGCAGAAGGGCGATATGCAAGCCTCAGCGCGGTGTTGCAGCAGGGTCTGGAATTGCTACGCGAAGAAACGGAAGCCCGCCGCGCCGAGACATCCGCCCTGCGTGCATTGATCGCCGAGCGCCGCGACGGCTCTTTTGTCAGCGGTACTGAGGGGCGTCGAAGGACCGCCGATCTTCTGGCGCGCAAACGGGCAGAACATGGTCTTTCGGGTTGATCGCGCCGAGGCGATTGATCAGGATCTTGACGCCATATTCGACTTTCTCTTTGATGCGGCAATCGGCTTTGGCGAGGATCCGGACACCGCATTCAGCAGGGCAGCCGCCCGCCTGAACGAGATTGACGCGGCCATTGAGGCACTGGGCAACGCTCCGCACCAGGGCACCCTGCGCAGCGATATCGCTCCGGGACTGCGCAGCGTGACAAAGGGGCGCGCCATTCTATATTTTGACCTGAACGAAGCCGAACAGCAGCTACGCGTATTGGCGGTGTTCTTTGGGGGTCAGGATCATCAACGCCGGATGTTGCTCCGTGCGCTCGGCCACGAGCAAACGAACCCGATGCCCTGATCAGGCGCCAATCTGATCATGATTTGTCAGGCACTCGGAATGATCCCGCAAAACCTCCAGCACCCGGCACTCGGCAACGGTTCCCCCGGCACACTCACGGATCATGCGCTGTAGTTCAGTCTGCAAGGCCTCCAGCCGGGCAATCCGATCAGCGACGTCTTTCAGCTGTCTCTGCGCAATGGAATCTGCATGAGAACAGGACTGACCCGGATGATCCGCGAGGTTCAGTAACTCCCGGATTGCCTCCAGACCAAAGCCAAGTTGTCGCGCGTGACGGATGAACGAAAGCCGGTCCATATCACTCTCGCCATAGCGACGCTGCCCGCCTGCTGTGCGCCCCGCCTCCGGCATAAGGCCAATCTCTTCGTAGTAGCGAATGGTCTGCACCTTCGTGCCTGTCCGCTTGCCCAATGTCCCAATTGTCAGCATCTATCACCCTTCTAAAATCTACATCTTATGTAGGTTTTTGCGATAGGCTGGGCAACCATTCTGATATGGAAAAGGGGCCACCAATGGCAGCCCCTTCCAAACCGATATTATCGACGTCGCGACTTAGGCCGCCGCTTCGCCGGGCCGCTTGCCCAGAATGATCATGCTCAGCAGGTCATCATCGGTGACATCATCAATATCGACGGTGCCAACCAGCTGACCGTTCTTCATGACCGAAGCCCGGTCGCAAAGCTCCATCACCGCATTCACATCGTGATCAATGAGGAAAATACCGATACCCTGCGCCTTCAGCTGCTGGATCAACTCGGCAACCATCTGCGTTTCATGCGGCCCAAGGGCAGCTGTCGGTTCATCCATGATCAGGATCTTGGCGTTGAAATAGACCGCCCGCGCGATGGCAACCGACTGACGCTGACCGCCCGAGAGAGCCGAAACCGGTTCCGAGAATTTTTGAAAATTCGGGTTCAACCGGTTCATGATCTTGCGACATTCGGCCTCCATGGCGGAATCGTCCACCAGACCAAACGGGGTAACCAGCTCGCGACCCAGGAACAGGTTGGAGGCCGCATCCAGATTATCCGCCAGCGCCAATGTCTGATAGATCGTCTCGATGTTATGCGACCGTGCATCACGCGGATTGGTGATCTCAACCTTATCGCCATTGACCCGGATTTCGCCGGAATCCATCTGGTAGGCACCCGACAGCACTTTGATCAAGGTGGATTTCCCGGCACCATTATGGCCGAGCAATCCAACAACTTCGCCGGGATAGAGATCAACGCTGACGTGATCCACAGCCTTGATCCCGCCAAAGGAGATCGAAATATCTTTCATCTCGACCAGCGGCGTGGCGCCTGCGGCGCGCAACTCTTTTGCAGTGCTCATATCCGGGCCCCCACGCGTTTGCGGTAAAGAATATCGATCCAGACGGCTGCAACCAGCACGGTGCCCACGACGATGTTCTGGAACGGTGCGTCGACACCGACCATGGCCATCCCCGACTGCAGGCTCTGCATAATCAACGCCCCAAGGATGGCGCCATAAATCGTGCCAAACCCACCGGACAGTGCAGTGCCGCCAATCACGGCCGCCGCAATAACGCGCAACTCATCCAGAGTCCCGATATCATTGGAGTGATTGGCAAGACGGGCCGAGGCCACAACCGCTGAAAGCGCACAGAGAAATCCCATCAGGGCAAAGATCTTGACCGTCAGCAGACGGGTGTTGATGCCGGACAGCTCGGCGGCATCCGGGTTGCCACCGGTGGCAAAGATATAGCGGCCAAACCGGGTGCGCCGGGCGATAATCGTCATAATCACGGCAGTTGCAATCAGGATCAGCACCGAGATTGGCAAGCCATAACCGACAACCAGCCCCTCAGGCATGGTTTCGCCTTCTGCTTCCATCATTCGCGCCAGACGGCGCGCCGGGATCTGATAGGCATTCAGCACGGCCACAAAGCCAAGGATCGACGCCGCAATCGCACCTGCGATCACCGCTTCCGCCCAGGCGGGTTTCACCGGGAAACCATGGCCCTGTTTGCCGCGGCGGCTGTTCCACAGGGCAACCAACGCCAGAGCCGTGGCTACGATTCCGACGGCCCAGCTGAGCGTAGTGCCCAGCGTGCCCGAGGTGCCCCCGAAGATTAGGAACCTGCTGTCAAGCGGGCCAATGGTCTGCCCGTCGGTCAGATACCAGGCAACGTTACGCCAGACCAGAAAACCACCCAGGGTCACGATAAAGGCGGGAATGGTCAGGAAACCTACCATCCATCCCTGAAAAGCCCCAATCAGGGTGCCGATCGTCAGGCCAACCACCACGGTTATGATCCAGGTTGCCGGGTGGTTGAGTCCAAGCCCCAGCATATCCGGTAGCACATCGGTCTGCACGACAGCCATCACGGCCGAGCAGGTCGCCAGCAACGCACCGACGCTCAGGTCGATGTGGCGTGTCACGATCACAAAGACCATGCCCGTGGCCATGATCGCCACAGAGACCGTCTGGATGGTGAGGTTGAAAATATTGCGCGGCGTCAAGAAACGTCCATCCGTCAGGATGTTGAATCCAATGCACAAGATGACAAAGGCACCGATCATTCCCAATAGGCGGACGTCCAGTTCCAATTGCTGGAACAGGCCACGCTTGTTTTGTTCGGGGATCGGCTGAGACGTGGTTTCGGTCATATCCGAACTCCAGTGATCAGCGGTAGTGAAAGGGGGACGCGCGCCCGATCCAATCGGGACCCTCTGAGGGCGCGCGCCGGTTTAGAAAGAAGTAGCCGAGAAACTCTCAGCAGCTGCTTAGTTGCAGGGCGCAGGACCGTTGGTCACACCCTGGCACAGCGCCTCCTTGGTGATCCAGCCGGCATCGACAACAACCGACAGGTTGTCAGCGGTCACCGGGATCGGCTCCAGGAACCGCGCCGTCAGCTCGGTGCCCGCTGGGGACGTCCAGGCGGCACCGCCCGCGACATCACCCATGGCAGCGCCCTCGGCCATTTCCACCGCGATTTCAGCGGCGGCCTTGCCCAGATCACGAGCGTCTTTCCAGACGGAAACGGTCTGCGTGCCTTTGGCAACACGGTTCAGCGCAGCGTGGTCGCCATCCTGACCGGACACCGCGATACCTTCCATGCCCTGCGCGGTCAGCGCGGCGACAACACCACCGGCGGTGCCGTCATTGGAGGCAACAACGGCATCGACCTTGTTGTCATTTGCGGTCAGGATCTGTTCCATATTGCGCTGAGCGTTGGCCGGCAGCCAGCCATCGGTATAGGCTTCGCCAACGATCTTGATATCGCCGCTATCGATTGCCGCCTGAATGACCTCTTGCTGGCCACCGCGCAGGAAATCCGCGTTGGGATCGGTGGGCGAGCCCTTGATCATCACATAGTTGCCGCTCGGCTGGGCCTCAAGCACGGCCCGGGCCTGCATCCGCCCCACTTCGACATTGTCGAAAGTGAGATAGAAGGCACGGCTGTCTTCAATCAGGCGATCATAGGCAACAACGGGGATACCTTCGTCCGCCGCCGCCTGAACAGCCGGGCCAATCGCCTGAGCGTCCTGGGCCAGAACGATCAGCGCATCCACGCCCTGTGCAATCAGGCTTTCAATGTCCGCAAGCTGCTTGGCCGACGACGACTGTGCATCTGCCGATACATAGGTCGCACCTTTCGCTTCCAGCGCAGCCTTGATCGCCGCTTCGTCGGTTTTCCAGCGCTCTTCCTGGAAGTTCGACCAGCTGACGCCAACGGTCACATCTTCGGCAAGGGCCATGCTCGCGGTGGCGGCAAAGGCAAGTGCGGAGACTCCACTCAAGAATTTCATTGTTTTCCTCCCTCGGGTCGTTGCGGGCTGCTGCGGCAATCGGGTCCCCCCACGCCACATGCCCGTCCTGATATCCCTAACATTATTTTTTTT